>DATFHH010000050.1:0-32059 GCA_035248565.1 Pyrinomonadaceae bacterium | reverse complement strand
CGAGGCTTACGTGCTGACGAAGGAAGAAGGAGGGCGGCACACGCCGTTCTTTACCGGCTACCGGCCGCAGTTCTACTTCCGCACCACGGACGTGACGGGAGTGGCGCACTTGCCGGAAGGTGTGGAGATGGTGATGCCTGGCGACAACGTGGCGATGGAGATCGAGTTGATCGCGCCCATCGCGATGGAGAAGGGGCTGCGCTTCGCGATTCGCGAAGGTGGCCGCACGGTTGGAGCCGGCACGGTTTCGGAGGTTGTTGAATAGGAGCATTGGCAATTGCCGATTGCCAATTGCCAATTTGAAGAGGCAGGCGGCGGGCGACAAATCGGCAATCGGCAATCGGCAATTGGAAATAGGAAATGACTTATGCCACGCGATAACATTGTGCTTCAGTGTAATGAATGCAAGAGCCGCAACTACGTGACGACCAAGAATAAGAAGACCACACCCGACCGGTTGGAATTCAGCAAGTTCTGTCGCCGTTGCCGCAAACACACTGGTCATAAAGAGACGAAGTAATCACATTGCCAATTTCGGATTTCCGATTGCCGATTTAATAGCGGAGACCGACAGTGCAAATTGACAATCGGCAATTGGCAATCGGCAATGATTAGAGGGGTATAGTGTCAACGGTTAGCACGTCGGTCTCCAAAACCGAAAGTCCGGGTTCGAATCCTGGTACCCCTGCCATTTGAAGTTGGTCGAATTTTTATGGCTGAAACAGATAACCCAGAGGCGCCAATCGTTGCGCCAAGAGCGGCGCGCTTTAGTGAGGGACCCGAGCGCAAGGTTGCGAGGCGCGAACGCGGACACGCCGCACCGTCAGGCCCGGGACGTTTAGTTCAGTTTCTGCACGACGTGCGGGCTGAGATGAAGCGGGTTTCGTGGCCCGGTCTGACTGAAGTGCAGAACACGACCATCATTACGCTCATCGCGGTTATCTTTTTCGCCGTCTATCTGTTTGCAATCGATCAGGGGTTATCGCGTTTGATTGTCGGATTGGATTGGTTGATTGAAAAAATAGCAAGGTGGTTGGGTCTGGCCTGAGAATAGGCCTTGAGAAAGAGTTTTCTAATGTTGCAGTGGTTTATCCTCCATACGTACTCGGGACACGAGAAAAAAGTGCGCGACAGCCTGAAGGCGCGTATTCGCGACACCGATCTCCAAAACGAGATCACTGAGGTGCTTGTGCCCACGGAAACTGTCGTCGAAATGCGCGGCAATAAGCGGATCGAGTCGGCGCGCATGTTTTATCCGGGTTACGTACTGGTGCAAATCGATTGCGACGAGCGCGGTCATATCCCCGACAACGTTTTCCACATGATCAAGTCGACTCCGAAAGTTACGGGTTTTGTTGGCGGTCACAATCCGACGCCGCTGACGCCACAGGAAGTCGATCAGATTGTGAACCAGCAGGCAGAAGCAGCAGAGAAACCGAAGCCGAAGTTTTCCTATGCGCAGGGTGAGACGGTGCGCATTAAGTCGGGACCGTTTCAGAGTTTCACTGGAAAAGTTGAAGAGGTTAACGACGATAAATCGACGTTGAAGGTGACGGTGACGATCTTCGGCAGATCGACACCCGTGGAATTGAACTTTTTGGACGTGGAGAAGGTCACCTTCGCGGAAGAAGAATAGGTCCTATAGGATCTATACCAAAAGCATATGGCAAAGAAGATTACAGGTTACATAAAGTTGCAGGTTCCGGCTGGTAAAGCCAATCCGGCGCCGCCGATTGGTCCAGCGTTGGGTCAGCACGGCGTAAACATCATGGAGTTCTGCAAAGCCTTCAACGCGAAGACCGCGCAGATGGATCCGGATCTGAAAATACCGGTGGTGATCACCGTTTACGCAGATCGCTCGTTTACGTTTGAAACGAAGACGCCGCCGGCGGCCGATTTGTTGAAGAAGGCTGCTGCAGTTCCAAAGGGATCGGGAAAGCCGAATCGCGAGAAGGTGGGCACAATCTCAAAGGCGAAGATTGAAGAGATTGCCAGAACGAAGCTGCCAGATCTGAATACGACCAGTTTGGAATCGGCCATCAGAACGATTGAAGGTACGGCCCGGCAGATGGGCCTTACGGTGGAATAAAAGATATAGGTCCTATAGGACCACTTGGACCTATTGAGAGGGAGGGTTTGAAAGCCCGCTCGAACCTCGGAGCTTTGAAATGAAGCGACACGGAAAGAAGTATCGCTCCGCGCTCGAGAAGATCGAGCCCGGACGCAAATATAACCTCGACACAGCCATCGCAAAGATCAAAGAGATCGCGTTCGCGAAGTTTGACGAAACAGTCGAATTAACAGTTTGGCTCGGAGTCGATCCACGCAAGGCGGATCAACTCGTGCGCGGCACTCTCGTTTTGCCACACGGCCTGGGTAAATCAAAGACGGTGCTCGTAATCGCCCAGGGCGACAAGATCCGTGAAGCAGAAGAGGCGGGCGCTGATATCGTCGGCGGCGAAGATATCGTCAATCGAATCAAAGGCGGTTGGACCGAGTTCGACGCCGTCATTGCTACGCCCGACATGATGCGTCTCGTCGGCGGCCTCGGAAAGATACTGGGCCCTCGCGGTCTGATGCCGAATCCGAAAACAGGCACGGTCACTTTCGACGTGACCACCGCAGTTCGTGAGACAAAAGCCGGTAAGGTTGAGTATCGCGTCGATAAGACCGGCGTGATTCACGTTGGTGTCGGCAAGGTCTCATTCGAACCCGACAAGCTGCGCGACAACACAAGAGCCCTGCTAGACGCCGTTGTGAAGGCGAAGCCTGCGACTGCGAAGGGCAAATACGTGAAAAAAGTAAATCTCGCTGCCACGATGAGTCCGGGAGTTTTATTGGACGAAGCGGCTTACGCGAAATAGAGGTGGGTAGCTAACAATGAAGACAAAAGCACAGAAACAGAAAGACCTCGAGGCACTCACCGAACAATTTAAGAACGCCAACGCCGCGATGCTGGTTGGCTTTCAGAAAATGACCGTCGCCAAGGACCAGGAGCTGCGCAATCAACTGCGCGAAGCTGGTGTCTCCTACGAAGTAGTGAAAAACACCCTGGCGCGGAAAGCCTCCGAAGGCACTGCGCTCGAACCCGCTGCAGAACACTTTAAAGGTGTTACGGCGGTGGCGTTGAGCAAAGGTGATCCGGTGGCTTTATCAAAGGCGATTTCGAAGTTTACGAAGGCCAATCCGGACATTTTTACGTTTAAGGCCGGAATCGTTGAGGGAAAGGTGGTCGCACTTCCGGAAGTGGAAGCGATTGCCAGCTTGCCCTCGAAGGAAGAACTGATTTCAAAGGTGATGTTCCTGATCAACTGTCAGGCGCAGCGTCTGGTCACGGTGATTTCCGCCGTACCGCGCAATCTGGCAGTCGTTATTAAACAGATTGGTGAGCAGAAGACCGCATAAGGATTTTGAGGAGGATAGAAAGGTTATCATGGCAGCAACACGCGAAGACGTAATCGAGTTTTTGAAGAGCATGACTCTGCTGGAAGCTTCACAGTTGGTGAAGGATCTGGAAGAGACCTTCGGCGTTTCAGCAGCAGCGGCGGCGGTCGCAGCCCCAGTGGCGGCAGCCGGTGGTGGCGAGGCTGCGGCTCCGGCGGAAGAAAAGACAGAGTTTGACGTGATCCTGCAGGCGATCGGCGGCAACAAGATCAACGTGATCAAGGTTGTTCGTGAAGTTACTGCGCTTGGCTTGAAAGAGGCCAAGGATCTGGTAGAGGCGGCCCCCAAAGCAGTGAAGGAAGGCGTTTCGAAGGAAGAGGCAGAAACGATCAAGCAAAAGTTGACCGACGCAGGTGCTACCGTCGAAGTAAAGTAAATCCATCCACAGATTGCGCAGATTTTCTGTGAAATCTGTGTAATCTGTGGATAACTCTTTCGTGGCTTGACACTGGAACTGTTAGTGGTTAAGTTAAGGGAGTATTGAGGCGCTGGCGTTACTCCCCAAAAATTTGACGGAAAGATCCGCCGCTTTTGCGTAACAAGCGGTCAGGGCATTTTACGCTCTGACCGCGCTTTGGCGTCTTTAATTGGCAATTAATAAAGGAATCTCACATGTCTGCAAATCTGCTTCAAACAATCAATACGGGATTAGGAAGACGCACCAGTCAGGCTCCTGAGCGCGAGGACTTTTCCAAGATCGCGACGGCCGTCAGGATACCAAACCTGATTGAGATTCAGCGTGAGTCATATAACCGCTTTCTCCAGATGGATCTGCTGCCGGAGGAACGCGAGGCCACCGGTCTCCAGGCCGTTTTTCAGTCAGTGTTTCCGATCTCCGACTTCCGCGGTACCGCCACACTCGATTTTGTCGAGTACCAAATCGGTAACTGGCAGTGCAAGTGCGGACGTCTCGAAGGTCTTAACTATCTCAGATCAAACTGCAAGAACTGCGGTGCGACCATCAAGGTCAATCCACTCGCTGCCGGCGACACGCTGTGTCACCGTTGCGGCACGTTCAATTTTGTTCGACCGACGTTGTGTGAAAACTGCGGCGAGCCTGTTGGCTTGAAGCATAAGCACGATCAGCAGGAGTGCCAGGAACGGGGTATGAGCTACAGCGTTCCGCTCAAGGTGAAGATCCGTCTGACGGTTTTCGACAAAGATCCCGACACCGAGGTTTTGTCGATCCGCGACATCAAGGAAGAAGAGGTCTTCTTCGGCGAAATCCCGCTGATGACTGACAACGGCACCTTCATCATCAACGGCACCGAGCGCGTCATCGTGTCGCAGCTTCATCGCTCGCCAGGCGTGTTCTTCAAACGTGGCGCGATCTACGTCGCGAAGATCATTCCGTATCGCGGTTCGTGGGTCGAGTTTGAATACGATCAGAAGAACCTGCTTTATGTGCGCGTCGGTAAACGCAAGTTTCTCGCGTCGATCTTTCTGCGCGCTCTCGGACTCTGGTTCAACGAGAAGAACGATTTCAAAGGACTGCGCACGGATTCTCAGCTCGAGGACGGTGTGAAGAACGCGTCGTTCACCGACGAGGACATGCTGCGCGCGATCTACATCACTGACGAGATTCGTCTTCAGGATGGACGCTTGTTCGTCCAGATTCCCGAGCAGGGACCGACCAATCTCGTCGGCATGAAAGTCGATCACGACATCAAGGGCCGCGGGCCGGATCCGATCGTTCGCGGTGGCAAGAAGGTAGCCTCTTCAGCGCTCGAAGCGTTGCGGAAGTCGCACATCAAAGAAGTCGAGGTCGATACGTCTCAGTTGGAAGGCGCATTTGCCGTTGCCGACATCGTCAATACCGAGAGCGGCGAAGTCATTCTCGAAGCCAACAACGAGATCACGCCGGCGAAACTTCAGGAGATCGTCGAGGCCGGCATCACCAGCTTTGCGGTGTTCTTCCCGGAGCGCGACGACGTTGGACCAGTGCTGTCATTGACGCTCAAGAAAGACGTCATCACGAAACCGGTCGATGCGCTGCTCGAAATCTATCGCAAGATGCGACCGGGCGATCCGCCGACTGTGCAGACCGCCTATCGTTTGCTCGAAGCGATGTTCTTCGATCCGCGAAAGTTTGACTTCTCGCGCGTTGGCCGTCTGAAGTTCAACATCAAGATGGGCAAGCCTGAGCGCGATCGCATCGACGATCCACTTCTCTCAGCACACGACTTCTACGAAGTGGTCGGATACGTGCTGAAGATGCGCAAGAACCCGTCGGAGTATCAGGCGGACGACATCGATCACCTCGGCAATCGACGCGTGCGCGCAGTTGGTGAACTGCTCGAGAACCAGTTCCGCATCGGTCTGGAGCGAATGGAGCGGGCCATCAAGGAGAAGATGTCCATCCATCAGGAAATGCAGACGACGATGCCGCGCGATCTGATCAACGCGAAGCCGGTGACGGCGGCGGTGCGCGAGTTCTTCGGCTCGAGCCAGTTGTCGCAGTTTATGGACCAGACGAATCCGCTCTCGGAGATCACGCACAAGCGCCGCCTGTCGGCACTTGGACCAGGTGGTCTATCGCGTGAGCGTGCCGGATTCGAAGTGCGTGACGTACACCCGACGCACTACGGACGTATCTGTCCGATTGAGACGCCTGAAGGTCCGAACATCGGATTGATCTCGAGTCTATCGTGCTTCGCGCGCATCAACGAGTTTGGTTTCATCGAAGCGCCGTATCGCAAAGTGAGCGACGGCCGCGTCGTTGAATACGTGCGCGTTATCAATGGCGGCGACACGAAGTTCAAGCCTGGCGATCACGTGCCGCAGGAAGAGGTCGAAAAAGCCAACAAGAAAATTCCTGGTGACGGTCGTAAAGCCGAGTCTGAGCCGTGGCCGTTCTATCTGACGGCGTGGGAAGAAGACAAGCACGTTGTCGGTCAGGCCAACATCGAGCTTGACGAGAACGGCTACATCATCAACGAACGCAACGCCGCGCGTAAAGCGGGCGAGTTCATCCTCGCGCTGCGCAAAGATATCGAGTATGTCGACGTTTCGCCGAAACAGCTCGTGTCCGTTGCTGCGTCGTTGATTCCGTTCCTCGAGAACGACGACGCGAACCGCGCGTTGATGGGTTCGAACATGCAACGCCAGTCAGTGCCGTTGTTGCGAGCGGAAGCACCGTACATCGGCACCGGCATGGAGAAAGTGACAGCGCGTGACTCCGGCGCGGTGGTGGTTGCCAAACGCGATGGCGTCGTCGACTACGTCGACTCCGAGCGCATCATCGTCAAAGCCGATCACAACGTTGACGGCACGATCTCGCGTGAAGTGACTGCCGACATTTACACGCTGATCAAGTTCAAGCGTTCGAACCAGAACACCTGTATCAATCAGCGTCCGATCGTGCACGTCGGTGAGCGCGTTCAGAAGGGTCAGGTTATCGCCGATGGTCCATGCACGGACCGCGGCGAGCTGGCGCTCGGGCGTAACGTGCTGGTCGCATTCATGCCGTGGCGCGGTTACAACTTCGAAGACGCGATCCTCGTTTCCGAGCGACTCGTGAAAGAGGACTACTACACCTCGATTCACATCGAAGAGCTCGAAATCGAAGCGCGCGACACGAAGCTCGGTCCGGAAGAGATCACACGCGACATTCCAAACGTCGGTGAGAACATGCTTCGCGATCTCGACGAGAGCGGCATCATTCGCATCGGCGCGCAGGTGAAGCCGGGATCGATTCTGGTCGGAAAAGTAACGCCGAAAGGCGAGACGCAACTAACCGCCGAAGAGAAACTGCTGCGCGCGATCTTCGGTGAAAAAGCCGGCGACGTGAAGGATGCTTCGCTCGTCAGCCCGCCGGGAATCGACGGCACTGTCGTGGACGTGCAGGTCTTCACCCGCAAGGGCCAGGAGAAAGATCAGCGTTCACTCGCGATCGAGCAGGACGAAGAAGATCGTCTACGACGCGACCTCGAGGACGAGATTCGTATTCTTCGCGAGCAGCGCGACGAACGAATCTATGAGTTGCTCGAAGGCCGCAAGCTGTCAGCAGATCTCGTTGCAAATCGCGAAGTATTAATTGAAAAGAACATCCCGATCACGCGCGAGATGCTGAAGGCGGTCGAGCCGAAGGCGCTGCGCAAAGTGCAACTTGCTTCTTCGCGTCTGGATATCGGCTCTGAGATCAAGGAGTACGAAGATCGCACCGAACGCCAGATCAAGATCCTTTCCGACATCTACGAGGAGAAGATCGCGAAGCTGCGACAAGGTGACGAGCTTTCACCAGGCGTGATCAAGATGGTGAAAGTCTTCATCGCGATGAAGCGCAAGCTTTCAGTCGGCGACAAGATGGCTGGTCGTCATGGAAACAAGGGCGTGATCGCGCGCATCCTTCCCGAAGAAGACATGCCGTACTTACCCGATGGTACGCCGGTCGAGATCGTTCTGAACCCGTTGGGCGTGCCTTCGCGCATGAACGTGGGCCAGATCCTCGAGACGCACCTCGGCTGGGCCGCGCGTGTGCTGGGATTGCACTTCGCCACACCTGTTTTCGACGGCGCGACGGAAGCTGAGATCAAGAAGAAGTTGCACCTTGCCGGAAGTCGGGCGAGCGATCTCGGACTGCCTGAAATCGTGAACGAGTCGGGCAAGGCCGTGCTGTACGACGGTTTGAGTGGTGAACCATTCGAGCAGAAGGTGACGGTCGGCTACATCTACATGCTGAAACTGTCGCACCTGGTCGACGACAAGATCCACGCTCGTTCGATTGGACCATACAGCTTGATCACGCAGCAGCCGCTGGGCGGCAAGGCGCAGTTTGGCGGACAGCGATTTGGAGAGATGGAAGTGTGGGCGCTCGAGGCTTATGGCGCCGCGCACATTCTTCAGGAGCTGTTGACTGCCAAGTCGGACGACGTCGCAGGTCGCTCGAAGATTTACGAGGCGATCGTGAAAGGCGAGGCCGACTTCGATCCAGGTCTACCGGAGTCGTTCAACGTGCTCGTGCGTGAACTACAGTCGCTCTGTCTCGACGTTGAGTTGATCAACAAGAAGGTTGCGGGCGACGGCGCCGGACAGCAGGACGGTGTGGGCGAAGCGATTGTTACCAGCGCCGTGGAGGCGTAAGACTGGTTATCCACAGATTACGCAGATTAATCTGTGTAATCTGTGGATGGCAATAAAATGGAGAAATTAAAGTGTTTCGATTCCAACAAGAAAAGACGCAACTAGCTCCCGATTTCGAAGCTATTCGTATCTCACTTGCGTCACCGGAAAAGATCCGGCAATGGTCGCATGGTGAGGTGACCAAGCCAGAAACAATCAACTATCGCACCTTCAAACCGGAGCGCGATGGACTTTTCTGCGCTCGTATTTTTGGTCCTGTCGCCGATTGGGAATGCCTCTGCGGAAAATACAAACGCATGAAGCACCGCGGCGTGATCTGCGACAAGTGCGGAGTGGAAGTGACTCAAGCGAAAGTGCGCCGCGAACGATTGGGCCACATCGATCTTGCCAGTCCGTGTTCGCACGTCTGGTTCTTTAAAGGACTGCCCAGCCGCATCGGGCATCTGCTCGACATTCCATTGCGCGAGTTGGAGAAGGTCCTCTATTTCGAGTCTTACATCGTAATCGATCCGGGCGATGTGCCGGGATTGAAAGAGCGTGAGTTGCTGAGCGACGAGCGTTACCGCGAGCTCGTGCGCGATTATCCGGCGCAGTTCGTCGCCAAGATGGGCGCGGAAGCGATCAAAGAACTACTCGCGATGGTCGACGTTGAAGAGTTGGCCACGGAACTGCGCAAGCGGATGAAAGAAGAGACGTCGCAACAGAAGAAGCTGAAGTATTCCAAGCGACTGAAAGTTGCAACGAGCTTCTTGAAATCCGGCAATCGGCCTGACTGGATGATTCTCGACGTGATTCCGGTGATTCCACCTGAGTTGCGCCCGCTCGTTCCGTTGGATGGTGGACGCTTCGCAACTTCCGATCTCAACGATCTCTATCGTCGCGTCATCAATCGCAACAATCGTCTGAAGAAATTGATGGAGTTGCGTGCGCCCGAAGTGATCGTGCGCAACGAAAAGCGCATGCTTCAGGAAGCGGTTGACGCGTTGTTTGACAACGGTCGTCGTGGACGTGTGCTGCGCGGCGTCAACAATCGTCCCCTCAAGTCGTTGAGTGGAACGTTGAAAGGCAAGCAGGGACGTTTCCGTCAGAACCTGCTCGGCAAACGTGTCGACTACTCCGGCCGTTCCGTGATCGTGGTTGGTCCGGAGTTGAAACTGCATCAGTGTGGCTTGCCGAAGAAGATGGCGCTCGAACTGTTCAAGCCGTTCATTTACAACCAGCTCGAAAAGCAGGGTCACGCTGCGACCATCAAGCAGGCGCGCGAGATGGTCGAACGGCAGGAGCCTGTTGTTTGGGACATTCTCGAAGAGGTGATTCGCGAGCATCCGGTGCTTCTGAATCGCGCTCCGACTCTGCACCGTCTCGGCATCCAGGCATTTGAGCCGGTGCTTGTCGAAGGTAAAGCCATCAAGATTCACCCGCTCGTTTGCACGGCATTCAACGCCGACTTCGACGGCGACCAGATGGCGGTCCACATTCCGCTGAGTCCGGAAGCGCAGATCGAAGCGGCGGTATTGATGCTTTCGAGCAACAACATCCTAAGTCCTGCGAGTGGTCAGCCGATCGCGGTGCCGTCACAGGACATCGTGCTCGGTATTTACTATCTGACGCGTGATCGTTCAGGCGCGAAGGGTGAGGGCCGCGTGTTTGCTTCACTCGAAGAGGTGCTGCTCGCCCTCGATGCCGGCGAAGTAACAACTCAGACGCCGATCAAACTTCGCATTCAAGGCGATCTGATCGACCTGGTCCAGGAACACGATCCACAGGACATCCTGCGCGCGACGGTCCAGGACGACGTGCGTCGTGTGATCAATACGACTGTCGGCCGCGTCATCTTCAACGACTCAATCCCTGCGGGTCTGCCGTTCATCAACGGCACGTTGAAAAAGAAAGGTCTCCAGTCGCTGGTCAACTACTCGCATATTCGTCTCGGTCACGAGATGACTGTCAAGATGCTAGACGATCTCAAGACGCTCGGCTTCTTGTACGCAACGAAGGCGGGTATCTCGATCGGCATCGACGACCTGGTCACACCGGGCGCGAAGAAGTCTCTGGTCGAGAAGGCTGACAAAGACGTGATCGCAGTCGAGCAGCAGTATCTCGACGGCGTCATCACCAACGGTGAACGTTACAACAAGGTGATCGCGATCTGGTCCGAGGTGACTGATAAAGTCGCCAAGGAGATGTTCAAGTCGATGGACGAGCGTGAGCGTTCGACCGGTGAGCTCAACCCGATCCTCGTGATGAGTGACTCCGGCGCTCGTGGTAGCGCACAACAGATTCGCCAGTTGGCTGGTATGCGTGGTCTGATGGCTCGCCCGTCGGGGGAAATTATCGAGACGCCGATCCAGGCAAACTTCCGCGAGGGCCTCAACGTGTTGCAGTACTTCATCTCGACACACGGCGCTCGCAAAGGTTTGGCTGACACGGCGTTGAAGACGGCCGACTCAGGTTACCTGACTCGCCGTCTTGTCGACGTCGCCCAGGACGTGATCATCAGCGAAGAAGATTGCGGCACGCTGCGCGGAATTTCCGCCAGTGCGATTGTGGAAGGTGGCGAGGAGATTGAGTCGTTGCGCGACCGCATCGTTGGTCGCACGGCTCTTGAAGACGTCACCGACCCAATTGAAGGCTCGGTGATCGTGGCGATGAACCAGGAGATCGACGAAGACCTCGCTGCCGAGATTCAGCGTTCGGGTGTGCAGCGCGTGCGTATTCGTTCGGTATTGACCTGCGAGTCGCGTCGCGGTTGCTGCATCAAGTGTTACGGACGCAATCTCGCGACTGGTCGTCCGGTCGAGATCGGTGAAGCAGTCGGCGTTATCGCTGCGCAGTCGATCGGCGAGCCGGGCACGCAGTTGACTATGCGCACGTTCCACATCGGCGGTACCGCGCGTCTTGAAGAGTCGTCGAAACACGAGGCTCGTCAGGATGGCACGGTCAAGTACCTCGATCTGCAAACGGTCAAGAGCCGCAAAGGTGAGCGCATCGCGATGAACCGCAACGGCTCGTTGATCATCATCGACGATCGTGGCCGTGAAGCCGCGCGTTATCAGATTGTTTACGGTGCGCACATCCTCGTCGAAGACGGCAGCCGCGTCTCGCAGGATCAACTGCTGGCGACGTGGGACCCGTTCACGTTTGCGATCCTTACCGAAGTCGCTGGACACGTTAAGTTCCAGGACTTGAAGGAAGGCGTGACGTTCGATGAAGAAGTCGACGAAGTGACCGGTCAGTCGCGCATGGTCGTGAAAGACTCGCCCGACGAAAAGAAACAGCCGCGTCTGGAAATTCGCAGTGCCGGTAACAAAGTGCTGAAGACTTACCAGATGCCCGTGCGCGCGAACCTGATGGTGACAGACGGCGAGGAAGTCGAGCCGGGTGACATCATCGCGAAGATCCCGCGCGAAACGACCAAGACGAAAGACATCACCGGTGGTTTGCCGCGCGTCGTCGAACTCTTCGAAGCACGACGTCCGGCGGAAACAGCGGTCATGTCGGAAATCGATGGCACTGTTACGCTTGGTCCAATCTCGAAGGGCAAACGCAAGCTGATCATCACCGGCGACGACGGTGAAGAGCGCGAGTACGACATCCCGCGCGGCACGCACATCAACGTGCAGGACGGCGATCGTGTTCGTGCCGGTGAGGCGTTGATGGATGGACCACTCAACCCGCACGACATTCTTCGTGTGTTGGGTATGAGTCGTTTGCAGGAGTACCTCGTGAACGAAATTCAGGAGGTCTATCGTCTGCAAGGTGTGAACATCAACGACAAGCACATCGAAGTGATTGTTCGTCAGATGTTGCGCTGGGTGAAGATCAAGGAAGTTGGCGATACGGAGTTCCTGCTCGAGGAACAAGTGGATCGCTTCCGCTTCCAGGACGAGAACGAACGTGTGAGACAGGAAGATGGCGAAGTTTCACAAGCCGAGCCATTGTTGCTGGGCATCACGAAGGCTTCGCTCTCAACCGATTCGTTCATCTCGGCGGCGTCATTCCAGGAGACCACGCGCGTGCTGACCGAAGCCGCAATCTCCGGCCGAGTTGATTACCTGCGCGGGCTGAAGGAGAACGTGATCATGGGTCGATTGATTCCGGCCGGAACGGGCATGGAATACTATCGCAACGTCGACATCGAACGCGATGAGACGATCGATCAGGGACGTGAGCGTGACCTCGATGAGTTTCCCGACATCGTTGGTGGTCACGATATCGTGATTCCGCCGCGCGAGTCGGTGGTGGTGCCAACTGCTGGTTCAAACGGTGGTGATGGTGCTGCTGGTCCTGACGGAGAAGAGTAACGCCGTTTTCACGCAAAAACGCCATCCACAGAATTACGCAGATAGAACCTGTGTAATCTGTGGATGGCTTCTTACTGGTTACTGGGCTCCATCTTGGCTCTTAATCCTCTCACAGTGCTTGCACATTTTCTTTGCCATCGGTAGGGCGTCCACCATCTGTAACCTGCCGCCGTTTCTTACCGAAATTAAAGGGCTAACTCTCAGCCCGCATAAGGTATGTTGGCCGCCGCGTTGGACCAGATGATAGACGTCGGTGGTAATTTTTATTGCGTACATCGCATTCACCTCGCATCCGCACCTTGCGTCGTGGCGATCTACCACACTGTTTAAGCATCGGTACTCTGTTCGAATCAGCGCGACCTCTTTCGATACAAAACATCTGCCAAAATTCCTGCTCGTCTTGTGACACTGCAATCGTGGTGCCGAATAAGTAGAATAGGCAGGCCCATGAATAGCAAACGAATTAAGAACCTCTCCGGTGCGCGTAAAGCAGCGATGCCCGAATTTATTTCACCGCAACTTGCCACGCTGGTTGAGACACCTCCCGCAGGCGACGACTGGTTTCATGAATTGAAATTTGACGGTTATCGGTTGTTGTGCCATCTCGATCGCGGTCACGTTCGCTTCTGGACCCGAAACCAGAAGGACTGGACCGAGAAGTTTCCCGCTGTGGGCCAGGCGATCAAAAAGTTGCCTTTGAAAAGCGCGATTCTCGATGGTGAGATTGTCGCGTTGGATACGTCCGGCCGTGCGAGTTTTCAAAAGTTGCAACAGTCGATCAACAAGGGCGCCGGCGCAGGTCTGATCTTCCACATCTTCGATCTGATTTATGTCGACGGTTTTCTTTTGACGAGAACTCCGCTGCGAGAGCGGAAGGGCATACTGGCAGAATTAATCGAGCCCTTGGGTGAACGCAGTGCGTTGCGCTACAGCGATCACATCGAGGGAAACGGTTCGACGTTCTTTAAAGAGGCATGCAAGTTGGGGCTTGAGGGAATTGTCTCAAAGCTTGCAGGCTCGTTGTACGAGTCAACGCGCAATCGCAACTGGGTGAAGGTGAAGTGCATCAAGCGGCAGGAGTTTGTGATTGCGGGGTATACGCTTTCTGACAAGGGGATTCCGTTTAGTTCGCTGATTCTTGGGTTTTATGACAAGGGGAAACTGATCTACGCCGGGCGTGCGGGGACAGGTTACACCAACGCGATGCGAGTTGAGTTGCGCAAGAAGCTGGATCGGATGGTGGTAAACAAAAAACCGTTTGAGCAGATACCAAAAGATCCGGGATTGAAACGCGCGGTTTGGACAGAGCCGAAATTGGTTGGAGAAGTTGCGTTCACGGAGTGGACGGACGAAGGCGTGATCCGCCACCCGTCGTTTCAGGGACTCCGGGAGGACAAAAAACCTCAGGAAGTCGTGCGCGAAAATCCGTCCTAATCCGCGTAATTCGCGGCTAAAATAAACAGGAAACGCCTGTCCGATAATGGGATTAGGTGCTTTTCGAACTGAACACCCAATTCTTCACCCAATGCCTCACCACCAAACAAGAGGAGCGTGCTGCCTGCGGGTGCCCAGTTAATTAACGCCGGAAGTTTTTGCATGAATCGATCCAATGCGCGACAGGTGACGAAGGATACGGGTGGAGGGTCGACTTCTTCGAAAGGACGAGCGAGCACGAGCGCGCTTCGGCCGAGGGCATTTAGAGCTTCGCGTAGGAAGACCGCTTTTTTCTGAGAGGATTCGATTAACGTAGCCTGCAAATCAGAGCGCGCGATTAGACAGGGAATGATCGGCAAGCCCCCACCGGATCCGATGTCTGCTACCTTCGCTCCCTGTGACAGATGCTTCAAGAGCAGCAGCGATTCGAGCACGTGCCTCACCGCAAACTCCTCCGGCGCGCACGGCGCCACCAGGTGTAGCCGTTCATTCCAGCGTATGAGTAAACTGTAGAACGCGCCGAGCTGTGTTACCGTTTCATCAGACAGCTCGAGCCCGAAGCTCTCCATGTTTGAAATTAAGGAGCGCTCGAATTTTTCCAGGTCCATAAGAACCAGAAGCATAGATCATGATTGACGATTTTGTTGAGCAGCATCGCTTTCTTGGTAACGCCGTCGCGCGAATTATTAACGAACACGTGTCAACGCTGGCTACCCGCCGCGTAACTCCGGAAGCCACACCCGCCGAACTGGAAAAGCTATTCGACGAACCTCTGCCCGAAAAAGGAATGTCGCTCGAAGAAATACTCGCACGCTTTCGCGATGACGTCGCGCCCAATGCGATGGGCGTTCCAAGCCCGCGGTATTTCGGTCAGTTCAATCCAACGCCGTTGCCGATCGGTGTTTGGGCCGACGCACTGAGCTCGACGCTGAATCAAAACGCCGGCGCGTGGCGCAACGGTCCAACCTCGGCAATGATCGAAGCGCGCGTGATTCGCTGGCTTTGCGATCTGCTCAACTATGGTCCACAGAGTTTTGGCACGCTTGCGAGTGGCGGTTCCGAAGCGAATCTCATCGCGTTGAAGTGTGCGCGCGACGGCGTTACTGTAAGTATTAAAGATCGCGGTGTGCGCAACGCGCCTGCCGACTTGGTGATCTACGCTTCAGAGCAGTGTCACTATTCGATCGACAAAAGCGCCGATATTCTCGGTCTTGGTCGCCAGGGAGTGCACAAGATTCCGACTGACGATAGCTTTCACATTGTCGTCGACGCGTTGCGCGAGGCGATCGCACGCGATCGTGAGGCAGGAATGATTCCGTGTTGTGTCGTCGGCGTTGCTGGCACGACTTCAAGCGGTGTTGTCGACCCACTCGAAGAGCTCGCCGAGATAGCTCGTGAGAACAATTGCTGGTACCACGTCGACGCTGCATATGGTGGTCCGCTGGCCTTTTCACCACAACATAAAGACAAACTACGCGGCATCGAGTTGGCCGACTCGATCACCTTCGACCCACACAAGTGGATGTTTGTACCGTTCTCGTGTGGCGCAACACTGGTTCGTGATGGCGGACGCGTATTGCGCGATGCGTTTGATATGACGCCGGAGTACTTGAGCGAAGATCGCGGTGGCGCAGACGTCGAATTCGACTTCTTTCGTTACGGGCAGATGGGTACGCGCCGCTTCAATTCATTGAAACTTTGGATAGCCATGAAGTTCATGGGTCGTGAAGGTTACGCGAAGACCGTCGAGCGACAGATCGAACTCACGAAGTATCTGGCGCAGCAGATCGACGCGTCGAAAGATTTTCAGCGCGTCGGGGAAGTCGAAACCGCGGTATGTTGTTTTCGTTATCTGCCGCAAGCTGATCTGAGTGGGCCAGAGATCGATCGCCTGCAACAGCAGTTGCAGCAGATCATCGAGCGCAGTGGTGAAGCGTGGTTGACAACGACGGTGCTGCACGGACGGCGCGCATTGCGCGTAAACATCAACAGTTTCCTCACCGAGCAGCATCACGTCGACGATTTGTTAAAATTGCTTGTGCGTTCAGCCACAAAAATACACATAACTGAATGAAGTTCAATAACATTTACAAAATATTCTTTCTTGTATGTTTTGTGCCCTTTGTGGCAAGTGCACAGAGTGGGCCAAAGTCGCTGCCGGCCATTACTTCGCAAGCGGAATTCGATTCGCTGTCGCTCACTTACGACGCCAACACACCTTACGCTCTCCCGCACGTTCTGTTTGTGATCGATCGCAAAGATGGCAACAAGATTTACTACGTCAACAAAAAGCGCTACAGCTTTCACAAAGACTTTGTCAACGGTACTTACCTCTCACTCGAACGCGGGCGTGAGTTTTTCGAGAATAACTATCTCAAGCCGAATCGACGCTTCATTCTCGGCACCGTCGCTTATCAAACGCCGCTTCATCGTTGGACCTTTGAATTTTGGGAAGGCGATCTGATTTCTGCTGACCAGATCCAACTCGCTTACGACATCATCAACAAAACGTTCTTCGCGCCTGTCGCCTTCAAGCCGAATTCACTGCGACAAGATGAGGCGACTAAATCGCTAGCAAACATGCAGCGTGTTTTGCAAAGCGACATCGCCAAAGAGCAGGAGTATCAGGCGCTCAATCTCGCGAAAGGCATCGGACGCATTCACATCATTCCAAAACTCGACGAGCACGTGGAGATCGGATCCAATGAGATCCTCGTACTCGACGAGGTGCCGGTTCAACTGCCGCCAGTCGCCGGCATCATCGTGTCGCAACCGTCGACGCCGCTTTCGCACATCAACCTGCTCGCGAAAGGATGGGGAATCCCAAACGCCTACATCAAGAACGCGAAGGAGTTGCTGAAGTCTTACGACACGTGGTGGGTGACGTTTGAAACGCTGCGCGACAAATACACGATCAAACGCGCCGACATAAATCAGTTGCGCGAGTATCAGCGTCGTGAGGCGGAACGTAACGACGTCATGAAGCCTCGTTACGATTTGTCAGAAACGCGCCTACTCAATTTGATCCAACAGCATTCGCGTTCCAGTTTGGCCTTTGGCGGCAAGTCGGCGAATCTCGGCGAGGTAATGAACGCGCGATTGCCAGGGATCGTCGTGCCCAATGGCTTCACGATTCCGTTTTACTACTACGACGAGTTCATCAAACGAAACAAACTCGACGACGCGATCTTCGGACTGCTGAACGATCAGAAGTTCGTTCATGATCCTGCTTACCGGCGCGAGAAGTTGGTCCAACTGCGTCAGCAGATTGAGAGCGCCGACTTCGATCCGCATCTGCGGCGCATAGTGCTCGAGAAGGTTGCGCGCGAATACGCGGGCAAAGGTCTGTTTGTACGCAGCTCGTCGAACTCAGAAGACTTGCCAAACTTCAGCGGCGCCGGTCTTTACACGACGGTGCCAAATGTTCGCGGCGATCAGCAGTTGATCGATGCGATTAAAAAGGTTTGGGCGTCGCTCTGGAACTTTGAGGCCTATGAAGCGCGCGAGCGGGCGAGTGTGGACCATTCGAAGATCTTCATGGCCGTGTTGCTACAAGAGGGAATCAACTCCGAGAGTTCAGGTGTAATGATCACCGCCGATCCATTCGACACTGAAAACAAAGGCGCGATCTACATCAGCGCGAAGCGTGGTTTGGGTATCAAGGTGGTCGAAGGTCAACGCATCGCGGAACAGATTATTTATCGTCCACGCACGAATGCGATTCAGGTGTTGACTCGTTCGGCGGAGGATAGTCTGTTGACGTTTGATGAGAATGGCGGTGTGAAGGAGGTGCCGATTACCGGCGACCGCGTCGTCTTAACTGACGAAGTGATCCGCCGGTTGGTTCGCGCCGCCGAGGGGATCAAACGCGTGTTTGGCGAACGCGAACAGGATATTGAATGGGCTTACATGAAGGGGCAGATTTATATTGTCCAATCGCGGCCATACATTCCCGGCAGTTGAGGTGGAGGAACTCCAACTCGTCTCCTCAGAGAGGCTTTTTAGTGCGGCGAGTGCCATTCTGGTTCGAGCGGTTCTCAATGAAAAAACCTCGATCTAGAGGATTTTTGGGTTTGTTCTCGGCACGCACCGGCCGGACTCGGAACTCGCGCTGCGGATAGGGTATTTCAATCTGAGCGGATTCGAAGCGCTTCAGCAAACGTTCATAGACGTCACTCATTACGTTTCGAATGCCGTTCTCCGGATCCGCAATCCTGAATCGAAGTTGAAACTGAATTGCCGAATCTCCCATTCCGACGATGAGCGGCACCGGGAGCGGAGATTTGAGCACGCGTGGAACCTCGAAACAAACGGAACTCATGATGTCTTTCACTTGCTCGATAGTCGAATCGTAGGCAACGCCGATATCGAGTTTCAGCCTCACTTGTTTCTTCCCCTTGCTCCAATTTTCCACAATGGCATTTGCTAGTTGCGAATACGGAATCAAGTATTCAATATCGTTGCGATCCTCTACGATCAGGTAGCGCATCGTTATACCCACGACCCGTCCTACGCGCGAGCGATCTATAGAGATAACGTCGCCGACTCTAATACTCTTCAACCATAATAGTAATGCTCCCGATACGAAATTACTTAGTAGATCCTTAAGGGCCACCGACGCTCCTATTACAATCAAGCCTGAGAAGACGCTGATGCTGAGGGTATCGAAACCCAACAACACAAACGCCAGCCACAGCGAAAACGCAATTGACAGAACCATCACTATTTGATCGGCAGCGTCCGCTTCCAGACCGGTCTTTGCGGCTAGTTTGGTCCTGGCTTGATAACTGAAGTACCACATTTTCCCAAGATAGTGAGTGAGCAAAAACGCATTAATGAAAAAGAAAAGCCCTTTCAGTATATGCGAGATTCGCACCTGTGAAGCGGCAGGTGTTTCCGGTATTGTCACTTTATCCGGACGATCCTTTGCTTGGTTGTCGGAAGAATGAGACACGGCATCGTTGCCTGTTGTCTGAGTCGATGCCGGCGGTGTATCTGGCTTTTTTTCTGCCGCACTCACCACCCCACGCGTTATCACTGCTGAAAAAGCATCGATGTCTCGTAAAAACCCCTGTACCCCGCCCGCATACAGCAGCAACAGCATTGGTGTGCCAATGACGACCACAGCAGTCAATCTCTGGATCGTCTTCGAAATTTCCGAATTGATCAGAATGATTAATGCCGTGGCGCTCCATGTTAGAAAACAAACAGTCGGTAACAAAGAACCTATTGGAAGACCGTTGACGTTCAACACGAACATGAAGATCAACTGTCCGACTGCAACAAAAATCCCAGCGCGAGCATAGTGATACTTCGCTTGTCGCTGCTCTTTTATTGTTGGAGCATTCAATACAAATGCTCGCCATCCAATGTAGAACAGGCCCACAATTACGATTGCATACCAAAGAGTACTCATTGCAAAACCTCCTTTATCCTTTATTAGTTCGCCGCCTTGGCTGGGGCGACTCGTCTAAACTATCAAGGTACGCTTTTAAGCGTGCGGCTTGATAAACAGAGGGCTTGATCCCAGCATTTTCGAATAGGTCCTTCGAGCCTTTAAGCAATTCCTGAGCGACCCGATCTCCTCTCACCAGAACCCCGCTTTGGCCGTTGCCGATGACATCAAGCAATGCCCGATAAGAAAAAATGCTGCTCCGGCTGCTCCCCCACTTGGGTGCTCGCGGTGTGTCATAAAACGTGTATTGTGGATTGCCGTCGAGCAGCGCAATTTGTTTTAGGATCCATCGTTTATACGCAGCCCGCGTCTGAGGGATTCGTCTTTGATAATCAGATTTGTCGAGCAGAGAAATGTACCGACTGATAGCTATGCCGTCATTCTTCAGGCGGGCCAGGGCACTCTGATAATCTGTTAGCGGCGAGTTTCCTTCGTCAGTCTCCGGTGGGTCTTTGAGCAGATCCCCTGAACCAACGTAAACGATGAACTTGTTACTTTGACTCGGCTCTTTGAGCGTGGTGTTTATTATGTCGCCGGCTTGCTTGAGAACAGCGTCATTGTCATCCAGTGAAAGAATCGTCGGTGACAGGTGAGTTTTTATCCATCCCGTTAGCGTCTCCCAACTTTCGTTGGAGCTGCGTTTCATCTCTTCCAGATTCTTTAGCGTCGCCGTGTCAAACAGTCGATCCTTAAACATTGAGATCACCATGATCACTATCGCAGTGATCAGCATGATTGGCTCCGATTGGCCAAAATGCCGCCACTCGTAGGTGCGGTAACCGATGGCGATTCCCAGAAAGAGAGTGAGGATAAAAAACAGTGGGTGGTACAGAATCTTGAGAACTTTCATTTCCGTTTCCTCCAAAGGTGCTTGAGTTATGGAGGAACCGGCTTGAAACCGAATACAAACACCTTAAAGCCTAGGGGGCATTGTGTGGGGCTACGGTTCCCCAGTTTACCCCAATTACGTCGTCGTGTCAAATAAAAGGGTCACGGTGTCATTTAAAGCTTTGAGTTGCAACGTCTTTAGAGACAGGCTATCCTGCGGCTACCGTGGCGGCGACACGCAAAAGGTCCGACAGTAAGCAGGCGGATTCCCGTGTGCTTGAGACCGCCGCTCAGCTAATACTTGAACGTGGTTCGAAGGACGTCGATATTTCGGAGCTATCGAGACGCGCACGCACGAAGAGAACAACTATCTATGCGATATTTGGGAAGGCCGAACAGGACTCCGTAAAGTCTGCTATTTACCGAACTATAATAAATGAGTTTTTGGCGAAAGCGGGTACGTCAATACAGCATGCGCTTGCTGTAGTCGATCAGACAGCTCCGACGCCGGGCGCCGAGCTTGCGGCGATCCTTCGGGCCACGTTACTTGCATTTGCCAATAACCAGCTTTTTGGAAAAGTATTATTGCAGCAACTTAATTTGCGGAATCCGGAGGAGAACATTCTCGTCCGGCAAATCTTCGGTGAAGTTGAAAACATCATCAACAAGGCCAGGAAACTGAAGCCACCACATCTCTCGCAGGCCGGTTTGGAACTATCAGACTGGAAGATACGTCAAATCATATTTGGTCTCACCAGAAGTTTGCTGCGCACGCTCTACTTGGATCAATTCGACAGCACAGGAAAACCGGTAGACAAACCCGCTTTAACTCAGGACGAACTTGAGATGGAAGTTTTGCGAGTGCTTACATTGTATTGCAGTGAAGAGTCGCTCGATGCGATTCAGACGACTATCGATGCACTTAAAAAGAAACAGGAGACACCCACGAAGAGCCGTAAATAAGCAGTACGCCCGACCCGATACGAAACTTATCTCTCAGGTTGCTTATGGCTTCAAATCAGGTCAAGACTTTTCGTTCGCAGTTAGAGGTTGAGGCACGATCATTCGATTCCACTCTTACATATTATCTTGAGCATTACCCTTACCCCGCCTCTCAACTTTATGAGGCCGCAACGTATTCAGTTGCACCTCCCGCGCATCGATGGCGCCCCATTTTATTTGTGCGCGTTTACAACAAGTTCGCCCGAGAGACCTCTGAAACCGACGTTTTCGCAATTGCCTGCGCAATCGAATTTCTACATACCGCATCGATCATTCTCGATGATCTGCCTTGCATGGATGACGGGAAGATTCGCAGAGGTCGAGTCGCCTGCCATCTGGTATTTGGAGAATCACGTGCAATAGCGGCGGCATTATGGCTGTGTGATGTTGCTCAACACTTATTGCACAACGCAGCAAAGGATGTCGACCTGGAGAACCTATTTCGCGAAACAAAGACCGAAATGATGAAAGGTCAAGTCTTAGACTTGGAGGGAAAGAATCTCCCAAAGGACGAGATCATCGCAAAATACAGGATGAAAAGTGGAGCCCTTTATGCTTTTACGGCCTCTGCGCCAGCACTAATGCACAACAACGCTGATGCAGCAAATACTTTGTCGGCATTTGGCAACTACTTGGGCATTGCATATCAAATCTCTGATGACATTCACGACCAGGTTGACTCCGTTGCGACGCTCAGTAAAGACGTTCATAAAGACGTTGACAAGGATACGATTCCCGGTTTACTTGGACTTAAAAAAGCCGCGCAGATGAGAGACGCCTATCGGTTGGAAGCCACTAATAAACTTTCGGCCTTACCGCTTGTCTTTGAGGATCTTATTCAACTAGCGGAGGAAATATGCCGGTAAGTCTCGCAAAACAATTTGACAATCTTACGTCGACTCAGGTATAAGCCGCAGAGCAATGTTTAGGAATATCGATCACGGCCATCATGCGTACTGGCATCACCACCACAGCGGTGGCGGGCTGGCGATCGTGTTCGCGGTGCTCACAAAGGCAAACTAAACAGAGCACAAAAACGATTCCAAAACCCGCTGCCAAGGCGAATTGGCGGCGGGTTTTTTATTTGCAACAAACGATGACCTCCAGAATTCCAGCAGGAATGCGTTACTACATCGGCAGCGAAGCACGACTGCGCCGCACTGTCGAAGACGTGGCAATGTCGGTCTTCGAAAGCTGGAATTATGAAGAGGTGATCACGCCGTCAGTCGATTACTACGATCTTTTCGAACAGGGAATGGGCCAGCGAGAAGCGCAGCGCGGCTTCCGCTTTACTGACAACGATGGACGGCTGCTCGCGTTACGGCCGGATGTCACGAGCTCGGTGGCCCGCATGGCCGCAACGCTGCTCGCGGAGCGACCACGGCCGTTGCGTTTTTGCTACGCCGCGCCGGTGTTTCGGCAACAGACGCAATCACACGCTGAATGGCGGCGCGAGAACACACAACTCGGATGTGAGTTGATTGGCATTGCGGGAAAGCCCGCCGATCTCGAAGTACTGCGACTCGCAGCGGAAATCCTTTCGCGATTAAATCTGCAAGCAAGTTATTGCATCACGATCAATAACGTCGAGATCTTCAACGGTGTCGCGGCGCAGTTGACTCTTGAACCGCCGGCGCGTGAACAACTGCGACTGCTGATCGACACGCGACAAGGCGCGGAGCTGCGCCAGTTCTTAGAGGGCTACACGCCAAGTGACGCGCGCGCGTTTTTACGACCAACTCAACTCACCGGCAAGCGAGATGTGATTCGCGCCGCGCGAGAAGTGATCAAGAATTCGCGATCGGTCGCGGCGTTGGATTCACTCGAACAACTTTGGATCGAGATCGAATCACGCGGTCTCATGAATTCATTTGAGATCGACCTCGGCGACGTTTCGAGTCTCGATTACTACACCGGTTTGAGTCTGAAGATTTTTGTGCGTGGTGCGGGATCGAGTGTTGGACGCGGTGGACGTTACGATGGTCTAACCGGAAGTTTTGGCCGCGCGGAGCCGGCGGTCGGGTTCGTACTGAATCTCGACGCGCTTACGGAAGTTCTCGGAAGAAGTGTTTCAGCGGATCAATGATCACGATTGCGATTGCAAAAGGCAGGATGCAGGAAAGCGCGCTGGCACTGTTGGCGCGCGCTGGTATTCGTTTGAGCGATGAAGCAGTCAATTCGCGACGTCTCGCGCTGATGGATGAGACGGGACAGTATCGCTTCATCTTCGCGAAGCCTGCGGATGTTCCCGTATATGTCGAGCATGGGATTGCGGACTGCGGTGTGGTTGGGCGCGACGTGCTGCTCGAATCGCAACCCGATCTGTTGTTGCCGCTGGATCTCGGCATTGCTCGCTGTCGCATCGTGGTCGCTGCTGCTGACGCGCAGGCGCTGACGAAAGTCCAGGGCATGATTCGCGTGGCGACCAAGTATGCGCAGATTGCAAACGCGCATTTTGGCGCGCGGGGTATTCCGGTCGAGATCATTCAGCTTTCCGGGTCGGTGGAACTTGCGCCGGCATTGGGATTGGCCGACATGATCGTCGACCTGGTTGAGACTGGACGCACGTTGCGCGACAACGGTCTGACTGTGGTTGAAGAGATTGCCGAATCGACCGGTCGTTTGGTCGTCAACCGCGCGAGTTATCAATTGAAGGCTGACGAAGTCGGGCGATTGGTACGGGCTTTGGAGACAACACTGAACGGCACGCAATGAGGATCATTCGTCAAACTGATCGGCGCGCATTGGAGGAGTGGCTGACGCATTTGGCTGCGCGTTCAGTCGTGCTGGATGCAGAGTTGATGAAGCTCGTGACGTCGATTGTCGACGATGTGCACACGCGTGGTGACCGCGCGCTGATAGATTACGCCGCGCAGTTCGATAAGGTCGATCTGAAAGAACTGCGAATCAGTGAAGACGAACTGCGTGCATCGGCGAAGCGCGTCGATCAGCGCGCACTCGCGGCGTTGCGCGAGGCAATCAGAAACGTAAGAGCGTTTCATCTGCGCCAGCTTGAAGAATCGTGGTCCATCACGCCGGCGGCCGGCGTAGAGTTGGGCCAACGCATAACACCGCTCGAGCGAGTTGGTTTGTATGTGCCCGGAGGAACTGCGGCTTACCCGTCGTCAGTAATGATGAATGTTGTACCAGCGCAGGTCGCAGGCGCCGAGCGGATTGTTGTCACTACGCCGCCGCGCACATTGTCGGAAAATCCAGCCGTGGCGGCGGCGCTCGTCGAGCTTGGTGTTACGGAGGTGTACGCGGTTGGCGGCGCGCAGGCGATCGCGGCTTTGGCTTTTGGCACCGAGACGGTGCCGCGCGTGGACAAGATCACCGGGCCAGGAAATCGATATGTCGCGGCCGCGAAGAAGGTCGTGTTTGGAGTTGCTGGCATCGACGCGATTGCCGGACCGACAGAGGTTGTGATCGTCGCAGATGACAGTGCGCGACAGGATTTCATCGCGGCAGATCTTCTCGCGCAGGCGGAACATGGTGAGGATGCGTCGGCGATTTTGATTACGACGAGCGAGGAGCTTGCGAACAATGTTGCGCGGAAAATAGAGCGACAAGCGGAGTCGCTGCCGCGGCGCGAGATTATTGAGCGGTCTTTGAAAGAGTACGGCGCGATCGTGTTGGTCGAAACGTTGGACCAAGCGTGTGAGATCGTGAATGAGCTTGCGCCGGAGCACGTTGAGATTGTGACGAATGATGACGAGGCGATTGCCGCACGCATTCGGCACGCGGGTGCGATCTTTTATGGAGCTTATACGCCTGAGGCGGTGGGTGATTATATTGCTGGTCCAAATCACGTCCTGCCGACCGGAAGAACGGCACGGTTTTCATCGGCGCTCGGTGTTTATGATTTTGTGAAACGAACGAGTCTGTTGCGGTATTCGGAGGAAGCATTCGGAGCGGTAGCAGAGAGCGTTGCGGTGCTGGCGGAGTGTGAGGGTCTCGCGGGTCATGCGAGGTCGGCGTCGATTAGAGGCCACAAAGAAGCGCAAAAAGTACAAAAGGACGTGTTGCAGAGTATCAAGCCCAGAGTGCGGGACTTGCGTGCATACACGCTTTCGCCACACCGCACGTCGGTCAAGCTCAATCAAAACGAAAACCCGTGGGATGCTCCGAACCCGATCAAAGACGAGGTGTTGCGGCAGTTCGCAGCGCGCAAGTGGTCGCGCTATCCGGATTTTATTCCTACAAGTCTGCACGAGCGATTGGCCGAGTTTGCTCGCTGGAAACCCGACGGGATCATTGCGGGCAACGGCTCGAACGAGTTGATACAAGCACTGTTGATGGTCACGATCGCGGCAGGGAAAACTGTTCTGATCTCAGAACCCACTTTCGCGCTCTATCGGCAAGTTGCAACCGTGCTCGGCGGCAGAGTCGAAAGCGTTCCGTTGACTTCAGGCTTGCAGTACGACAGCGAAGCACTACAACGAGCCGTCGCAGACAAACAACCAGACGTTACGATCATCTGTTCGCCAAACAACCCGACCGGCTGCGTTATTGATGACAGTTGTTTGCGAACACTGCTGCAAACAGCGCGCGGTCTTGTCGTGATCGACGAGGCGTATCACGAGTTTGCGGAAAATACAGTCGTCCCGTTGCTGAATGAATACGAAAATCTGATCGTGTTGCGCACGTTCTCGAAAGCAATGGCTTTTGCAGGTTTGCGAATCGGCTATCTGCTGGCTGCGCCCGATCTCGTGCGCGAGATTCGCAAAGCAGTGTTGCCTTACAACTTGAACGCGTTCTCGCAGATCGCGGCAGAGGTGGCAGTGCAGAATTATGAAAGCGAGTTGCGGCCTTTGGTCCAAAAGATCATCGATGAGCGAGAGCGAGTCTTTGGTGAGCTGTCGAGAGTGAATGGCCTCGCGCCAGTACCGTCGAAGGGCAATTTTATGGTGGTTAAATCGGCCACGGATCCAACGCGGATTTTTACGGATTTGTTGGTGAGGGATATTTTGGTTCGTGATGTGAGCAGCTATCCGATGTTGAGCAATTACTTCCGGATCAGTGTTGGCACGCCGGCGGAGAACGATCTTTTGTTGGAAGCACTGAGATGAGAACAGCAAACGTTCAGCGCAAGACGAAAGAGACTGACGTGCGCGTCGAGCTCAATCTCGACGGCAGTGGACAATCGACAGTCTCCATCGGTCTGCCATTTCTCGAACACATGCTCGAGCTTTTCGCAAAGCACGGCTTGTTTGATCTGACGATCAGTTGCAAAGGCGATCTCGAAATCGACGATCATCATTCGGTTGAAGACGTTGCGATCACGTTGGGCCAGGCGCTGGTCCAGGCACTCGGAGACAAGACCGGTATCAATCGTTACGGTGAAGCCGTAGTGCCGATGGACGAAGCGCTGTGCCGTTCAGTGATCGATCTCTCGGGCCGCTTTTATCTCGTCTACGAAGTGCCGACGCGCCGGCAGATGATTGGAAATTTTTCGGTCGAACTGGCCGAACATTTCTGGCGGTCTTTTGCGGAAACAGCGAAATTCAATCTGCACATCGACTGTTTGCGCGGGCGCAACACTCATCACATTCTCGAAGGGACGTTCAAAGCGTCAGCGCGCGCGCTGCGGCAAGCTGTCGAGCGTAACAGTCGGATCACAGGCGTTCCGAGTACGAAAGGTTCGTTGTGAAAGTCGCGATTGTCGATTACGGCGTTGGTAATCTCCGTTCGGTGGAGAAGGCGTTTGCGGCGACCGGTTGTGACGCAATCGTGAGTAGCGAAGAAAGTGAGTTGCGTGCAGCAGAACGCTTGGTGTTGCCGGGCGTAGGCGCATTTGGCGCGTGTATGAAGGCGCTGAAGGAACGAGGCTTTGATCGTTTGGTTTATGAACGCGCGCGCGAAGGAACGCCGCTGCTCGGTGTGTGCGTGGGCATGCAGTTGCTGTTTGAAGAATCAGAGGAGTTTGGTTCGACGCGCGGGCTCGGTTTGTTAAGAGGACGAGTGCGGCGGTTTGCAGATGATTTGGTCGTGCCGCAGGTCGGATGGAATCGCATTCAGCAAAAGCGGCCACACGCGTTGTTTGAAGGTGTGGAGAATGGGTCGTTCTGTTATTTCGTGCATTCGTTCTACTGCGATCCCTCGGATGCCGCGATCGTTGTTGGCGAGACTGAGTACGGCACGCGCTACGCGTCAGTCGTTGCATACGAAAATATTTGCGGTGTGCAGTTTCATCCTGAGAAGAGCCAGGACGTTGGGTTACTAATGTTAAAGAACTTTTCTCGCGCAAAGGCGCAAAGGCGCAAAGGTTAATAGCAGCTTCCTTTGCGTCTTTGCGCCTTTGCGCGAAAAAACTTCTTAAAGCCATGCTAGCTAAGCGAATCATCCCTTGTCTTGACGTTGACAACGGCCGCGTCGTCAAAGGCATTCGCTTTGTCTCGTTGACCGACGCCGGCGATCCGGTCGCCCAAGCACAGCGGTACGATCTCGAAGGCGCGGATGAGTTAACATTCCTCGACATCACCGCCTCCTCCGACAGTCGTGAGATCGTTACCGAACTGGTGCGCCGCGTCGCCGATGAAGTATTTATTCCTTTCACCGTTGGTGGCGGCTTGCGATCGGTCGAAGACATTCGCGCGATCCTGCGCGCGGGCGCCGACAAAGTGACACTCAACACTGCGGCCGTCGAGAAGCCGGGGTTGATCAGCGCATGTGCGGAAACGTTTGGCAGCCAATGTGTCGTCGTCGCGATCGACGCGCGCCGCCGCGCTGAAGGTGGTTGGGAAGTTTACACGCATGGTGGTCGTCGACCAGCCAGTCGCGGCGCTATCGAATGGGCCATGCAAGCTGAGAAGCTCGGCGCGGGCGAGATTCTTTTGACGAGTATGGATTGCGACGGCACGCGCGAAGGTTACGACATCGAGTTGACGCGTGCAGTTTCAAGCGCAGTGCGGATTCCAGTAATCGCATCGGGCGGAGCAGGCAAAGTCGAACACTTTTACGACGCGCTGACTGCCGGCGGAGCAAGCGCCGTTCTCGCGGCGTCGCTGTTTCACTTCGGCGAGCTGTCAATTGCGGAAGTAAAGAGTTATCTGCGAGAACGAGGACTCGAGGTGAGATGAGTTCGATCAACTTTGACGAGATTAAATTCGACGAGCGCGGCTTGATACCTGCGATCGTTCAGAACGCAAAGACTCGCGAAGTGCTCACGCTTGCTTATATGAATCGAGAGAGTCTGGCGCGAACGATCGAAACAGGCGAGACGTGGTTTTGGTCGCGTTCGAGAAATGAGCTATGGCACAAAGGCGAAACGTCCGGCAACACGCAGCGCGTCGTGAGTCTCGCGCTTGATTGCGATCGCGATGCGATTGTGGTTCTGGTCGATCCGGCAGGACCTGCATGTCACACCGGCGCGGTTTCGTGTTTTGATACAGAGACTTTTAACGGCCTCGGTCCTTTACTCGAACAACTATACGAGTTGATCGAGAGCCGTCAGCGTGAGAGACCAGCAGGCTCATACACGACGTATCTCTTCGAAGCCGGACTCGACAAAATACTGAAAAAGCTCGGCGAGGAGTCGGCAGAGACGATCATCGCGGCCAAGAACGATGACCAGCAGCCGCTGATCTCCGAAGTGTCAGACCTGATTTATCACTTGCTGGTGTTACTCGTCGCACGTGGCGTCAGTCTTGAATCGATTGCGGCAGAGCTGAAACAACGTCGCGGAGGTGCGAGTGAACGAGCGTAAAGAGTTGCTCGAGTTTGCGGTTGAATTGGCCCGCGGTGCGGGCGAGATCACGTTGCAGTATTTTCGCAAGCAGCCGGAGACGAGCACGAAGAGCGACGGCAGTTACGTCACGATCGCGGATCGACAAGCGGAAGACTTTTTGCGCAAACGGATCGCTGAGAGATTTCCCGACGATGGAATTCTCGGCGAGGAACAGGGCGAGTCACACGGCCGCTCTGGACGGCGTTGGATCGTCGATCCGATTGACGGCACTTTTGCTTTTGTGCACGGCGTTCCGTTTTATGGAGTGTTGATTGCACTGGAGATCGACGAAGAATTGGTTGCCGGAGTGGTGAACATTCCCGCGCTCGGGGAGGTCGTTTCCGCCGCAAAAGGCGTCGGGTGTTTTTTCAACGACGAGCCCGCGAGGGCGTCGAAGACAGCGAAGCTTCAAGACGCGCTGCTGCTTTGTACAGATTTTTCCGCATGTGCTCGCTATGGTTTCGGGCGCGCGGCTGAGCTGTTGCAAGCGCGCGCGAAGACGAGCCGGACCTGGGGTGACTGTTACGGATACGTGCTCGTCGCTACAGGCCGCGCTGACGTGATGCTCGATCCAGTGATGAATTTGTGGGACTGCGCGCCGTTGTTGGCGATCATGGAAGAAGCTGGTGGAACGTTTACCGACTGGCGCGGCGTGAGGACGGCGCACGGAGGAAACGCGATCGCGACAAACGGAATACTGTTCGATGAAGTGATGAGCCTCCTTGGAGTGCGGTGACTTGTCACCGCTTTGGCCAAAGCGCGGCAAGCCGCCGCACTCCAAGGAGTAGCGTGAATTTGACGATGATCGTTATACCTGCAATCGATCTGAGAAATGGTTTATGTGTGCGGTTGATGCAAGGCCGGAAGTCTGATGTGACCGTTTACAATCAAGATCCGATTGCGGTGGCGAAGGAGTTTGCTGTCGCAGGCGCCGAGATGATTCACGTCGTGGATCTGGATGGTGCGTTCAGTGAAGCCGGCTCGCCAAACCGCGCGGTAGTGAAGAGGATCGTTGATGCTGTTGATGTGCTGGTGGAATTTGGCGGTGGCGTGAGATCTCTCGATGACGTGCAGCAGCTTTGCGACGCGGGAATTGCTCGGGTGGTGTTGGGAACCGTAGCGGTTGAGGCGCCCGATTCTTTGAAAGATTTTGTCAAACGGTTTGGGACGAAGATCTGCGTTGGCATCGATGCGCGTAATGGACGCGTGATGTCACGTGGTTGGGAAACAACGACGCCAACGATGGCAGTCGAACTCGCGCGATCCGTTGCCGGCGCGGGTGTCAAGCGAATCGTTTATACTGACATCGCACGCGATGGAACTCTCACAGGACCAAACATCGAGCAGACATTGGCTTTAGCCCGCGCCGCGAATGTGAATGTCACGGCGTCGGGTGGGGTTTCGAGTCTCGAGGATATCAGACAATTGCGTGATGCGGGTGAAGTGCTGATCGACAGTGTGATTGTTGGGAAGGCGTTGTATGAAGGACGAATCGAGTTAGGAGAGGCGATCCGTATTAGCCACGGATGACGCGGATGAAAACATGATTTTCGCGGAAGGAATATTAAAGGATAAGGCGGCATTCGTCACTGGTGGTGGAACGGGCATCACGGGTGGAGTTGCGCGTGCGCTCGCGGAGGCGGGAGCTGCGGTTGCCCTCGTTAGTCGCAAGATGGACCACCTGCAACCGGCCGCTGAGGCCATCAACGAGAGCGGTGGAAGAGCAATTGCCATTGCAGCCGACGTGCGTCAACCGGAAGAGATCGAAAAAGCTGTCGCGCAGACTGTCGAACAGTTTGGCAAGATCGATATCGTTGTGAATGGAGCCGCCGGTAATTTTCTCTGTGCGGCCGAGGAGCTTTCGCCAAACGGATTCGGCACTGTCGTCGATATCGATCTGAAGGGAACGTTCAACGTTTCTCGCGCGACGTTTGCACAACTCAAAGAACATCGCGGGCAGATTTTGAATATCAGCGCGACGCTTCATTACCAGGGTACGCCGATGCAGTTACACGTTTCAGCAGCGAAAGCCGGTGTTGACGCGTTGACGCGCAACCTCGCCGTTGAATGGGGTCGCTACGGAATTCGCGTGAACGCGATCGCGCCTGGTCCAATCGAAGATACTGAAGGAATGAAACGTCTCGTGCCGGAGCCGATCAAGGAGCGACTGCGGAAGAGCGTTCCGCTTGGTCGGTTTGGACGAATTGCCGATATCGAGCAGGCAGCGGTTTTCATCTGTTCCGACGCGGCGAGTTTTATTAATGGCATGGTGTTGGTTGTCGATGGCGGTCAATGGCTCGCCTCTAACCGTCTGACCGGCTAAAAGAAGATGCTCGATCTGCAACCCGCAACATTCGAAGCGTTTGAGCGCGAGGCGCGGCAGGGTAACGTCGTACCCGTAGTGCGCTCGGTGCTTGCCGATCTGCAAACACCGGTGGGCGCCTTCATGCGCATCGCCGGTAATTCGCCGTACGCGTTTCTGCTCGAATCGGTCGAGGGTGGCGAACGAATCGCGCGCTTTTCCTTTCTCGGCGCTGAGCCGGAAATGATCGTGCGCGGTAAAGGAGTGCAGACCTTTGTTGAACGCAATGGAAAGGTCGAGTCGTATCCGGGCATCGCGACTGAATGGGTGAGAGATTATTTCCGCAAACGTTCGTTGGCGCGTCGCTCCGGCCTCGTGCCGTTTGCCGGCGGTGCAGTTGGTTATGTTAGTTACGACGCGGCGCAGTGGTTTGAGCCTGCTTTGCGAGACGACAACACGCAGCCACTCGATGGTCCAGTCGA
>DATFHH010000049.1:0-6380 GCA_035248565.1 Pyrinomonadaceae bacterium | reverse complement strand
TTCGTACAAAGTTTACAAAGACGCGCTGGTTTATCATCGATCTTCCTGATGCTTAGTGGATTGAGCATTGTGCTTCTGTTGTTAGTAGTGTTCTCGCGCTTTCCTGATTCGAGGCACTCCGATAGTTCTCCTGTTGGCGCGGCAGGTTCATTGTTCCGCAATCCTTCTTTCTTGCTGTTGGCGGGCGCTCTTTTCATGTACGTCGGCGCAGAAGTGTCTGTCGGCAAATGGGTCGTTACATTTATGGAACGAGACCCGCGCATACTCACAAGTTATGGATTGACCACGGATCATGTGGCCTCTTTTGCAAACATGTCGCCCGAGATGCTTAGCCGGTTCTTCGAAACGGAAGCCCTGGGTATTTCAATCGCTAGTTACGCGCTCACTACACTGACACTCTTTGCGATGGCGTTGCTCGCGGGCCGGCTTGTGTCAAGCTTCGTGCTTGGAGTTCTTCACGTTAACAGCTACTTGCTCATAACTCTAGGCTCGCTTCTGACAACCATCTCTTTGATCGTCGCATTCACGGCAAGCAGTTCAGGTGCGGTTCGACTCGGTCTTATTGCCGCGGGATTTGGTATGGGTCCCGCGTTTCCTACGTCTGTCGGACTCGCTTCAGTGATGATGCCGCGAATTGCCGGCACTGCGATGAGCCTGGTAATGGGAGTCGGATTTGCGGGACTTTTGGTTATTCCGCCCGCTGTTGGTTATATCTCCAGCGCAGTTGGTGGGACTGCAGGCGATGTTCGCAGTGGGGTGATGGTAGTGATCGCGGCGTGCGTCTTGATGTTGATATTGCATGCTCTGTTACTGCTACGCGAGCGGGGGTGGCGATTGAGGCCAGACTGAATCCTGAATCATCACTTCGGCACCGCGGTGTTGTGAGGCGCGGCTCCGTGAGTGCAAGTGATATCAGCAAGGTTGCAGAAACGGAAGTCCAACTTAAACGCTGCGAAGGTTCTCTTTCGGGTACGAAGAGGTAACCCGGCGCGGGCGCAGCGAATTTGGAAAGAGTGGCATATTCACCTAACGCACTTCTTCTGGATAATCAGTTATTGGCTCGTTGCTGGTCGTCAGTACACTCCGCTATGGGTAGTATTCCATCTTTCATTAACTTGTATTCAACCGAGTCGACCAGGCCGCGCCAACTTGCTTCCACAATGTTTGCCGACACGCCGACAGTCACCCACTTAGTTCTCCCATCACTGGACGTAACTAACACTCGCACCAGACTTGCTGTACCAGATAATGAGCTTTTGATGACACGAACCTTGTAGTCAACCAACCGGACCTCGGCCAAAGAAGGGTAGAACGGACCAAGCGCCCGGCGTAATGCCTGATCCAAAGCGTTGACTGGCCCAGTTCCACTCGCAGCCGAGTGCTCTATTCGGCCTCCGATCCTAATCTTTACCGTAGCTTCACTCATCGGCATAGAAGCGCCGCTATGCTCGTCAATAACACGAAAGGCGATTAACTCGAAGTAAGGCGCAGGTTCATTACGAAGTTTATGCACCAGCAATTCGAAGCTGGCCTCCGCAGCTTCGAATTCGAATCCATCGTGTTCCAATCGCTTTATTTCTCCCAGAATCCGTTGTTCGTCGTCTAATTCCATGCCAAGTTCGCGCGCCTTCGCGAGCAAATTCGATCGCCCTGACAGATCTGAGACCAACACTCGCCGCCTGTTCCCCACTGTCTCAGGAGGAATATGTTCGTACGTGAGCGGATTGCGCTCTACTGCCGATACATGTACTCCACCCTTGTGGGCAAACGCGCTGTCGCCAACAAAAGCTGCACTCGGATACGGCGCCAGATTCGCAATTTCACTGACCAAGTGCGCCGTGTCGCGCAACTTCCTTAAACGCTCATGACCAATGGCACTGCAACCGAGCTTCAATTCAAGGTTGGGTATAACAGAACAAAGATTGGCATTGCCGCAACGCTCGCCATAACCATTGATCGTTCCCTGAACCTGGATTGCTCCACCGGCAACCGCTGCGAGTGTGTTAGCGACGGCTAGTTCTCCATCGTTGTGACAATGGATGCCCAGCGGAATCTTTATCAGATCGGCCACTATTCGAGTCACGGATTCAACAGCCTGAGGCAAACTTCCGCCGTTCGTATCGCAAAGCACAATTCTGCCAGCTCCACTTGATGCCGCAGCCTTCAAGGTATCCATCGCATACTCAGGATTTGCGCGATAACCATCAAAAAAATGCTCAGCGTCGTACACGACAAGGTCAACGTTTCGTGAGAGGTACTTTACTGTGTCCGCGATGATGTCCAGATTTTCTTCGAGACTCATTCGGAGTGCGTCAGTGACATGAAGTTCCCACGATTTGCCGAAGACCGTGACAACCGGTGTCTGGGCCTCAATCAGCGATTGAATGCTCTTATCGCTTTCGCAAGTCAAACCTCTTCGTCGCGTTGCTCCAAAAGCAGCGACGCGCGCGTGCCTGAGATTTAATCTGCAAATTTCTTCAAAGAACGCAATGTCACGCGGGTTTGAGCCAGGCCAACCACCCTCGATGAAGTCCACTCCGAGACTGTCCAGTTCTTCCGCAATTCGACACTTATCGGCAACCGAGAAATTGATCGTCTCTCCCTGCGTACCGTCGCGCAGGGTTGTGTCGTAGATTTCAATTCGGCCGTTCACAATTTGATTGTTGTCCGTCATCAGACTGGTTGAAGCACCAGGAAATGAAGCCAGTCCCTGTATCTCGCATCTCGTCCTGCGACAGCAGAAAAGAAGACGCGCTGTATGCTTTGTGTCACTGGACCCGGTTGACCGCCGTTGATGGAAACGCCATCAACTTCACGAATCGGCGTAATCTCGGCCGCAGTGCCCGTGAGAAATGCTTCGTCAGCAGTAATGAGATCTTCGACTGTAATAGCTCTTGTAATTACACGATGGCCAAGGTCACCGGCGATTCGGATTACCGCCTCGCGCGTTACTCCGAGAAGGATTGAATGACGTTCGTCGTTAGTTATTAATTCTCCATTTCGCACAAGGAAAAGGTTCTCGCCGGATCCTTCGGCCAGTTGGCCATCGGAATTCAGTAACAGCGCTTCGTCGAAATTTCGCCCAAAGGCTTCGCGCACTGCCAGTATCGAGTTGAGATACTGCCCGCAGGCTTTTGCGGTGGTCGGCATCATTTCCGAATGAAATTTTTTCCAGCTAGACACTGTGACTCGCACGCCTTTTTCCAAACCTGTCGCACCCAAATATGCCGCCCAAGGCCATGCCAGGATGACAACCTCAACTGGACATTTGCCAGGGTGCAAACCGAGAGTGCTGCTGCCGTAGTAACAGAGCGGCCGAATGTAACAACCCTCAAACTCGTTCCTTTGGATCAATTCGACAATTGCATTGGCGAGGGCCGAACGTTCGAAAGGGATTTCGAGACCATAGACTTCGGCCGATGTGTAGAAACGACTGAGGTGTGCGTCGAGCCGAAAGACGGCGGGACCGTCATCCGTTGAGTAACAGCGCATTCCTTCAAAGACGCCAGTGCCATAATGCAAGGCGTGCGCCGAGACGTGCGTGGTTGCGTCTGCCCACGGAATGAGAGAGCCATTCATCCATACCCATTTGGATTGATCGAAAGCCATTGAGTGGTTCTCCTCAGCTCGGTGCAACAAAAAGGCCATCAACCTTTCTTGTTGATGGCCGATTAACTACAGTCAAGTTTGTCAACGGGCCATCAAGTAGGTCGCGACCGAATCGAAATGTACGGAAGAGTAATTACCAATTGCACGGACGCCACACGACAGAGTGCTTCCGGATCAACCGTTCCTGAAAATCTACTTGTAGACCGTACAAAACTCATCGCTTTTACGGAGTTGAAAGTCACTCCATCCTCCAGTTATTACTTTAGCGTGCGGCTGTGGCGTTTGCATAATTGATTATTTTTAGCGGTCCATAAACAGGAGTCAGGCTAAATTGAGGCTTTTCTTGCGCTATCTAGTTGCACAGAGTAATCACCTTCACGGCAGCACAGTCTCTTCCATCAAATACCTATCGACTTCGCGAGCAGCACGACGGCCATCGGCGATCGCCCAAACTACCAGTGATTGGCCCCGCTCAACGTCGCCCGCAGCAAAAACGCCCGGCACATTGGTCTTCTTGTTTTTGTCGACCGCAACGTTGCCGCGTTCATTAATTTTGACTCCCAACTGCTCCAGTAACCCTTCCTTCTCTGGACCAAGAAAACCCATCGCCAACAACACCAAGTGGGTGCGCCATATCTTCTGAGTGCCCGCGATCTCTTTCAGCACGGCGCGCCCGTTTTGCATCGGGTGCCATTCCACTGCAACCGTCTCTATTCCCGTGACATGTCCTTCGGCATCTCCCAAAAACGTTTTGGTCATGACGCAGTACGAACGCGGATCAGCTCCGAATACTGCGGCAGCTTCTTCCTGGCCGTAATCGAGACGATAGATCCGGGGCCACTGTGGCCACGGGTTGTCAGCCGCTCGAGTCGGCGGCGGCTGCGGCAGGATTTCGAATTGGACCAGACTGCGGCAACCGTGACGCATCGCGGTACCAACACAGTCTGTGCCAGTATCGCCACCACCGATCACAATCACGTCTTGGTCCTTTGCCGAAATGAACTTTTCACCGGGATGTCCGCTATCGAGCAAACTCTTCGTGTTTGCTTGGAGGAAATCCATAGCGAAGTGAATTCCTTTGAACTCCCTTCCTTCGACACACAAGTCACGCGGCTTGGTCGCGCCACAACAAAGGACCAATGCGTCGTACTCTCTTAACAACTTCTCGGCGGTCAGATCTTTTCCCACATTGATGCCAGTAACGAATTGCACTCCTTCTTCTGCCATCAGATCGACACGGCGCTGGACGATCGACTTGTCGAGTTTCATGTTTGGAATGCCATACATCAATAGTCCGCCGATTCGATCTGAACGCTCGAAGATCGTAACCAAATGGCCCACGCTGTTAAGTTGCGCCCCACATGCCAGTCCAGCGGGGCCGGAACCAATCACGGCGACTTTCTTTCCGGTCCGTTGCTTTGGTATCTCGGGTAGGACCCAGCCTTCCGCAAAGCCTTTATCGATCACTGCGCACTCGATCGTCTTTATTGTCACAGGCGACTCATTGATTCCCAGCACACATGAGCCTTCGCAAGGCGCGGGACATACTCGGCCAGTGAATTCCGGGAAGTTGTTTGTTTTCTGTAAGCGAATTAACGCATCGTGCCAGTTGCCGTGATAGACCAGGTCATTCCACTCGGGAATCAGATTATTGATCGGACATCCGGAAGCCATTCCTCCCACAACCGTTCCGGTATGACAGAACGGCACGCCACAATCCATACAGCGCGCGCCCTGCGCCCGCAAACTCTCTTCGGGCATGTGTTCATGAAACTCACTCCAGTCGCGTATGCGTTCGAGCGCCGGACGCGCAATCGGCAGATTGCGTGAGTACTCCATGAAACCGGTTGGTTTACCCATTGGTTATTTCCAGGCGGAGACGATATCTCGCGCAAAGGCGCAAAGGCGCAAAGACACAAAGTGCTGCCGCGTTTCTAAGCGTTTTCTTTGCGCCTTTGCGCCTTTGCGCGAGAAATATTTTCTTGCCACATCGCTGCCCGCGAAACCATCTCAATTGCTTCCCATAGCCTGGGCCAGAACACGGGCGTTGGATTCAAACGCAGCCATCTCTGCTTCCTCTGCGTTGAGACCTGTTTCCAGCATTTGCTTCTGCGCTTCCAGGATACGGCGATAGTCATTCGGCATTACGACCACAAACTTCGGCGCAAACTCTTCCCACGACAGCAGAATTTCGGTCGCCCGAATGCTGCCTGTGTACTCCGCGTGCCGGAAGATCTGCTGTTTTACAAACTCGATTTCCTCAGCATCTCGAAGCGAAGTCAGTTGGACCATCTCCTTGTTACATCGAGATGCGAAGTCACCACGCTCATCCATCACGTACGCAATACCACCGGACATGCCGGCCGCAAAGTTTCTCCCAGTTGAACCGAGCACGATCACACGTCCCCCGGTCATGTACTCGCATCCGTGGTCTCCTATCGCTTCAACTACGGCGACGACGCCGCTGTTGCGCACACAAAACCGCTCACCGGCAACTCCATTGATGTAGGCTTCACCGCTGGTGGCGCCGTAAAACGCAACGTTGCCGATCAGCACGTTCTCTGCAGCAACAAACGTGGAAATGGATGGCGGAAAAACAACTATCTTGCCGCCAGAGAGCCCCTTGCCGACGTAATCGTTCGCGTCACCTTCCAGAGTCAGCGTTAGACCAGGTGGTATGAAGGCACCAAAACTCTGACCTGCAGAACCACTGAATTTGAGTTGAATGGTGTCGTCTGGTAAACCCGACGCTCCGAAGCGACGAGTTATTT
>DATFHH010000048.1:0-95148 GCA_035248565.1 Pyrinomonadaceae bacterium | reverse complement strand
TGCTGTCCTGGCGTTGACCAAACCCACACCACCAAGCAGAAGAATATGTCCACCTGACGTCTTGAGCATGGCATCGCCGGCAACCTGTCCGACTTCGATGTGACCACCGCCGGTTGAAATTGTTGCTGGACCGCTGACGTCTCCAATGATGACGTCGCCGCCGCGCGTTTGTGCTCGCACCGGCTGACTTACATTCCCCATTCTGATGTGACCGCCGGCACTAAAAACTTCCATGTGTTCCATAATTACCTCGATGTTTTTAGACGACAGGGTACACAGATCCCATAAATCAATCTGTGTAATCTGTGGATAGAGATTGAAGGAAAGTTAGAGCTGTTACTCGGTCCTCAGCGCAATGAGCGGATCGATCTTCGTGGCCCGACGCGCCGGAATAAAACTGCCGAGCAGCGTAATCACTAAGAGCAGGGCCGTGACCACCCCAAAGATCGTCAGGTCTGTTGAACTGACGCCGACGAGCAGTGTTGACAGCACGCGGGTTAGTGCAAATGCCGCGACCAATCCGATGACCACACCAATCAAGGAGATAATTAATCCCTGTTTCATGATTACCTTTAGCACGTCGCTTCGCTGCGCACCGAGTGCAACGCGAATACCGATTTCCGAAGTACGTTGCGTGACGTTGTACGAGACCATCCCGTAAATACCGATTGCAGCCAACAAGACCGCCACACCCGCGAAGATGGTGAGCAACAGCATGTTGAAGCGCGGTTGCCAGAGTGAGTCGTTCAAACGTTGATCCATACTGCGAATATCCGCTACGGGCTGATCGGGATCGATCCCACGTATCTCATTTCGCACTGCCGAAGTCAGCGCCAGAGGATCGCCGTTCGTGCGCACTGAAAGATACATTTTGGCAAGCTGGATATTGTCACCACCCTGCGCGTAAGGCACAAAAACTTCCCACTCGACCGGACGTGTCACGCCGTAAGACATCACGTCGCCCACAACGCCGACGATCGTCATGCGCGTGAACCGGCCACCTGGAGGCAGCCCTTGCGGTGGGAGCATACTCTCCGGCGGCCCGGGCCAAACTCTTTTCCCGACTGGATCTTCATTCGGAAAGAATCTTCGCGCAGCAGCGTCGTTGATGATGATGACGGCGGGGCTGTTTTTCGTGTCCTGGTCGGTGAAGTAACGGCCTTTGAGAAGCGGCACACCCGTCGCTTTGAAATAGTCGGGCGTGACCTGATGATACTCCACCGCCTCCACTTCATCGAGCGTGGCCGGCGGTGTTTGTCCTTCGACGCTGAACTGCTTACCCCAACTCTCGTTGGACATCGGAAGACCCGTGGTTGCGCCCACAGCCTGTACGCCCGGCAACGATCTGATGCGTTCGACTGCGCGTTGGAAGAAAGCGAACCTCTGGTCTCCCTCTTTGTATTTCAACTCGGGCAGCGCGATCTGCGCTGTAAGAAGGTTTTCCGCATTGAAACCCGGATTGATTGATTGCAGGTGCATGAAGCTCTTCAACATCAACGCGGCGCCGATTAAAAGAACGAGGGCCAGCGCGATTTCGGAAACAACCAATACACTCCGCATGCGACGACTGCGACTACTGTCCGTTGAACCGCGAGCCGATTCCTTGAGCGCCTTAGTTAAGTCAGGATTTGACGCCTGAAAAACCGGCAGCAGTCCGAAGACCACGCCCGTAAGTACTGACAGCAGCAGAGTAAAAACCAGCACACGATAGTCAATCGGAATACTGACTCCACGGCTGATGATGGCGCCCCGCGAGAGATTCTCGGGCGCCAAAGCCAGAATAATCCGCAGACCGACGTAAGCGAGTATCAATCCAAGCACACCGCCAATCAGACTCAGCCACAGATTCTCAGTCAGCCACAGCCGGACCAAACGTATTCGATTGGCGCCAAGAGCAATGCGTACTGCCGTCTCTTTTTCGCGCGCGGCCGCGCGGGCGAGTAAGAGGTTGGCGACGTTTGCGCAGGCGATCAGCAGGACGAATCCGACAGCGCCCATGAGCACGAGCAGAGTTGAACGATTATCACCCACCGACTCCTGGGCCAAGGGCTCGATCCGTGCACTCAGTCCGGCGTTCTCCTTGAACTCTTGTTCGAGCCGCTGAGAGATCGTGTTCATCTCAGCCTGAGCCGTCGGAATATCGACGCCCGGTTTCAGACGGCCAATAACTCTGAGAAAGTAGTTGTTGCGCGTATTCTGATTGCTTCCTGATTCGAAGGCCATCGGTACCCAGAGTTCGGCTTTCTGCCGCGGCTGTCGCAACCATGAATCGGGCGGTAAGACGCCAACCACCGTGTAGCTCTCGGCATTAAGAGTCACCGGCTTACCGATAACGTTTTGATCGGCGCCAAATCTGCGCTGCCACAAACCATAGCTGAGCAGTACTACACGATGCCGCCCGAACTCTTCTTCTTCAGGTGTAAAGAGCCGGCCATACCTGGGCGTGATGCGCAACAGCGGGAAGAGATTAGTTGTGACGATTGCACCACGAACGCGCTCGGGTTGATCGGTCGCAGTGATGTTGAAGTCGTCGAGGTAATAAGCTCCAACTTGATCGAAGCTCTTGTTCTCTTTCCAGGCGCGGAAATCCGGCGGCGCTGTCGTGCCACGCGAGTTGTTTCGCTTGGCGTTGGCGGTCCAGATCGCCATCAGTTGGTCCGAGTCTGCGAAGGGCAGAGGCCGCATGAGCATTACGTTGACCACACTGAAAATTGCTGTGTTGACTCCGATACCGAGGGCCAGCGCCAGTATGGCGACGATTGTGAAGAGCGGACTCTTCACGAGCATCCGAAAACCATGCCGCACGTCTTGCAGGATTGTCTCCATCGTTGTTACAGCTCTCCTATGCGAGCTTGTGGGTTTGAAATCTCTATTATGGTCTTCGCGTGAAGGCTAACGCGAAAGCGGCGGACCTGGGAGGTGAATTCACTCTATCACTTTACGCCTACGTACGAAAGCCCCCTGAATTTCACATACGCCGAAGTCGTTCGCTAATTTCAGCCCAGGATTGCTTCAACCCTGGGAATTCTTGATGATCATGCTTGAACCTTGAAAGGGTTTAGCGATGCACCGTACTAACGCCTTCAGCGTATTAATTCGTTTTCTAAACCACCGACTCGGTCCGGATGGCATCGAGGCATGATTGAAGCTGGGCCGACAGCATCTTCACGTTTGGTTCAAGACCCATTGTCTCGTGATTCCCTGGCACGATATGAACGTCGACTGGTTGAGTCGAGAGTTCGCCCCAACCTTTTGTCGGATCCAGACCTCGCACTTCAGGCGGTTCTTCACTGCCGCGAAACACCGTGATATGACCGGGGTAAACCGCTGGATCGTAACGGTGTGTCACTCTTATTCGCGTTCTAAACACACGCAAATGTCGCTTTAGAAATGCAAACGCATAATCCATATCAACATTCGCGCCGGCCAGATCTCTTTCAACAAAGTAGTCGATCACGTACTGCAACTGGTCGTTCGCGTCGAGCTTTTGCAGAGCCTGCGTGAGCGGCCTCAGTTCCTCGTCTTTCATCGAATAACGCGTCAACTGATTGGCGAGAATAGTCAATAACACCGCATCATCGGCCTCGATAATCTTTCTCATGAAAGCCGGCGCTCCGGCGTCTACAATTACCAGCAGCGGTACTTCGTGGCCCAACTCGACAAGTTGCCGCGCCATTTCAAAAGCGACCAGACCACCGAATGACCAGCCACCCAAAAGATATGGACCAACGGGCTGCATCGCGCGTATAGCTTCGACGTAGATCGACGCCATTTCTTCGATTGGGATCTCCGGATCGCCGTCCTTGTAAGCGAAATGGTCCTGCACGCCATAGAACGGTTGATCGGGATCGAGGTAACGTGCCCACGGCTCGTAGCAGAGCACCTCACCACTGCCGGTATGAACACAGAAAAACGGCGGCCGAGAACCTTTCGGTTGAATGGGAACCAACGGGCTCGGAGTTCGCTCAGTCGCGCGCCCGCGCAGCACTTCGGCGAGATGCGCGATCGTCGCGCCTTCAAACAGGATCGACAAAGGAAGATCCTGTCCGAACCATTTTTGAATCTGTGCCATTAAACCCACCGCAAGCAACGAGTGTCCGCCAAGGTCAAAGAAATTGTCGGTCACACCGATCTGCTCTGTCGTGCCCAGCACCTGCTTCCATATCCGCACCAACTGGTTCTCCAGATTGTCGCGCGGCAAAGCCACGACACGGTTCTCTCTCGACTCTGTCTCGACTGATGAGGCGAGGCTAGCTCGGTCCACTTTTCCGTTGGGCATCAGCAGCAGGGCCGCCACTGCGACGAAAGATGTTGGGACCATGTACTCGGGCAGCCGTTCACGCAGGAACTCTCGCAGCTCATTGGGCGTGACCGCCGAGCCACTCTTCATCACAACGTAGCCGACGAGGCGTCGATCATCCGGCGCCTGCTCGCGCGGCACAACGACCGCATCGAGCAGTGCCGGATGCTCTCTCAACGCAGCTTCGATTTCACCAAGTTCGATCCGAAAGCCACGAAGTTTGACCTGTTCGTCAAGACGGCCCAGAAACTCGATCACGCCCGGCGCCTGGTAGCGCGCCAGATCACCGGTGCGGTAAAGGCGTGCGCCGTGTTCCCTGCTGAACGGATTCGGCACGAAGCGCTCAGCCGTCAGATCAGGCCTATTTAAATAACCGCGGGCCACGCCGACACCGCCGATGTACAACTCGCCCGCAACGCCAGTCGGCACGAGTCTCATATCTCGATCCAATAGATAGATCTGCATGTTTCCAATCGGGCGTCCAATGGGAACGGTGACTCCGCGTGTGCCAGGACGGCATTTCCAGAAGGCGGCATCGATCGCAGTCTCGGTTGGACCATAGAGGTTGTGCAGATCAGCGTCGAGCACCGCAAAGCTCTGCTGCTGAAGTGCAACCGGCAGTGCTTCACCACCACAGAAGACGCGCCGCAGTCCGCCGTTACACGATTCGATTCCGTCACTCTCGAGCAACACGCGATACATTGATGGGACGAGCTGGAGCGTCGTCACGCCTTCCTTGGTGACGACGTCTACAAGATAACTGTTGTCTTTATGTCCACCAGGACGTGCGATCAACAGACGAGCACCGGCGAGCAGTGGCGCAAAGAACTCCCACACCGACGCGTCAAAGCTGAACGGTGTCTTTTGCAACACCAGGTCTTCACTGGTTAACGGAAATGCCTTTTGCATCCAGAGAAGACGATTGACGATCGCGTGGTGCGGAATCATCACTCCTTTTGGTCGCCCGGTAGAACCTGAGGTGTAAATGACATACGCGAGATTTGCTGGGGAGACGCTGGTCTGAAGATCGTCGTCGCTCTCTGTCGCAAGCGCTTCACTTGCGACGTCCAAACAGATGACGTGTGCCTGATGTTGCGGCAGAGTTTCGAGCAATGGCAGCTGTGTTAGCAGCATGCTGACGCCGGCGTCGTGCAACATCTGCTCCAGACGTGCCCTCGGATAGGTCGGATCCAAAGGAACGTAAGCGGCGCCCGCTTTGAGAATGCCGAGCATTCCTACGATCATCTCGAGTGAGCGTTCGACGTAAATTCCAACCAGATCGTCTGGACCAATACCGAGACGTTGCAGATGGTGCGCGAGTTGATTGGCATGTTTGTTCAGCTCTGCGTATGACAGGCGCTCCCCGTCAAAAATCACGGCGACATTGTCGGGCGTTAACGCTGCCTGCTCCTCGAAGAGCTGATGCAAGCACTTATCGAGCGGATAAAATTCTTTCGTGTCGTTGAAATCGAGCAGCAACTGTCGCCGCTCGACGTCATTGAGTATTTCGAGTTCGGTGATCTTGCTTTCAGGCGTTGCGATAGTGCTTTCAAGAAGTCTGAGATACTGACCGGCGAGACGTCGCACGTCGTTCTCATCATAGAGACTTGCATCGTAATGAAACTGCAGCGACAAACTTCGATCGTCCTGAATACAGGAGAGCCTTACCTGGAAGCTGTCAATGTAAGAACACCGCGTCTCGATCACAAAGCTGAGGTCCGCACACGTAAACGCTGCGGGTAGCACGCTGAAATCGAAACTGAATGTAGAGGTTTTTTCTAACTCGCCCCACGTAAAGCATTCCTGCCACTGCGAAACATCTCGCACGCAAGCGGCGATTTGCTCGAGAGCCTCACTGAATGTGAAGTGTCTTTCGAGCCGAGAAGTAATCGGCAAGTACTTTGCAAACAAACCCAACGCCTGGTCCAGTTCACTGAACTTGCGGCCGTCGAACGCCGCGCAAATCATAGTGTCAGACTCGCCGGCGAGTCTCCACAGAAGCACTTGCCAACAGGTGAGAAGCACGAGCGACATGGCGACTTCCTGACGCTTCGCCAGTGCTGCCACTTTCTCTGAATCGACAACGACACTGAAACACTGCGGGTCGAATACGCGATCAGGCGCAGGTTGTTTTTCAGTGGGCAACGCCAAATCACGAAGTGCTGAAAAATCCTGTCTTCTCCAAAACTCTCTGCCCGCTCGTGTGTCCTCCGATTCGAGCAACTCGTTTTGCCATTCCGAGAGGTCGGCATATTGCACCGGCTCTTCCGTCTGCTCGTCTTCATTCATCAAGGCCGCATACGCCTGCGCGATCGAGCCGACCAAACGATCGAGTCCAACTGCATCAGCACAAAGAGCGGGCAGAGTTATCTGCAACACGTGACGTTCAGGTGACAGGCAAATCAGATCGACGTGAAACAACTTCTTCTGCTCGCAGTCTGCGATGCGGCTTGTTGCCTTCTCCAACAGTGCGTCAAGTTCTGCACTCTGTCGTGACGCGTCGATCTCCTGAAGATCCAGTTCGATGATAGTCACGGCTGGAGTTGGATTAATGACTTGGAGCGGCACGTCCATACCGGGCAGGCTACGAAACGACGTGCGCAGAATCTCATGACGCCGTACAACGTCATCGATCGCCTGACGCAGGATGCGTTTGTTCAAAGGTCCTTCGATGCGAACGACACACTGCGAGCGATAGATCGTTGCGCCGTCTCTGCCACACAACGACCACAAATGTTTTTGTTGGGGTGAAAGCTGAAACCCCTCAATGACTTGGTTCTTCATTTTAGTGCTTTTGTGCTTCTTTGTGGCTAAACGGTTCAGACATGCCGACGAGCACGCGTCGTGGTCCAACATACGGATTGCGACCGTGCGCTGACATCATGTTGTCCAGCATCAGAATGTCGTGCTCTTGCCATGGGAAACTGACGGTTTCCATGCGGTAGATCTCGCGCAGGTGTTCGAGAACATCGGCTTCGATCCGCGAGCCGTCGCCGTAGTAGGTATTTGTAGGTAGATCTTCTTCACCAAATTCTGCCAACAGCGCATCGCGCAGTGACGCCTCGAGCGTGGTGATGTTGAAAAAAGTTGCATGATTGAACCAGACCGGCTCGCCGGTGCGCGGGTGCCGGCTGATCGCAGGTCGCACCGCCCGGATGCGGAGACGGTTGCCGTCTTTCCACTCCACCAGGATCCCTTTCCTGCGACAATAGGATTCCACTTCGCTCTTGTCCTCAGTTTGAAACACTGTCTGCCACGGCAGACCGAACCCGTTGTTGAAATTGCGAACGTACATCCACTGCTTTTCCGCGAAGCGCTCACGAATCTCTGGGTCGATCTGCTGGAAGATCCGGCGACAATCAGCAATCGGGGTTTCGCCGCCTTCCATCGCCAGCGTTACACAGCGAAAGAAGATCTTCAGAGGAAACGTCGCCTGATAAGAGTTTTCGTTGTGTAGAAAAATGCTTTGATCGGCAGGATGTTCAGTTGAAGTGTAGATATTGCCACTGACTTGCGTTCGCGGCGAAGAACGCTCCTTATATTCGAGCGCCTCGTCGGAAACCGCGGCAATGAACTGCTCGAACTCATCCGAACTTTGCAGCACGAATTTTCTGAACAGTATTCCACCGTGCTTCAATAAATTCGTCTCGATGAAATCGCGGTTGTTCCTGGCCCACGATATCAGGCTAACGCCGTGCACTGCGGGTTGGACCACGAGAGGCAGCAATTTCTGCTCCGCCAACGGCCTCACTTTTACGAGAACTTCTTCCGAGACTTTGACGGCTTTGCGTGCAACGCCGCTAAATTTGATACGCGGCTTGGAAAGTTCGATTGGATTGATGCTCATAATGCTGCTCCGATTAATTACGCCGAAGGCGTGCGCTAATTTCAGCCCAGGGTTGGCAGCGCCAACCCTGGGCAAGGGACCACGATGCGTTTCAACTCTGAAGGAGTTCGGCAGTTGGCTAACGCTTTCAGCGTTTCCCTGATTCTTAATGCTCCCTGTTTCCAGGGTAGTCGCTGCGCGCCAACCCTGGGCTGAAATTAGCGAACGCCTTCGGCGTATGCAGGAAATACTTTGGCTGCGACTACTCAAGTGCCTTTAGGGCAAAGCTGCTTCTCTCATACTAGTGACGACTGGCTTGCGTCTGGCCTGCGTCAGTCGTAGCCGGCTCGATTGCGCAAACTGCTTTTCACTTTCAACCTGTTCTCGTCGAGTCTCTTCGGCCAGTATTGATTTCAACTCGTTCACCATGGCGAGCGGCTGTTGGACCACCGCGTCCAGCAGCTTTTCGAAGAGCCGGCCGAGCCGAGCCATCGTCGCCTCATCAAACAGATCCGTGTTGTAGTTCATCCAACCGCCGATGCCGTCTGACGTTTCCCAGAGCGGAAAAGTGATATCCAGTTGTGCGGTCGCTCGTTCCGGGTTGAGTAACTTGAGCTCGAGTGGCGGCAAAGCAAGACCTTCAGTAGCTGCGTGATTGAGTATGAGCTTAACCTGAAACAACGGCGCATGCGTCAGGCTGCGATCGGGATTGAGAATCTCGACGACCTTCTCAAATGGCAGGTCCTGGTTTGCATATGCTTCGAGAGTTACGTCGCGCACGCGCGCGAGCAGTTGCTCGAAAGTTAAGTCGCTGGAAATCTGCGTCCGCAACACCAGTTGGTTCACAAAGAATCCGATCAGATTCTCAGTCTCGACACGTCCACGGTTAGCCACATCTGTACCCACGACGATGTCGTCCTGATTCGTCAGGTAGTGCAGCAGGAGCTTGAACGCGGCGAGGATGGTCATGAAAAGCGTTACGCCCTGCTTCCGACTCAGCATTTGAAGTTTCGTAGACAGATCCTTCGATAACCTGATCGAATGTATGGCGCCGCGGTGAGTTTCCTTTGCTGGACGCGGGCGATCGACTGGCAGCTCGATAGAAGACGGCATGCCTGCGAGCTGACGCATCCAGTAGTTTTGTTGGTTTTCCAATTCGTCACCTTGCAACCACTGGCGTTGCCAGACGGCGAAGTCTGCATACTGGATCGGGAGTTCCGGAAGTGGCGAAGGTTTTCCCTCCGAGAACGCTTTGTACAATGTTCCTAGTTCTCGGACCAGCACACCCATGGACCAGCTATCGCTGGCAATGTGATGCATCGTGAAAAGAATGATGTGCTCATCCGCGCTGAGCCGTAGGAGAGTAACTCGGAGCGCGGTTTCGCTGGCCAGATTGAATGGACGATTCGACTCTTCCTCGATAAGTTGTCGCGCGACTGTTTCCTGGTCTGGTTGAGGTATTCCGCTGAGATCCACCAACGGCAATTCCTCAGCCTGCGCTGGTCCAACGATCTGCATCGATTGTCCTTCGTGAACCGCAAAGGTCGTTCGCAAGACTTCATGACGATGGCGGATCTCATCGATGCTTTGTTCCAACGCCTTGAGGTTGAGTGGTCCTTTGGCGTGCAACGCGTTCGGGATGTTGTAAGCATTGCTGCCCGGAGCAAGACGATGCAGAAACCAGAGGCGCTGCTGGGCGAAGGAGAGAACAAACGAGTTTCCTTCCCGACTGTGGCGCGGTATTCGAGCCTGGACGGCGCTCGCACGTTTTTGCTTGAGCCGTTGCTCGAGGACCGCGCGTTGTGCCGGCGAGAGATCCGCTACCGCATGAAGAAGCGTACTCATAATCGTGTTTTGGACCGCGGATGACGCGGATTAAGCGGATTTTGCTCTGAGGTATGGGAACGCGGAGGTGGTCAAGCGAATGCGCACCAGGTTCACTTTCTGGAACGTCATATCAATCCCGAGCTTCGCGAAGATATCGCGCATCGGAGTCTGGCCGTCGACCGATTCAAAAATCTCTTTGACCGAAGCATGCGGCGCAGCCAATGGATAGGAAACGGAATTGGTTGACGGATGGTAGTGCTCATCTCCATTGCGTATGAAGCTGCGTTGAGTGGTCCTGTTTTTCACGAAGATCGTATTCAGAAACTCTTCAACAATCTGCGGCTCTGTCTTTCGCGGAGTTGGATCATCATTATGTCGCAAGTAGAACCAGAGCAGTGGCGACTTATCGAACAGCAGCAGGTTAGTCACTTGCCAGCGACGCGAATCCGGCAGAGCATCGTAGGAACTTTGCAGTTCTTCATCGTCAAACTCCATGTTCCACGAGAAGGCAGTGTTGACGGATTTACCGTAGTGGCTGATGCAAGGCGCCACGTATTCGAGGCCGCAGCTTTCAGCAAGATCTTCGAGCGATTCGACTGTATAACTGTGCTCGCATGGATGAATGAACAGATCCGCAAAGTCTGAATCGGACCAATCCATGTACTGCGTGTGTACGAAAGCCTGCTCCAACATGCTTCCCTTCGGCAACCCTTTGGCAATTTTCTTGGCCGTCGCGAAGTCCGCATCGAAATCGATCTCGCCTCCGCGCTGTTCGCCGAAAACGCGAATGGCCTTCTGGAACGTGCTGGTAGTAATCCGCTGATAACGGGCGTAGACCATCAGTTCCATAATCCCGCCGGGCTTGAGCGCGGTGCTCAATTTATCGAGCGTCACTTTTGGATCCGCGTTGTGGTGGATAACACCCGTTGAGATCACGTAGTCAAACTGTTCCTTGTAAGGCACATGGTTGAGACTCTCTTCACGCACCTCGAGATTCGTGACGCCGAGTTCCCTCGCGTTCTTCGCGCACAGTTCCAGAGACTTGGACGAAAGATCCGAACCGACTACCGAAGCGTTGGGGAATTTCAAGGCCGTGTGCAGAGCTTGGTTCGTTCCGCAGCCAGCGACCCAGATCTTCGCGTCGCGCGGAATGGTGCGATGCGAGAAGTCGCCGAGGTCTTGATTCAGCATGTTGATGCCGAAGTCCGCGTCCTCGAGGTAGTCAAACTTGATCGGCTGCCAGGGCCAGGGGAACCTGCGGTAGAACTTCGCCAGCAGTCCGTCCACCGAGTCCTGCGATTCCGTCAGGACGCGATTTTCTTCATCGTTACTTTCGACGATTGCCGGCGCGCGTCCGCCGTTCTGGCGCTTGGCCTGGAGTTTGAGCTCAAGAACAGCTCGCTGTTGTGGAGATAGAGTTGCAACGTTGCTTGCCAGGTTGTTCATGTAGATCTCTTCCTTCTCTCTGCTAAATGTGCAGTGTTTCTTCAGTCATGTGTTCGAGCTGGCTGCCTTCGAGCAGTCTGATTTCTTCGATCAGTTGGGCCATCTCGGCATCGTTTTCCTGATCGAGCTGAGCTTCAATGATGAAGAGGGCTTGTTGCTCGACGGTCGGCGCTTCAAACAGCGCGCGCAGCGGCAAATCGACGCCGAATGCTTCACGCACGCGCGAGATCACCTGGAAGACAAGTAACGAGTGTCCTCCCATCTCAAAGAAATTGTCGTCGACGCCAACACGATCGATACCGAGCACATCCGTCCAGATCTCAACCAGAGTCGTTTCAATCGGAGTGCGAGGCGGCGTGAAAGGCTTCTCGAGCTCGGCTCGCAACTGGCCCGGAGCGGGCAGTGCCTTGCGATCGATCTTGCCGCTGATGGTGCGCGGCAACTTGTCCATCAAAACGAAAGCCGACGGAACCATCTCGGCGGGTAATCTGCTCGACAGGTAGTCACGGAATTCGCCGGTTTCGACCTGCTGGCCCAACACGACGTAAGCGCAGAGATACTTGTTGCCACTCGCATCCTCGCGATCGACAACCGCGAGATCCTTCACCGCTTCGTGAGCGCGCAACAGTTTCTCGATCTCGGAAAGCTCGATTCTCGTGCCGCGAATCTTTACCTGCATGTCTCTGCGGCCCAGAAACTCGAAATTCCCATCAGCCATGACGCGTCCGAGATCGCCCGTCTTGTAAACGATGTCATTCGGATCTTTGCTGAATGGATTGGAAACAAACACCTGTTGCGTGAGTTCGGGCTGATTGAAATAGCCGTGCGTGCGGAAAGGAGTGCGGATGTAAATCTCGCCTACCGTGCCTGGCGCGCAAACCTTGTCCTCAGCGTCGACCAACACGGCGGCCGCGCCTTCGATCGGCTTGCCGATCGGGATAGAGTCCAACTCGCTGTCGCCAGGTTTGACGAAGTAAGCAAACTTCGTCATGGTCGTTTCCGATGGACCATACAGATTTACGAGTTGCACTCGAGCTCCGAACTTGTCCATCCAGTTGCCGACGTCTGACGGCAGCAATGGTTCGCCCGCCATCAAAACGTGCGTGAGCTCGGCGAAGTAGTCTGAGTTCAAATCTTCATTGACGATTGCACGAAAGAGCGAAGGCACGCAGTGCATTACGTTGATGCCCTGAATGTCGATCCAGTCGATCAACTTCTTGATGTCGAGAATCGTGTCGCGTCCTTGAGGGATGCAGATGGTGCCGCCAGCGCAGAGTGGTACGAAAATATCTCTCAACACAGCATCAAAAGCAGGTGATGTTAGTTGGCTGATGCGTACGCCCTCACTCAACCCGAGAGCTTTTATTTCCCACTTGATGAAGTGATCGATGCCTTTTAGGCGTCCGACAATTCCCTTCGGCTTGCCCGTCGAGCCCGACGTGAAAAACACGTAGCACATGTCGTCCGGCTGGTAATCGACTTGTGGAGGTTCGTCGTTGCTGTACGAGGCGTACTCTTCAACGGGAATTCTGCGAGCTGTGCTCGCGGCAATATGTTCGACTATCCCACTGTATCTCGATTCGAACAGAAACCACCCGGGAGAAACTTCCGCCACCATGATTTCCAGTCTCTTCTCAGGAATGCTGGGGTCGAGCGGGACGAACACGCATCCGGCTTTGAGGATGCCGATGATGGCCGCGATGACTTGCACCGGGTCTTCAATCAAGACAGCCACGATGCTGCCCTTTGAAGCTCCTGAAGCAATCAGGAAATTCGCAACCTTATTGGCTTTGCTTTCCAGTGCGGCGTAAGTCGTCGCATGGTTCGCATAATCGATCGCTGTCTGGTTTTTAAACCGTGCAGCGGCTTGGCTAAACATCTCCTGAATACTTTGATAGCTCATAGTTTCCCTTTCGCAATTTCTTTGGCAATGATGGTGAGAGGGTCTACGCAACTGTAGCCCTGATGATTTCCGTTACTGATCTCAAACTGCTTGGCCGGCAAATGTATTTCCGTGCAGCCGGCGATGAAACGATCAACTTCATACTTGGCCATGAGCGCTTCAAACGCCGGCCGCAAGGTGTGAACAGGTCTGTTGCTTTTGATGTGCCCATAGATAAGGTCGTGAATGGCGTCCTGATCTTCTTCGTTCGGCAAGACGAAGAATTCTCTGGCGTTGGCCCATCGTTCATGCGTTTCAAATAGCTGCATCTTTCGAGTGCCGTTGGTGCAGAAGAGAAGATGTCTTTTCCGCACGCTCATGATTCGATCGAATATCACATCAAGAAGCGAGATGACTTTCTTTCTCAATTCATGAGGCACGCGCGGCAGCAGGTAGTGGTAAGTGATGCAGCAGATGACGACTTTCGAAGCACGCAAGTCGCGTAGACGGTAGAGCGACTCGACCAATCGTTCGAGCAAGTTATCGTACGAGTGTCGCAGAAATTCCGACGTTCGATCCGGACAGGTCGGATCGGAAAGAAGCATGACAATCGGCGCCTCTTGTTCTCTTCCGGCCAGACTGCATTCGTAAATGGTCTTCAGGAATTCCGCCGAGGCCAGAGGGCCGAGGCCACCGACAACTCCCAGGATGGGTTTATCAGACGTGTAGTTCATGACTCTTTTAGCCGCGGATGACGCGGATGACGCGGATATTTCAGGACATCGAGACGAGAATCTTGCGTGGGCCGGCGTAGGGCATGCGGCCGTGGCAGGTGAGCATGTTGTCGATGATCAATAGATCGCCTTCCTGCCACGGAAACACGACTGAGTTCTTGCGTGTGGTCTGTCTGATGTGTTCGAGCATCGCGACGTCGATCGGCGTGTCGTCACCGAAGAGCGCGTTCTGGGGCAATGCATCTTCACGTCCGGCATAGACTGTCATCATGTTGTCGTAAACGGCCCGAGGATGCGTGCTCGGATGAAACTGGTCCGCCTGGTTGAACCAAACAAGTTGCTTGGTTTGTGGATGCTCCGCCACCGCCGGCCGGATCTGAGTGAGTTTCAAGCTGCCATCGGCGCGCCACTGCACCTCCGCCCCACAGGCAGCAGCATACTGCTCGACTGCTTCCTTATCGGTCGTCTCAAAAGTCTCTTGCCACGATGGTCCAACACCATTGCCGCCTTGAAGATTGCGAATGTACTTCACTCCCTTGCGCGTGAACTCGTCCACAACATCAGCGTCGAGATCGTTGAGAATCACTCGACTGTCGGCGATTGGAGTTTCACCTTTCTCCTGCGGCGCCACGATACAACCAAAGAAGAGTCGTCGCGGCCACTTCTGCGAATACGACAACTCGTTATGCATTGAGATGTAGTATTCGGAAGGATACTCGGTTGATGTGTACACGCCGTTCGCGAGTTTCGTGCGCGGCGAATTACCGTCAATATAATCGAGCAGGTTGCTGTTCAGACTCTTCACGCAGCGCGCAAAGCTGGCTGGAGTTTTCATTCCGAAGCCACGGAACAGAAGCGCACCATGCTCGAGTATCTTCATCTCCAGATAGTCGAAATTGGCTTTGTAGTACGAGATCAGGTTGTTGACGGTCACGTTTTCCTGCGCCGCTTCAGGTTGGACGATGAAAGGCATCGTCTGGTCTGCAAACATGAGCTTTCGGGTAAACATCTTCTTACTCCTCAGTTGAGACTGGGTAGTTCGAACAGATCGATCAGCAACTCGAACGTCAGCACCATCATCAAGAGATCGATTTCCAAGTGCGGATGAAGCTTGAAACCCGGCTGCGAGTACTGAGACTTGAGAGCTTCGATAGTGTCCGGGTTGAAGTAGCCCTGCCGTTTAATGCGTTCGTAAGAGAGTAGGTCGTTGATCCATTCGAGGTTCTGCTGTAAGAGAAACGGACTTCCCGGCGCGCGAAAACCAAACTTCTCGCGTTTGAGAATCTGCTGCGGGACAAGATCCTGCGCCACCTTCTTGAGAATGTACTTCTCGGTGAAGTTGTTCAGCTTCAGCTCCGGTGGAACCTCCTTGGCAAACTCCACCAGATCGATATCGAGAAACGGATAGCGGCACTCGACAGAGTTGGCCAGCGCCATTCGGTCGCCGTGATCCGACAGTAAGTGATCGGCGAGCCGGAGCTTGAAATCCAGATAAGAGCGTTGATGGATAAAATGCCGCCCCTGCAAACGTTCTTTGTTGACGATCTCGAAATTAACGCAATCGAATTCCGGATAAAGCCGATTGACTTGCTCGGAGTAGAGCGCCGATTTTATTTCCAGCAACGGATAGTAGTCGTTCTCGTAAAACAGCTTCTTGTCGCCCCAGAGTTTTCTTCTGATCTCATCCTCGAGTGCCGTTTCCAGGTCGTACTTTTGTCCGCGCCGGTTGCCGAACTGGTCGTAGCGATAACCGACGTAACCAGCAAACAGTTCGTCAGCGCCCTCGCCTGAAAGCACCACCTTGATGCCTGCGTTTCGCGCTGCCTCAGAGAGTGCATACGAACAGGTGTTGTAGCTTTCTTTCACCGGACACTCGCAGTGATAGACCATGTCCGTGAGCCGGTTGGAGATCTCAGACCAGTCGAAGACGATTTCGTGATGCACGGAGTCGGCGATCTTTGCCATCATCCGTTGAAATTTCTGCTCGTTGATCTCGTGGTCGGTGAACGCGATGGAGAACGAGTGTCTTTGCACATTCGGCGACAGCTTGTTGATCTGCGCCGCAATCATTGATGAATCCTGACCGCCGCTGAGATAGAAGCCGACGGGAACGTCAGCCTGAAGACGATAACCAACCGCGTTTGCGACGTGGTTTCTCAAGCGATCGACGTAGTTGGCTTCAGTGTGTTTGTAATCGACCTCGCCGATTCTCGGATAATCGAGGTCCCAATATTCCTGGACGTTCGCATGCGAGTTCGCGATGACGTAACAGCCGCTCTTGAGACTGTTGATGTTCTTGAACATCGTTCGCGGGCTAACGATGCCCGGAAAGGAAAAGATCTGGTCCAGTCCTGTCAGATCGACTTCGCGGTTCACCATCGGGTGTTCGAGAATGGCCTTTATCTCTGACCCGAAAATCAGCACTTCGTCGATGATCGTGTAATAGAGTGGATTGATGCCGAAATGATCTCTGGCCAGCAATAGCTTCTGATTCTTGCGGTCGTAAAGTGCAAAGGCAAACTGGCCGTTGAGTTTGTCGATGAAGTCTATGCCGTCTTCTTCGTAAAGGTGGGCCAGGACTTCGATGTCGCTACCGGTGCGGAACGCGTGACCTTTCTTGATCAATGCAGCTCGCAACTCGCGGTAGTTGTAGATCTCGCCGTTGCAAACGACGACGACCGATTTGTCTTCGTTGAAGAGTGGCTGGTCGCCGCTTGCCAGATCGATGATGCTCAGTCGACGAAAGCCGAGACCGAGGTTGTCTTCGACGAAGTAGCCCGCCGAGTCAGGCCCGCGATGAACGAGCTTGTCGGTCATCTTTACTAAGAGATCGCGATCGATCTTGCGCTCTTTGCGCATGTCAACGTAGCCGGCAAAGCCACACATGAGTTAAAGCTCCATAAGTGTTAGAGGCACGCTTCCAGGTCGGCGTTAAAGCTGTCGAGGAGTTGCACGCGTTCTCTGTCTGTTGCGAGGGAAAAGCCTGCGAGGTTTTTCTCTGGATGCGCAAGCATGTCATCGATAAGCGCGGTAAAGTGACCAAGCATGCGCGTGATCGTCTCCTGATCGAAACGGCGAGAATCGTAGAGAAGCTGCAGCATCAGTTCCGCCCCGGGTTCGACCACGACTGTAAGCGGGTAATTCGTTCTTTCGAAGAGCGCAGGGCGATGGGTCTTGATATCGTCCTTGCGTTCCCGCGCCGATTGTTCCACCGGAAAATTTTCAAAAATGACAACGCTTTCGAACAGCTGAAGACCACGTGGCACGTCGCTCCATTTTTGCACTTCGACGAGCGGACTGTGCTCGTAAAGAAGCATTTCAGACTGCTGTTCCTGCATCTTTTGCAGCCACGGCAGCAAACCCATTTCCGGCGGCATCTTTACGCGGACCGGCACCGTGTTGATAAAGAGGCCGAGCATTGCGTCGACACCTTCCAATTGCGGTGGACGGCCCGAAACAGTCGCGCCGAAAACGACGTCATCCGAACCGCTGTAACGATTCAAAAGAAGCGCCCACGCGCCCTGCACAATGACGTTCAGTGTCAGCCGTTCGCGACGAGCAAGGGCCTGCAACTCTTCAGTTGTCGGTTGCGTGAAATGCGTCTGCTCGGCGCGGAAAACTTCGCCGTCGTGTTCGTAGTTGACTTCAACTGGATGGTCCACTCCGAAAGAAGTAGGCGTGTTGAAACCCTGAAGCGTGCGGCGCCAGAAAGTCTCGGCCTGAGAGAGATCCTGTTGCTGCAACCACGCGATGTAATCGGCATAAGGACGGCATCGGCGCAGATTTATCTGCTTGCCCTCACAGAACGCGTCATAAAATTGAGCAATTTCATTCAACAGCAAAGCGACCGACCAACCGTCGAGCAGCAACAAAGGTCTGCTCCAAATGAAGTAGTAAGCATCTTCAGCCAGACGGATCAGGATGAGACGCATCACCGGCGCGTGGGCCAGGTCAAAACCTTTGCCGCGGTCCGCTTGTAAAAATGTTTCGAGACCTTCCTGCTGAGCGAGCGGCGACATTCCACGCCAGTCATGTTCGATAAACGACAGCTTCACGTGACGTCCAACCACTTGCAATGGTTCGTCGAGGTCCTCCCACACGAGAGCGGTGCGCAGTATCGGATGGCGATCGACGGCACGTTGCCACGCCCACTTGATCGCATCGACGTTGATGTCGCCCTGCAGCATGCAGTGGAATTGCCCGAAGTAAACTGCTGCCTTGGGCGCGCAGAGAGTGTGGAAAAGCATTCCCTGCTGCAAAGGCGAGAGTGGGTAGATCGCTTCGATGTTCTTCGCGCTCATTTCTTCTACTCTGTGCCTCGGTGTCTCTGTGGTTATTTTTTTCGCAATAATGAACCACAGAGGCACAGAGACACTGAGATCAATCAAAACTCACTGTTTCGAGGATGCCGTTCAGCTTTTCGATGTCGAGCTTTGCCTGCGGAAAATCAGAAGGCGTGTAGGCTCCTGCATCAGGCGACAGGCAATGGTTGATGATCGACTTCAGCTCATCGATAAATCCATGGGCCAGCTTCTCGATAGTCGCGCGCTGATGCACGTTTTCACTGTAAGTCCAGAACACTTGCAGCCGGCCGTCCGAAACTCCGCTGTTGATTTCCAGGAAATGATCTCGATTCCGCCGCGGGCTGAACGTCTTACCAGCCGACTCCTTCGCAGGTACAAACGGCGATGACTCGTCGATCACGTGATCGAATTGGCCCATGTGGTTGAAAATCACGTTTGCTTGAGGCAGCGCTTCCAGCTGTGTAGTGATCTCAGCATCGTCGCTCATGTAGCGCAGAATGCCGTAACCAATGCCACCGTGAGGGACCTCTCGCACCTGTTCTTTGACCGCCTTCAAGGCGTCTCCAGGTCCATCGCTTCCCTCGACACTGAGCAGCAGCGGAAACACGGCCGTGAACCAACCAACTGTGCGTGACAAGTCAACGTCGTCGAAGATCTCTTCGCGTCCATGCCCTTCAACATCGACCAGCATCGACGCGGCGCCGGTCCAACGCGCATACGCGAGCACGAGAGCGGTGAGCAAGACCTCGTGAATCTGCGTGTGATAGGCCTTCGGCACTTCATGTAAGAGAGCGTCTGTGTCCTCGTGATCGAGTGATGCTGAAACAGTGCTTGCCGATTCGATCGTGTTCGCGCCGCTGAGACGATCGGCCGGCAGCGCTGTCACGCTTGCTCGCGGCGGGGCCAGCCAGTATTCGAGTTCTGCGCGCAACTCGTTCGATTGCGAGTAGGCTTTCAACTTTTCGGTCCATTTCGTAAATGGCGTCGTTCGCTTCGAAAGTTGAACTGCCTCATTGCTACTGAGTTGCCGGTAAGCTGTTTGCAAGTCTTCCAACAGGATGCCCCATGAGACGATGTCCACCGCCAAGTGATGAACGATGATGAGCAGACGGCTCGATCGGTTCGCGCCAAGATCGAACAACGCCACGCGCAGCAAAAGTCCATCAGACAGATTGAGACTTGCCTGTAGTTCGTTAGCCATCGATTCGAGCCTACGCCGCTGCTCGTCGTCTTCTTCATCCGTCAGATCGATACGAACGAATGGGATATCGCCGTCCGGCTCACTGCTGATCTGTTGCCAGCCGGAGTCGCTCTCGTGAAAACGCATATTCAACGCTGGGTGGTAACGCATTATTTCGCCCACCGCTCGCCGCAACAGATCAGAATCCAGCTCTTGCCTTAGTTCGAGGAACACTGACTGGTTGTAGTGGTGTGAATCCGGTTGATTCAAGCCGAAGAAGCGACGTTGGATAGGCGAAAGAGGCGCAGCGCCAGTCGTCGTGCTCTGTTCTTCTTGAATAGTTTCGGTAGCGCCAACAATTGCGCCCAGCTCGGCGATCGTTTGGTTTTGAAAGAGTTGTCGCGGCGTTAGTTGCAATCCCTGTTGATTTGCCTTCGCGGTGACGCGAATCGCAAGAATTGAATCGCCACCCAGGTCGAAGAAGTTGTCGTGCACGCCGACCGCTTCAATACCGAGTATTTGCGACCAGATTTGGGCCAACTGCTTCTCGATTGAAGTGAGCGGTTGAACGAAGCCTTTTTCTGGATCCGGCCGCCGCGCTTCCGGCGCTGGCAGCGTGCGCCGATCGATCTTTCCATTCGGAAGCGATGGCAACTGGTCCAACTTCACGAAGTAAGTTGGGACCATGAATTGGGGCAGATTCTCGCTGAGAAAGCGGCGCAGTTCTGTGGTGGTCGCGGTCCAGCCTTGATTCAACACGAAGTAAGCAACGAGCCGCCTGTCGCCGGGCGAAGGTTCGTGCATGCTGACGGCGCTCGCCTTCACTGCCGGATAAGTAGCCAGCAGGGCTTCGATTTCGCCGAGCTCGATGCGGAAGCCACGAATTTTCACCTGCGAATCACCGCGTCCAACAAACTCGATCCTTCCTTCAGTACCGAAGCGAGCGAGATCGCCCGTGCGATAAATACGAGAACCTGGCTGTGACGAGAACGGATCGGGAATGAAATGTTCCGCAGTCAGATCCGGCCGGTTCAGATAACCGCGAGCCAATCCCTCGCCGCCGATGTGCAAGACTCCGGTCACACCGATGGGACCAGGCAAGAGACGCGAGTTCAGAATATAGATCTGGATGTTATCGATTGGATGACCGATAGGAACTGTCGACTCGCTTGCGTCGCGACAGCAGGCCCACGACGTAGCATTGATCGCAGCTTCTGTTGGACCATAAAGGTTGTAGAGGTCGGCCGACAGACGAGTGAAAAAGTGTTCCTGCAATTCGCCTGACAGACGTTCGCCTCCGGAGAAAACACGACGCAGCGAGGAGCAGGCGCCGAGCGCTGGTTCATCCAACAGCACGCCAAGCAGCGACGGTACGAGTTGCAGAGTTGTGATCTGGTAGCGGAGGATTGTCTGCACGAGTTCAAACATATCCTTGTTATCTTCCGGGCGAGCCAGAACCAACTGTGCCCCCGCGATTAGCGGAGCAAAGATTTCCCAGATCGAGGCGTCGAAACTGAACGGTGTGCGCTGTAGAAATCTGTCAGCTTCGGTTGTTGGATAGACTGACTGGATCCAAAGCATGTGGTTGCAGATAGCGCGGTGAGCGACCACGACACCTTTCGGCTTGCCGGTCGAGCCGGAGGTATAGATCACATAGGCTGCATTATCGGTTGATATGGTGCGATTCGGACTCGTTGCATAGCGTTGAAGGTCGATATCGTCGTCTTCGCTTAAATAGAGAACCGTGGCCGCGTGGGCCGGTAATTGATCTTTCAAATGTGACTGTGTCAACAGCACTGAAGGACCAGCATCATCCAACAGGAACGCGAGACGTTCTCTCGGCAGCGTTGAATCGAGCGGGACATACGCTCCGCCGGCTTTCAGGATGCCGAGCAGTCCAACAATCATCTCGAGCGAACGTTCGACGCAAATGGCGACCAGCATCTCTGGTCCAATGCCCTTTTCAATCAGTCGGTATGCGAGTCGATTAGCACGCGCGTTGAGTTCCGCATAGGTCACACATCGATCGGCGAAAGCGATGGCGACGTTTTCCGGCGTGCGTTTGGCCTGGCCCTCGAAGAGAAGGTGAAGACGATTGCTCACTCCGTGATTTACGTTGGTCCGGTTGAACTCGATTAGGATTTGTTCAAGCTCCGGCTCGCTGACTAACTGCAACTCGCTGATACTTGAATCCGGAGTGGTCGCCGCGCTTGCGAGCAGCGTTTGAAACTCGCTGATGAGACGTTTGATCGTGTTTGCCTCGAACAAGTTCTCGTCGTAGTGCAACTCGATGTGCAGTCCGTCGTTCTTTCGTATGCAAACCAACTTCAGCTTGAAACGTTCTGTGCAGATGTCCTGCTTTTCAATCGAGAAGGTGACGTTCGAGTCGGAAAACCGGGCCGTCTGATCGATAAATTCAAAACAGGCGGCGAAGAAAGGCTTGTCGACTGTTAGATCTTCCCAGGTAAAGAAGTCCTGCCATTTGATATGCGCGCTCGTGGTCTCTTCTGTCTGTGCAAGAACCTGAGAGAACGTTGTGTCTTCAGTCAGTTGATAACGGATCGGCAGGAACTTTGCGAGTGGTCCAATTGCATCAGACAACGCTTCATAAGATCGCCCGTCGGTCGCGGCGCCTACGATTAATTCAGACTGTCCGCTGAGACGCGATAGAAGAGTGGCCCAACATGCGAGCATGAAAGCCTCATCGAATTGGTTCACCACGTGAGTCTCACTTGAGGCCGGGCTGAATCGCTCGGAGATGTTCGACTCTCGGACAAAAGGTAAATGCAGGTCGAGTGGTTGCTGGCCCACATACTTCTGCCAGTACTCACGTCCCGTCTTTGTTTCCGGAGACTCCAGCAGATCGTTGAGAACTTCAGAGATATCCGCGTACTGAGTCGGCTCGTCTTCAACTACTTCCCCACGCATGCACGCTGCGTAAGAGCGACTGATCTCACGTGTCAGATTCTCGAAAGAGATCCGATCGACGCAGAGCGACGGCAGCACGACCAGCAGAACATGCCTGAATGGTGAACAGGTAACAACCGCCGTTTGCAAACCCTCAGACTCTTCGGGATCGAATGACGATTCGGCCAACTCGTATTCGCGCAGTGAAACCGGGCCGCTCTCGTTGATCACCTGAAGCGGAGCATCCATGCCCGAGAGGCGTTGAAACGTAGTACGCAGGATCTCGTGTCGATCGACCACCTGCTCGATGGCCAACTTGAGCAGGTCAATATTCAGTTGACCTTCAATCAGGATAGCGCAACGGGCGTGGTGCGCGTCGCTCTGCCCGCTCTGCAACACCTGCCAGATACGGTTCTGCTGGGGCGAAAGCCGGTAGCCTTCAATTGTCATGTTCTGCATATCTATTTTTGAGTCGAGGTTGAAATTACGCCGAAGCGTTGGCTGGTTACGCCGAAGGCGTTAGCTAATTCCAGCCCAGGGTTGGAGCTCAGCGACAACCCTGGGACGAACAAAAGGAGCAAGACCAACGCTGAAAGTGTTCGGCATGTGCAACATCAACCCTTTCAGGGTTTAAATAAAACTTCCCATCTGACCCAGGGTTGTCGCTGCGCTCCAACCCTGGGCTCAAATTGGTCAACACCTTCGGCGTTATTGCGAATAAAGGGAATATATCTGGACTGAATTAGCGAACGCCTTCGGCGTAAACGTTTAGTGGTTGTAAACGGGTTGGCGTTTGATGCTTTGGAACTTCTGCATGCGAGTCGAGTCGAGCACTTTCTCTGCTGCTTTCTTTTGCTCCATCTCGAGCTCGTCGAGTATCTTGCTGATGTTGAGTAAACGTATCTCCGGCTGGTCCAAGACCGTGCGCAGAATTGTTTCGTAGTAGCTCATCCAGCGCCGCACGGTTTCCACTTCAAACAAATCGGTCTGATGATCGCAACCAACCAACAGCTTGTTATTGGCTTCGATAATGTTCAGCGAGAGTTCCCATTGCAGGAACGACGGCGGATTCGAAGAGGCGATCACTCGCTGCTCAGTCACACTTCCCGCTGAGACTTCATCAACCTTCACCTTATCGAGATTAAATACGACTGCAATCAAAGGCATGCGACTCGGATCTCTACGCAGATTCAGTTTCTTGATGAGCCGTAGCACCGGATACGTTTGGTGTTCGTAAGCCTCCATCGCCGTCTGTTTAACCTCGCTGAGATAGCTCGCGAAAGTTGGGTTGCAGGAGACGCGGCTGCGCAGCGGCAGTAGATTCACGCAGTGGCCGATGAGATTATCGCCACCACTCATCGCTAACTGGCCTGCCGCGTGAATTCCGATGACAAGGTCACTCTGCTTCGTCAGGTGATGCAACAGCACGTTGAATGCTGCCAGCAAAGTTGTGAAGAGCGTAACGTCCTGCTGCGCGCTCCATTGTTTGAGTTCAAAATATGTGCTCTCATCGAGCGTCATCGTTTGCCGATAACCGGCAAAGCTCGGCTCGACCGGTCGTGGGTTGTCCGCGGGCAATGCTAAAACAGGCACCGAATCGCGGTATTTTTCGAGCCAATAAGCTTCAGACCGCAAAAACTCGTTGCTCTCGTCGCTGGCTTGTGTCAAAACGTATTCGCTGAACTGGACCGGCGTCGGCAGGTTGTGTGGAACGCCCTGCAATTGTGCGGTGTAGATAGCGGCCAGTTCATTCTGAAGAATGCCGTTGGACCATCCGTCGCTGACAATGTGATGAATCGTGATCACCAGCAGATGGTGTTGCTCTTCGAGCTTCACGATGTCTGCGCGAACGAGTGGTCCACGTGTGAGGTCGAAGCTTCGTTGCACCTCTTTCGTCAACCAATCATTCTTCTGTTCCTCTCGAGTGGGCTCGTCCAGAAACGAAAAATCGATCAGGGGAACGTCGATCTTCAACTGCGGTTGCACATATTGAAAGTCGCCCTCTGGTCCAAACACTATCCGCAAAGCTTCGTGACGTTCCACGAGTTCTTGCAGCGACTGTCTAATCGCCGCTACGTCGAACGGCCCGCGAATGTCGAGTGTGGAAGACTCGTGATAGGCACGCGATGCGTTCTCTCCCAACTGTGTCAATGCCCAAATGGCTTTCTGTGCATCAGTCAAAGGCAATGCGGAAGAGTTTTGCTGCGACTCAGGTGCTACGTTTGGCGACAAAGAACCCAACAGTTCGCCTTCTCGCATGGCGGCGACTGTTCGTTTGACTGCCGTCACGATCCGATCGAAGTCTTCGTCGGTGTGAGCCGTCGATACGAAACAACTGCGTGTCTCGCTGACGTAGACGCCATGTTCGAGCAGGTGGTAATAGAACAAACTCATGAACTTGATATCGCGGTGAGGCACGAAACGCAGCATTGATTGGACCTGCATCATCCGAATCGGCACTCCGTCTTCTTCGAAGTAGGCGTTCAACTTCGCTGCTAAACTCGCCGCACGCCGCTCTAACTCCTGGTAAAGCTCAATGCCGCCACGCTGGATCTCTCGCAGTATGTTCCAGACCACTGCCATCATCAGTGGATTTCTGAAAAACGTTCCCGTCACCAATGTCATCTCGGACTTTGGATACGATGAGTCTCCGTAGTTCCAATCGCCGCCGTCGATCGTGTCGAGATACTCAGCCTTACCGGCGATGGCGGAGACTGGCAGTCCACCGCCGAGGGCCTTGCCGTATGTGACGAGGTCGGCCTTGACGCCGTAAAGCGCTTGCGCGCCGCCGGGATGAAGGCGAAATCCGGTAACTACTTCGTCGAATATCAGCGTGATGCCGTGTTTGCTCGTTATTCTTCTCAGTTCGTGCAGGAACGCTTTCGGTTGTAGATCGGGACGGCGACTGGGCAGAGGTTCAACCAATACCGCGGCCAACTCGCGTCCGTGCTCTTCAATGATCTTGAGAGATTCGGGATCGTCGAACTTCAGCATCAGTACATCTTTGGCCGTGTTTGCGGTAGTTCCGGGAGTCAGCGGCAAAGTCTCTTTGTTGCCAGGTCTGACTTGAACTCCGTCGAAACTGCCGTGGTAACAACCTTCAAACAGAACAATCTTTGAACGTCCGGTCACCATGCGCGCAAGACGCAGCGCAGACATCACCGCTTCAGTACCGGAATTACAAAAGGTCACACGTTCCATCCCGGTTAGTTCCGATACGAGCGCTGCGACTTTTCCGGCCAGGTGAGATTCCGCGCCGAGTTGTAAACCACGCGCAATCTGCTCCTGCATCGTTTCAACGAGAAACGACGGCGAATGACCAAAGAGCAGCGCGCCAAATCCCATCACCAGATCTACGTACTCGTTGCCATCGACGTCCGTCACACGCCCGCCCGATGCGCTCACCGTAACGAGCGGATAGACCATCTCTTTCCACGTTTGACTATAGCCGGCGTTGGCGCGGTTGTTTGCCAGCACGTGGCGATAGTCCTGAGTGAGCTGCTTCGAACTCTGTGTGCGTTTATTCAGCCGCGCGATCAATTGATCGATGTGTTTGCACTGGCGAGGAGTGAGCCCTTCGCTCGATTCTTTCTTTATTGATGTATGGGCCACGTATGATGTGGGCACGAATTCTTTTTCCGGCTGAACTGGAGTTGGTGTCGCCGGCGTTGGGGTAGCATGAGATCCATTGGTCGAGGCGGTGCCAGTCTTGCGCTGACGCTCCGCTTGCAGCAAATTCAACTGCTGCGTCATGAGTTTCATCTGTTGAGTCAGCAGGCGCTCGATCGTCGTTTCCGAGACGGCCGCGCTCGTAGATGGTTGTGGCGTCACCTCCGGCTCTGTTTCAGTGACCGCAGCTTCCGGCTGCTCGGGCATGACCGCCTCTTCCGGCGCCATATTGCTGATGATGAACGTGGTGAGCGTATCAATCGTCGAATACTCATGGAGCATCGCGCGGAACGGGACTTTGACGCCAAACTTATCGCGAATCAAATGGCTGACTTCGAGCAGAAACAGCGAATCAGCGCCCATCTCGGGGAAGGTTGCATGAACATTAATCGCGTCCGGAGTGATTCCTACCATTTTGGCGAGCAGAGCTTTCAACGTTGATGCGACTCGCTCGTATGGAATTGAGGTAGACATAAGATCCTCTTCGATTATTTATCCACAGATTACACAGATTTATTAATTAATCTGCGTAATCTGTGGATGGGTTGCGTAGTAGTTCCAACTGGTGGGTCATCAGATCGATTTGCTCTGACATGACTCTCTCGAGTAGCGAAACATCCTGGTCTTCCTCGTTGCGCCATGAACCGATTATTCGCACCGGACTCTGTGAAGGTTCGAGCCAGTGACGTTTTCGTTCGAAAGGATAAGTCGGCAATGGAACGCGCATTCGTCGCTCGTGCCGGTAGAGACCTGCCCAATCAACCCGCGCACCGGCTAACCAAAGCTCGCCCAACGTCTCGAGCATATTTTCCACGTCGCTTCCTGCTCCCTGCGAAGACCGTAGAGAAGCGAGGACTGCGGCATTGGTCCAATCTTCAGGTAGTTGTTGCTTAACAAGACCACACAACGTTCGTCCAAAGCCCGCTTCCAAAAAGATGCGGTTGCGATCTTTGCAGAGCTCCGTCACGCTCTCTGCAAATCTCACCGGACGGCGCAGGTGGTCCACCCAGTAATTTGCACTCGCTGCTTCGTCTGGTTCGATCCACGTACCAGTGACGTTGGAGATGAAAGGTATGCGTGGCCGCCCGAAAACAATGCTCTTGAACCTTTCGGCAAATGGCGACAGGATTGGCTCCATCATCGCCGAATGAAACGCATGTGACGTTGCCAGCCGGCGCGACTTGATTCCCTGTCTCGTAAGCTCCTGCTCGAGTTTGTCGATAGCTTCTGTCGTGCCTGAGAGCACACACGAAGCGGGAGCATTAACAGCTGCCAGCGAAATATCGTGGTTGAGCCATCGCTGAACTTCACTCTCGGCGAGCGGAACAGCCAACATTGCGCCTTCAGCCAGCATCTGCATCAATCGTCCGCGCTCGGAAACCAGCTTCAAACTGTCCTTCAGAGATATCACTCCGGACAAACAGGCGGCGACGTATTCGCCAATGCTGTGCCCGATCATCGCCTGCGGCTTGACACCCCATTCGATCCAGAGTTGGGCCAACGCATACGCAGTCACAAACAGCGCGGGTTGTGTAAGACGCGTCTGCTTCAGTTGCTGATCTGCTGTTTCTTTTTGATCAGCGGATGGGTAGAGCACCTCGCGCAGATCAAATCCGAGTTGCGGTTGAAGCAGTTCACAGCAGGAATCGATATGTTCGCGGAACGTGGGTTCGTGCTCATAAAGATCTTTGCCCATGTTCACTTGCTGCGCGCCCTGGCCGGGAAACATGAAGACCACCGGCTTGTCTTGGCGCTCTGGTGAACCTGTCCGAACGCGTTCGCTCTGAGGCAATTGCAAGGCGTGCACGGCATCTTCAACGTCTCGACAAACAACAAACCGCCGGTGCTCAAATTCACCCCTGCCTAACTGAAGCGTGTAAGCGACGTCGGCAAGGTTGACGTCCGGATGCTGCCGCAGATACGCGAGCAGATTAGCGGTCGCTTGTTCGAGTGCGCTGCTCGTTTTAGCTGAGAGAGTCAGCAAGTGCCGCGGACGTGAACTGCTCGAGCTTTCGCGTGCTGGTGCTTCTTCGAGAATGACGTGAGCATTGGTGCCACCAATCCCGAATGAACTAACTCCCGCGCGCCGCGGTGTTTCACTTGTCGTCCATTCACTCAGCGTCGCATTGACGTAGAACGGACTGTTGGCAAAATCGATCTCCGGATTAGGCTCAGCAAAGTGCAGACTCGGCGGAATCTGCTTGTGCTCCAGTGAGAGGACCGCCTTAATGAAGCCGGCAACACCCGCGGCCGCGTCCAGGTGGCCAATGTTTGATTTCACTGAACCGATGGCGCAAAACTGGTTCTTCTCGGTGCCGCGACGGAACGCTTGCGTCAAAGCCGCGACTTCAATTGGATCGCCGAGGTTTGTGCCTGTCCCGTGTGTCTCGACGTAAGTGATCGTTTCAGGATCAACTCCCGCGATCGCCTGCGCCGTGGCAATGACCTTTGCCTGGCCATTCACGCTCGGAGCCGTGTAACCGACCTTTTGCGAACCGTCGTTATTGATCGCCGAACCCTTGACGACTGCATGAATGTAATCGCCATCGGCTAATGCATCTTCCAATCTCTTCAGGACCACGATACCAAGTCCGTTTCCGCCAACTGTGCCCTCCGCTTGCGCGCTGAATGGTCTGCAATGTCCGTCTGGGGACATGATGCCGCCTTCTTTGTAAAGATATCCGACGTTCTGTGGGACGGCGATCCCAACGCCACCGGCCAATGCCATGTCGCATTCACCACTAAACAAACTCGCGCATGCATGATGGATGGCTACCAACGAAGTCGAACACGCAGTCTGAACGGCAACGCTTGGTCCTCTGAGATTTAGTTTGTATGAGATCTGAGTGGTGAGATGATCTTTGTCATTCTTGATGTCGATCTGAAATCCGCTGGCTGCTTCGACTGCCTCACGATTCGATAAGAGATTCACCAGCAGATAAGTATTCTGGCAGACGCCCGCATAAAAGCCGATTGGTCCATCGAATTTCTCTGAATTGTATCCGGCGTTTTCGAGTGCCTCCCACGCGCATTCAAGAAAAAGACGTTGCTGCGGATCGGTGAGTTCGGCGTCGCGCGGTGTGATACGGAAGAAAGCGGCGTCAAACAGCTCGATGTCTTTCAGCACTGCTCGCGCGTTTACGTAATCAGGCTTTTGCACTCTCGCTGGATCGACGCCCGCGTCCACCATTTCACGGTCGGTGAAAAACGAGATCGATTCCACGCCGTCACGTAGATTGCGCCAAAACTCCTCGACATTCGCCGCGCCTGGAAAGCGGCCGGCCATGCCGATGACGGCGATTCCCGAATTGTTGCTGCTGTCGTCAAACATTGAACTACTACCTGCTATTGCAGTCCGGTCATAACGCCGAAGGCGTTCGCCAATTGCAGCCCAGGGGTTGGAGCGCAGCGACAACCCTGGGTAACCTAACGCCGATAAGAGTGAAACTCTGAAAGAGTTCGCCAATTGTCGAACGCTTTCAGCGTTTGAGGTTTTCTTATAAATACCTCCCAGGGTTGTCGCTGCGCTCCAACTCCTGGGCTGGAATTAGCGAACGCCTTCGGCGTTTATTTCTATTGTAGTTGTGATCTTCTGCCTCGATCTGTTCTTGAGACGATCGCGTCCGGCCTTGAGCTTCGCAAGGCGATCATCCGTGAGCAGTGGCTGTGCGCGTTCGTCGTTCTGGCTGAGATAGGCGACGAGATCGTTGACGTTCGGATATTTGAACAACTCAGTAATTGCGATGTTCCGTTTCAACGCTGTCCGCAACTTTCCCTGCACCTGGATCATCAGTAAAGAGTGTCCACCGAGATCGAAGAAGTTATCGTTGAGACTTACATGTTCGATCTTCAGCACTTGTTGCCAAATGCCGGCAACGATACGTTCGAGCTCGGTCTGCGGCGGAAGGTAAGGCGCGTCAGTTGCGGCATCGCCTTTGTCTGGCTCGGGCAATGCTCTGCGATCGACTTTGCCATTCGGCGTCAGCGGCAACGACTGTAAGATGACGAAAGCCGACGGCATCATGTACTGCGGGAGTTTCTCCTTGCCGAAGTTTCGCAGGTCGCTTATTTCCACCGTCTGCCCTTGACGCGCTACCATATACGCCACCAGACGCTTATCGCCAAGCGTGTCTTCTCGGACGATGACGACGATGTCCATCACCGAGGGATGCTGTTTGAACACCTGCTCGATCTCGCCCGGCTCAATCCGGTAACCGCGTACTTTCACCTGGTTGTCGATACGTCCGAGGAAATCTATTTGGCCATCAGGCAGGTAACGCGCGCGATCGCCGGTCCTGTAAAGCCGCCCACCAGCCTCGTTTTCGAACGGGTTTGGAATGAACTTCTCGGCAGACAATTCAGGACGATTAATATAACCGCGAGCGAGGCCGTCGTAGGCGATATGCAACTCGCCGGCAACGCCCACCGGCACCGGATGCATTTGCTCGTCAAGCAAGTAAATCCGCACGTTGTCGATCGGACGACCGATCGAAGGCTTTTGATCTGCATCAACGCAGTTACCCATCGTTGCGCAGACGGTCGACTCGGTTGGTCCATAAGCATTGATGAACCTGCGCCCCGCCTGCCAGCGTGAGACGAGTTCTTTCGAACATACTTCGCCGGCTGTCACGATGGTGCGCAGATCCGGCAGCGATTCAGGCTCCAGCGCTGCCAAGATCGAGGGCGGGAGTGTCACAACGGTGATCCCGCGCGAGCGCATCAACTCGGCAAACTCGGGACCCGGCATCAACGCGTTTTGAGTTTCCAGAACGAGCGTTGCGCCTGCAAACAACGCGGTGAAGAATTCTGAGACTGAGGCGTCAAAACTAAACGAAGCAAATTGCAGCACGCGGCTTGATGGTTGAATCTCGAATCGCTTGATCTGCGCGGCCGCAAGATTGAGTACTCCCCGGTGTTCGATCATTACGCCCTTAGGTCTGCCCGTAGACCCGGACGTGTAAATGAGGTAAGCAAGATTACGAGCGGTCGTTATCCGCGCGGGATTCTCAGTGCTTTCGCCCTTGATCAGATCCCAATCTCTGTCAATACAGAGCGTCAGCGCTTTGCTTTCGGGCAAGTCGCGGAGCAACGCTTGCTGCGTTAACAGAACCGCAGCTCTCGAGTCGTCCAACATAAACGAGAGACGATCTTGCGGATACGAATGGTCCAACGGCACGTATGCTCCGCCGGCTTTCAACACTCCGAGCACTGCCACTACCATCTCCGCCGACCGCTCCATGCAGATGGCAACCAGCGTCTCAGGTCCGACACCAAGCCGTCGCAGACTGCGCGCGAGTTGGTTCGCGCGCGTATTCAATTCTCGATAAGTTAGTTGCCCACCTTGAAAACTCACCGCCACCGATTCCGGCGTGTGCTCGACCTGCGATTCGAAAAGTTCATGAACGCAGCACTGTTGGGCATAGGTCGTGCGGGTATTGTTCCATTCCCGCAGCATTTGCACGCGCTCGACGTCAGTCAGCAGCTCCAGATCGACTACGCGTTGTTCTGGATGAGTCGCTATCTCCTCCAACAACTGTTGGAAATGACCGAGCATCGACCGGATGGTCGCCTCGTCGAAACGGTTGTGCTCGTAACCGAGCTTGAGTAACAACTCCGGCCCGGGAGCGGAAACGGCGATGAGTGGATAATTTGTCTTCTCCCTGACCCTGACGTCTTCCACCTGCAAACCGATGGCCGGCTCGCGCAACGCCGTGCTTACGGGGTAGTTTTCAAAGATAAACAGACTTTCAAATAACGACTGTCCACGCGGTACTTCACTCCATCCCTGCACGCTGACCAGCGGCGTGTATTCGTGTTGTCGCGCGTCGAGTTGCTGTTCCTGAAGTTTCTTGAGCCAGGGGATGAGGAGATCTTCGGCCTTGATTCGCACTCGCGCGGGCAAGGTATTAATAAAAAGACCAACCATCGACTCGACGCCGCTCAAATCAACTGGACGCCCCGAAGACGTCGCTCCGAACAGCACATCTTGTTCGCCGCTGTAACGGCTGAGCAGTATGGCCCATGCACCTTGCACCAGCAGGTTTAGAGTGAGCTCGTTCCGCTGGGCCAGTGCGTTGAGCTTGGCGGTGAGCGTCTCTGAGAGTCTCACGCTCAGTTCGCTGTAATCGTCGCGTTCTTTGTCGTCGGTGGAGGGTCGATCCACGACGAGCGGTGTCGGCACGGTAAATCCTTTAAGTGTCTCGCGCCAGAAACCTTCAGTCGCTGCGGGATCCTGTCGACGCAACCAGGCGATGTAGTCGCGGAATGGACGTGGTTCTTCAAGCTCCAACTCCTGACCGTTGCGATACGCGTTGTAGAAGGCAAATAGTTCCTTGAGGAGCAGAGGCATGGACCAACCATCCAGCAGTATGTGATGAAAGCTCCAGAGGAAACGATAGCGATTCTCTTCAACCTGAATGAGCGCAAAGCGCAACAGCGGAGCCTGGGCGAGATCGAAACCGCGTTTTCTGTCCTCAGCTAAAAATGAAGTGAATCGATTTTCATGTTCGGCTGATGACAGATCGCGCCAGTCGTATTGCATCCATGGCAGTGGCATCTGCGCGAGCACCACTTGCAGTGGCTTGTCGCGTTGCTCCCAGGTGAAGAAAGTCCGCAACACAGCATGGCGCTCGATCACTCGACTCCAGGCCCGCTTGAACGCCGCGACGTCGAGGTCGCCACGAAACGTGCAACTCATCTGCACGACGTAAGCCGTCGCCTCGGGAGTCAGCAAATGATGAAAAAGCATTCCCTCTTGCAGAGGCGAGAGCGGATAAATTGCTTCGATATTGCTGTTGCTCATTAAACTGGCTCCTGAATGCTTATTGATCCACTCAAGCTCGCGATCAGATCGTCGAGTTCCGCTTGATCGAGATCGGCTTCGGGAAAATCAGAAGGCGTATAACCTCTCGCCTCGAGGTTGATGCAGTGTGCGATGAGCGACTGGAGCGTTTCGATAAAATCGTTCGCCAATAGCTCAATACTCTCGCGCCGGTGACGATTTGCGCTGTAGATCCAGGATAAACGCAACTGGCCGTCGCGAACGCTGCCGTTGATTTCGAGAAGATGCCGGCGCAGACTGTGCGGACTGCGTATCGGCGCTGAGGTTTCCAGGGTCGCGCCAACGATTGAATTGTTTGTATCGCTTCTGTCGAACTGGCCCAGATAGTTAAAACTCACTTCAGCTTGCGGCAACGACGAGAGCGTCGCCCGCACTTCCTGATCGGTGCTTAGATAGCGGAGCAGGCCATAGCCAAAGCCACGATTCGGCACGCGGCGAAGCTGCTCTTTAATTGACTTCAGTGCCTCGCCTGGTTCATCGGCGTCCGGCGCCTCAAAAAGCACCGGGAAGAGCGAAGTAAACCAGCCAACCGTTCGCGAGATGTCAGTTTTGTTGTCGATGGTCTCGCGTCCATGTCCTTCAATATCGACTAACAAGGTGGTTGAGCTGGTCCAGTTCGAGAAGGCCAGTACCAGTGCCGTCAGCAACACGTCGTTGATCTGAGTGTTGTAAGCCCTCGGCACGTCGTGAAGCAGTGCGGCTGTCTCTTCGGAATTAAGCGAAACGGAAATTGTGTTAGTTGAGGCGACGGTGTTCGCTCCGGACACGAAATCTACGGGCAAAGCCGGAGCTTGTGCTCGCGCCTCATCGAGCCAGTAGGCGCGTTCATTTTGGACCTCTTGTGACTGTGCATATTGCACTAGTCGTCTCGACCACGTGCTGAAGGATGTTGTTTTGGGCGGAAGTTGAACAGGCCGGCCGTCAAGAAGTTGACGATAAGCAGTCTCAAAGTCTTCGGTCAGGATGCGCCATGAAATACCATCCACGACCAGATGGTGAATAACCATCAACAAGACGCTTGACCGGCCCATGCCGCGATTGAAGACCACCACACGCATCAGTGGTCCATCTTGTAAGTTCAGGCTCGCCTGTAGCGCGACGGCTCTCGATTCAATGCGGGTCTGTTGCTCTGCCACCGAACAATGCGACAAATCTTCGTAATCGAATGGCACATCATCGCGGTCACCTCCAGACACCTGCTGCCAATCGCCATTCTCACAAATAAAACGCAGTTGCAGTGCATCATGATGCCGCAACAAGTGCTTGAAGATTTCCGCGAATACGCGAGCTTCGGCCGCTTCCACTTCGACGAGCACTGACTGGTTGTAGTGATGCTGATCGGCAAGTTGCTGCTCGAAGAACCACTGTTGTGCAGGCGTGGGTGGTGTTAGTCCACTCGGTTCAGCCTCAACTGACTCGATGGCGTTAGCCCCAACAACCTGGCTCAATGCGGCGATTGTCTTGTGTTGGAAAAGTTCCTTGATGGTGAGCCGCAAGCCCGCCTGATTCGCTTTTGCGATAAGTTGGATACCGAGGATCGAATCTCCACCGAGTGCAAAGAAACTGTCGTAGATGCTTACCTGCTCGAGACCGAGTGTTCGCATCCAGATCTCCGCCAGCCGCTTCTCGACCGACGTGCGCGGCGCTACGTAAGGCTCATTCGTTTCCGCGCGTGTCCAATCGGGAGCCGGCAAGGCCTTGCGATTGATCTTGCCGCTTGGAAGCAATGGGATTGCATCGAGTTTAATAAACGCGGAAGGGACCATGTACGCCGGCAGTCTCTCTTCGAGATAGGTCCGCAATTCACTATTGGATACGCCAAATGAATTGGAGATCGACTGGAGCTGCGCGGATAGATCGCTGTGCGACTTGTTTTTCCTGGTCCTGCTCGGATGGATCGCGTAAATGTTGTACAACTGCGTGTTTGTCTGTGACGCATCCTGTTCTACGACGAAACTAAACGCGCGTCGCTTAAGGATGTTGACAATCTCCTCCAGGCGACCACCAACGTCATGAACTTCGAGAACGATCTGTCGAATCTTGTTCCAGTCTTCCTCACGTATGCCGTTGAGAATGTCGAGTTCGCTTTTCTCTGCATCGACTTTCAACAGGTCGATTGTCTCAACCTGCTGCTGACAAATGACATCGGAAATCGTCGTCAACGCGCAGTCGAAAGTTTCACTCCGAAATCTTCCTTCCAAGAGCTCGTCGGCGTAGCGGTGCAGGCGTGCATCCTGGTTTGACAGAAACGCCCGGCTCACTTGCTCATCCTCAATTCGATCGGCATACAAACCCGACATCGACGACATCTGAGGATAGAAAGTACCTTTCGTCGTTCCGTTCCGCCGCGAGAGACCGCAGTTGAAGATCTCTGCGTTCAATTTGTAAAGAGCAACATTGGTCTTGAGGACCTCAAAGGTCGCGGGTACAGGTTCGAAAGAATAGACCTTCGGATTGGGGCATTGTTGATGCACGAACAATGTGAAGAGACCTACGTTGGCGCCAACGTCGAACACACAGTCGCCATCCGCCAGCGTGACGCCGTGTTTGAGATAAGTTCGCTGGACAAAGATCTCGTCGTACAGAACAGTAGTTTCATTCTCGTTGAGCTGAGCGACCTGCAAACCATTCGGCAAGCGCGAGACGTTCTTTTGGACCACGTAAGCTACCAGTCGCTTGTTGCCCTGCTCGTCCTCTTCTGCCGTCACCACTGCCTGCCGCACCAGCAGATGACGATTCAGGAGTGTTTCGATTTCTCCCGGTTCAATACGGAAGCCGCGAATCTTCACCTGTTCGTCTGAGCGGCTGAGAAACTCGAGCGCCTTTTCGGGCAGGTAACGCACGAGATCGCCGGTCGTGTAAAGACGTGCGCCAGGCTCGGCGGAGAATGGATCGGGAATGAAGCGTTCGGCCGTCAGCTCGGGTCGTTTCAGATAACCACGCGCTAGTCCATCACCGCCAAGATAAAGTTCACCAGCAACGCCGAAAGGAACGGGATTGATTACTGAATCGAGCACGTAGACTCGAGTGTTGGCGATCGGTCCGCCAATCGGCACTGTCTTTTGCTGCACTGGCAGTTCGCAATCCCAACTGGTCGCGTCGATGGCTGTTTCGGTTGGTCCATACAGGTTATAAAGACGTGCACTGAGCGACGATTGAAACTTATCTCGCAGATCAACCGGCAGTGCTTCGCCCGCGCAGATTACTCGCTTGAGAGTGGAGACGTGTGCGAGTCCGGGTTCTTCAACCAGCGCTCGCAGCATCGACGGAACTACCTGGAGCGTTGTCACAGCCGCGCGCGCCATAATGTCTACGATGTAAGCGGGATCGCGTTGTCCACCGGGTTCGGCGAGCACTAATCGGCCTCCCGTCAACAGTGGTGCGAAGAATTCGCTTACCGACGCGTCGAAAAAGAAGGGCGTCTTTTGCAGGATCGTGTCGTGTTCATCGAGGCCGAAGTGTTCCGCGAGCCAAATCATGTGATTGCAGATGGCCCGATGCGAAATCATGACGCCTTTGGGCGTGCCCGTAGAACCAGAAGTAAAGATCACGTAAGCCAGATTGTTAGCAGTTGCATAGCGAGGTAGGTTCTCTTCACTGTAGCCGGCGAAGTTCTCGCGATCGGTCTCCACACAGATTACTATCGCTTCGAATTCCTGAAAATTTGCACGCAGACCTTGCTGGGTCAAGACGACTCCTTGGAGTGCGGTGCCTTGGCACCGCTTTGGCCAAAGCGCCGACAAGTCGGCGCACTCCAAAATGTCTTGCAGAATGCGAGCCTGGCGCTCCGCTGGAGATTCGGGATCGAGCGGCACATAAGCAGCACCTGCTTTCAGTGTCGCGAGCAGGGCGACCACCATCTCCAGCGAGCGCTCCATACAGATAGCGACCAGGCTCTCTTCAGACACGCCGAGTGTTCGAAGATGCCGCGCCAGTTGATTTGAGCGCGCATTGAGTTCCGCGAACGTCATTTGATCGTCACGAAAAACAAGCGCGACATTTTCCGGCGTATGTGCTACCTGTTGCTCGAATAGTTCGTGAAGGCAAGATTCCCGCGGATAATCGCTTCGCGTGTCGTTCAACTCAACCAGCACTTTGTAATGCTCGGCATCACCTAAAATTGTCAACTCGCGAATCGCTGCTCGCGGATCCTCGATGACACTCTCCAACAGCGTTTGAAACTCTTCAGCAACGCGTTCAATATCTTCTTGCTCGAAGATCGCTGGGTCGAAATAGAAGTCTGTGGTTAACGAATCTTCTCGACGCGAGCACGCCAGCTTGAGTCCGAAGCGATCAATGCAGGCATGTTGGCGAGTGATGGAGAAGGTTATATCGCCCGCAGAATATGCGGTGGGCTGTTCGTCGTACTCGAAGCAGAAAGGAAAGCTCGCATCAACCTGCTCCCACGCAAAACATTCCTGCCAATCGTATGCCTGGCGAACCGCTTGATCGGTCTTTGTTAAGACTTCCGCGAACCGCGAGTTCTCCTCGATGTGGCTTGGTATCGGCAGGTATCGTGCGAACAGTCCGAGCGCTTCTGTTAGATCAGCATCACTGCGGCCATCGAAACACGTGCCGACAGTTACGCTGGTTTCTCCAGTAAGACGATGAAGCAACGCTTGCCAGCAAGTCAGGAAAAACGCGCTATGCGTTGTTTGAAGCTGAGCAATTAACTGATCGAGTCTTCTAACTAACTCGCGCGGCAAACACGAACCGATCGAGCGCCACTCAAATGCCGCTAAAGCATCGCGCTGAAATGGCAGCTTCGCCGCAGTTGTTTCAGACGATCGTTGCTCGTGCCAGTCGTCTTTTCCGATCTGCGCTTCTTCAGCTTCAAGTACATCGTTGAACCACTGCGAAACGACCTTATATTGAACCGGCTCATCAACCCTTGCTTCTTTCGCATAGGCGCATTTGACCTCCCTTACTATTTGTCTAAGCGACTCATGATCGGCGCAAGCCGAAGGCAAAGTAATCAGCAGGAGATGTTCGACTGGCGTCAAAGTAATTAAAGTAAAATCCAGCAGCGGATCGCTGGATGGACCAAACGTCTTCCGGCCCGCATCTGCAATTAACTTCTCGACGCGGACCTGTTGTTCTTCGCGAGTTAGTTCGGTGAGGTCCACGCGATGAAGCGTGGGTGTGGCGTCTGTAATTACCTGGAGCGGCAAAAACATACCGGGTTGCGAACGAAAACAGGTGCGCAGGATTTCATGTTGCTCGACGACGTTCGATATTGCTTCTTCAAGCAACTGAGTCTGCAAGTCGCCCTGCAACATCACTACACACTGCGCCCGGTAGGCGTTCGTTCCCTCGTCGCGCTCCTGGAGCAACCACAAACGCTCTTGCTGGGGTGATAATTGAAAACCGGCAACGGTTTCTAGCATATCCGTCGTTTCCTCGAGGCTTTGCTTACTGACTTCTCTGTGTCTCTGTGTCTCTGTGGTTAGAAAATTGGAAACCAAAACTCACCACAGAGGCACAGAGACACAGAGTGCAGGGAGAATTGTTGAGATCTATGAGCCCGAGGCAATAACAGGCTGTAATTGGACGTTTCTGAGTTTCATGCGACGAGTGCTCTTGAACTCTTCCTGAAGAGCCTGGCGCTTCTGTCTTTCTGCTTCAATCAGTCTCGCCACTATCTCGTCGAGCTTCATGTCCGGCTCTGCGATCAACTGGTTGAGAAGCAGTGAGAAACGTGACGACATCCGCGCGATCGTCGTAGCGTTGAACAAGTCGGTGTTGTAGAGCCACGCACCTGTCAAACCGTCGTTGGTTTCAGACATGTTCAAGACAAGATCGAACGGTACTGATTCAGTGCCGATCTCGAGCGACTCCTCCGTTAAACCCTTGAGCTTAAGAGCGACTTGTGGAGCGGTTTGGAGTTGCATGACAGCTCGCACGAGAGGAGTCTGACCATGATCGCGCTCAAGCCTCAGTTCGCTGATCAGTTTTTCGAATGGCAGATCTTGATGGGCCAGCGCCTTGAGAGTTACTTCGCGCACGCGCCACAGCAGTTCGCGAAAACTCGGGGCGTTCGAGAGATCAGTCCTGAGCACAAGCAGATTGACGAAGAAGCCAATCAGTTTCTCAGTCTCGCTGCGAGTTCTGTTCGCGACGTTAGTGCCAACGACGATGTCCATCTGACCTGAGTAGGAGTGAAGCACGATCTTGAAGGCCGTCAGCAATGTCATGAACAAAGTCACACCGTGCTGCCGGCTCAGAACTTTTAGGTCGTCGGTCAAAGCCGCAGGGAAATGGAAAGGCAAACTCGCTCCACGCGCGGTGGAGATCTGCGTGTTTGTTTTGTCGACAGGCAACTCCAGAACTAGCGGCGCGCCTTCGAGCTGCTGTTTCCAATAAGCGAGATGCGTTTCCAGAATCTCCGACTGTAACCACTCGCGCTGCCAAACCGCGAAATCGGCATATTGAACGGGCAATTCAGGCAGAGGCGAAGATAAGCCATCTAAGAATGCTTGATACAGAGTCGAAACCTCGTGAACCAGGATGGCATTGGACCAACCGTCAAAAACTATATGAGGCAAGCTCAGCAATACGACGTGCTCGTTCTGATCGAGGCGCAGCACCAAAGCTTTCAGAAGTGGTCCTTCTGCCAGATTGAATCGACGCCGAAACTCCTGCACGATGAGGCGGGAGACCTGCGCATCCGCCTCTCTTCGAGTCAGATGGCGCAAGTCTATTAAGGGTAGCGTAAGGGCGAGCGAAGGCGCGATTATTTGAGAGGGACGCCCTTCAACGGCGGCGAAGGTTGTCCTCAATATTTCGTGACGTCGAATAACTTCATTGAGGCTCTGTTCCAAGGCAGGAAGACTTAGCGGTCCAGTCAAACGGATTGCCGAACGTTCGTTGTAAGTGTGAGGCGCAAACTGGTCCAGAATCCATAGTCGTTGCTGTGCAAACGAGAGAGGCAGTTCTCTGTTTCGCTCCACGCGCTCGATCTGCGGCAGCACGGGCGCGCTGCCGGTGCGCATGAGGTGCTCGATTATTTTGGCGGCGCCGGCTACTGTCGGCTCTTCAAATACTCTTCGCAGCGGCAACGCCACGCCGAAGGTTTCCTGTATGCGATAGACCAGTTGTGTCGCGAGTAGTGAATGGCCTCCCAAATCGAAGAAGTCGTCGTCTCGGCTGACGCGTTCAAGTCCGAGCACGTTGGCCCATATGTCAGCCAGAATGTCTTCCATTTGATTGAGAGCGGTTCCAGTGCTTTCCGTCGGTGTTGTGTTGATTACTGGCGCGGGCAATGCGCGTCGATTTACTTTGCCGTTCGGCGTTAACGGAAGCTCGTCTAAGAAGACGAAATGAGCCGGGACCATGTATGCCGGCAACTGATCTTTCAACACGGCGCGCAACTCACTTCCACTCAGTGCCGCATCTTCGTTCGCTACGACGTAAGCAACCAGCCGCTTCTCTTCCCCCGCTTGCTCCCTGGCTACGACGACCGCCTCTCTGACTCCACTGTGACGCCGCAACGCTGTTTCGATCTCTCCGAGCTCGATTCGATAGCCTCTTATCTTGACCTGGTGGTCCACTCTCCCCAGATATTCCAGCTCACCGGTTGGCAGATAACGCACTGTATCTCCGGTGTGGTAGAGCCTGGCTCCAGGTTCGGAACTGAAAGGATTCGGAATGAACTTTTCTGCGGTCAACATTGGGCGTTGCCAGTAACCACGCGCCACGCCTGTGCCTCCGATGTAGAGCTCTCCAGCGACACCGGTCGGCACGGGCTGTAACCGTTTGTCGAGCACGTAGACGGTTGTGTTGGAGATCGGCCTGCCGATCGTGACGCGCTCGTCTTTTCGCACGCCCGAGACCAGGGACCAGATCGTCGTCTCGGTTGGACCATACATGTTCCACAAACTCTCGCCACATCCGGTCAATGCCTGGGCCAAGTCGAACGGCAGCGCCTCTCCGCCACACAACATTTTGATTCTTGGAGCACCATTCCAACCGGAGTCGAGCAGCATTCGCCAGGTGGCCGGCGTCGCCTGCATCACCGTCGCCTCTTGACGCTTCATTTGCGCCATGAGTTGCACCGGGTCGGAGGCAGTTTCACGCGTAGCCAGCACGAGACGCGCACCTTTGATCAATGGCAGGAACAATTCCAACGCCGCGATGTCGAACGAGAGTGTGGTCACGGCAAGAAAGCGATCTTCAGCGGTGAGACCGGGCTCATCGCCCATCGAATGAAGCAGATTGCAGAGTGCGCCATGCGACACCATCACGCCTTTGGGTTTGCCAGTCGAACCGGACGTGTAGATCAGATACGCGAGTTGAGCAGTGCTCACTTCGATATCCGGATTCACCGTAATGCCGGCGGTCTCATCGAGATAGACCAGTTGTAGTGATCCGTAGGTGAGACCGAGCGACTCTGACAATTCGCGCGTCGTCAAGAGAACGCTGAGACCCGCATCTTCCATCATGAATGAGAGTCGCTCGGCCGGATATTGCGGATCGAGTGGCACATAACAACCACCGGCCTTGAGCACGCCGAGAAGCGCCACTACCATCTCCGCCGAACGATCCAGCAAGATGCCGACGCGATCTTCGCGCGCGAGTCCGAAAGCGAGCAGATGATGGGCCAGTTTGTTAGCCCGCTCGTTTAATTCTTTGTAGGTGAGTTGTTCGGCGCCGGCGATGAGTGCAGTTGCCGCGGGCGTGCGCTCCGCCTGCGCTTCAAACTGCTGATGAACGAAAGTAGCAACTGGGTAAGACTTGTCGGTGTCGTTTAATGCAAACAGCAGTCGATGTTCTTCCTGAGCCGTTAAGAGCGGCAGGTCGTCGAGTTGCTGCTCGGAGTTTGCGGCGATGCTCTGTAAAAGAGTTTCAAAGTGACCGGCGATTCGCTCGATAGTCGTCTTATCAAAAAGATCGGTGCTGTATTCCAGCGTTCCCCTCAGCCGTTCACCTTCTTCGTATATTGAAAGCACGAGATCAAACTTTGCGGTGTGATTGTGAATGGGGAGCGGCTCCAGGCTGAGTCCCTTGAGCTCGAGAACCGGAGCCGGCGCGTTCTGGAGTATGAACATCACTTGAAACAGTGCCTCGCGACTCGTGTCTCGATCCAACCGCAACTCTTCGACGATCTTTTCGAACGGCACGTCCTGATGTGCATAAGCGTCGAGTGCGGCCTCGCGCGTGAGGGCGAGCAACTCTTTGAAACTCAGCGCTCCTGAAAGAGTGTTCCGCATCACCAGCGTGTTCACAAAGAAGCCAATCAGGTTTTGTATCTCTTTCCGCTCGCGGCCGGCGATCGGTGTGCCGACGAGAACGTCTGTCTGGCCTGAATAGCGATAGAGCAGTGTTTGAAAGGCCGCGAGCAGAAGCATGAAGAGTGTTACGCCTTCCTGACGGCATAACAGATTCAATTGTTCAGACAATTCAGTCGATATAGTGAAAGTCTCTTTCGCGCCTTGAAAGCTCTGGACCGGCGGTCGTGGTCTATCCGTCGGCAACTCGAGAATTGGTAACTGCCCTCCGAGCTTCTCTCTCCAATAGTTGAGTTGCGCTTCGAGCAGATCGCCTTGCATCAACTCGCGCTGCCAGAGCGTGTAGTCGGCGTACTGAACCGGCAGCGGAGCAAGAGCGGGCTCGATTCCTTCCGCGAATGCTTCGTAAAGCGTGCACAGTTCACGCACGAGCACTCCCAGCGACCACGCATCAGAAACGATGTGATGGATAGTAAAGACAAGCACATGCTCGTCTTCACGCAAGCGCAACAGCGACGCGCGCAGCAGTGGTCCATGCACGAGATCGAAAGCTTGCCGTGCTTCGAGCAACATCAATCGCTCGATCTCCTTCGCCTGCACATCTTCAGGCAGAGTTTCGAGATTTGTCTGTGCGAGCTTGATGGTTAACGAAGGTGCTATTAATTGTTCCGGCTGGCCGTTCGCGAAAGCGAATGTCGTGCGTAGAGATTCGTGACGGCTGACAATTGCATTTAGACTTTGTTCGAGCGCGTCCAGGTTGAGCATTCCGCTCAAGCGGACGGCCGCCGGAATGTTGTAAACGCCGAGACCTGGTTGAAATTGATCCAGGAACCAGAGTCTCTGTTGCGCAAAAGAGAGCGGCAAGGCGCCCTCGCGGGATTGAGCGATCAGGGGCTTACGAATGGAGCACCGATCCGTTTTACGCGCACTCTCAACCGCCTCCGCGAGGGCGCTGACCGTGGGGGACTCGAACAGCGTGCGCACTGGCAATTGCACGTGCAGCACGTCCATAACGCGTCCCATCAGTTGGATGGCCATCAACGAGTGACCGCCGAGATCGAAGAAGTTATCCTGCAGACCTATATGCTCGACGCCGAGAACAACTGCGAAGGTGTCGGCGAGTATCTCTTCAACCGCGTTGCGCGATTCGAGTAGACCATCATCCGTTTCGGGCTGGGCCTGCACGGGTGCGGGTAACGCGCGCCGATCGAGCTTGCGGTTTGGCGTCAACGGCAACTGGTCCAACATCACGAATGCAGCCGGCATCATGTAATCCGGCAGCTCGCTCTTCAGATACAAACGCAGTTCACTAAGGCTTGGAGCATCGCCAACTGTAGGAACGACGTAAGCGACCAGGCGTTTCTCTCCCGGAACGTCTTCGCGTGCTATGACTGCGCACTCATGCACCGCGCGATGACGCCCGAGAACGGATTCGATCTCTCCGAGCTCGATGCGAAAACCACGTATCTTCACCTGATGATCTGCTCGGCCGAGGGCCTCGACATCTCCGTCCGGCAGATAACGTCCGAGGTCACCTGTTCTGTAGAGCACATCGTATGGGTCTGCCGTGAACGGATTGCTCACAAACTTTTCACGCGTGAGTTGTTCGTCGCCCCAGTAACCTTTGGCGAGGTGCGGACTGCGAAAACAGATCTCGCCAGGTTCGCCGACACCAGCTTGTTTGCCGGTGGTGTTTATGACGAGCAGTTGAACTTCGGTGATGCCGTGACCCAGTGGCAGAATTTCTTTTCTGAGATCCACGCCCTCTACGGCCGTCGTCTCTTCAGGCGGCACGATGTAGTAACTGACCGCGCGAGAAGTTTCCGTTGTGCCGTAGAGATTGATGATGTTCGCGGCGGGCGCCAGCGTTCTTAGTCTGGCCGTATCTCTTCTCGTCAGAACATCGCCAACAAAAAATAGATAGCGCAATGATGAAAGCTGGAAGTCTCGTTTTTCAGAAACTGCCTGACCGATGACCTGGCCCATCGCCGGAGTTAGATTAGAGACAGTGATCTGCTGCTTTTCGATCCAGTTCGCGAGCCTCGTTGGGACTGTCAGGTCTTCAGAATCGGGGATGCAGATCGTGGCGCCTAATTGCAAAGGCACGAAGACATCTCTGTGCAGTGGATCGTGAGAGATGCCGGAGAGCATCGTGTAACGATCGCCGTGCCCGATGCCAAACATCCGCCTGGCCCAGGGTGCAAAATGCGCTAGCGAGCCGTGCTTGCCGGCGATTGCTTTTGGCCTGCCACTTGAACCCGAAGTGAAGGCGATGTACGCCAGGTCCTGAGGCTCGATCGCGACGCCTGTTTCTGAGGTCGAATAGTTATCGAGACTATCGTTTGCTTGCGAAGGCGAACACAAATCGAGACTGAACGAGAAGCCGTCTGCGTATTCTTGTAATGTCGCGTGAGGTGTTCCCGCTTCGTGGATTTGAATCCAACCTTTCGGTCTGATCGTCTCGAGATAGTAAAGCAGCCGCGCCGGTGGATAGGCAGGATCGAGAACCATGAAAGCCGCGCCGGATTTGATGATGCCGAGCAAGGCGACAACCAGTGATGCATTCCTCTCAGCATAGATAGCCACGACATCCTGCCGCTCGACGCCATGGGCCAGCAGGTATTGAGCAACTTGATTACTGCGCGCGTCGAGTTCCTGATAAGTGTAGGCTTCGCGGCGATCGACGACTGCCTGGTGCGAGGGCGAGCGACGGGCCTGTTCCGCGAACTGCACATGAACTGGGCCACTCCAGCTCGGCCGAAGCTCACCGGTCGGCTGCGGCAGAGACTTAGTCGCAGTCGGAGTCACCAAAGACAAGCTGCCGATATTTGCTTCCGGCTGTGCAATTACCGCCGCGAGCAGTTGCCGCAGTTGCTCACCCATCTCGGCAATGCGTTCATTGCTGAAGCGAGATTGGTTGTAGACAAAAGCAAACCTGAGCTGCTGATTCTCTTCCTCGATGTACAACGTCAGATCAAACTTCGCCATCACCTCGCTAGGCGGCAGTACGCTCGTTGTCAGTCCAGGAAGCTCGATAGTGTTCTCTTCAAAGTTCAACATGTTGAAGAAAACTTGAAACAGCGGCGTGTGACTCATGTCGCGCTCTGGCTGAAGCACTTCAAGCAATTGTTCGAACGTAACATCCTGGTTGCTGTACGCGCCCAGCGCCGTCTCACGGACGCGCTGAAGGACAGCGCGGAACGTCGGATTGCCTGAAAAGTCTGTACGAAGCACCAGCGTGTTGACGAAGAACCCGATCAGGTTCTCAGTCTCGGCGCGATTACGGCCGGCAATCGGCGAACCCACGACAATGTCGTGTTCATTTGTCAGACGATGCAAAAGTGTCTTGAAGACGGCGAGCAGCGTCATGAATACTGTGACGCCTTCTCGTTGACTGAACGCCTTCAGGTCGCTGGTCAATGCCGTAGATAGATCAAACGCCTGGCGCTCGCCTTCGTATGTCTGGACTCTTGCACGCTGTTTGTCTGCCGGTAATTCAAGAATCGGAAGCGCGCCTTCAAGTTGATGTTTCCAGTAGGAGAGTTGTGATTCCAGTGCCCGGTCTACTGCTCTATGGCGTTGCCACAGCGAGAAGTCTGCGTACTGTATTGGCAACTCCGGCAGCACAACCGGTTCGCCTTGCACAAATGCTTTGTAGAACGCTGTTAACTCGCGGAAGAGAATGCCGATGGACCAGCCGTCGCTGATGATGTGGTGCATGTTGAGGATGAGAACGTGCTCATACTCATCGAGCTCTAACAATCTGGCGCGCAGCAGTGGTCCACTTGTCAAGTTGAAAGAAAAACGTGCTTCCTCGGCAATCAGCCGGTCGATTTCGACGTCGCGGTCAGCCGCCGTTACATGCTCGACGGGCAGCGTTATTGTCACCGATGGAGCGATAACTTGCGCTGGGCTGCCGTCGATTGTGACGAAAGTGGTCCGCAACACTTCATGCCGCTTGACGATTTCGTTGAGGCTCCAACTGAGTGCAGCGACTTTCAAAACTCCGCGTAGAGATAATGCACCTACGAGGTTGTAAGCCGTCGTGCCCGGCGTCAGTTGTTCCAGACACCAGAGCCGTTCTTGTGAGAAGGAAAGCGGCAGTTCCGCAGGACGTGTCTCCGCAATCAGCGGCGCAGTCTCGATACGCTTTTCGTCCTGCTTGATCGACTGCACGGCTTCGGCGATGCCTGCGAGCGTGGGTGTTTCGAACAAGCGACGCAAAGGCAGCTCCACCTGAAACACGTCCCTAACACGCGAGACAAACGTTGTGGCTAAAAGCGAGTGACCGCCGAGTTCGAAGAAGTTGTCGTTAATTCCCACGCGCTCGATTCCCAAAATTTCCGACCAGATACCTGCGAGCACTTCTTCGAATGGAGTGCGAGGAGCGACAAACGTCCTTGTCGTGACGGCAGTCTGACTCCAATCAGGTTCCGGCAGAGACTTGCGATCGACTTTCGCGTTCGGCGTCAGCGGAAATGCTTCCATCAACATGAAAGTCGATGGGACCATGAAGCCCGGCAGTCGTTCACTTAAGAAACTGCGAAGCTCGCCTTCTCCGGGCCAGCTTTCGGTTTCAGTCGGAATCACATACGCAACGAGACGCACATCACCTGCCGCAGTCGCGCGCGCCATCACGACGCCCTGTAACACTGCTGGATGCTGCGTCAGGACCGACTCGATTTCCCCGAGCTCGATGCGATGACCACGCACTTTGACCTGATGGTCGTTGCGTCCCAAATACTCGATTGCTCCATCCGGCAGATAGCGCACGAGGTCTCCGGTCCGATAGAGTCGAGTGCCCTGTTCGGTTGAGAACGGATTGGGTATGAAGCGCTCGGCAGTCAGTACCGGTTGATTCAAGTAACCGCGTGCCACGCCGGCGCCGCCGATAAAGAGTTCGCCTGCGACACCGACTGGAACCGGTTGCATCGATGAGTTGAGAATGAAGAGTTGTGTGTTGGCGATAGGTCGGCCAATCTCGACGACAGCCCTGTCAACGGTTTCGACCTTTGTAAGCGCGGACCAGATGGTGGTCTCTGTTGGACCATAGAGGTTCCAGAGCGAAGCGCCATGGTCGAGGAGTATGGAAGCGAGTTTATCCGGCAGAGCTTCACCGCCGCAGAGCAGTTTGAGTTGTTTGCTGCCGGGCCATTGTGCTTCCAACAGCAAACGCCAGGTGGCTGGCGTGGCCTGCACGATCGTGGCGTTGGAACTGTCGATGAGCTGGGCCAACTGTCTGCCGTCCTGCGCGGTTTCGCGGCTGGCGAGCACCAACCGCGCTCCGTTTACGAGCGGCAGAAAGATCTCGAGACCGGCGATGTCGAAAGAGAGAGTCGTTACGGAGAGCAGTGTGTCGTTGGCATTGATACCCGGCGCCTGGCGCATGGAGCTCAGGAAATTGACCAGTGCACGATGCGAGATCTGAACGCCTTTCGGCTGACCGGTTGAACCCGATGTATAGATTGTGTAGGCCAGATGTTGACCGAGATTCTGGGCCGGCAGATTCTCTGTACTTTCATGCGCGACCCGGTGCTGCCATTCAGAATCGAGACACAACACCTCCGCTTGATGCGGCGGAAGATCCTCGGACAGATGCTGTTGCGTCAATAGCACAGGCACTGAGCTGTCTTCGAGCATGAAGGTGAGGCGCGTGCGCGGATAATGCGGATCGAGCGGCAGATAAGCGCCACCCGCTTTGAGAATGCCGAGAAGTCCGATGACTGTATCGAGCGAACGTTCAGTCAATAGACCAACCAGCACATCAGGACCGACGCCGAGACGCCGCAAAGCATGCGCTAACTGGTTGGCGCGCGCGTTCAATTCGCCGTAGGTCAACTGCTCGGCATCGAAAACAATCGCAACGTTGTCCGGATCGCTTGCTGCTTGCGCCTCGAACTGCTGGTACACGAGAGGCACGGAAGAGTAATCGCTCGCCGTGTCGTTCCACTCAATGAGCAGACGGTCCTGCTCAGCCGGAGTCAAGATCTGAAACTCGTTGACGGCGCGCTCCGGCTCTTCGACGATTGCTTGCAGCAGAGTCTGAAAATGGTTGCAGAGCCGTTCTATGGTTTCGGCTGCAAAGAGGTCAGTGTTGTACTCGAGCGAGCCGGTGAGAACTTCCGCGTCTTCAACCATCGTGAGCAACAGATCGAACTTTGCAGTCCCATTGTGCCGATCGATAAGTGAAACCTTCAGCCCGGGCAGTTTGAGGCTTGCCGTTGGACCATTCTGTAGCAGAAACATCACTTGAAACAGTGGTGAATGGCTCAACTCGCGTTCGGGCTGAAGTTCTTCTACCAGCTTTTCGAACGGCAGATCCTGATGGGCATAGGCTTCGAGCGTCACTTCGCGGACGCGCTGCAGTAATTGGCGAAATGATGGATTGCCTAAAAGATCAGTGCGCAATACAAGCGTGTTGATGAAGAGCCCGATCAGCCGTTCGGTTTCGACCTGATTGTGATTGGTTATAGACGTGCCAACCGCGATGTCGTCCTGGGCGGTGTAACGAAACAGGAATGTTTGGAATGCCGCCAACAGAGTCATGAAAAGCGTGCAGTCCTCGCGGCGGCTCAGAGACTTCAGCGACTCTGTCAGTTCGACGGAAAGAGCGAACTCATGACGCGCGCCGCGGAAGCTTTGTGTTGCCGGTCGCGGAAAGTCAGAGGGCAACGGGAGTGCGGGCGGCAAAACGGCGAGTTTGTTCTTCCAGTAAGCAAGTTGTTTTTCAAAGAGGTCACTTTGCAGACGCTCACGCTCCCACGACGCAAAGTCACTATATTGAATAGTCAACTCCGGTAACACCGCGATCTTATTCTTCACGCCGGCGTCGTAGAACGCAGACAGCTCGCGCAGAAAAACGCTCAAAGACCAGCCGTCTGCGATGATGTGATGCATCGTCAGCAGCAGGATGTGCTCTTCATCGTGCAGCTGTAACAAACAGACGCGCAGAAGTGGTCCACACTTGAGATCGAAGGGCCGATGCGATTCTTCACTCATCAATGTTAGAGCTTGCGTTTTATCAAAGGGTCGAAGATCGACGACGGGCAGTTCGATCTTCAGTGAAGGAAGAACAATCTGGATCGGCTTTGATTCATCAGTCGTGAAGATTGTGCGCAGGATGGAGTGACGCTTAACGATCTCGTTGAAACTTTGTTGTAGTACCGCAACGTCTAACCGGCCTTCGAGACGGAACGCAGCCGGTATGTTGTAGGCCGCGTTACCGGGTGCGAACTGGTCGAGAAACCAAAGCCGCCGCTGTGCGAAGGACAGCTCGTGATTGCCGGCTTCGCCTCGCCGAGGTATCGCGCGCGCAACGTCCAGCCCCTGTTTCTTGAGGAGGCGAGTAAACAGTTCGCGCTTCAAGTTCGTAGTGTCAATCATCTTGTTTAGGCCACGGATTTCACGGATTATGGACGGATTTAGTTATTAATCCGTATCGATCCGTGGAGATCCGTGGCTTCCTGAAGGAGTGCCGCCTCAATCTCAACCGGAGACAATTGCTCGACCGTCAACCAGAGCTGCGCGATCTTTTCAACGTCCAACTGCTCTTCACGCGCAGCAACTACTATCGCTTCGGCGAGGTCTGATATGCTGGGCGCGGCCAGCAACGTTCGCAGCGGGATGTCTAATTGAAGGCTATCGCGCAAGCGAGACATGACCTGGGCCATCAGCAGCGAGTGTCCGCCCAACTCAAAGAAGTTATCGTCTACACTGACCTGCTCGAGATCGAGCACTTCACACCAAATCTTCGCCAGCAACTCTTCGACACTCGAGCGTGGAGCGATCCACGATCTCTCAGGCGCAAAGTGTTCGGTATCGGGAGCGGGTAACGCGCGCCGATCGATCTTTCCACTGTGATTCAATGGAAGCGCCTCCAACGATAGAAACACTGACGGGATCATGTAGTCGGGCAGCGTTTGTTTCAGATAGGCGCGCAACTCGGCGACTGACGGAGGTTCGTTCTTGGCCACAATGTAACCAACGAGGCGCTTGTCGCCGGGATGATCTTCACGCGCAAGCACGACGGCTTCCTGTAATGCAGGATGTTGGGCCAACACCGCTTCAATCTCTTCGAGCTCGATGCGAAAGCCGCGAATCTTCACTTGACGATCGATCCGGCCGAGAAATTCGATCTGCCCGTCTGTGCGATAGCGCGCCAGGTCGCCAGTGCGGTACAAACGCGCGCCTGGTTGTTTGGAAAACGGATCGGGGATGAGTTTTTCGGCGGTTAGTTCCGCTCGATTCAAATAGCCACGCGCGAGACTCGCTCCGCCAATGTAGATCTCGCCCGGAGCTCTCATCACAACCGGCTGAAGACAAGAATCGAGAAGATAAATCTGAACGTTGGAAATCGGCCGGCCGATCGATGGAACAGCATCTTCGCGACACGACACCGTGCCGGAGGTCGCAACCACAGTGTTTTCAGTTGGACCATAATTGTTCGCCAACACGAACGGTTTTTCTTGCGCCGGGTAACGATGCAGCTTGTCACCACCGGTAAGCATTACGCGCAGCGCACACGTCTCAGGCCAGTGCAAAGCAAGCACACTCTCCGCAAGAGGCGTCGGCAGAAAACTGATGGTGATCTCTTTCGACAGTAGATAGTTGCGCAAACGTTCAGGAGAACTTCGGGTGTCGTCGTCAATCAGATGCAGGCTCGCACCGGCAGTCAGATAAGGCCACAACTCCCACACCGAAGCATCGAAACCTGCGCCTGCGAGTTGTGTTGCGACGTCTGCCGGTGTGATTTCGAAAGTGCGCTGGTGCCAGTTGACGAGATTGAGAAGAGCGGCGTGCGTGATCTGCACACCCTTTGGCCGGCCGGTCGTGCCCGAGGTGTAAATGATGTACGCCAGATTGTCCGCTACGATATCGGTAGTGAAGTTCGTCGATTCTTCGAGGCTGATCGCGTTCCAATCTGTATCGAGACAAATTATCTGCGCGTTGACTTCCGGCAACGCTGGTGCGGACCAAGAGTCAGTGATTAGCACGTGCGCCTGAATGTCAGCCAGGATGAACGCGAGACGTTCTGCCGGATAGGTCGGATCCAGCGGAACGTAGGCGCCCCCCGCTTTCACAATTCCGAGAATCCCAACCACTGACTCCGGCGTCCGTTGCATGCAAATGGCAACTTTTGTTTCTGCACCCACGCCTCGCGCTCTCAGGTGTCGCGCCAGTTGATTGGCCCGAGCGTTCAACTCGCCGTAACTCATGCGACGATTGCCAAATACCAAGGCTGGAGCGCAAGCACCTCCTTGGAGTGCGGCGGCTTGCCGCCGCTTTGGCCAAAGCGGTGCCAAGGCACCGCACTCCAAGCAGTCGCCAGGTGAGTGGCCTGCCTGTATCTCAAACAGTTGATGGACCAGCAGACTGTCGTCGAAGTCTGCCTCCGTGTTATTCAACTCCAACAAGAGTTGCTCTCGCTCAGCTTCAGCCAACAGCGGCAGATCCAACACGTGCTGTTCCGGTTGAGCAGCGATGCCTGCAAGAATCGTCTGAAAATGACGAGCCATACGACTGATGGTCGTCTGATCGAATAGATCCGCGTTATAGCGGAGGTTCACATCCAGTGAGCCGCTCGATTCAAGGATCGCCATCATCAGATGAAACGGCGCGCCTCCCTGGTTCCAGAAAAGCGTCTCCCACCCGGTGGCCTTTGCGTGAGTATTGCCTGCGAGATTTTCTCTTTGATTGACTCGTTGATCTTCGAGTCGCTGCAGTTTGTCCCACGCAAAGGTCACCTGAAAGAGAGGCGTTTGTCGCTCGTCACGCACTGGTTGCAGCCGCTCCACCAGCAATGGGAACGGATAGTCCTGATGGTCCAGAGCAGACAGAACAGTGCGCCGCGTCTGCGCAAGAAATTGTTTGAATGTTGGATTGCCCGAGAGGTCTGCGCGCGCAACCACTGGGTTCACGAAGTAACCTACGACGTCCGCGAACTCAGCTCGGCTTCGACCGGCCGCCGGCACGCCTACGACAATCTCCCGCTGTCCGGTGTATCGCTGAAGCAGGACCTGAAAAGCGGCTAAGAGGATTGTAAAAGGCGTCGCGCCTTCAGTTCGCGCAAGAGTCTTTAGACGTTGGACCAGGTCCGCTTTTAACGAGAAGACCTGGGTGGCGCCGTGATGGTTCTGCGCCGGCGTGCTCGAACGATCGATGGGAAGATCGAGTGTCGTTAATTCACCTGATAATTGCTGCAGCCAGTAGGAAGAATGAGTCTCGCCTTCCTCTCCGCTTAGCATCTTTTCCTGCCATTTCACGAAGCCGCTGTACTCCGCTTTCGTCGCAGGCAGAGTTGCCGGCCTATCGCTTTTCTTCGCGTTGTATAACTCGAACAGTTCCGCAACCAGTAAGTCCAGCGACCAGAAGTCGCAGGCGATGTGGGCCATTGAAAGGAGCAGGATGTCCTCGTTGGTCTGTCTGAACAGTTGCAGCCGTGCGACTGGACCATCTTCCAGTGAAAACGGAAGTTCGCCAGCTTCGATCAGTCGCGCGTGCAATTCATCCGTGGACCAATTCGAAGCATCTGTTTCGATGAGCGTAGCGTGCTGGTGCGCATGTACTTTTTGAACGGGTTGGCTATTGCTGACGTGGTAAGTGGTCCGCAGCGCGGCGTGGCGATCGATCAGAGCCTGCCAGGCGAGCCTCAACGTCTGAACGTCGGCGCCCTCTGGAGTTCGCGCTGCATACATGACGTTGTACGCGGGACTCGTCGGGTCGAGTTGGTATACGAACCACAGCGCGCGTTGTCCATACGACAGAGGATACTCATCGGTGTTGACCGCGCTATCGATATCAATCGTGGAGCTTTGCGTCTCCAGTTGCGCAACCAGCTCTGCCGCTAATTCGTCGACACTTTCGTCGCCGAGAAGTTTTGCCGGCGAGATTACCACTCGCAGATCGGCCGTAATGCTGTTGCTCAACTCGAGCGCCATCAGCGAGTCCAGTCCAAAACTGCCAAGCGGTTGCTGATGATTAATCGAAGAGATTCTGGCGTCCAGCCGTTGGGCCAACTGTTCAACGAGATATTCCGAAACTGCCGCTCGTCTCTCCGCGGGTTCGATCGCAAGCAGCGATTCCCGATCGAGATGATGTTCGCGCACAGAGTCACGAGACTCGGCTATCCAACTAACGGCAACGGTATCGAGCGCTCCCGCCAGGAACGCCTTTCGCGCAGCATGACGCTGGACCTTGCCGCTGGAAGTCTTAGGAAGACTTCCGCTCTTAATCAGGACAACGCCGGAAGCGTGCAGTTCATGTTCGCTCGCCACGGCCTGACGGATCGCGCCAAACACTTCCGCGAAGTCTCCGTGCTCGGCGTTACGTTCCACTTCCTGAACGATCACCAACAAATCTGTGCCGCCTTCCTCGAGGGAAAACGCAGCGCCGCAGCCGGATCGCAGATACGGATGACTACGCTCCGTTGTCAGCTCGAGGTCCTGTGGATAGTGGTTACGGCCTCGAATGATGATTAGGTCTTTGAGTCTGCCGGTGACGAACAGTTCGCCGTTTATAGTGAATCCCAAGTCGCCAGTTCTGAGATAGGTGTCATTCCCGCCTAATAAAGTGGCGCCGAAGTCCTGACCCGTCGCCGTACGCCGCCAATAGCCTTGCGTTACGGTTGGACCAGTCACCCAAATCTCGCCGACTTCGCCAGCACAGCATTGCTGCAACAACTCCGGATTGACAATCGCAATCTTCGTTTCCAGCATCGGCCGGCCACAGCTCACAAACGTTTGTGAATCACGGTTTTCTGGCTCTGCTTCAACGACGCGATGTTGGGCCAATGCATCCGAATCGACAGAATAGAAGACCGGGCAATCAGTCTGGCTTGTGGCAACAACTTTCAAAGTGGCCTCGGCCAGCCCGTAACCGGGACAGAAAGTCTGACGGCGAAATCCACACGAGGCGAAGGTCTCAGTGAAACGGTCTATCGTTTCCCTGCGCACCGGCTCGGCACCGTTCACTGCTACCAGCCAACTGCTCAGGTCCAATGTCGCACGCTGTTCCGGCGTAACTTTGCGAATACACAACTCGTAGGCAAAGTTCGGCGCCGCGCTGTGTGTTCCGCGATAGCGTGTAATCGTTTGCAACCATCGAACCGGTTGTTGAAGAAACGCGATTGGAGGCATCAAAACGGATTGGCAACCTTTGTAGAGTGGTTGCAGGATCCCGTAGATCAGGCCCATGTCATGGAAATGCGGCAACCAGGAGACGAGCACGCTGTCTCGCGTATGCCGCCAACCCTCATCCATGTCGGCCGAGTTGTAGAGCAGGTTTCCATGACTGACCATCACGCCTTTGGGCGATGACGTTGAGCCTGATGTGTATTGCAGGTAGGCGAGCGACTCAGCGTTTACTGCGGGCTGCTGCCACTCGACGGCGCAATCGTTTGCGATATTGTCAGTGGCCAGCCAGCGCAACGCGTTACTCTCGCTCGTCAGCGTCATTCCATTTCTTGAAAGAACAGCGTTAGTGGTCAATGCATACTTGGCATCGGCATCGCCCACTATTGATTGGATCCGTTCCATGTTTCGATTCGCACGAGGCGGATAGATCGGGACCGCGATCGTGTTGGCGTAAAGACAACCGAAGAATGCGGCGATGTAGTCGAGACCCGGCGGGTAGATCAGCAGTGCGCGCTCGCCGGTTGCACCTTCAGACTGCAACTGCGCGGCTATGGCCCTCGCTCGAAGGTCCAACTCGCCGTAGCTCAACGTAGCTTGTTCGTTCTCACCGTCAGGCAGAAACTGATAGATCTGCGTTTCAGGTTCATCGAGAGCTCTCTGCCGCAGCAGATGAACAAAGCTGGAAGGATTGGAAGTCACTTCAGAATTCCTGGCGGTAGTTGGTGATGAATGTGGTTCGAGATGAGGTATTGGCCGATTGAAACTGATGGCCGGTTACCTGGACCGATTCGCGCGATTCGAGATTTGCTTCGATCTCTTTTCGGGTGCGCCACACGGGACGCAGTTCCTGCTGGCTGAACAGCTTTAATTGATCGCCGGCGTGTGGAGATCCTTTTTGTGACGCGTTGCCGTAAGTGAGCAGGACACGAGCACGCACCGGATTCGAGAATTCGACCACTGAAACAAACGAATCACCAAAGCCTGCTTGCAGATGTCCATCTTTCGTTTGGCCATACTCGACTACGCGGAAGATGCCAAGATTACCTGGTCCACCATTGGCAGGAGCATCGCCGTTAGCGAGATGCAAGCGCGCCACCTCACCCCACGCAACATCGAACGCGCCATACGCTGTCTTCACTTTTTGCGCCGCTGTCTCGAGTGCAGCTACAGCAGCTTTCGGATCGGCCAATCCATCAGGCGTCGCGAGCGGATTTTTTTCATTCCACGGAGAAGCAAAGGCCTTTGAAGCCGGGCTAAGAATCTTCATCTCTCGCGCCCAGAACAGAAACAGCACCGCGCCCCGACTATCGGCATTCGCACTTCGATCCCACGCTTCCAACACGCGCGCTGCTGCCTTCGCTGTCTCACTTCCGAATTGCTGGGCGGCGCGAATCAATGGGTCAACCAGGCGATCGGCCAATTCCATCCGTGACGAATGTTTGTCTTTGATCAGTTGCTCCAGCGTGAGTTGGTTTTCACTTGAGATCATTCGGATGGAACGCTGCGAGCGGAAGTCCAAAAAGTTTGGAGACATGTAGGACGGAAATCTCCTGGAATCGAGCACGCGCGGATAGGTGGCGGTCCATGGTGGATCGTTTGTGTTCTGTAGCCAATGACTTGGGGGATCGATCAACTTCGGCAGATCTTCATATCTGTGTTCCGTGGTCCATAGAGTGGCCGACGTGTTGCCCGGCACGATACCCTGCCAGTACGCAAAGTCGCCTTTCGGCCGTCGCGGCACGAGTCCATTGAACAGATACATGATGTGTCCCCGGCGGTCGGCATAGATCACATTGAACATCGGTATCTGCATTCGCTTTAGCACTGCTTCAAACGACTTGAGATTCGTCGCTCTGTTCATGTCCCACCATTCCTCTAACATGCCGGGATGATCCAGACCGACTACTCTGAGCGCTAATGCTTTGTCGTTCTTCTCCGTCACCACTGGTCCATGAATGGATTCTTTGACGACAAGCTGATTCTCTTTGAGGCTGCCGTCCGGTTGCTTTACCTTGATGACTTCTGTTCGGCTTTCAAAGGCCCGTGGCCGGCCGTCCCACTGATAACCACCGTCGACGAGGCTCAGCTCATAAAGATCCTGACCATCGATTGTGTTGACGGTGTGAGTCCAACCAAGATCGTTATTGAAGGCAATCACGAGGACCGGAAAACCAACCAGCGTAGCGCCATAAGCATTGACGCCCGGCGCCGTTATTTGCGCCTCGTAGAACATGAAGAGATCAGACCAGGGTAGATGCGGGTTGGCGAGCAGCATCGCCTTTCCACTTTTCGATCGTGCGGGACCAATGGCCCATCCATTCGATCCGTTTCCAGGCCATTGCCGGGTCACACCACTGATGACTCCGGGATTGACGACGAAAGTAAAGTGGACCACGCGCTGCGCATGCGCGATTACATCGACGGGCGTGACGGGCAGCACGATTTTGACATCGTCGCTGATTTGGTTGGGATGCTCGGACGCGTAAGCGTTGATGCCATCGGCAAAGGCGTCGAGATCTTTGCGAAAACTCGGCGACTGTTCCTGGTACCACCGCGCTGCGCGTCCGGGCACTCCCATCGTACGCACCCATTTGTCCGACTCGAAATAATTCTGCCCCCAGTACTCGGAAGCTCTGCCTCGCGCTTGTCCGTAGAGACGAAGGATGAGATCGCCATGACTGTGCATCTGCGCTTTGCCGAAAGCGTAGAATGCGCCTGCTTCATTGTTGGCGAAGATGTGCGGCACGCCCCACGTGTCCCAGAGAATCTCTGTTCCCTGCGCCGAGGCAACAAAACTCGCTCCAGTGGAAGCGTAAAGAACAACGAAGAGAATGATCGTCAAAGAACGTTTCATGATCTTGTCTGCTTATTCATGTGCTTCTTTGTGGCTAAGACTCCATTTGCTTACGCAGGCTCAGCGGTCTCATGTCAGTCCACACTTCTTTGATGTACTCGAGACACTCGGTTTTGCTGCCGCTCTTGCCGGCGTCGCGCCAACCGAGCGGGTTATCCCGGTGAGCCGGCCAGATCGAGTATTGTTCTTCGTGATTCATGACGGCCTTGTAGATAGTAGTGTCTTCTCTTTCAGAGTCATTCGAACTCATCTTGTCGTCTCCTGATGTTAAGTATGAAGCCTAGATCGCGAGCGAGGCTGGTGGGCGTTGTGATGCGGAAAACTTGCTAACGAGATTTTTGTTCACGACAACGTGGGCCTGGAAACCGATCGTGCTCAACAATATCCTGACGCGCTCCGTATCCGGCAACTCACGTTCGAAAACGCCGCAGAGATTCTGGAATCGTCCTTCGTTAATTATTACTTCGTCGCCGACTTTGAGATCGTCAGTCGTTTTTACAAAACCATCATTCCCCATCCTCGATCGGATCAAGTTGATCATCTCGTCATCGACTGGAGCTGCCTTGTTGCAAAAACACACCAGACTATGTACTCCGCGAGCAAAGCGAATCCGATGGTACATGTTGTTGAACTTAAAACGCGCAAAGATGTAACTGGGAAACAACGGCTTCACCAAGCGTGACACCTGACCGGTAAATTCGTTGTACTTATTAACTCGCAACTTAGCGCTCAGAGTTTCGACTCCCCATGATTGCAAGGTGCCGTTGGCGCGCTCTTCTTGTTTAGGGTGAGTGTGAACAACATACCAGCTAAGAGTGTCTTCGATTCCGTTTGCCATGATTTGATCTTGACCTCCAAGGCAAAGCTGCCGCACTTTGAACCGCTTAACTTCCTGCGAATCAAAACTGAATGAACCCAGTTTTTATCCACAGATTTCGCAGATTCTAAAGTCTGCGCAATCTGTGGATGTTAATGCTCAACTGTCAATGCGAGCGTCGGTGTACTTGACTCAACATTTTTCGAATGGCTTGTTCCATGGTCCTGTTGACCTTGTAGATGACGCGTGAGTCAGGTTCTTCGTGTTCGACAATCCATCCCTCGGAAACAAGCCTGGCTACGGCTTCAGAAACATTTTGCATTTCGAACTTTATCCTTTGGTCCAGCAACCACCATTCCATGATTCCATCGAACGTGTCGCCGGCGTCAGGATTCTCAGAGAGATAAGCAAGGATGTAATAGAAGATGTCTTGCTGTTCTTTCTGATCCAGTTGCATGTTGGTTCCTCTGACATTTCGTTCATGCATTTGCCGTGCACGAGAATTTATGAGCATCTTCCAATAAATGGATGGGCCATTCGGTTCTTTTTGCCCGCTGGAAATTCCTCCGCATCCCATAACCTCTTAAATTTCATCAACTTACTACTATGGCAAACTTGCCCTAGCCGGCGCCGCGGATTGCCCGCGTCCAGCCGCTCATCGCGCGTGGGTGACTTTGAACTTCTCAACATCGATCTTGTGTTTACGTACGAGTTGCCAAAACGTGCGCCGCTCTTTTTGAGCTGCTTGAGCTGCTTTAGAGATGTTTCCTCTGTAAGCGACAAGAAGATTCTCGATATAGTTTGTCTCAAACTTAGCGATCACATTCGCCTTCATCTCCTGAAACGAGAGTTCGCCCAGCTGGTTATTCTCACCCGGGAAGACTATGTGACTTGCTTGAATAGTCTTCTCATTGCAGAGCACAACGAGTCGCTCAATCACATGTTCTAACTCTCGAACATTGCCAGGCCAGCTATAGAGCATCAGCTTGCGCTCCGCTTCCGGTGAGAAATCCGTAGCCAGACTATTGAGCCGGGCTGCATACACGGCAAGAAAATGACGGGCTAGAAGAAGTATGTCTATGGATCGATCTCGCAGCGGTGGCAGGACGATCGGCACAACATTCAATCGATAGTAAAGATCGCGACGAAGAGTTCCCGCCGCAACGGCTTGTTCCAGATTGGCGTTGGACGCAGCAATGATCCGGACGTCGCCTTTGATCACTTTAGTGCTGCCGAGTGGGCGGTATTCTTTCTCTTGTAGGAAACGCAGCAGTTTGACTTGGGCCAATAGCGGCAGGCAATCAACTTCATCCAAAAACAATGTGCCCTTCTCCGCCTCCTGAATCAGGCCATCGCGCGACGCTTGCGCTCCTGTGAAGGCGCCGCGTTCGTGACCAAACAATTCATTCTCGAGCAACTCCACCGGAATTGCGCCACAGTTGACTGGAATAAAAGGCTTGCCGGCCCTCGGGCTTAGATAGTGAATCGCCCGTCCGACCATCTCTTTGCCGGTTCCGGTTTCGCCGGAGATCAGTACAGAAATTTCGGACCTTGCCACCACCGGAATCTTGCTTGTTTCGGCGACGAAGGCTGAGCTCGCGCCGATGAGTTGCTGCAATCCCAGTTTTTCTGTGAGAGCCTGTCGTGTCTTCTGCTCTAGTTCTGTTTGTTCCATGACTTGACCCAGTCTCAATTGGGGGAGGTGAGCGGAGATTACACAAGGAGGAGGGTGTGAGTCTTTAACTAGTTCCTAACTTATTGCTAACGCTGCTTCGCCACAAAGAAGCACCAAAAAGATTAGCCACAAAAAAGCACACAAAGCACAAAAATTCTTTCTAACGATTCCTTCTTTGTGCCTTCTGTGCGTTTTTGTGGCTAATCTTTCCTACGCCTCTTTGTGGCTAGTCAGTGAATCCAACACGTTTCAACAGATTTTTGAATCTCGAATCGCCGCGCAACTGTTTGAGTTCAGGACTGACTTTCAGCCAGACCATCCAGTCGTTACGCTCTTCGTAAAGCTGTTCGAGTAATTCAAACACCCGTTCTTGCGGTCCAAGCGCTAGATGGATCACGAGCATGCTGTAAGGTGAGACGTATTTTCGGAGTGAGATTTCCTGGAGAATGTTGAGAAGAGTTTCTGCTTCTGCGCGTTGGCCGGCCAGCGCATGGGCGTAACCCATAAACCCTAACGCCAGATACGCCTCCTCATCGAGTTTGTAGATGATTTGAAACTCTTTAATCGCTTCTTCTAAACGGTTCTGTTGGATATAGACACACCCCAAAACAAAGTGGATGGGCATGTAGTCAGGCTCCAACTCCATCGTCTTCTGCAAGTGATTGACTGCTCTGTCGTATTCGCCTCTCAGGTAGTAGGCGGTAGCAAGATTCATGTTGACCTGGAGCGAGAAGGGATCGAGTTCGAGAGCAGTCTCGTAATGACGTATCGCCTCTTCAAACCGACCCATAAACGTCAAATAGGATCCGTAACGCTGGTGGGCTGAGACAAGGTACGGATCCAGTTCAAGCGCTCTTCTAAATTCCTGTTCGGCACGAACCCAGTCGTGATCGAAATAGACGTGGATGAGCGCCAGGGACGAGTGGGCCTCCGCCAGATTCTCATCGATTTCCACAGCTTTTAGTGCTGCTTCCCTCGCTTTAGGCAACACTTCGCGTGGTGGAAAGTGAATATTTGAGAGCCTGAAATAGGCGTCAGCCATTCCGCAATAAGCCAAGGCATAAGTAGCGTCAATGGCGATCGCCTGCTTGAAAGCGTCTATTGCTTTCAGGACCCATTCCTTGTTGTACTTGTTCCAAAAATATCGGCCGCGGAGATAGAGATTGTAAGCCTCGATATTTTCTGTCGGCTGTTTCGCGAGCCGGATCTTCTCTTGACGAGTAAGTTTGAATTTCAAACTCTCCGAGATCGCTTTCGCAATCTCGTCTTGAACTTCCAGAATGTCCGACGGGCTACGATTGTATTGTTCTCCCCAAAGTTGCGATCCATCGGCGACCTTGACCAACTCGCTTCTAATAATCAACTTCTCCCCGAGTCGCATAACCCGGATCATCATTACCGCTCGGACGTTTAGTTGCTGACCAACTTCCTGCGGATCGATCTCTTTGCCCTTGAAGCGGAAGATTGTGCTGCCTGCCAAAACACGGAGCTTCGGAATCCGCGAGAGCATATTGATGATGCTTTCGGTTATCCCTTCCGAGAGATATTCGACATTCGGATCTGTGCCGGGGCTTTGATTCGGCAAGACTGCCAGAGAATCGATCGGCTCCTCTTCGAGCACTTCGGTCTCAGCCTGATAACTGTTCTGCTTTGGTTTTCGTTCCGCCGATATCTCTTTCACTTCCGCAAGAAACCGGTATCCACGCCTCGGCACTGTTTCGATAAATTGATTATTAACCCCGTCATCACCGAGTGTTTTCCTCAAAATGGACATGCTGACGGTGATATTGTTCTCTTCGACAATCGTGTCCGGCCAGATCTCCTTCATCAAGTCTTCCTTGACGACGAGTTGACCCCGCATCTCGACGAGGAAAAGTAAGAGATCAAGAATTTTGGGTTTTAGCGGTACTGTCTTACCTTGATAGAGAAGACGACGCTGATCTGCTTCAAGACGGAACCCATTGAACTCGTAGACCTTCGAGGAAACTTCCTTGTACATAGAACAACACGAACCAAGTTGTAAGGTTTACTTCGTTGCGAGGTAGTTTGGATGTAGCGACTACGGCTCAGGACGTCTCTGACCGATTCCTTGTCACGCCATGTTTGAGCCTCAGGGTCATCCAGTAAGTGATTCTCAAGTTTTACACTTAGGGATTGCTGATGAAACCGCCTACAAACTGGCTGTGTGTGAGCGGTTTTGTTTCATCGGAATCGTCAGGTCGGAGTGATAATACGGGGAAGCTATCGTGGACGCAATAGAAGGAGGGTACAAACGCCGCACTGGGTCGAAAGTCCAAACTGACCGGCGCGTGAGCAGGTATTATTTAAGTACATCCGTCTTGCTGACTAATGAGCTTTCCTCCCGGCCGTTGTTCTCACTGTGTTGCTCATAGTCGCGACCATGGTTTTCCAGTCCCAGTACGGCCCGGCAGTAGTCAATCCACTCAGCCGTAACGTCGCTGAAAATGATGTTCTCATCGATAAAGATGCCGTCGGTGACGGTAAAATTCCTCTGCACGTAAACGTAATCGGCGTCGGACAACTGCCGCGGCTCTTCAACTATCTCGCCGTCTCTCTCGCGCTTGATCGTCCTGGCATTCTCTGATTTTTCAGTCCAGCCAGGAAACTGACGAAGCCGGGATAACGGAAAGGCCTTGCAGTGTTTTCCAAGGATTGTCATAGGTTCCTCCAGTGTTAATACAGTTCAAATGGACAGTTAGTCGCCAAAAATGATTCCGTCGCCGAAGATGATTCCATCGCCAAAAATGATTCCATCGCCGAAGATGATCCCGTCGCCGAAGATAATTCCGTCACCGAAGATGATTCCGTCGCCAAAGATAATTCCGTCGCCAAAGATGATTCCGTCCGAGACCATAACGGCGTCCGAGATGGTGATTCCGTTTGCGGTGAGATCGCCGGCGCCTACCAGAACGCCGTCACCTTGTAACTGGGGATAACTGAGAGACGTGCCATTCGACAGTGTCTCACCGGTGGAGAGCACGACGCTTCCTGGCAACAGTATTCCGTCATAACTTTCAGTTGAAGAGATCGTAGGAGTTCCGCGCAGCAGTGAGTCTGAGAGTACCGTTCCTTCTAAACTTACCACTTGGCTGGAGATGTCAACCGCGTCGGACATTAGTGTGTCGTCTGAAAGCGTCAGGCCGTCTGCAACGAAATTGTTGCTTGTCCAAACGGCATTTCCGTCCAGAATCGGTTGTCCGCTTGAAACCAGGTAGCCTCGGTTTATGATTAGACCGTCGGCCAACAGCAGTCCGTCGCCGAGCAGTTCGCCAGTGCAATACGGTCCTTGAAAGCGAGTAATCAGAGCCGTTCCGGACATCGTGTTGAACTTACGGACAATCGTGGTGCTCCACGTAAAAGTGCTGCCGGCGAAAGACGACGAGGCAGTGACTGAGCCGGTCAGGAGTGGCGATCCCACTTGCACCGGCGAAGAGAGATCCTGTCGAACCGACTGCGCAAGTCGCATCGCGCCTTCGATATTCAGTTCTCCCGCACCCTGTTCCAAAACTCCGAATCCGTCCAACTTCTGAGCGGTGTATTCCATGAAAGCCTTGACCATATTTGGCGTCAGCTTTGGATTTAGCTGAAGCATCAGCGCGGCTGCGCCAGCGGCAATTGGCGTCGCGACGGACGTTCCACTCATACGCATCATTTTCATCGTCGAAGAGGTGCCCGAGGTTGATTCGTTGAGGGTGGGATTGTTCGTTACAAGGTAATTGTTGGGAGATTGTGCGAAGACGAGCTTGTTGCCGGGCGCTACGAGATCCGGTTTCAACAGGTTGTCGTGATGAGTGACGCCGTCAGCATCGGTCCAATAACTGCGGGTCGGACCGCGTGAGCTGTAGGTTGTTACTGCGTCGTCGCCGCGGACGTCGGTTTGAAACGTATTGGACGCGCCAATCGTGATTGCAGAAGGTTCGTTACCGGGCGAGTGAATAGCGCCATAGATCTTTTGGCCATTAGCGTCCTTTCCTTCGTTACCCGCAGCCGCAAAAACCGCGATGCCTGAGTTCACTAAGCCACGAACTGCGCGACAGAGTGCGTCATATTTGTAAGAGTCGACGGCGAGCGTCCCGAGACTCATATTGACGATGCGGATGTTGTACTGGCGAGCGTGTGTGGCTACCCAGTCGAGTCCGGCTAAGACATTCTCGACCGATCCGTTGCCGGTACTGTCCAGCACGCGAACGTTTAGCAAGGAAACCCCAGGCGCGATTCCTCTATAAGAAGCACCCGCGCCTGTGCCGCCAGCGGCCGCTGCTGCCACGAAAGTACCGTGGCCGAAAGGATCGTCGGTGCGATTCTCTCCAGTAAAATCGACGCTTGCGATAACTCGAGAACCACTGGCAGCAGCCGAGAATTGCGCATGATTCGCGTCGATTCCCGAATCCAAAACGGCGACACCGATTCCCGTGCCATCGATAGAGCCGCGTCCGGCTGCCAGTGCGGCAGCTTGACCTGTGTCTGCTCCGGTCGTCTCTGAAACATGTCCGAGAGTGTGTACAGCCTCATTCGAGGAGACGTGCAAGACCTCGGGGAAAGATGCGAGTTCAGCAACCATTCGGTAGGGCAGGCTCAATGAAAAACTATTCAGGCTTTTCAGCTCTCTGCGTTGATGAATGCCGGTTTGATTTAAGAAAGCATTGAGACGGCCACTTTTTGGTCCACTGAGCGCAACGATCACCGTTAATCTTTCGTCCGCCTGGTGCTTGTTGCCTTTAAGAAGCGGGGAAACCTTGTCAGGTCTTTGTTCCGCCGAAGGATGGTCAGAGTTTCCGGCATGCACAACCGGAATCAGGTTTAGGCAGTAAGGACTTGTTAACAGCAGAATGATCAGACTGGAGATTGAGAAAAAACGTACGATTTTCGCGGGGGAAGCAGGCATTATCGGGACTCCTTTTTGGGGGATTTCTCAACACGCGTGGGACTATAGGTGAGAGGCGAAAGGAGGGTCTTTAACCTGTTGCTAATTGTTAGCTAACTATTTATAAACGCGAGGCGGGTGGGTTGGGTGAAAAGATTTCCTCACAGCATTTTGTGAGTTTTGTGCCTCTTTGTGGCCAAATCTGTGGCTAGAAAAACCGGCGTAGCAGATTGAAGATCAATGTCAGCGCGAGGGAGACGAGTAACATCGATACGATCGGAATGTACACGCGAACGCTGCCGCTCTCGTAGCGGATGTCGCCAGGCAAGCGCCCAAACCAGTTGAGCCCTCCTGAATAGATCAACAAACCGACAATTATGATGAAGACGCCACCGACGATTACGAGCAGTCCCGTTGAGCGATCCATATCATCTACCAATCACACAAACAGAAACTAAAGCGATTCACTCTCCAGCTCGAGCGGCACGTGGCTCTCTCCGCGCATGACTCGTCGCAACCACAGTGGCTCGTCAAACATTTGCTCAAGTCCATGCACAATCGCGTGCCTCGGTTCGTCAGCAATTCGCACCGGCAGTTTGGTTTCTTCACGCATGTAATCGTCCAAACCACCAAACTGCGCACCACCTCCAGTAAGGATCAGGCCGCGATCATAGATGTCACCTGCAACTTCCGGCGGCAGATCCTCGAGGGTCGCACTTACTCCGGCCACGATCTTTCGCACCACTTCCTGCGCCACCGGATAGATCTCGCCAGCGGTGATCTCAATAGATCGAGGCATACCCGTTAGAACGTCACGGCCGTTGATTGGGATCTCCTGCGCGAGATCGATGGGCACAACTGCTGAAGCAAGATCCAGCTTGAGACGCTCCGCCGTCTTTGCGCCTATCAGCAGACCTCGATGACGAGAAACGTGATTAATGATCGCCGCGTTGATACTTGAACTTCCGATCCGCTCGGCGCGTGCACGAACGAGCTTACCACTCGCAACAATCGCAACGTTGGTTGTTCCACCGCCAATATCAACTACAGCAGAACCTCGTGGATCATCTGCACTGATGCCCGCACCAAACGCTGCCGCCAGACCTTCTTCTATCAGGCCGACACGACCGACACGCGCGTGTTGCGCTGCATTGAGTAACGCACGCCGCTCGACTGGCGTGACGTCAGAGAAAACGCTCATCAAAGCGCGTCGGCTAAAGTGAGAGAGGCCGCCGCGCGCCTTGCCCACGAAGTGGGCCAACATCACGTTAGTTCGTTCAAAGTCCGCGACGACACCATTTAGCATCGGTGCGATTACGCCAACACCGCGCTCCTCGCGGCCGTACTTCTGCTGCGCCTCAAGCCCGATTGCTATCACCTCTCCCGTTACCGTGTCGACGGCGACGAGAGACGGCTCATCTACGACCACACCACGTCCGCGTACAGAAATAATCGTCGATGCCGATCCCATGTCGATTGCCATCGAATCAGAAACGAGATCCTGCAGAGCGCGCATGCCTTGAAATGCTGATGTCTTACCCAGAAACGCCATAAGCTAAACCTATCTTTGCGGCAACAGAGACTTTGTAACGCCATGGATTATACAGGGGACGACGACTATCAGTGCCAGACCGCGATCACCGGGGATATAATCCCTGTGAAATCATTTGTGCTTCTTTGTGGCGAAAACTATTTGAGATAAAGCCCTCGATAGTCGAAGAGCGACTGATTTGGATACCGATCTGCTAATCATCGGCGCCGGCCCGTTTGGACTCGCGGTTGCCGCACAGGTTTCCCACGACGGAATCGAACATTTAATCGTTGGCAAGTCGATGGAGTTTTGGCAGCGGAACATGCCGAAAGGTATGTTTCTGCGGTCAGCGTCTGACTGGCATCTCGATCCATTGAACGTCGATACGATCGAGTCGTTTCTTCAAGCTCAAGACAAGACGCCGCGCGACGTCGAACCACTGTCGCTCGATTTCTATCTCTCATACGCTGCCTGGTTTCAAAAACAAAAGAACATTCAAGCACTTCCGATTTACGTCAAACAGCTCGAACGTTCAGTAGCGAATGATCACTTCATTGCTACGAGATTCGATGGCGACGTTATAAATGCGTACCACGTTGTACTCGCACCCGGTTTCAAACACTTCGCGCACGTGCCTGATGACTTGCTCGCACGACTTCCCACTGGTCGATATCAACATACGGCCGAGTTCGTCGACTTCAGCGAAGCCAGAGAAAAACGCTATTTGATAATCGGCGGACGGCAGAGTGCATTCGAATGGGCGGCATTGCTTCTCGAAGCTGGAGCAGCGGCTGTTCATCTGTCGCACAGACATGCGAGCCCTGCATTCAAAGTCGCCGATTGGTCCTGGGTGAACCCAATAGTCGACAACATTGTGGAAAATCCGAATTGGTTTCGACGATTGTCGCAACAGGAGAAAGATGATGTGAGTCATCGATTGTGGGCCGAAGGGAGACTCAAGGTTGAGCCATGGCTGGAATCGCGGCTCAAAAGTGATCGCGTCAACGTTTGGCCGCACACTGAACTCGTCAGTTGTGCTCAACAGGAAGATGGCGAGTTAACCGCCGTGCTGAGCAATGGAGAAACACTCAACGTAGACCAAATCGTTCTTGCTACCGGATATAAAGTGAATATCGCGCGGCTGCCGATCTGGTCGAATAATCTTCTCGAGCAGCTTGAAACGCGGAATGGTTTTCCAGTTCTCGACGATCACTTTGAGACTTCTGTTCCCGGCTTGTTCATCACCAGCATGCCCGCGACGCAGGACTTTGGTCCTTTCTTCGGCTTCACAATTTCCGTGCGCACCTCGGCGAAACTGATCTGCAAGCGCCTGAAATCGAACTGCTGCTAATCAGTGGAATGCCCTTTGCACTTCTCGCCGCAGGCTGACGATATTCGCTTATCCGCCAGCCAATGTAGCGTTGTACCGCAGCAAGTTGGGCGTATTGGCGTGAAGGAGTGGCGTTCTGCCTAACCTGCTAAGGCCCCACAAAACCTCCCAACAACGAATTAAATGAGGAAGTTTCAGATACTTTTCTCTCCTGCCGGCAATACACGCCTCGGCGTGCGCCTGGCATTGTGCTTTGCTCTCCTCATCGCCACGCTGATTTTGGTTGGTGGTCTCAGCTTGCGCCAGTTGCGCATCCTGGATTCAGAGCTTACTGAAATCGTGGACCAGGACTGGTCCAAAGTGGAGTTGTCGCGACTCGCTCAATCCTATTCAAACCAGAACAACCGCATAACCATGCTCCTGTTTCTGCTCGACGATGAACGTGAGCGCAAATCACTCAGGATTCAACGAGAGCTGAATAGCCAGGAGGTTTCCAGGTTGATTCAGGTTCTCAGCGAACGAGTTGAATCGAACAACGAGCACGAACTGCTTGAGGCCGTCAAACAGAAGCGCGCTTTGTACGTCAATAGTTATCAGAACGCGTTACACATGTTGGACCAGAATCATCCCGACGTCGCGCGTAACCTCCTGATACAAGAAGTGCTGCCTCTAATTAACGATTATCACGGCGCTTGGGACGCCTACATTACTTACCAGGGCCGGCAAATGAATCTGGCGCAAACGAATGAAGCCACCACCACTTCGACTCTACGCAAAACCAGCTTTCTCTTGATTTCACTCGAGGTATTACTCACGGCCGCCATCGGCATCTTTGTGATACGCACGATCGCCGTTCACATTCAAACGCGCAAGCGATCCGAAGGGCTGCTTATCCACGCCCACGCAAATTTAGAGAGAAAGGTCGAAGAGCGCACGGCGGAGCTGGCGCAAGTCAACGAAGGACTGCGAACTGAGATTCGCGAACGTGAATCAGCAGAAAAGCGACGCCAGATCCTTTTTGAGATCACACAGGGCGTTAACTCCACCTCGAATCTCGACGAACTGTTGCACTTCATCCATCGAGCGATCGGTAAAGTCGTTTATGCCGAAAACTTTTTCATCGCGCTACATAATCAGATTACCGGAATGCTCTCGATGGAGATCTTCATCGATCAACACGACGAGATGCCTGGTCCACAAGAGTTTGGCAAGAGCCGCACCAGTTACGTCATGCGCACAGCACGGCCCATACTGATGACGGAAGATGAATTCAATCAACTCGCCGAGGCTGGTGAGGTCGAATCGATTGGAACCCCTCCCGCGAGTTGGTTGGGCATCCCTTTGAAAAGCGCTTCAAGAGTGATCGGCGTACTGGTCTTGCAGCATTACAGCGACGCCAGTGCTTATTCGCAGGATGACGTTTCATTCCTTGTCTCCGTCGGCGCACACATTGCCTTAGCGATTGAACGCAGGCGAGCTGAAGACGCGTTGCGTGAGAGTGAGGAGCGCTATCGCGACTTGTTTGAAAATGCCAACGACCTGGTCTATACGCACGATCTTGCGGGTAACTACACATCATTCAATAACGCTTGTCTCCGTGTCACCGGATACTCCGCCGAGGAGTGCCTCAGTTTGAATGTCACTCAAGTAATCGCGCCGGAACACCTGGAGAAAGCCCGGCAGGCATTAATAGGCAAGACGATGGAAAACGGTTCCTCCGCGTACGAGGCGGACATCATTGCGAAAGACGGTCGGCGCCGAACGCTGGAAGTAAACTCGCGTCTTACGCAGCGGGATGGCAAGCCATTCGCGGTTCATGGAATTGCCCGCGACGTCACTGCGCGCAAACGTGCCGAACGAGAGCGTCAGGCGATTGCAGAAGTAGTACACGGTATTATTTCGACCGATAATCTCGATCAACTACTAGAAATCGCGCGGCAGTCGTTCGGAAGTTTACTGCAAGCCGAAAACTGTTTCGTAGCGTTGCACGATCCCGAAACCGACTTGATGCATTTTGATTATTGGGTGAATAAAGTTGACGCTCGTCCGGCGCCTGCCCCAGTGGCGAAGAGTCTTTGCGGATATGTACTTCGCACCGGCAAGCCTCTGCTGTTGACGGAAGCAGTCGAACGCGAACTCTGTGAACGCGGCGAGATCGAACGAACTGAAACAAATAGAGCCGCGTGGTTGGCCGCGCCGTTGCGAACATCATCAAGAACTATTGGCGTGTTGGCAGTGCAACATCGCGACAAGAACGGAATGTACGACGAGCGCGACGTCGACTTCCTGTCAAATGTTGGCGATCAAATAGCGCTCGCTATCGAACGGCGGCGCGCCGAAGCCGAGCTTGACAAAGCGCGCAATGCTGCGATGGAGTCGGCGCGTCTCAAGTCTGAGTTTCTGGCCAATATGAGCCATGAAATCCGCACACCAATGAATGGCGTCATCGGTATGACCGGACTTCTGCTCGACACCCCACTCAACGAAGAACAACGTGAATTCGCACAAACGATTCGGTCCAGCGGCGATGCATTGTTGACGATCGTCAACGACATTCTCGACTTTTCAAAAATTGAAGCCGGCAAGCTAAATTTCGAGATACTCGATTTCGTCCTGAGCAATACGGTCGAAGATACAATCGAGTTGCTGGCTGAAAAGGCATATCAAAAGAAGATCGAGCTCGCTTGTTTGATCAACAGAGACGTGCCGACACTGTTGCGCGGCGATCCGGGCCGGCTTCGTCAAGTCATTACTAATCTGCTTGGCAATGCGATCAAGTTCACTCACCAGGGCGAGGTCGTTGTTCGCGTTGCCAAAGAAATTGAAACTGAGACTGAGACTCTCCTGCGATTCGAAGTCAGCGATACGGGTATCGGCATCAGCGAAACTGCGCAACGCAATCTCTTTCAGGCGTTCACACAGGCAGACGGTTCCACCACTCGCAAGTACGGCGGCACAGGACTGGGTCTCGCTATTTCGAAGCAACTCGTGCAGATGATGAACGGAGAGATCGGCGTCAACAGTGTGGAAGGGAAAGGCTCGACGTTCTGGTTTACGGCAAGGTTTGAGAAACAATCAAACGGACTCGCCGTTGAGCAACCGTGTGTTAATTTGGAAAACCTGCGCGTCCTGATCGTTGACGACAACTCGACGAACCGGCAGATCCTGAAACACCAGCTCGGTTCGTGGGGAATGGTTTATGAAGAAGCTGCTTCTGGTCCGCAAGCGCTTGAATTACTCGAAGCAGCGCGGCGTCGCAACGAGCCAATCCATATCGCTGTTCTCGACTTGATGATGCCTGAAATGAACGGCTTTGAATTGGCAAGAAAGATCAAGACGGATCCGGCGCTTGCTGATGTCGAGTTGTTGATGTTGACATCGTTTGGCGAGCGCGGCTATGCGGCCACTGCTCACGGGATTGGTATTGCCGCGTATCTCACGAAACCCGTGCGCCAGTCACAATTGTTTGATTGTGTCGTCAAGATAGTCAGCACGACCCCGTCAACTGCGCCCGTACTCAAACATGCTGAGAAGAACGTGAAGGCTTCGTCAAACAAACGGGTTCTTCTCGCAGAAGACAACATCATCAATCAGAAAGTGGCGCTACGGCAGTTGCAGAAGCTCGGCTATCGCGCTGATGCGGTCGCGAATGGTCGTGAAGCTATTGAAGCGCTCGGAAGAATACCTTACGACCTGGTGTTGATGGATTGTCAGATGCCTGAGATGGACGGATATGAAGCGACGGCGGAGATTCGTCGTCGTGAAGGCGCCGCAAAACACACTACGATTGTGGCGATGACGGCAAATGCACTTGAGGGCGATCGAGATAAGTGTCTCTGTGCAGGAATGGATGATTACGTGTCGAAGCCGGTTAAGCTCGAGGATCTGGACGCTGTGCTGAGTGGTCTATTTGGCTGAGCGGGATAGTGTCGATTGTCTTTGGAGTGCGGCGGCCTGGCGCCGCTTTGGCCTCGATCGAGCGTGATCGATAACAAAGCGGCGCCAGGCCGCCGCACTCCAAGGAGACATCCGAAGATCACTCTTGTAGGTACTCGGCGCGGTTAGTGGTATAAAGGCCGCGGTCGATCTGCTTCAATTTTCTTCAGGAGGATTCTCATGCTCACCCGTTCCTTCGTCGAAGTCTCTCTACGTATGTCACGTGCGGTAGTTGTCGCGCTGTTCGTCGTCTCCTTTGCATCGTCGCTTTATGCTGCGCCAAAGACAGGATTTCAGGCATTTATTGTCGGTAATCCTGCTGATGCGCCGCCGGCGTCGACGCTCAGTCCAGGTCTGGTTTTGATGGGCGGCGGCACTGATGTTGACGCAGCATTTCAATGGATGTGCGAACGCGCCGGTGGCGGTGACTTCGTTGTAATCCGAACGACCGGCACCGACGCTTACAATCCCTATATCCAACAACTCTGCCCACAGATGGATTCGGTCGAGACGATCATCATCACCAGTGTGACCGGTGCAAACTCCTCGTATGTCAGCAGTCACATACAAAATGCTGAGGCACTTTGGATTGCCGGTGGCGATCAATCGACGTATGTGAACCTCTGGCGCGGAACAGCCGTGCAAACCGGCGTAAATTTTCTACTAAATTCAAAGTCTGCGCCGGTGGGTGGAACAAGCGCCGGTCTCGCTGTACTGAGCCAATTCATTTACACAGGCGAGCTCGGTTCGGTTACATCAAGTCAGGCGTTGGCCAATCCGTTTCATCGTTACGTCACACTCGATCGCGATCTCTTTCAGTCAGCACTTGGCGTAGACAAACTCTACGACTCGCACTTCGTGACGCGCGATCGCATGGGCAGATCACTCGTCTTTCTAGCGCGCATCGTGAATAACGGTTGGTCCACTCAGCCGCGCGGCATTGGAATCGACGAGCAAACGGCGTTACTGGTGTTGCCGAACGGCGCGGCTACGATGGTTGGAAATGGTGCAGCTTATTTTCTGCAAGCGCCTGGACCAGCGCAGGTGTTGGCAGAGAAGACTCCCATGACTTATCTGAATATCGGTGTTTACAAAGTGCCGCAGGGAGGTACGTTCAACTTATCAACGTGGCACGGCACCGGCGGAGTTGCGTACACACTAAACGTCAACAATGGCTCGCTGACGTCAACTCAAGCCGGCGGGAATATTTATTAGCCACCAAGAAGCACATAAAGCCAGCACAAATTATCAGCGGCAGCACAACGACGAAGATGAAGTGTTCCAGGAAACCGGCGTGGCGCCAGGAACCGTTCGCCAACGGAATAACCAGGGTTGTCGTGTAGTAGATCAGTAGCGGAAACAGCAACAGCCGCACCGGTTTACGTTCTCGCGGTCGTTCGGTTAGCAAAAACAGCAACAGCAAGAAACCGAAATAGACCACGATGCCTTCCAGCCGGTGCAACTGATTTGCTGTCAGCGAATCGAGATGTACGTTACGCAGTTCGAGCGCGATGCAAATGCGTACCGTGTTTGTGATTATTGTGGTCACAAACGCGATCACAGCAGCAAGCGGAATGGACCACCAGCTAACAGCCTGAAATCGCTCGCGCCACAAGCGTCCAATTGCGAGCATTAAGAACGACGTGATTAAAAAATTAATACCCGCGCATGACGCAGCGATCACAAAGGTGTGATCGCTGCTCATGTAACCCGCAAACGATTCAAACGCAAAGCGTCTACCACTCAACAACTCCACTAGCGCGGTCGTCGGAGTAAGAATCCAACACAACTGATTGACAGTCGCAGTCGAGTAGTAAAATTTAAGTGCCAGAGCGCACAGCACAACCACCAATAGCTGTACGCTCCAGATCCTCCTTCGACTCATACAAACCACCGCTTGCGTCGCAAAATCATGACCGTGGCCAGTAGAAGCGAACCGACTATCAACCATATCAACTCGGGTTCACTTCCCGCTTCAGTGCCGTTACCAACTGCGAGGTCGCTCACTCGCAACGGAAGCGGTAGCGGTTGTTTCACGTCCTGCGCCGAGCCTGTCGGATTGGTCACCACTTCGCGCACAGCAATGAACGAGGTGTAGCGAGTCAGCAGGTTATATTTCAAACCAAGTGCGGTGATCTCTTTTGTCCTCGCTTCGTCAACACTTGAACTGCCGTAGTCTGACAACTCAGCGATCCGCGAACGTGCCCACAGATAACGCAACGCGCTGTTTCCTTCGTCAGCCTGACTCTCCGCGACATCGAGACGAGTGACGTAATCACCACGGCCTGTTTTGCCAGTGAGTTCGATAGCCCCTGCAACTGGTCCACGCCATTTGCCAAAGAGAATGATCGGACGTTGGGCCATCAGGTCCGGAAACTGAACCGGATTTAGGTCATAAGCATCGAAGCCGATCGCGCGAACGCGAATGTCAGTCAATACAGGCGTCTGAATGTATTCGCGGAACTTGTCCGCAACAGCTTCAGCCTCGCCTTCTTCACTGACAATGAACGGTTCGCCCATTCCAGCCTTTGCCACACCTTCAATCAAATAGCGATTCACTGACGTGCCGATACCAAACGCGAACACATTGCACTGATTCAGATTCGCGCGAATGTGATCGAAGACGCCTTGCTCGCCTGACACGTAACCATCGGTAACTAACACGATGCTGCGCGAGATGGAGTCCTGTCGCGGCAGACTCATTGCCTGTTGAATCGCGGCGAGCAGTTCGGTTCCTCCGCTACCGCGCTGCTGTTCGATTAAACCGATCGCACGCGAGATGTTCTGCTGATTCGCGGGTAGTGATTGTGGGGCGAGGACATTTGCGTCTCCGGCGAACAGCACTACATTGAACAGATCAGTCGGGCGTAGCTTGCTAATCAAATCTCTGAGCAGTCGCTTCGACGTGTTTATCGGGAAACCATCCATCGAGCCTGACACGTCGACGACGAAAATATATTCGCGTGGCGGTATCTCATCCGTGGCCACACGTTGTGGTGGTTGGGCCATGTATAAGAAGAAGTTCTCGTCAGCGCCGCGAAAGAGCAACAGGCCAGACGTGATCTGGTCGCCCGCGAGACGATAACGCAGCACAAAGTCGCGGTTACCCTGAAAAGGATCGGAATCATCGAGCGTCACTTGTGCATTCGTCGGGTTGAACCACTGTGGCGCAATCTGGTGCGACGGGCACGACAGATCGTAAATCGGAACGCCCGCAAAGATTTTGGCTGAAATGTGCAGCTGGCTCGCCGGCTTCTGACCTTGACGTGTGTATGGAGTCTCGACGAAGCCGTCTTCTTTCTTCGCCGGGTCTTTGGGCGACATGTAACGTGGTCCAACAACTGTTGGGAACACGACTTCATAAACGTTGTCTGTTGGAACCAGGAGCTCGGTGTAACGCAGTTCAATCTCAACTTGCTCCTGCGGCATGATGTTGGCCAAACTCATCGAAAACACGTTGGGCCGCTGTTGCTCCAGCAGCGATGCGCTCTTCCCTTCTTGTTTGGCCTGCTCAAACTCCTGCTTCGCCTGTTCGCGTTCTTTGATCTTGGCGACGATGATTTCATCGCCGATTTGCATGTGCATCGAGTAGACCGCTGCACGCGTCGAGGCAGGAAAGACATAGGACGCGTTGATTGGACGTGAACCTTCGTTACGATAGATTTGCCGAACTTTCACATCGGCAATAACACCTGAAACTGTGATCTCGACCCGTGTGTCTTTGAGCGGTAGCTGATCCACGTTTGGATCGCCCTTGACCACGAAGTACGGCGCAAGGGTTTTGTCCTCCTCGATCTGCTGGGCGTGAAGGGACGTGAAAGTGAGCGCCACCGTAACCAAAGCAAAGCACAGGTTCCGCAAATTGAATCGCATGATCTCCTCCGCCCATTAAGGGCGACTAAACTTTTCGAGGCTTTCAGGCCTCGTTTCAAAACCTGGAGATCGTACGAGACAAACGGATTTGCCAAAACGTTACCGACCACAGATTTGCGGTGTACCGACCACAGTGAAATCGTGGGAATGGTGTGATTTTGCAAGGCAGAAACGTGGAAACCCACGGTAGCAGAGCGTGGGCGCTCATGGTCCTTTCACACGCAGTTTTTCGCGTTCTATTGGCCTGATTTGGGCCACAAAAAGGCACATAAAAGCAAAAAGCATTTGGACTCACTTCGACTTTGTGCGCCGTCGTTCGTAGAAATCAATATGCTATCTTATAATCGGACATCGAGGACGTAATGAAATGTCTCTGGTAATCGAAGAAACCGAACTTGCCTCACTTCCTATCAGCGCCGATCCGGACGTTCTCGGCGGCACGCTAGTTTTCCGCGGCACGCGCGTGCCGGTCGATGCCCTGCTTAGTAATCTCGAGGCAGGTGTTTCGCTTAATGAATTCCTGGAGAATTTTCCGACGGTAACTCGAGAACAAGCCTTGGAGGTTATTGAGTTCTCTCGCGCAACGTTACAACGGCTAACGAAGTTGAAATGAAAATCCTGCTCGATGAATGCACTCCTCACGTGCTGAAGCGACTGCTCACCCGATTTGAGATCGTCACGGTACAGGAACTAGGTTGGAGTGGAATTACAAATGGAGCACTACTTCAATTGGCCGAGGGCCGATTTGAAGTCCTAATCACAAGTGATCAGAATCTCAAATACCAACAGAACCTCACAGGTAGACAATTAGCCATTGTTCAATTACCGACTAATCAAGTCCCAATAGTCGCTAAACTTGCACCTGAAGTAGAGAGGGTGCTGGGCAGGATCAAGACCGGTCAGTTTGTCGCGATTGTACTACCAACACAAAAAGGCACAAAAAGCACAGAACAATAAACTGACTTGTGCCTTTTGTGCCTTTTTGTGACTAATCAACCGACGTGGTGCTCTGGATGCGCCAGGCGTCGCCGCGGCGGACCCAAACGTCGATGAAGCCCCACGAATGTGCGTGGCCGTCGGGATGTCGCGCTTCCATGCGGCCGTGGACCATCGCCCAGTCTCCAATCACGGTTATCGAGTCAGGGACGCTTTCGTAAACAACATCGCTCGGCGAGCTTTCCATCCACTGAATGTCTTGTTCTCTCGAAAGATGTTGCTCACCTAAAAACAAGATGAAATCTTCAGCTTCCACTTCCTCGAAAAACGCACGGTCGTGACGCGTCTGGGCAGGTCCATACTCCTGATAGAGCTCACGTAGTCGCATCTCGTCCAACGGCGACGCCGGACCCTCATACGTAAACGTCAGCACGGTCGAGTCTTCGTGTCGAAATAATTTCGTAAAACTTGTCAGACCGATACTCAATACGAAAGTGGTGAGGGCAACACACAGGCGGAGAAAATACCGATTCATTTGTGTAATACCTCCCGTAGGACACTTCATGCGAAACGAGAGCGGGGAGCAGCATCAATCTAGACGCCCGGTTCGCAAAATTGTTCCCGAAGAAACAGTTTTTGTGAGAAGCATTATCGCACGCTTCGATAGCTTGTGAATATAGTGAAAATCAACTACGCGACCTGGGCCGCGCTTTGCCGATTCTCGTCCGGCGATTTCTCGCCCTTTTCTTTCGCCTCGGGTTCGCCCTGCTGCGCAGCAGCGTTTTCGATTTCGGAGTTGATCTCGCCTCCAATCAAAACGGCCGCGCCAGTGAAGTAGAGCCAGAGCATCAGAATAATCACCGCGCCAAGCGAGCCATACGTCTTGCTGTAAGAATCGAAGAAATGCAGGTACACGCGAAAAACTACGGAAATCAAGAGCCACAGTGCTACTCCGATCGCTGCGCCAGGCGTGAGCCATTTCCATTCCTGCTCGCGCAGATCCGGGGCGAAATAGTAGATCAACGCAAAAGCGAGAATGATACTTGCGAGCACCACCGGCCATTGAATGATCTTCCAAATTAGCGGAAAAGTGGCGCCAAAACCGTAGGCAGCAGCGAGCCAATCAGCAATATGACCACCGGCAACCACCAGCACGAGCGCCGAAATGATCAAGACCGACAACGCCATTGTCAGTCCAATCGCGGTTAAACGCTGTTTCCACCAAGGCCGGCTTTCTTTAACGTTATAGGCGGTGTTCAGCGAAGTAGTGATCGCGCTGAGCCCATTTGATGCTGCCCACAAGGCCGCGAGAATGCCAAATGATAACTTTCCGCCGCCACTGGACGACGAAACTTCCCACATCGTCGAATCGATCAACGCAAACGCCGACGGCGGCATGACGCGCGCGAGATAATTAAAAAAGGTGTGGCGCGTGCCCGTGCCTGACCCCAACACGAAGCCAATTATGGAAGTCAGGAAAATTAAAAAAGGAAAGAGCGCCAACAGAAAGTAGTACGACAGCTCGGCCGCGCGTCCGAAGACCTCATCTTGCTGAATTTCGCCCCAGACTCGTTTTGCCAATTCGCGCCAGCCGAGATTTCCCAACTTCCAAAGTGATTGCATTTAATTGCTCCCCCCCGGTCGCCTCCGTTCTCGCAAATACCGTGGCTTTTTACTGACGACCATTATTGACCAGTTTGACTCCATCTGTGTCTCAATAAGAATCACGCCAATTACTAACTCGTATCGTTTTTTGATCTTCGGTAGAATGTGGCGCCAAAAAAGTTCAGCGAGATTGTCGATCCAGCGCGTTGCCATTCGACGTATTGCTGAGTCAGCAATTTTTACAACCAACGATTCAGTGAAAGGATGTTTTATGGAAAGTAAACCGACTTACGAACAAGCACAACTGCATTTGAAAGTTTACAACCTGCGCCGCGAGACCAGACTGCGCCAGGCACGCGACTGGTTTCAGCAGAACTACCATGCCGAGACGATCGAAGAAGCAATGAAGATCGCTGCTCCCGGAACAGAACACGGAACTTTCGTGGGCATGGTTATCGGTTATTGGGAACAAGCCTGCGCGCTAGTCAACTATGGACTGCTTCACGAGGATCTTTTCTTTGAGACCAGTGGAGAATTTTTTGGCGTTTGGGAACAGCTCAAGGCCGTAGTGCCGCACTTCCGTCAAGCCTTCCACGATCCGACGCTGCTCTCGAACTTCGAAAAAGTTGCACAGCGCTACGAAGAGTGGACAGAGAAGCGAGCTCCGGGAAAGGTTGCCGCGATGCGTCAGTACATGCAGGAGGAGCGAGCCAAAGCAAAGGGCGCTACAGTTTAAAACACTGCTAGCCACAAAGAGGCACAATGTGCTTCTTTGTGGCTACTTTATGGCTAGGGCCACTGGATCACTTTCGCCTTCTTTGCAGGCACGATGACTTGCGGACTCAAAGTAGTGTTCGCTTTTTTGGTGTGTGATTCGAACTGAGGAGTTGCCACTGCGCGAGGTGCGGCCGGTACTTCTTTAGTTGGACCATTCTCTGCCACATTATCAGCAGTCGCTGCACGTGGTCTGATCTGACGCGTCCAAATAACTGTTTTCCGAGAGCTGTGATTGTGAACCACTCCAGTTTCTGACGGAACGACGGCCGGTTCGGTATTCGTCTCCGGAACACTTGCGGGCGCACTCACCGCACTCTCCGCCGCGGAATTCTGAATAACGGGAGGAATGGCATCTGGCTCAACGCTGTGCGCTTGCGAGCTTTTGAAGAGCATTGCGCCAACAATACCAGTCGCACTCACGAGTAAAAGCGCAGCAACACGTAACGCAAAACTCCTGTTCATCGATCTGAGACGGGATAGAAATGCTGATTTTGGATTGAAATCTCGCGGCACTTCGTGGACCAGGTCCCAAATCTCCGGCGGATCTTTCAACGTCTTCACTACCGGCTGCGGTGCGGGTTCGGGTGCAGGCGCCGGAGCTTTCACGAGTACCGGTGCAGGCGCCGGTGCAGTTCGTACAGGAGTGTACGATTCCAAACAATGTGCGACTTCAACAAACGTGCGAGCCTTGGCCCACATATGCGCCGACGTACCGCAACGCGTAACAATCTCAGTTCGTGCGCCCCGGTCGATCAGAGTCTTGACGGTTTCCGTGTGACCGAAGAATGCCGCCAACGCGAGCGCCGTAAATCTATCGTTTCGAGCCAGGTTTGGATCTGCTCCATGGTCCAACAATATACGGACCATTCGTTCATGACCATGACACGCAGCGCGCATCAGTGCAGTTACACCATGCTTGTTACGCGCATTGATATCCGCCACGCGCGGCAGAATGCGCCTCAACTCCTCGAGGTCGTCAGTCTCAGCCACACGCCACAAGTCTAATGTCGCAGCTTCAGGGGTGGCTAGTTGTTTTGCGATTGCTACCATGCTCTCTATTCAACAATCATGATCCGGTCGCCAGGCTTTACTACCGGATCCGGAACCTTGCCCGATTCAATATCCTTTAACTTAAAACGACTAATAACTAGAAAACCGTTGCCATCATCGCGCCCCAGCCGCGCTTGCTTGCCCTTGCTGGTAATACCGCCGGCTGAGAGGATTGCCTGGGTCAGCGTTAGACCGCGGCGATAAGTCTTCTCACCTGGCAGTTTCACTTCCCCGCCGATGTAAACAAATTGGGTCACGTTTGGCAGCAAAGTGATTACGTCACCCGGACGAACCAGCAGGTTCATGTCCTGCGACTGTGCGAGATCGATGTCGAAAGTTTGATTCGACTCGTTGCGCACGACCGTTACGCGCGCCGCTTCGGGAAGCGGCTGAGCGTCGGCAACGACGACATAAAGCGGAATGGCTTCACGTCGCAGGATCTTTGTGCCGGAGTCTTTAACCAGTCCACTCACCAGAATCGTGTGACTCGCGTAATCACGCACGCCCACTGACACCTTTGGGTTGTCGATCAGCGCACGTCTCTTCAGTTCGCTTTCAAACTTGCTGCTGATTTCGTCGACCGTGAGACCACCGGCCTGCAAAGGTTCGCCAAGCATCGGGTGTTCGACGAAGCCTGAGGCAGTCACGGTGAAGAGGGTTGATTGTGGTGAGGCTGAATCGTTGAGATGAATGTCCAACACGTCGCCCGGTCCGACGCGGTAGACTTTCGTGAGTGCTAATTCACTTGCAGTTAATTCATTTGCGGCGGCGTTAGCTTCTTCCTTTACCGGTTCTGTTTTGAGCGGCGGCGGCGGCGCGGATTTCACAGTCATTGATACCTGAACGCCGGTAGTCTCCGATGAGGATGAATCGTTCGGACGTGAGACGGTGGGTTTAGCGGCACTTCCTCCGTGGGCCATCGTTCGCGCGAGTGATAGCCGATCACGGGCTTCCTGATCTTTCGGATTCAATTCAACAACACGCTCGAAACTATCGACGGCTTTTTCCCACTGTTTCGCGTCGAAGTAAGCGTGGCCCAACGCGTAATGTGCGTCGGCATTTGCCGGATCCAATCGTACGGCGCGCTCTAGGATTTCGATGGCTTGCGGCAACAGTCCCGCCAGACCATATTTGATGCCCTCCTTGTAGAGTCGTTTGGATTCGGCGCGGGCTTCAGAAGAAACAACCCGGTCAACGGGCCGAGCGATTTTGGAATCGTCAGAATAGTTGTTGGCCGTTTGAGCGGGCGTTATCTCTGCCGCTAGACCACAAAAAATCAGAGCGATGGCGATAGCGAGCAATTTGAACATCAAAAACCCCCTTGAAGGAGTTGATAGTAAAACGCCGCACGGTAGGGGGTTCAGACTTGGGGCTTGTCCGAACGAGCAAAACTTAGGGGATATCGGTGTGTTGCTTATACCACTTTTGGCCCGCTAAAGCCACCTTTTTCCCGGCAGAACGCTGAAGGCGTTGGCTAATTCGAGCCCAAGGTTGGAGCGCAGCGACAACCTTGGGTTAGCCACCTAGATTCTCACTCAACCCTGAAAAGGGTAATAATATACTTGACGAATCAAGCCGTGTTTGCTAAAATCCTCACATCATGGCAAACGGAAACGCACCTAAGACGCTTCAACAGGCAATCATTTACTTCTCTGATCCAAAGAATTACCTCGACTACTTGGCCGCTCGCAGATGGCCGGATGGCGTGACCTGTCCGACTTGCGGGCGCAAAGACGTGACCTTTTTGGAGAAACAAAACAAGTGGCAATGCAAAAGCGCACACAAGCAACGACAGTTCTCCGCTAAAGTCGGAACCATCTTCGAGGATTCGCCGCTTGGTTTGGATAAGTGGCTTGCTGCGGTTTGGATGATTGTCAATTGCAAAAACGGCATTAGCAGTTACGAGATCTCCCGCGCTCTCGGTGTCACGCAAAAAACTGCGTGGTTCATGGATCATCGTATCCGGCTCGCCATGCAAAGCGGCTCGTTTATGAAACAGATGTCCGGTCACATCGAAGTAGATGAAACGTTCATCGGCGGCAAGGCTCGCAACATGCACCGCAGCGTTAAAGCTCGCAGACTTCAAGGCGCGACTGGCTATGAGGGAAAGATGGCCGTGATGGGATTGCTGGAACGACACGGCGAAGTTAGAACAGTTATCATTCCGAACACTAAGCGCAAATCTCTGCGTCCCGCGATCAATGCTCACGTCGAACCCGGATCGATTGTTTACAGCGATGCTCTGCGGTCTTACAACGATCTGAATACTGATTACATTCACAACGTAATCGATCACGCCGAAAAATACGTTGACGGTCATATTCACACGAACGGTATCGAAAACTTCTGGTCGCTTCTCAAGCGATGTATTAATGGAACCTATGTTTCTGTCGAACCATTTCATCTGTTTCGCTACCTTGACGAGCAAACTTTCAGATTCAACGCGCGCTTTGCCAACGACCGTGAACGGTTTGAGAAAGTGACTGAGAGGCTCGCTGGCAAGCGTCTCACGTACAAAGAGCTTACGGGCAAACTCAGCGACGAAGATAAATTATCGTGCTAAGCAACTCGCTTCCTTCGGGATGAAGAAGCGCGGGAAGAAGCGGGCGAAATAGCTCGCTTCTTTTTACGCTTGGCCTTTGCCTGTTTTTCTTCTTCAAGTTTCTTTTGTAGTTCGGAGTAAGGCACGGCTAGTAAGCCGCGCATTGTACTGTCAAAATTCTCAAATTCGCTTGGCTCTTTTTTCATGTCGAAACCTCAACCACACACGGAGAACCATCATGATTAGTGCTGAGACTTGGAAAACTATAGCCAACGTCGTAATTCCGTTTATAGCGGCTATTATTGGCGCGTTGCTTAACGCGTATCTAAATCCATTCTTCAACGAATACTGGTCAACTAAAAGAAACCGCGCAACCGCCAGCCCTGCGGCAAACCAACCGAAGCAACGGATCGAACGCATCAAGCCCGAATCCCATTCCCGTTTGAAGAAATTCGCTGCGGCTATGCTGGGAACAGGACTGCCGCTAGGCGCGCTAGTTGTTGCTATGTCTCGCCCCGTTATCACTCGTTGGACCGTCTTAGCCATTGCTGTTTGCGTAAACTGGATCGCCGTTCAGGTTGCTATCTCGGTTTCCGTTTATACGGTCTATAGAATCTGGTTTAGCCTCAAGAATGCCACTTAGGTATGTCCTTATCGGGAATCACTTTTTAACGTCTTTGCGCGCCTTGCGCGGACGCCCAACTTTACGATCCCTCACAGCCTCAAGGTCTTTCGGATTGATCGCATACTCCCGCCCTATCCTCTGAGCCTTCAACCGTCCATTTTCAATCAATGCTCGCACTCGATTCGGTTTGACTCCTAGCCTCCTAGCCGCTTCAGTTGTGCCAATAACTTTCATTTGCGCAATATACCACCTTCGAAATAGGGGTGATGTCCACTCAGTTTTCTATTGACAAGCGAAACTTCCGTCTCTATAGTGGCTGCACCCACCAAAAAGAGCGGGCTGGCAAGTGCTATGAACACTCGCCAACCCTTACACAGCCGACTCCTAATCCGGTTAAGAACAAGGAATCGACCATGCCGAAAAATACTAGCACAAGCACTCACACGAAGGGTGAATTCCCTTACGTCAAAGTCGAAGTAATCCCAACTGATATTGAGCAGACCGATTGGGCATTCCTGCGGGATTGGGCCAACAATCTTGGCGTATCGCTGGAAGTCTTGTTGAAGCGCATTTTGCTTGCGGCAATCATCGGTCAACTCTACGCGGAAAAGATTCCTGAGATTTAAGAAAGCCTCGCGCGAACCTCTCAGAAGCGCATGAGGCGTTGGGGAGACCGCTTTATGCGTTTGGCGACGCGCGAGGCTAGGGGCGTCGAAGCAAGTGACCTCACCACTTAACGGGCACGACGCCCCGCGAATAAGCGTTATCGATCCGAGAGGGGGCAAAAGGATCGGTGACGCTTTAGAGGGCGCTACTTGTAGGTGGGTACTTGTAGCGCCCTTATTATTCTGTTTTGAGATTCCTGTTGAGTACATCATTGACGAAGATTTGAATCTTCCGAACTAGGATAATGCATATCAACCATCTTCCTAAGATCGTCTGCGTGCCAATATGTCATTCGGACGGGCAGATCGGCTATAATGTCCATTACTTCGCTAGTGGCGTCTCCCCTAACCTTTGCGACCCCTTGATTACTCCATCGCCGAGATTGAGAGGCAATCAAATCAGCGGCCTGCAACGCAACGATCTCTTTATCGTCATGCGGCACACAAACACCCAAGTACTGCCCTATATCCCGAAAAGCGTCATTCTTTTTTGCGTACTCGTACATATCTCTTGCCCATTTTCCGACGCTACCTTGCTCGTCAAAGAAAAAGTCAATTTGATCTTCAATGTTATTTTGCCGTAGATACTTCACGCTATTTAGTACGCAACCCCAAAACGGAAAATGGTATTCATGGCCTGTATACTTTCCAGGTCCATGATTTCTCCGTCCAACCCTAGGCAGCACGATTGACTGAAAGTCCGCTCGGTTAATGAGCGAGAAAACCGCATATCCTTTATGGTCGGCAATTATTTTTGCAAGCAGTTTTTCTTTTTCAAGAACCTGCTTTTCGGATAGATTGCGAAACTGATTGTTGGAGAGTCTTTGCTGTGAGCGCACTCGCGCTTCAGAGGCTTTGTAATACTCAATCGCCGGAAACTCGTCTAGCTTTCGCTGCCATTCAACCGTGAAAGACTTCCAGACTGAGACTGCATTAACGAGACCACCAACGGCAAAAATCGTGCTATCACAACTATCATCGTAATATCCGGCTAGCATACAAAATCGGCGATGTTTGCGGGCTGATGGCGACATTCCGCAAACGAACGAATCCAAGTAGTCCCGTAGCCTATTATCATCCTGAGAATCTTGCCCTGAATTGGCCTGATTCGTCAAGTATATTAACGCCCTGAAAAGGGTTTCGCACATGGTGAACCCATTCAGGATTGACGATTTTCTTTGATTTCCACCCACGGTTGTCGCTTGCGCTCCAACCGCGGGCTGAAATTAGCGAACGCCTTCGGCGTTATGCCTTCAGTCTCAACCTGCTGGCGGCAAGCGTGAATTAATCTCCTGTTTACCCTGCGTGACTTCGCCAGCGCGATCACCGATCGTTTCACTCCAAGGAGACACATCAGTCTTCCACGCTTTCCAGCATCCAGATATCGACACTGATTGCTTCAGCGTGGTGGACGATCGGTTGAGTCTTGGGTTGAGTAATCTGCAAGGCTTCGAGCATGGTTGAGTCAAACTTAGTTAACTCAGCTTTGTACAGTTCCCACGGCTCGTGATGGATGCGGGCGCGATACAGATCGCCGCCCCATTCAGTGTAGAGAATGTAACGTTCAGTAAAGAAGAACTCTTTCGAACCAGGCTGTGACTGCGGCAGCGCGTCACCAACACTCCATTCAGCACGAAACTGCGCCGGTGGATCGTCATCACGCTTCAGCCTGTATTTGATCTTCCTCTTACCGTCCATCTTGATATCAGCGTTGTAGTAAGGAAGATGAAAGAAGGCGCGTGCAGCCAAAACTGCCGCACTGCTGTTGGCATCGAGGGAAAAAAACCACACTCCGGGAACACCGTTGTAGTGTACGTAAGTGCGCACATTCAACTCGTGCATCGCGCTCAACCCGGGAAGCGGTGGCACAAATGGCGGAAATGCGCGAATGTCCCACATCGTGAAGGGCGTAATCGCGATCCAGGCGGAGCCACCGTAAGTGTCGATTTCCAATGAACGAGGAACGTGCGGTCGCAACAGGTTCTCGTTGATGCGCCAATGCATGAAGAGCAATTTGCCCCAGTCCTGGTGCATCACCGGCTGGCCGTGCGGTCGATGCCGCGCAGCCAGCCGGTCAACGTCGGTAACCTTACGCATCTTACCTCCTATGATTAGGCCACAAAAAAGCACAAAAGGCACAAATACTTCCTCTTAATTCTTATGTGCATTTTTGTGCCTCTTTGTGGCAAATGTGCTTTGTGCCTCTTTGTGGTAAGGCTCTTACTATAAGTCCTGTCTAATGTTTGCGAAAAAGTTCGTCGTGAATGGCGGCAATCGCTTCCGGCGGCACCTTCGGACGCCGATCGTACGTAAGCAGTCCGTTGATCTCCTGCTCAATATCAGTCAATTGGGTGTAACAGAACCCTGCAAGGAATTCGAGAGAGGAAATCCCCTTCATCAAATCGCGATACTTTTCCAACAACTCTTCATTGGTTTGAAACGAGTCGTAAAATCTGTAGAGCAGATCACGCTTCTCCGGCGGAATGTCTTTGGGTATCGCTAAAAATCCGCCAACTTCCGAAAGCACGATCGGCTGTCCACGATATCTCGAGCCACGCGCGAACAGCGGCTTGTCGACCCAGACCTTCGACGGCAGTTGACCACCACTCAACATCTCTTTGTATCTAGTCGACAATTTCTCTGCCGTCGGTGTGTAGTCGTGAATCGCGCAGATGTCAGTTATGTCTGTATGCTCCCAACCATCGTTATCAATAACGGGCCGGGTGGAGTCGAGTTGCCGCGTCACTCGCACCATTCGCTCGATGAATGCATATTGTCCCGCATGTTCCTGACTCAACCCGGGAAAACCCATGCTCTCGTTGACCGGCACCCATGCGATGATGCATGGATGATTGAAATCACGCCGCACCGCGTCTTGCCACTCTGCCGATAACAACTCTTCTGCTTTTGACGACCACTCACGAGCGTTTGGCATCTCTTCCCAAACGAGCAAACCGAGGCGATCGCACCAGTAAAGCCAGCGAGGATCTTCGATCTTCTGATGCTTCCTCACGCCGTTGAAGCCAAACATCTTGATCCAACCGATGTCGGTTTGCAGCGCTTCATCTGATGGAGCTGTCAGATAACCGTCGGGCCAGAAGCCCTGGTCCAGGACCATCTTCATGTACGTTGATTTGCCGTTAAGCAACAGTTTGCCTTCACGCAACTCGATGCCGCGCAGTCCGAAGTACGAACCGACTTCGTCGAGCAGGTTGTTGCCGTCGTAAAGACGAACTTGCAGATCGTAAAGATGTGGCGATTCAGGTGACCAAAGCTTCGCGTAAGGGATCGTGATCGCGAATCGTCCGGTAGCAACGGCTGTTTGGTCTTCACCAATCGCGACGCGCTTCCCTTCCTCGATCACTTCAACTTCAACGCGCCACGCCGCAGACGGTGCGTGCAGAAATACCGTCAACTCGAGCAGATTTCTTTTCGCATGAGTGATTAAGCGCAGCTCTTCAATGCGAATTGGTGGCACTGGCTCGAGCCAAACGGTTTGCCATATTCCGGTGGTGCAGTAGTAATCGATGCCTTCCGGCAGTCCCGTGAATGACTGCTTTCCACGAGGCTGCTGCGGATCCTGGCGGTCTTCAACTCGAAGCGTGAGACGGTTCTCGCCGGTTTTTAAATACGGAGCGATATCAAATTGAAACGGAACGTGACCGCCACGGTGGTGCCCGACTTCCTGACCGTTGACCCAAACGGTGCAGGCGTAATCGACAGCTCCGAAGTTCAGCAACAGGTCGCGCTTACAAAACTCGTCAGGCAGTTCGAACGAGCGCGCATACCAAACCACTTCGTGAATAGATCTGTCCTTGATTCCGGAAAGCGCGGTCTGATAACCAAAGGGCACCATGATGCGCAGCGGCAGCTTCCGGCCGTCAGACCAACCACGTTTCAATCCTTCATCGGCTTCATCAAAAGCAAACTCCCATTCGCCGTTGAGATTGAACCAGATGCTGCGTACAAACTGCGGACGCGGATACTCCGAGCGGGGGATATCTTTTTTCCTAAGAATCATGCCAACAGTTAGCCACAAAAAGTCACAAAGACACAAAAGAATTATCTAAAGCGTTTGTGCCTTCTGCGCTTTTTTGTGGCGTTACAGAGCGCTCAACACCTACCGACCGCCCTGTATCACTCAAACTCGAAATATCCCACGCCGTCAACTTTCCGTCGCAAATCAATCGGCCGTCTTCACTGATTTCATACTGATTTGTCCGACAAGACAGCCTGTAATAAACCCGCCCATTCTCATGTCTACATAAAACAATAAGCTCACGTCCGTTGGGCAGACGATAGATGCCTCCAACTCTGAGGTTCATTGGAACTTTCCCCCTTGTTCGTCCTGTGTCTTAATTGATCTAATACGCAGATTAATCCGTGTAATCCACGGCTAACTCATCTTTATTTAGCCATTAACTGCCGTGATCACCCTTTCCGGAATCACCAAACGATCAGTTCTCAACCCGTAGCCATTGCCATTACCATTGCCGTGACTATGGGCCATCGCCTCAACTCTCTTCATGCCGGCAATCTTGCCGTATGTGGTAAGAGCCTGGGCCACAATCTGGTCCATGTTGTAATACTTGTAGGTCGCCAAACGACCGACGAAGTGCACGTTTGGTGTTGAGTCTGCCAGCGCTTTGTAGCGCGCATACAATTCAGCATTCTCCTTGCGCGGCACGGGATAGTAAGCATCCCCCTGTGACTTCGGAAACTCGTAAACGATGCTGGTTTTCGGATGTTCCTGCCCAGTCAGATATTTAAACTCCGTCACGCGAGTGTAGAGATGCTCGTTGGGATAATTGACCACCGGCGCGCTTTGGAAAACCGGCGCATCATGCGTTTCGTGTTTGAACTCCAGCGAGCGGTAAGGCAACTTGCCGTAGCAATAATCAAAGTAAGCATCGACCGGTCCGGTATAGATCATTTCGCGGAATGGTATGTCTTTCTCGATCTCGTGGTAGTCGCAATTCAAAAGAATCTTGATGTTCGGATGGTCCAGCATGTTTTCAAACAGACGAGTGAAGCCGTGAAGCGGCATCGCCTGATACGTATCGGTGAAGTATCGATCGTCGCGGTTGGTCCGCGTAGGAACTCTCGAGGTCACGCTCGCATCGAGTTCCGAAGGATCGAGTCCCCATTGCTTACGCGTGTAATTGCGAAAAAATTTGTCGTATAACTCTCGTCCGACTTTGCTAACGACCACGTCCTCCGATGTTCGTATTCGTTCAACTGGTTCGGCAACCTTCTTGAAAAACTCGTCGACTTCAAATGAGGTTAAATTCAATCCGTAAAGCGTATTAATAGTATCGAGATTAATCGGAATAGGAACGATTTGGCCGTCAACACTCGCGCGCACGCGATGCTGATAAGGACGCCAGTCAGTAAACCGTGAGAGATATTCAAATACTTCGCGCGAATTGGTGTGGAATATGTGCGGGCCGTATTTATGGACCAGAATGCCTGCCTCGTTATAGTGATCGTAAGCGTTGCCACCGATGTGTGGACGCTTATCACATAGCAGCACTTTCTTATTCGAGCCCGCTGCGAGTCGTTCTGCGATTACACTGCCGGCGAAGCCGGCGCCTACAATCAAATAGTCAAACATGACGAAAAACCCTCCTTGTTATTCAGATCTAAATCTCAACGGTACTCCTTGGAGTGCGGCGGCCTGGCGCGGCTTTAACCCTGGACCAAGCGCGATCGATAACAAAGCGGCGCCAGGCCGCCGCACTCCAAAGAAGCTCCTAAGTACTCACGGCTGCGCCTGCGCGACCGGTCAACGTGTTGAGCGGTACTGAGGTCGAGCGTGCCGGTCTATTTCTTTCAATTACTTCATCGATCAATTGCGACATCTGCATCCATGTTTTGTCCCACGAGATGTCTTTCAAAAACGTATCAACTTTCTGCAACCATTCCGCGCGGTCTGTTCTCGATAAGATCTTTTCAGCAGCTTGAATGAACTCTTCGGAACTGTCCGCAATCTCAACCAGTTTTAGTTCGCCATACGGCCTCACCACATCTCTAATCGACGTGGAAATAACCGGTTTGCCCGCGGCGAGATATTCCGGCGTCTTTGTAGGACTGATAAAACGAGTCGATTCATTGCGAGCAAACAGCAACAGCGCAATGTCCCAACCCGCGAGATAATCGGGAAGCTGCTTGTATTTCTTTGGCCCGAGATAATGAATGTTTGGACGTTTGGGCAGCTTCTCAGGATCGATCTTTACGACTGGGCCGATCATGACGAAGTGCCAATCGGGCCGTTTCATGGCCATTTGATCCAACAGTTCGCTGTCAAAACGTTCATCAATCACGCCAAAGAATCCGAGGCGCGGATGCGGAATGCCAGCCTGATCTTCAGGATCCTTTACAGCCGTTCTTGCTTTGCGAAAGTGAGCCGCATCAATGCTGCTTGGAAACGCGTAGACCGCCCGATGTTGACTGCATTTCGCTTCGTACAAACTCTGACCACCTGTGAAAACAAGATCCACCTGCCGAAACAATTGCTTCTCGAGTATTGGCAACTGCGAGTGTGCACCTTTGAAGGCAGACAGTTCGTCCATACAGTCGTAAATCGACGCAATCGGTTTGAAGTGATCGGTAAACTTGAGCGCCATCGGCGTGTAGTACCAAAAAACGTATTCGTTGATATTGTGATCGATGAAAAGCTGTCGCACCATCTCTTTCATGACAGCATTTATCGCAACGTCACTGCGCAAACCATCGGGAAGCTGCGGCACGACTACGTGCACACCGGTTTCCGCTTCACGCACGTCAAGCCGCATCGAACGATTGCCAAAGATTGGTTCTTCAACAAAGAACACTCGACGGTCGCGCGCACAACGCGATAACAAATGTTGCGGACGTTGATAAACAAAGTCCCAGCGCAGATGAGAAAAGCACACGAGATCTACTGTTTCATCAGCGCCGAGTTCTGACGGTGCGAACAATCGGTTAGTATCTGTTTTCATAACTCCTCCATGTACTTGTCACCGAGACTTGCCCGGCGCCACGCGCGCACATACACGTGGGGAGCGATTTCCTTGCAACTGCGACTTGTATTAAATGGCCGGCTGGATTGAGAGTTTGCTGGTTCCCCCGGCCGATATGGGTTTGTTACTGCTGGCCCATTAAAACCATTGCGGATTGAAGTTGGGGACTCGCCTTAATTCAATACAACAAACTCTCGCGCTGTTTGCTTCTCAACCGCCTTTAAGACCTTTATCGTCACAATTGGCTTCTTCGGCAAACGTAATGCCGTTAACTGAATAGGGGATGAAACATCTTTATGTGATCGAGAGAGAACTTCTCCGTACGCTGGCGAACAAAAATTATTCTTTATCGGTGTTTATCCGCGTCCATCAGCAGGCAGTTCGTTGTTACGTAGCGCAGCTTCTTCACTCAACGTCGTCAGCCACGATGGTGACCATTTCGATTCACTCTCTTTGCCTTTCATCGTTTGCTCGCCAACTCCACCTGGCTCCGGCAAAAAGTGATTCACTGTCGCCAACAAGTGCGCCGTCATCTCGGGAAATAACGACTCGAAAAGCACTGCTGCTTTCGCGGGTATCGAAATCACGAGCTCAGCGCGCCCACGTCGACAAGCATTAACGATCTGCCGCGCCGCATTTTCTGCGCTTACCGTAAGCAACGGCAGCGCATCGCTGATGCTGAACCACGCATATTCAAATCGATGTTTACCTTTGAAATCAGCGTTGCGCGGGCTGCCGGTCCGCATCAGACCGGGACAAATCGTAGTGACCACGATGCCCTCATTCGCTAACTCCGCGTGTAAGCCCTTCGATAATCCAACCAAGGCAAACTTGCTCGCACTGTACGGAACCAAATGCGGAACGCTGATTTTTCCACCGATCGAAGAGATGTTGACGATTCGTCCTGACTTTCTCTGCCGCATCGACGGCAACACAGCCATGATCGTGTTCAGCGGCGCCCAGAAATGCGCCTTCATCGCCAGCTCGAAATCGTCAGACGTCATCACTTCCAAAGGCCCGACCTGAATCACACCAGCATTGTTGACGAGGACATCGATCGGTCCGAAGCGATTGTCGACGGCGAGAACCATGTCAACCACTTCCTGCCAGTTTGTGACGTCACAAGGAACCACCATCACCTCGGCGCCTAATTTTTCTAAATCAATTTGCGCACGTTCGAGTTCCTCTTCATCGCGAGCGCAAATAACGAGACGCGCGCCTTCTCGCGCAAACTCACGCGCCAGCACAAGGCCGAGTCCGCGCGATCCACCAGTAATTAATACCGTTCTGTCTTTGAAGTCGTATGCGTGGAAGTGGTTGAGAGCTGATTTGACTAGAGCCGTGCCAACTGCAAGTGCAGCGACCTTGAGAACGTCTTTTCCAGTTGCCATAGTGAGCAAAACTCGATGCAAGTTCAAATCCACAGATTACCCAGATTCTTTTAGTGAAATCTGTGTGATCTGTGGATTCGATGGTACTGACCTTGCAGTCCGTTTCATTGTCTGCGGACAGACACGTATGTAAACAGAACAATAGTATGCGGAGATAACTATGGAAAACCAGAATGCAGATGCTGCGAATCAAGCGAAGAAAACGCTCGTGCCCGAAAAATTGCTTGACCACTTATTGAACTTCGAACCCGCGCCCGCGCCAGTGATCAGTCTGTATCTCGATGCTCGCGCCGATCAGCACGGCCAACACACTCTTCTGCCGTTCGTGCGCAAACAGTTAGGTGAGCGAAGTAAAACTTACGATAACCAATCGAAAGAGCGGCTGAGTTTTGAAGAGGACTTCGTCAGAATCACGCGCTATCTCGAAGGCCAAGTTCCTGCGTCGGTGCAAGGACTGGCGATCTTCGCGTGCTCTGCGGCGAATGACTGGTTCGAAGTGGGACAGTTTGAAGTGCCTTTCGAGCGCAATCGTCTGTTCGTATCCGATCGACCGCATCTTTATCCGCTTGCGCGTTTGATCGATCAATACCGTCGCTATGCAGTTGTGCTCGCCGACACGAATCGCGCGCAGATCTTTGTCTTCGCAGCAGGCCGCACCGTAGATCGCGAGGAGGTGGAAAACGTGAAGACGAAGCACGTGAAGATCGGCGGCTGGTCACAGTCGAGATATCAGCGACATGAGAAGAATTATCACGTGCAGCATGCGAAGGAAGTCGTCGAGATGCTCGAGCAGATCGTTCGCGATGAAGACATCGAGCACATCATTCTCGCAGGTGACGAAGCAACGGTGATTCCGTTGCTGCGCGATCAGATGTCGAAGCAGATCGCGGATAAAGTTATCGACGCACTGAGTCTCGGCATCAACACGCCCGAGCACGAGTTACTCGAAGAGTCGTTGACAGCTTTCCGCAGATACGATTCGTTGACTGACATGGATAAAGTCGAGCGCCTGTTGAACGAGTATCGCGCTGACGACCTTGGCGTCGCCGGCGCTTCGGAGACGCTGGCTGCGTTATCGAATGGACAGGTCGAAGAGATGCTGATCGCCGCGCGAGCAGAGAGTATTCAATTCGACGAGGAAGAAGTCAGAAAGGTCTTGCAAGTTTACGCCGTCGAGGGAGCACTGCCAGCGACGTTGGACCAGCGCACCGTAGCTGATGAGCTGGTGCGAAGGGCCAACGTGCTCTCGTCGGCGAAAGTGACGTTTATTGAAGACAGTACGCGGCTGGAACAACTAGGTGGCGTGGGTGCGTTTCTGCGTTATCGAATTTCGGAAGAAAATGCGGTGCCACGCGCGAAAGCACTGACAACCAAAGGTTGATGGAGCCACAAATTTTTTGTGCCTCTTTGTGGTTAAAGAACGCGATCGGTGATCTCGAGACCTCGATCGATGATCGCGAATGCCTCACGCAGCTCGGCTTCAGTAATGCACAGTGGCGGATTCGTAAAGAACGTGTTCCACCTCACCAACGTGTAGAGCCCTTCCTGCCGGAAGAACTTTCCAAGGTCCTGCATCTCAGGCGATGATGCGTTGAACGGCGCCATCGGCTCACGCGTGGCGCGATTTCGAATCAACTCCACGATTCCAAAAAGCCCGATATTGCGCGTGGCGCCCACTGACGGATGACGACTCTCCAGATCTTCAAGTAGACCGCGCATCACCGTGCCCATGCGCCGCGCATTCTCGATCAAATCGTCCTCTTCATACACCGCAATCGTCGCGAGTGCGGCGGCGCAAGCGAGCGGGTGACTGTTGTAAGTAAGCCCGCCGTAGAAGACATTCTTCTCAAAGTGATCGGCGATTTGGCGTCGCATACCCACCGCGCCGAGCTGCACGTATGCGCTCGTCAGACCTTTCGCCATCGTTATCAGATCAGGTTTGACCTTCCAGTGATCGATCGAGAACCATTCTCCAGTACGACCAAACCCAGCCATCACTTCATCGGCGATCAAAAGAATGCCGTACTTGTCGCAGAGCTCGCGCAAGCCCTGCATGTAACCGTCCGGTGGGATCAGGATGCCGTTAGTTCCAACAACTGGTTCGACGATGATCGCGGCGACAGTCTTTGCTCCTTCGAGCTCCAACACTTCTTCAGTACGCGCCAGGACGTCTTCGGCTGTGTCCCAACCTTTTTGAATGCCGTGGTAATAATCCGGAATGCGAAAGACGCCGGGGATGCCGGGTTCAGCGGCCCAACGACGCGGATCGCCCGTGAGCGTCAGTGCGCCTGCTGTCCCGCCGTGATAGCCGCGATAGCGCGCGCCGATCTTATGACGCCCAGTGTAAAGTCGCGCGATCCGGATCGCGTTCTCGTTCGACTCGGCGCCGCCGTTCGTGAAGAAGAACGCGTCGATATCGCCAGGCGTCAGTTCGGCAAGTTTGGCGCCTAAGCGCGCGCGCACTTCTGTGGCCATAAACGGATTCGCGTAAGCGAGTATCGCAGCTTGATCCTGAATCGCGCGAACCACGCGTTCGTCGCCGTGGCCGATGTTGACGCACATCAGTTGGCTATTGAAATCGATGAAGCGTTTGCCTTCGGGCGTCCAGAAGTAGACGCCTTTGGAGCGTGCGACAGGTATTGGATCAACCGCGGCTTGCGCGGACCATTCGAATAATGTGTGGCGCCGGCAGAGTTCGACCATCTGCTCGCCTGAGAGTCGTTCGTTAGTAGTCATAATGCTCGGCATGCTAACTCACGAAGAATTCTCACGCAAAGGCGCAAAGGCGTTAAGTTTACTTTGTTCTTTCTTTGCGTCTTTGCGTCTTTGCGTGAATACTCTTCTTAACATGAACGACTCTTCAGAGGTCTCGCGCGAACGAATCGAAGCAACCGAGCGTGTCATACGGCCGCACATCCGCCGCACACCGATTTTAGAAGTCGACGGATCAGACTTCGGTCTTGACTTCATCAAGATCGTTTTCAAGCTCGAGCTTTTCCAACACTCCGGATCGTTCAAAGCGCGTGGCGCCTTCACGAACATGTTGACGCGAGAAGTTCCGCCGGTGGGCGTCGTCGCTGCTTCTGGTGGCAATCACGGCGCGGCCGTCGCTTTCGCCGCCATGCAATTAGGAAAACGAGCAACGATCTTCGTGCCCTCAGTCGCCGCATCCGCAAAACTCGATCGAATTCGCGGCTACGGTGCGGAGCTTGTCATCACAGGTGATCGCTACGCTGAATCGTTGGAAGCAAGTGAAGCATGGACCAAAGAGTCAGGAGCGCTTCCAATTCACGCATATGAAGGCACCGAGACATTGTTGGGCCAGGGCACGCTGGGTCTCGAATTGGAAGAACAGGATCCAAAACTCGATTCACTGCTCGT
>DATFHH010000047.1:0-26156 GCA_035248565.1 Pyrinomonadaceae bacterium | reverse complement strand
TCGGCGTACCGTCAGCAGTGAAGACATTTAACTGGCTCGGCACGTTGTGGGGTGCGCGCATCCGTTTCACGACCGCGATGTTGTTTGCACTCGGCTTTGTTTCGCTTTTCGTGGCGGGTGGCATCACTGGCCTGATACTCGGACAGAGCTCGCTCGATCTCGCGATGCACGACACTTACATTGTGACGGCGCACTTTCATCTCGTGATGGGTGTTGCTTCGATCTTTGGCATGTTTGCAGCGCTGTATTTCTGGTTCCCGAAGATGTTTGGGCGTTTCATGAACGAAGGTCTTGGCAGGATCCATTTCTGGCTCACCTTCATTGGTGTTTATACGATCTTTGTTCCGATGCACATCATGGGCATCGTCGGCATGCCGCGCCGGTATGCGAGTTTTGGTGAGTACGAATTTTTGAGGACGTTGCATCCGCTTGTGTTGTTGGTTTCAGTGGCGGCAGTCATCACAATCACTGCGCAACTGATTTTTTACTTCAACCTTATCTGGAGCATCTTCAAGGGTAAGCGAGCGGACGACAATCCCTGGGAGGCAACAACACTCGAATGGACCACCGCTACGCCTCCGCCGCACGATAACTTCGCCGGCGTATTACCAACTGTTTACCATGGTCCATACGAGTTTGCAGTACCAGGCGCGCCGCGCGACTTCGTCATGCAGACTGATGTCGGGGCCGACGTGCCAAGCGGTAATGGCCACAATGGTCACAAGCACTAAGAAAGTACCGACGAAGGGAATCGGGTCCGGCGGCTTTTCCGGACCGAATGGCAAGAAGCCAGGCGGGAATGGATGGAAGGGCGGAGACCGATCACCACGAAAGTTTTCGCCGGCGACGTACCGGATCACAATGTGGGTTGTGCTGGCCGCCATTGTGATGATGTTTGCAGCTCTTTCCAGTATTTACATCATGTCCTCGGAAGAGCAGTGGCGTCCGGTGGCGATGCCGCGAATGTTCTTCGTCAGCACGGGACTGATTCTGATAAGTAGCGGCACGTTTCAACGAGCCAAACGATCTTTGCAGCGGGAACAAACACGCGCGTATCTCAAGTGGTTGTTGATAACACTTGCACTGGGAATCGGGTTCTTGATTTCGCAGTTGATAGGCTGGCGCGAACTTGCGAGAGCAGGGGTGTACTTCGCGGACCATCCCCGTAGTACGTTTTTCTATCTCGCGACTGCGTTGCACGGCGCGCACCTGATCGGCGGAATCGGGCTGGTGTTCTACCTCGTGATCCGAAGTCTTAAACGCGCGTTGCCGTTGATCAGCGCGAAGGATTCGACGTGGACCAGCATTGTCGGACTTTACTGGCACACGATGGATGGAATTTGGGTTTGGTTATTTCTGGTGTTACTTGTCTTCAAGTAAGAATTTAGCCGCCGATAAACGCGGATGAAAACGGATGATATGCAAGATATGGCTGTAGCAGTTAAGACAGAAAACTTAACGGGAAGTCGTTACCGCATTGGCACCTGGGTTGGGTTGGCGTCGATTGTGATGTTGTTTACGTCGCTCAGCAGTGCTTTTATCGTCAGGTCGGCTTCGCCATTTGATTGGCTCCCGCTGGCGGCGCCACGAGTGCTGTTTGGTAGCACCGCGCTGATTTTGCTCAGCAGCGTCTCGCTTGAATTTGCGCGACGAAAACTCAAGCGGTCTTTTCACGACGCATACGCGCGATATTTGTTGCTCACCATGTTGCTCGGATTGGCTTTTCTTACTTCACAGTTGATCGCGTGGCGGCAATTGCGGCAACAGGGAATTTACCTTGCCACGCATCCGTTCAGTTCGTTTTTCTATCTTTTGACTGGCGCGCATGCGATACATTTGTTTGGCGGTCTACTCGGGCTCGGTTTTCTGTGGCAACGCTCGCGGCGGCAACAATCAGACGAACCCGATTTCGTAGCCCGGCGTCAGGCAAGCGCCGATGCAGTGGCGATTTACTGGCATTTCATGGACGGTCTTTGGATCTACCTATTTCTACTCCTATTCCTTTGGAGGTGACAGGTGAGCACTGAAACACGTGTGGGATATTTCCCGGCGGTGGATTGGGAGGGTGGCGCCTTTCCTTATCGCGTGGGCCATCGCAAGTTGGGAATGTGGCTGTTTATCGTTTCCGACTCACTGACGTTTTCGGCGCTGCTCATTGGCTACAGTTATTTGCGCGCGTCGAACGTCTGGCCGACTCCGTTTCCTTTCTATCCGAGCATCGTTTTCTCTTCGGTGATGACGTTTTGTCTGCTCTCGTCGAGCTTGACGATGGTGTTTGGCGTGGCGGCGTCGAGTAGAGACGATAAGGCAAAGGCACGGAAGTGGATTCTTGCGACGATATTCTTCGGCGTTGCCTTTATCGTGCTCCACTTGATCGAATGGCGACACCTGATTCTCGAAGGTTTGCGGCCGTTCTATTTGCCCGAGCACTGGGTGCAAGTATTTACAACTACTGAGGGCGTGCCACCGACACCATTATTCGGCGCCACATTCTTCACGATTACTGGACTGCACATGTTTCACGTCGCTTCGGGCGCGGTTTACCTGAGTGTCGTCGCGGCTCGTGTGAATAAGTTGAGACATGAAGACGTCGAGATCAGCGGCCTTTACTGGCACTTCGTCGACCTCGTCTGGATGTTTGTCTTCCCGTTGATTTACATCATGTCAGTTGATGTTGGCGGACATCTGGCTCGTTAGTCATCAGTGGAGGAAACGAAATGGACGCACACGCACACGTTGAAGAACATTTCGCCGGAAGCAACAAGTTATTCATCTCGATTTGGGGTTGGTTACTGGGGCTGACGCTCATCGAGATCTTCCTCGCTTACCGGCCGATGCCGATTCACTACATGTTGATAATCCTGCTGGGCCTCTCGATTATTAAAGCGGCGCTGATCGTAGCTTACTTCATGCACTTGAGGTTTGAGCGATTGAGTTTGATCCTCACGATCGTGCCGATGTTGGTAGTTTGTATCTGTTTGTTGTTCGTCTTCTTCCCCGATAGTTTTCGTTCTTATGGCTTGCGCTATCAGTTCAAGGAATCACCGCCTGTAGCGCCGGCGCCCGCGGAGGAACCGTAAATGCGATCAAATTGGTGGCGAGCTCTGGTTTTACTTGTCGTCGCAGCAGCGATTGTGCTGCTCGCACACGGTTACGCTGAAGCGCAATGTTCGATGTGTCGCGCTGCGCTAACCAGCGTCACTGACAGTCGATTTATTCGCAACTTCAATGTCGGCGTGTTGGTGCTGTTAGTGCCGCCGGCTACGATCTTCTGTTCGATCTTTATTGTGTTAAAGCGTTACAAAGGCCATGGGTGATGACGAGTAACATGGATGCCTGAAGATAATCCACTAGCACTCGACGTTGAAAAGCGCACGACGCGTGGCCGGTTGTGTCCGCGTTGTGGCGGGAAGATCATTCCGTCGAACCGTGCGGTCTACCAATCAGGTGCGGATCCGACCGGTTCTTTTCCGATATGGCAGTGTGAACGATGTGGATATGAAGAAATGGGCGAGCGGCGCAAGCCCGCTGGAAAGGCGAAGCACTAGAGACGATAATTGACCTGATGCGCAAAGAACTCGGACTGCTAAACTTTATTTGCATGCTGGTGGCGCTCGGATTTCTGGCACTCGCAATCATCAGCGTGATCAACTCGGGCGACTTTCTCACCATCGACAATCTCTTCATCATCGCCGTCAGCCTCGTGATGGCGTTGCTGTTTGGCGTCAACCCGTTACTTTATCTGCGATCGCAAGGCCGGTTGCACGTCCCGTTCACGAAGAAAGCCATTGCCGCGCCCGCAGGCGAATGGGGCCAAATCAGATCGACTGCGCCACCTTTGCTTGACGCGAAAGGCCGCGCGATTCCACCAGACGTGCAGGCGATCGTCGCACGCATGGAAACCCGCAAAGAAGCATAGCCACAAAAAGGCACAAAAAGCACAAAACGAATCGGAAGAGCTCAGCGCGTAATATCCAAGCCATTTGTGCTTTTTGTGCCTTTTTGTGGCAAGATCTTTTCGTGGATGAGCTTACGCGAAAAGTTTTGAGGAGCTTCGGCTATTGGGGAAAAGAGACGCTCGATCTGCATGAACTGTTCGAAGCCGGTGGCAATGATCCCGAAGCACGAACGGCGGTGTTCGATATCGTTGAAAAATTAGTGCGTGAAGGCTTGTTGACTGAAGAGGGAAACGACTTCTATTCGCTGACGGAAAAAGGCAAACTCGCGGCACAGAGAAGCAGTTGATGTCAGACTACATCTCTTACTTGCCGCACCTCAATGCTTGTCTCAACGGCACAAGCGCGCTGTTACTCTTTTCAGGTTACACGTTCATCAGGTCGCGAAATGTTGTCGCTCATCGCGCCTGTCAAATCGCCGCGCTGATCGTGTCGCTACTCTTTCTCATTTCTTACCTCACTTATCATTATCACCACGGCGCCACGCGTTTTCAGGGGACTGGTTGGGTCCGTCCGCTTTACTTCACGATCCTGACGAGCCACACGATTCTCGCGATCGTGATCGTTCCACTCATAACAATCACCTTCTATCGCGCGTTACGCAATGATTTTGCGCGACACCGTCGCATTGCCAGGATTACCTTGCCACTGTGGTTCTATGTTTCGATCACCGGAGTGATCGTTTATCTTATGCTTTACCATATCTACCCTTCCTGATTGTGTTAAAGCGCGTTCCCGGTTCTGGTCCGATTCTGCTGCTCGCTACGCTCTTCGTGGCGGCCACTTTTCTCGCGTGGTATTTCTCCTGGTTTGGCCGTGAGCTCTCGGATGCAGACATCTCAAAATATCTCGCCGACGAAAAGAACCCGCGTCACGTGCAACACGCGTTGCTGCAAATTCAACAACGCATGGAGCGAGGCGACGTCAGCGCGAAAAACTGGTATCCGCGGTTGATCACGCTAAGCAGCAATCCTGAGCCTGAGTTTCGTTTGACCGTCGCGTGGTTGATGGGCTTCGATAACGGCTCGCAGGAGTTTCACAACGCGCTAGGGAACTTGCTCAAGGATTCGGAACCGATTGTCCGTCGGAACGCGGCGCTGGCACTCGTGCGATTCAATGACGCGAGCGGACGCGAAGAACTAGTTTCAGTGTTGAAGCCTTACTCGGTGATAGCGCCCGTCGATGGTGTGATTGCCAGTAGTATGAAGGAAGGGGCGACGGTTGCGCGTCGCACGCTGTTGGCGCGAATTCAGCAACAGGACGGAAAAATCGTGGAGATTCGATCTCCGTTGCCGGCGCGCGTTAACAAAATCGCGAAACCTGATGGCTCGCAAGTGGCGAGTGGCGAAGAAGTGATGAGTTTGAACTCAGATGAGCAGAGTGTCTGGGAGGCGTTGCGTGGTTTGGCGATAGTCGGGACGAAGAACGATCTTTCTGTGGTTGAGAGTTATGCGTCGTCAAGCGACGTGTCACCACGCGTGAAAGAACAAGCGCGCCTCACGGCAGAATCAATTAGCCACAGATGACGCGGATAAGAACCGATTTTACGCGGGAGGAGCTGGTGGAGCGTCCGGTAGCGTGATCCCGTGCACCGCTTCCCAATCGTCCGTCGGCACCATCTCGATCGCGTCCCACGGGCAACCATCGAGAAACGCACCGTCCGGGCCCTTGCTCGTGCACTTTTGACAACCAATACAAAGATAAGGATCGACTTCGATTCGACCAAACGGCGGGTGGTCCTCGTCCGGTACCCAGAACATGCACGCTTCAATCGGGCAATACTCGATACACGCGGGTGATCCGGAGCAGCCGGTGCAACAATCGGTGGTGATCGCCAAAATGCGCGGACGCTTCTTGCGCGTCGCCTTTCCGTCACCTTCCGACATAGGCAAATGTTTCTCTACGATATCGTACATCCGCTGGTTAAGCCTCATGTTTCGTCTGGTTGAACCGTGATTCGACTCTAACATAGCTTTGCGGAATTCCTCAACGATTTGTGTCGATAACCTTCTTTGCTTGCTGCGGAATGTCACTAGCATTAGAAGGTATTGATACCAGAACGGAGGACCAGACAATGGAAGCAATTACGGGCGTATTTAGATCGCGAGAGGACGCGGAGAAAGCAGTCAGTCAATTAAGAAATCTTGGAATACCAGAAGACAAGATTGGAGTATTAACGCGCGGCAGCGAGCCGGAACGAGTCGAAGAGGGTGTGCCGGTAAGCGACACTGAAGAACCGGGCATGGGCAAGGCGATGGGCGCTGCAGTTGGCGGTGCAATGGGCGCTGCGGGAGGCGCGACATTGGGTCTGGCAGTCTCGAGTCTTGTCATTCCTGGCGTTGGACCAGTGATAGCGTTCGGATTGGTTGGAGCTGCGTTGTTGGGTGTTGTCGGAGCAGCCGCGGGCTCAGCAGTCGGTGATACAGTGGAAGAAGAGTTAGGCGAAGGCGTTCCACACGAGGACATCTACTTGTATCATGACGCTTTGCGAAAGGGTCATTCCATCGTAATTGCTTACGCTGACGACGAGGATCAGGCAGACAAAGCCAGCGAAGTGATGGACAACGCCGGCGCTGAAGATCTCGAAACCTTGAGGGAGACCACCAGGGATTGAAGGAGTTTCTCTTAAACGCCGCTGTGTTGATTGGAATTCTCGGCGTGAGCGCGTTCATCACCAGTTGGTTCGCGCGTAACATGTACATTCGTTGCGCATCATGCGGCACTCTCAACGCGCGCCGCCGCGTAGAGTGCCGCTCGTGTAACACGACACTCCATTAAGTGCTTCTCGGTGTCTCTGTGTCTCCGTGGTTATAACTTCACCACAGAGACACAGAGGCACAGAGAAGATATTTCTCTTATGTCTACAACAACAATACCCCCTGAATGGCGCACGCACGCCGAACTCACCGAGTATCGCGAAACCCCGAACTACGACGACACTGTCGCTTACGCGCGACGGCTCGCACATGCCTCGCCAGCAATCGATTACGAAGGTTTTGGAGAAAGCGGTGAGGGCAGAGAACTGCCATTGTTGATCGCCTCCGAAACAGGCGTCTTCACGCCTGAAGCTGCACGCGCGCAGCAGAAAGCGGTAGTACTGATTCAAGCCTGCATTCACGCAGGCGAGCCCGACGGCAAAGACGCAGGTCTCGCGTTGCTCCGCGATATCGCCATCACCAAAACTGCCGCCGGCATACTTAACAACGTCGTGCTGCTCTTCATTCCGATCTACAACACTGACGGTCACGAAAGATCGAGCCCGTATAATCGCATCAATCAAAATGGTCCAACTGAGATGGGCTGGCGTACGACCAGCACCTATCAAAACCTCAATCGCGACTACATGAAGGCTGACACGCCCGAGACACGTGCGTGGCTTCGTCTGTGGAATCAATGGCAGCCGGATCTGTTTATCGATTGTCACGTGACGGATGGCGCAGACTACCGCTGCAATATCACTTATCACCACGAGCATCATCCAGGTGTCGATAGCGCAGTGATCCAATGGGAACGAGACGTTTTCGGCGGCAAAGTCGCGCCCGCAACTGAAGCTGCGGGCAACGTGATCTCGTGGTATCTCGAGTTTATTGACAACCGCGATCTTACGTTAGGAACAAGAGACTTCAACGGCTCGCCTCGTTTCTCGACGGGATACGCTCCCGCCAGAAACCGTCCCGGCATTTTGATCGAAACGCACATGCTCAAAGACTATCGTTCGCGCGTGATTGGAACTTACGACTTCTTGCGCGCCGCGTTGACCGAAGTCAATCGTGATCCGGCGCGCCTGCGAACCCTGGTGCATGAAGCAGACGAGCGCACAGTCGCAGCCGGTAATACGTTTGATCCAACGAGAATCTATCCATTGGATTTTGAGTTAACAGAAGACGTGACTCTATTCGACCTGAAGGCATTCCAATACGAGACGGAGCACAGCGACATCTCAGGTGACTTGCGCGTCGTTTATGGTCGTGAGCCTTTGGACTTGACTGTGCCGATGTATCAGACGTTTCGCGTCACAAAATCGGTCGCGCCGCCGCTGGCTTACGTTGTGCCGGTTCAATGGACCAACGTCATCGACGTCTTGAAAGCGCACGGATTGGAGATGAAAACACTCGCGTTGCCGGCAGAGATTGAAGTTGAGAGTTATCGCTTCACGAACATTGCGTGGCCGTCTGCTCCATTTGAAGGACGGCACATGCCGCGTTTTGATGTCGAACGCACGACGGAAACGAGAGTGTTTCCGGCGGGCTCAGCAATCGTGTCTTTGGCCCAACCTGCGGGACGAGTAATTCTGAATCTGCTTGAACCGGAAGCTCCTGACTCATTCGTACATTGGGGATTTTTCAACGCGATCTTTGAGGAGAAGGAATACGCCGAGCACTACATACTCGAAGCGCTCGCGCGGGAGATAATGGCGCACGATCCGGCATTGCAGCACGAGTTCGACGAACGATTAGCGACGGACACAGAATTCGCCGCCAGTCCATCTGACCGTCTGCGGTTCTTTTACAAACGTTCGCCCTACTGGGATCCTCAAATGAATCTTTATCCAGTAGGGCGAGTCATTCGTGTGCTTGATCTACCCCTTGCCTGATATCTAAGACGCCCGACGATGCTACGTCGGAGTCAACGGATGATGTCGGGCGTCGAGCAGGGCAAACAGTGTGTTGTTTGCCTAAACGACTGTACGACGACCACCGATTATGTTGATGAGCAGCACTACCAGCGCCAGCACCAACAAGATATGAATAAACCCACCGACGGTGTAGCTAGTTACCACGCCGAGTAACCACAGAACCAACAAGATCACAAAAATCGTCCAAAGCATTTCATCTACCTCCTTTTGTCAACCACGCCCAAGTTTCGTTGGTACAAAAGCAATCGCAGTAGGGTTTGAGCAACGTCCATGCCGTATCGGTAAATGTTGGCGTTGTGAGCTTTTGCGAGGAAAACGGCGGATTGATGCGTATGAAAACATGCCACAGACGGTCTGACCGACATGATTTCAATCCAGAGTTGGAATAGGTCCTACTTGTCCTATAGGACATATAGGACCTATAAGAGCTAATAGGACGCATAGGAACCCCGAAACTAGATTTTTCACGATCTTGTTCTGGACTTCACACATTATTCACTGTTAAAGTGACACTTGCGTCCGCACAGGCGGCCGCGCCGGAGTTATAGAGCCTGTCTCAGTTTTCGCGCGGGTCCTTCCTTAGAAGTTCCGTCGCTTCCTGACTCCAAAACCCGACAGCAAGTTTTTTAGATCGTTGGAGGTTGTTTTTTATGCCCACCCCCCCGCCGAAGGTATCGATTCGCGCGCGCAGAGTCGCGCTTGCGATCCTGGCAACTATCACCTTTTCACTGGTCATCGCTGCCACCATCGTGACGTATCAACGGCACCAGCCCCCGGTGCAAAAGATTAACTATACGCAACTCTACAGCCTCGCCGAAGCAGGCGGCGCAGTTGCGGTGCAGGTTGACGGCGAAACACTGACGGTCACCAGGGCTGATGGCACGCTGGTCGAAGCGACTGTTACCGGCGAGTCCACGCAGCACGACGTGGTGCAAATGTTTCTCAAGAATCACGTGCCGGTGGATTTTCGCCCGCTACAGCCAGGCTTGTTAGCCAGTATTTTGAATTGGCTCCTGCCGATACTGATGCTCGGGCTGATCGCCTTCGCGGGTTGGCGCATTTATGCGAGCATGAGTGGCCGTGGCTCGTTTGAACTGGAAAATCACAAGGGCAAACAGGACGTTGGTTTCGACGACGTTGCCGGCGTAGACGAAGCGCGGGCTGAGCTGACTGAGACGATCGAGTTTCTGCGCAACCCGGAGCGATTTAGCCGTCTTGGTGGGCGCGTTCCGCGTGGCATCTTGCTCTATGGACCTCCAGGCACTGGCAAGACGCTGCTCGCGCGTGCGGCAGCAAAAGAAGCGGGCGTCGCGTTTCTGGCAGCGTCAGGATCGAGCTTCCAGGAGAAGTTTGCCGGACTCGGTGCGGCTCGTGTCAGACACCTATTCGCCAAAGGTAGAAAACTCTCGCCGTGCATCATCTTCATCGACGAGGTCGACGCGCTCGGACGTCAACGTGGCCGCGGCGGTGACTCAGCGTCCGCCGATCAGGATCAAACACTCAATCAGTTGCTGGTTGAAATGGACGGTTTCGATCAGTCGACCGCAGTTGTCGTTATCGCGTCAACAAACCGGCCTGACATTCTCGATAAAGCTCTTACTCGACCGGGTAGATTCGATCGTGAGATCGCGGTGAATCTCGCCGACGTTTCCGGTCGTGAAGCGATTCTGAAAGTGCATGCACGTAACCTCAAACTGGAATCAGGACTCGATCTGAAATGGATCGCACGTGGCACTCCTGGATTCTCCGGTGCGGAACTCGCGAACCTGATGAACGAGGCTGCAATCGCCGCTACGCGTGATGACGCCGAGGCCGTTGGTCGAAAACACATTGAGTTTGCGCGCGATCGCATTTTGATGGGCGCTGAACGTCAAGGCTTCATGATGGACGAGGACGAGCGTTATGCAACTGCCGTCCACGAAGCAGGACACGTCGCCGTCGGACTAGCGGTCGAGAATGGCGATCCGATTCACAAGGTGTCGATCCTGCCCCGCGGCCGTGCGTTGGGCGTAACGCAGTCGTTGCCGGAACGCGATCGCTTCATGAAGAAGCGCGAATACCTTGAAGATCAGATCGCGTTGTTGCTTGGTGGCCGTGCAGCCGAGCAGATCTTGCTTTCGACGATGACTGCCGGAGCTTCAAACGACATCGAACGCGCAGTGGAGATCGCGCGACGCATGGTGAGTGAGTTTGGCATGAGCCGGCTTGGACCAATTCATCTGGGCCAATCGGATCAACCTCATAGCCAGACTCTGCTCGACAGAGTGGAAGAAGCCACGAACGAGCTGATCAATACGCAACTCGAGCGTGCCTGTGCGGTTGTCACGGCGGAACGCGAGTCGATCGGACGTCTGGTGGAGTTATTGATGGAGCGAGACACGCTCGACGCCGACGAGATTCTGAGTTGCTTCAACCGCGAGACCGTCCGCGCCGCGTAGATTTACAGCAGTTTAGCCACGAAGAGGCACAAAAGGCACAGGAATCAGAAGATCCCTTGTGCCTTTTTTGTGCAGAAAATGGCGAAGATATATCTCCAAATCAAAGTAAAGCCGAACGCACGGGTGTCAGAGCTGGTGCAGCTGCCGGATGGTAGTTGGCAGGCCAAACTAAAGTCGCCGCCGGTTGATGGAAAGGCTAATGAGGAGCTCGTGGCTTTGGTGGCCAAGCAGTTCAACTGCCACAAGGCCGCTGTTGCGATCAAGGCTGGTGCGTCGGGCAGGAGTAAGCTTGTTACTATAGAAGAAGAGGCACATCAGCGTTAACTGCTCATGTGCCTCTTATCTGGGCTTAAAACACAAATCGAAGTCCAACTTCTGCCGACAAGCTGTGGGGCACCGTTACTCCGCTGGGAGTGATGAAGTTGGTGGGCTTCCCAAACGTTGACAGGCGAACGTCTGTACCAAAGTTATTTCCGAAATTAGCGCGATTGGTTAGATCGAAGACCTGAAAGATCGCCTGAAGGTTGGCCCGCTCACGAATCCTGAAGTTCTTCGTGACCCGCGCGTCCAACTGGAAGAATGGTTGACCTCTCACGTTGTCGAAAGGGGCGAACGTGCACTGGCCGGAACGTAGACAGTTTCTGAATCTCACCCGGCTCGGGGCATCAATGTCTCCTGTAGTGGGATTTCTGAACGCCAGGAAGGTAGCCGTCAAATCATTTGGCTTATCTTTAAATACCACTACGTGAGAAGTCCCACGGCCGCCGCCTACGCCTAATATGTCAACCGCTCCACCATAGCCTGCCGTGTAAGGACGCGCTGATTCCCATTGCACAATTGGCGCGACCTGAAATCCACCGGGCAGATTTACGACACTTCCCATCGAGAAGCGATGGTGCGAGTCGTTTGGCGTTGGTCCAAGCTCATAAGCCGCAAACATATTGAAAGGATCCCAGGCGCGATTTCTGAACGCGGCTGAGTTTCCGTTGTAAGCGAGCGCCCGCGAAAGCGTGTAAGTGGCGTTGACCGTCAGGCTCTTGTGCAGCCGGCGACGGTAGGAGATATTCATACCGTCATAACGCGATCGACCTGACGATTGCTCGAGATCGACTCTTCCGAGTATCGGTTGATGCGCCGCTGCAAGGGCGGCCGTCAGTGGTCGCGAAGTAATCTCATTGCCCGTAGTGTCCAGGAAGATGGCACGCGTTGGATTGATATTGACGGTCTTCGATTCATGCAGGCCAAGAATATGCGTATACTCGAATTCCAGCACCGAATAGGAATTGAGTTGCCATGCATAGCCGGCATTCCATTGCTGCGTAAGTGGATTTTGGTAATCGGGATCCATGATGCGTCCGGTTGAAGCATCGGGTAACTGCGTTGGCGGCGGCGGAATCGTCGGTAGCGGATCGATTCCAAAACGCCAATTCGAAAGCAGGATGTTAGTACCAGGTACGAGATCCCCACTGGCGATGCTAAACACGCTCACGAATATCGTGGGATTGATCTGCTGAATCATGAACAGTGGGATGTTCAGGAATGTCTGACCGTAGTAAAGGCCATAACCGCCCCGGAGGATGTGTTTTCCTGTCGATTTGATGTCCCAGGCAAAACCGACGCGTGGACTGAAGTCGCGGCTATCGTCCTTCGGTAACGACGCAGCCGCAGGATGATTGATTGCCTTGAGGGCGAGATAGGTCCTGCTTTTCTCTTGTGCCTTCGTTCCGATTAAGTTGAAGTCTTTGTCCCATCGCAATCCCAAGTTGAGTGTGAGATTGCGTTTGACTCTCCAGTCGTCCTGAAAATAAAGACCAAAACTCTTGGCGCCGCCGGGCAAATCAAAATAGGGATTACCGGCGGTTGCTGTCATTCCGCCGACGAGACCTGGCTTGGAGAAACCTTGCGGCAAAGTCACGATCTTGCTGGGCAGCTCGGTGAAGTCAATTTCCAACGTCGGATTGAATTCAAAAAAGCCCCCGAGCTTCGGTTCCCACAAATAGTCAATACCGGTTCTGAACGTGTGGTTTCCTCGGCTGATTGAGAGGTCATCCTTGAACTGGTATTTGATCTGGTACGACTGTTGGGGCACGTTTACGTTGGTTCCAAAACCAATGCCGGTCGGGAAAGTAAACGTGGTGGTCTTTTGTTCGCTATCGATTAGATTGTTCCAGTACTGATAGCCAACCGTAACGGCATTGACGGTGTTGGTGCTCAAGCTCGAGTTCAGTACGAAATTACTGAGTATCAGGCGGTTCTTAGTGAAATTACCTTGTGTAAGATCGACGCGTCCGTTTGCCTGATCGTTGAGACCAATGTTGGATTGATCGTTGTATACGAGGAACATGTTGTGTTTCGAGCTAAAGGTGTGGTCGATTCTCGCGTTGATACGCCAGTCCTTATACGGCGTTGGCAGCGCGGTTGCAGGCCGCGCGCCCAGGAATTGCACTAAGGTCAGCTCGTTGAAGGCATCGGACGCAACCGGAATCGAGGTCGCTTCATTCTGACGCTCGAGCGCAAAGAAGAAGAAAGTGTTATTTCCTGTCGGATAGTAGCTTGATCCGCCCTCGCCGAAACGAGGTAAATGTAATGGCCCACCAATTGAACCTCCCCATTGCTTTCTATTGAATGGCGGCTTTGATTTCAGCGATTGATCTGAGGGCGACACTTCGCTCGCATTTAGTTTCTTGTCCCGTAGGAAGTAGAAGACGGAGCCGTGATAATCACTGCTGCCTGACTTCGTGACGACGTTAATAGCCGCGCCTTCACTTCGTCCATTCACGGCTGAGAACCGCGCAGTACTAATCACAAACTCCTGGATAGCCTCGAGTGGAAATTGCATCACCGGCCCGCCAACGGTGTTGTCCTTGTTGTCGATCCCATTAACCGTCACATTGACGTTGCGACCGCTCGAACCGTTAATGCCGAAAACCGAAATACGACGCTTAGTTGGATCGTAAGAGTCAACGGGCTTCGCTCCGGGCGCAAGATACGCAAGGTTTCCTAAGTCACGACCATTTAGAGGTAAGTCCTCAACATCGCGCGGCGTGATGTTGAGACTGATGTCGGTCTTTTCTCTACTGACCAGTTCACCGCCTGCTGTTACGGTGACTGTGGCTGTCTGTACACCTGGCTCCATCGTGAAGTCGAAATTGTTTGTCTTGCCGACGAGCACTTCGGAGTTTTCAACCGCGACATCGCCGAATCCGCTCGCGGTGACCTTGATGTCGTACCGGCCCGCCGGCAGCAAGTCGACTCTGTATTCCCCATTTTGATTCGTGCTCGTCGTTCGGCTCAGCCCGTTTGACTTGTTAATGACGGTCACGGTCGCATTACCGATCGCAGCCTGGTTCTTGTCTTTTACTGTACCAGCTATCGATCCGCTGGCAGTGACTTGCGCGAACGCGTTTGCAAAACAAACCAGAACGAGACTCAACGTAAAGAGAGTTGTCCATACGAGTTTTGAAAATCGATGCTGGCGATGGGGTTTCATCGAAGCCTCCTTTAAGGTGGGACCGCGAAAACCTGGGTCGCGGCAATGGTTAAACAGCTCCGGCCGAAAGCGGCCGCAGCAGCCTGAAAGAATCAAGTTGTGACCGGAATGGCGCGAACAACGCCGTGATTACGCGCTGATTAATGCTCCTAACTGGAGCAAAAGTCAACGAATTTTTGGAGAGTGATGCGGAAAAATGTATTTATAGTGGAGTAAAGCGGGTTTTTACGGGACTTTGTAGGGAATTGCTATCCGCAGATTACGCAGATTATTTTATGGAATCTGCGTAATCTGTGGATACGCCTCGACAGTCACGCCACAGATCGCTTCGCACAGATTGCAGTGCGATAGTGCGTGGTTTTGTGGCTCTGACTCATACCACGAGATAGAGCGGGTTTTCCAGAATCTTCTTGAAGGTTTGCAGGAACCTTGCGCCGGTGGCGCCGTCGATGACGCGGTGATCGCACGACATCGTGACACGCATCAACTGCCGAACAACGACCTCGTTGTCACGAACAACCGGTTTCGCAGACATCGCGCCGATGGCGAGGATCGCTCCCTCGGGTGGATTGATGACCGCGGTAAACTCGTCGATACCAAACATTCCGAGGTTACTGATCGAGAAGGTAGCGCCGGTATATTCCTCTGGCTTGAGTTTTCGTGAACGAGCTCGCTCGGCTAGCTCGCGTACCTCGGCCGCAATCTCACTCAGCGATTTCTGATCGGCTGAGCGGACGACCGGAGTGATCAGTCCTTCCTCGATTGCCACTGCGACACCGACATCGGCGTGTTCGTAGTAACGAATAAACTTCTCCTGAAATGACGCGTTGACCTGAGGGTGTTGAATCAACGCCGCCGCGGCCACTTTGATGATCACGTCATTGATACTGATCTTGAGATCCGGATCGAGCGCGTTGATGCCGCGACGCATCTCGGCTGCGCGATCCATCTCGATCTCAGTCGTAAGAAAGAAGTGCGGCACTGGTCCAAGCGACGTGACCAGTCGTTTGGCGATCGTCTTGCGAATCTCGCTCGCCGGCTCGTCGTGATAACCGGATGCGGCTGCTTGCGGAAATCTTCCGGCCTCGACGGCACGTGGAAACCCCGCGGGAGCAGGTGCTGGTTTTGGTTGACTCATCGCGGCTTCGATGTCTCGTTTGATGATGCGTCCGCCTGGTCCACTACCTTGAAGCGAACGCAGATCGAGGCCGGCCTCGGCGGCCATGCGCGCGGCGAGTGGGGAAACGATGAGCCGTGCTGAATCCGATGTTGCAGCCTGCAGCTGACGGCCGTCGCCCACAGTGCCTGCGGCAGCAGCGGCAACTTTGGGTTGTTGTGGCGCGGGTGCTGGAGCCGCTGCGGGTTGTTCCTGTTGCTTCGGCTGTTCCTCTGGTTTCGGTGCGGCTGCCGGCGCTTCGGAGAGCAGCGACGAAATGTCTTCGTTGGGCTCGCCAATCACGGCGATGATTTGTCCGAGTGGAGCTGATTGTCCTTCGTTAATGAGGATCTTACGGAGAACGCCGTTCCCGAGCGCTTGCATTTCCATCGTTGCCTTATCGGTGTCGATTTCGGCAAGCGGCTCGCCCATGGAGACTTTGTCTCCTTCTTTCTTCAACCAACGCGAGATCTGTCCCTCCTCCATTGTCGGAGAGAGCTTCGGCATGATTACCTTCGTTGCCATTCGGTTCCTTATCCGTGTATCGGTGTAATCTGTGGAAACTTAATCGAGATAGGCGACTTCCCGCACAGCAGCGACGATCCGCGCGACATCCGGTATCGCGAGATTCTCGAGATTCTTCGCATACGGCATCGGCACATCCGCGCCCGAGACTCGTTTCACTGGAGCATCGAGATAATCGAACGCACGCTCCATAATCTCACTGCTGATCTCAGCATTGACCCCGCAGATGGGATGCGACTCCTCCGCCAGCACCACGCGATTTGTTTTCTTTACTGATTCCACAATGGTGTCGATGTCGAGCGGCCTGATCGTCCTCGGATCGATCACCTCACACGAAACACCCTGCTGTTCGAGTTGCTCCGCTGCCTTCAGTGCAAGCGGCAGCATTAACGATCTCGCAACGATCGTCACGTCAGTTCCTTCCCGTTTCACGTCGGCGACGCCTAAAGGAATCGTGAAATCAGGATCGTCCGGCACCTCGCCTTTGTTGCCGTACATTCTTTCCTGCTCGATGAACACGACCGGATCATTGTCGCGGATCGCAGATTTCAAAAGACCTTTAGCGTCGGCTGGCGTTGACGGCATCACCACTTTGAGTCCAGGGAAGTAGGCATACCACGATTCGAGCGCCTGCGAATGCTGCGATGAGACTTGAAACGCCGAACCACCTGGACCACGAAACACGATCGGAATATTGAACTGGCCGCCGGACATGTAAAGCATCTTCGCGGCGGAGTTGATGATCTGGTCCGTAGCAAGAATCGAGAAGTTAAAGGTCATGAACTCGACGATAGGCCTGAGTCCTGCCATAGCTGCGCCGACTCCGAGTCCGGCGAAGCCGAGCTCAGTAATCGGTGTGTCAATGACTCGCTTTGGACCAAATTCGTGGAGCAGACCTTTGGAAACTTTGTAAGCGCCGTCGTACTCGGCGACTTCCTCGCCCATTAAGAAAACTTTTTCGTCGCGGGCCAACTCCTCCCGCAGTGCTTGATTCAGTGCTTCGCGTATCGTGATTGTTGCCATGTTGTGGGTAGCTTTGCGTACCTCCTTGGAGTGCGGCGGCCCGGCGCCGCTTTGTTATCGAAGATGCGTGATCACGGCCAAAGCGGCGCCAGGCCGCCGCACTCCAAGGAAAAACTATTTTCGACCGCGCTCGATGGGAGTAGCATACACATCGGTGTACAACTCTGCCGGATCAGGCAAAGGACTCTCATCAGCAAACCGCACCGAGTCTTCAACCTCTCCACGTATTTTTTTATCAATCTCTTCAAGCGCTTTGTTGTCAACGATCTTTTGTTCGAGCAGACTCGCGGAGAAGAGTTTGATCGGATCACGCTCCTGGTACTTCTCGATCTCAGCTCGCGTGCGATAGTTGCCGGGATCGGACATCGAGTGGCCCATGAAGCGATAAGTGCGGACTTCGAGCAGCGTCGGCAGATAATCCTTGCGCGCGCGTTCGACAGCGCGCAACGTAGCTTCGCGAACGGCAAGTACGTCCATGCCGTCAACAAACTCCGCCGCCACCTCGTAGGCGCATGCCTTCTGCGCAATATCGCTCAACGACATTGCTCGCGCGAGCGAAGTGCCCATGCCGTACTGGTTATTTTCGCAGATGTAGATGCAGGGCAGTTTCCAGAGTTGGGCCATGTTCAGTGATTCGTGAAACGCGCCCTGGTTCACCGCTGCTTCGCCGAAGAAACAGAGTGTCACTTGATCAGTGCCTTGATACTTCGTAGCGAAGGCCGTGCCCGTCGCGAGTGGAATCTGACCACCGACGATTGCATGGCCGCCGAGAAAACCGAGTTCCTTTTCAAACATGTGCATCGAGCCGCCCTTGCCTTTCGAGCAACCGGTGGCTTTGCCAAACAACTCAGCCATGATTGACCGCGCCGACATTCCTTTAGCCAGCGCGAGCCCGTGTTCGCGATAACTTGCGAGGACGTAGTCGTCTTTGCGGATGGCAGAGATCGCACCAACGCCGACTGCTTCCTGGCCGATGTAAAGGTGACAGAAGCCCCCGATCTTGCCGGCGACATAAACTTCCGCCGACTTCTCTTCGAAGCGGCGAATCAAAAGCATCTGCCGGTAGAGTTCGACGAGCTGGTCGGGTTTAAGTCCGCTGAACCGGTCTTTTTGTCGTTCCTTGGCGGTGTCGTGTTCTTCTTTAAGTTGTTGCATGAAGCGAGGAATTATAAGCGAGACACACGGCGGCGAGCAAAGCAGGGCCACATCCGCGTTTATCCGCGTAAATCCGCGGCCTAAGTCAGCATGTCGATCGAGCTGATCCCGGCTTCAGCAACCGTGAGTATCGCCTTCCGGCTGTTCTTGTTGTGCTGCATTCTCCGGGCCGCCGTCGTGAGCAACTCCTCACTCGTCTCACCATCTTCCGGGAAACAGGCCACGCCGAGACTCACGCCCAATCCAACCATCGTACCGGCGCGTACCGAGAACAGTTGCTCTTCAACCGTAATTCGCATGCGTTCGCCAATCGAGGCCGCCATTTTGCTCGACGCCATCGGCATGATGGCCACGAATTCGTCACCGGCATAGCGCGTGAGGATGTCCATCTGCCTGAGTTCGCGACGAACAACGCCCGCAACGCTGGCCAGCAAACGATCGCCAATTGAATGCCCGTACTTATCATTTACGACCTTGAAATCGTCAATGTCCATGCACACAACCGCGAGCGGCTCTTTATTCATGCGTTGGCACTCGGCAAGCCTTTGCTCGAGCATCATGTAGAAACCACGCGCGTTCGGCAGTTCTGTCAGCGGATCGATCAGCGCGCTCTCACGCGTTCTCTCGTAAGTCAGCGCGTTGTTGAGTGCACTCGACGCGTGCTGGCATACCGACTCCAGCAAACGAACATGCTCGACTGTGAACGAAGTGCGACTCTGCGAGTACAACGAAATTGCGCCGAAGGCGCCGTCTTCGCGAGTCAGTGGCGACACCAGCACGCCGCGAAAGCGCTTTACGACTTCATCAGGAACCCCCACGAGATCCAGTTCCGGCGACGCGTTGCACATCGAACGCGCGTTAGCGATCACCCAGCCAGTGATGCCGTCGCCGATGTTGATTCTTCGTCGATTAAACACCTCAACTTCTTCGCCGATAACATGGGCTGCGATCGCCTTGCCGGATGGCTCGTCAACTAAATAGATCACGCACGTGTCGAAAGGCACGATCGCTCTCAGCTTGTTCGCAACCAGCGTCACCGTGTCGCTCAAGTTGAGTGACGAGCCGATGGTTTGCGCGATCTCGTGCAGCGCAAACACTTCTCGCTGAGCGTCGCTGATGGAGCGGAAGCCGGAAGATTCTTCAGCAGTGCCGAGAACATCGGGCGCCAGACCAGCGTCGGGCTTGGTGCTTGTTTGCATGTCCAATGCAGCCGACGAAGCAACTTGTTCCTGAATGTCGTGTAGATCGATCAGACGATCGAACTTTACGACGTGCTCGATAAACGTTTCGACCACCTTCGGATCAAACGCGCTACCAACCATGCTGCGAAGCAATGCGAGTGACTCTTCGCGTTTCATTCCTTTGCGGTATGGACGATCGCAGCGCGTCGCGTCGTAGAAGTCGACTACTGAAATGATCCGCGCTACCAACGGAATCGCTTCGCCTTTCAATCCTTTCGGATAACCACTGCCGTCCCACTTTTCGTGGTGATAACGGACAATGTCTTCGACCGGGTAAGGGAAGTTGACACGTTTGAGAATATCGCCGCCGACAACCGGATGAATCTTCATCTTGGCGAATTCTGCTTCGGTGAGTTTGCCCGGTTTGTTCAGGATGTACTCAGGCACTGCCAGTTTGCCGATGTCGTGAAGGAGAGCGCCCGCGTGTAGCGCTTGTAATTCCTTTTCGGTGACGTTGAAGAGCTTGCCCATTTCCTTGGCATAGATCTGTGTGCGACGAACGTGACCGTGCGTCGTCTGGTCCTTCGCATCGATCGCGATGGCCAACGACTCGATCGTGTTCATATGAATAGTGGCCATCTCTTCCACGTGACGCCGTTGCTCTGCTTCAGCGCGTCTGATCTCTTCGTGACGGCGTTCGTTGAAACGATAGAGCAGATAGACCAGTGCGGAGATGAGCAGACCGAGAACAGCGAAAGCGAGGCTCTTGTTCAGAAAGGCTGTGTAAAAGAGAACCGCGGAGGCAGCGCCCGCGAGTTTGGTGGTGAGTGTCCAAACCATCGTTTCCTGAGTTGGAATGAGCGTGAGCTTGCCGGCGTCGAAACTGAGAAACCATGCAGTCACGATCGTGCTCAGCGCATACTGCAACGCAGCAAGAACGAGGAGTGGAACCAGAAATACATTCAACGAGAGAGCGCCTTGCGCCGTCAACTCAGTCTCGCCGGCGAAAAGATCGACGAGTGCGCCGTACAACGAAGCCGCAACAAAAGTCGAGACGACAGCCATGCCGGTCTTCAGTATCACTTCACGGTTGCTCGCAATCCTGAATGTCGAAACAAAGCCGACGAGCGCGGCGAGCAGTACGGCTGGACCGGCAGAGTCTGACGGGGGGACCGCGTAAAGCATCACCGCCAACAACACAAACGAATCGGCAATGGATTCTCTGCTGCTGAGAAAGCCATCAGTACTGGTGACACGGACAGTCAGACGGCTCGATGCGATTGTGAGCAGAAGAAGTAGCAGCCAGGAGCTGATGCCTACGTCGGTGAACAGCGCGAGATGAACGGTGGTAATGAGTGCCGAAATCAGTAATAAAATACTCACCGCAGAGATACCTGCGAGGAGAGCGGTGCTCTTCGAATTAGTTTTCAGCATTACTGGGAACCTGACGAAGGTGATTTACTGCTTTGGCATGGTGCCAACGTTGTTTGGCACAGAGTAAATATAGCGTTTTTCTGAGGTTTAGGTCAAGAAATTATCGGGCGTCTCCTTGGAGTGCGGTGCCTTGGCACCGCTTTGGCCAAAGCGGCGTCAAGGCACCGCACTCCAAGGAGACGCTCAAATCTAGCCACGAAGCTGTCGTGCTAGAAGGGACGCGTCATTGACCGGCTGTTTGCACGTGTAATGTTCGCAAACGTACGCCGTCGGCAGACCCTTTTGCAGCGGTCGATCCTGCAAAAGCGGGATATTTTCACCGCCGAAACCTGCCGCGACCACTTTGTTCGGCAGGTACGGTCGCCAAGTCTCTCGAAGGAGCGGCTGGATGTCGGTCGGGTTCGTTCCGACGATTGCTACTTCCTTCGGCGTCGAAAGGAGAAAATCGACAGCCGATAGAGCGTAGCCAAAGGCGGAAGGATACCGTCTCGCTGCATCGCCGATCTCCTGAATGATCGCCGCAGCGAGCTTTCGATAATTTTCTTCGCCAGTGAGAATTGCCAATCTCAAAAGAACACCGGCGGCAACCGAATTGCCCGAAGGCGTGGCATTGTCGAAGTAGTCCTTCGAACGCACGATCAGATTCTCGTGACTCTTGCCGGTGAAGAAGAAGCCGCCGCCTTCGCTGTCCCAAAACTCCTCGATCATTCGATCAGTCAACGTGCGCGCTTCGTCGAGCCAGCGAAATTCCCCGGTCGTTTCGTAGAGCGTCACCAGTCCCTCGATCAGAAACGCATAGTCTTCGAGATAAGCATTGAACTTCGCGACGCCTTCTTTCCACGTGCGCAGCAACATTCCATCACGTCGCAGGCTCGACAACACAAACTCAGCATTTCGTCGGGCAGCGTTTGTGTAATCAGCGCGATTGAGGACCACACCCGCTTCGGCAAAGCTCGCCATCATCAGACCGTTCCAGGCAGTGAGGACTTTTTCATCGCGATCGGGCTTGACGCGCTTCTCTCGTAGCTCAAAAAGTTTCCGTTTACTTTCTTTCAGAGAGGTTTGCAGTTCGGAAGTTGAAACGCCTTGCGCTGTCGCGACCTCTTCGAGTGAGTGTGTGACGTTTGGAATGTTCCTGCCTTCGAAATTGCCTGACTCGGTGATGTTGTAATAAGCGCAGAAAAGCGAAGCGTCGGTTTCGCCGAGTGCATTTCGGATCTCGTCGATGTCCCAAACGAAAAACTTTCCTTCGTGACCTTCCGAATCTGCATCCTGCGTCGAATAAAAACCGCCCGACGGATCGGTCATCTCCCGCAGTACGTAATCGAGAATGCCCTCGACAGTCTCGCGCGCAAACGGCGCCTGGCTTATTTGAAAGTAGTGAAGATAAACCCGCGAGAGCAGGGCATTGTCGTAGAGCATCTTTTCGAAATGCGGAACCAGCCACTTCGAGTCTGTCGAGTAACGATGAAAACCGCCGCCGAGTTGATCGTAAATTCCACCTTCCGCCATCTTCTGACACGTGTGACCGACGATCTCGATCGCATCACGATTGCCGGTGCGAACGTGTGTGCGCAAGAGAAACTCCAATGTCATCGCCGGTGGAAACTTTGGTGCACCGCCAAAACCGCCGTTCACTGAGTCGTAACTTCTGACCGTTCCGGTGTAGGTGGCGTTGAGTAGATCGATCTCAACCGGTTGATCCGAGCCGCTACTCGCGCCAAGACGTTTGAGCTCGTTGACCAGCGAAGCGCCGGTCTCGACGATGTCATCGCGTCGATCGCGATATGCTTCGGCGACGCTGATCAAAACCCTCGGAAATCCAGGCATGTTGTAACGATCCTGAGGCGGGAAGTAAGTGCCACCATAAAACGGAATTGCATCAGGCGTGAGGAACACAGTCATGGGCCATCCACCGTGATGAGTCATCATCTGCACCGCGTTCATGTAGATCTGGTCCAGGTCCGGCCGTTCTTCACGATCCACCTTGATATTCACGAATAGTTCATTCATGAGTTTCGCAATGTCTTCGTCTTCGAACGACTCGTGGGCCATCACGTGACACCAGTGACACGCCGAGTAACCAACGCTGAGCAACACCGGTTTGTTCTCGCTGCGCGCCTTTTCAAAAGCTTCTTCGCCCCAGGGATACCAATCGACCGGATTGTGCGCATGCTGCAACAAATAAGGACTCGTTTCATTAATCAGATGATTTGGCATACCAACAGATTACACAGATTTCACTGATTGAAACAATCTGCGCGTTCTGTGTAATCTGTGGACATGGAACGTGAAACTCTGGAGTTCGACGTTGTATTCGTGGGCGCTGGTCCGGCTAATCTGAGCGGCGCGCTTCATCTAGCACGCCTGGTAAAACAGAACGACAAACTCGGCGACATCGAGATCGCTGTTATCGAAAAAGGCGCCGCCGTCGGATCGCACATTCTTTCCGGCGCGGTGATGGATCCGAAAGCTCTGCGCGAGCTCATTCCTGATTTTGAAGCGCAAGGCGCGCCACTCGAATCTCCCGTCAAAGAAGATTACTTTCTCTATCTCACCCCGAAGCTCGCCCTGCGTTCGCCGATAACGCCGCCTCCGTTAAAGAACCACGGTTACTATATCGTTTCACTAAATCGTCTGACTGCATGGTTGGGTGAGAAGTGTGAAGAGGCAGGCGTCAACATCTTTCCGGAGTTTCCTGGCGCTGATCTACTTTATGACGAGCACGATCGCGTGCTTGGTGTTCGCACCGGCGACAAAGGCATCGACAAGGAAGGTAAACCAAAGGCCAACTACGAGCCCGGCGTCGATCTGCAAGCGAAGATCACCGTCCTTGGTGAAGGACCACGCGGTTCACTTACAAAACAACTCACCGAACGTCTAGGACTTGCCCAAGGTCGCGAGCCACAAGTCTACAGCATCGGCGTGAAAGAACTGTGGGAACTGCCGGACGATCGATATCCTACCGGTCGTGTAACGCACACACTCGGTTTTCCCTCTGACTCGGCGACGTACGGCGGCGGCTGGATCTACGGAATGCAGAATCGTGTGTTGAATATCGGCTACGTCACCGGTCTCGATTACAAAGACCCGCTGATCGATCCGCACGCTGAGTTTCAGCGTTTCAAGACTCATCCTTACGTCGCGCGTCTGCTGGACGGCGGCAAGATGATTCGTTACGGAGCAAAGACGATCGCCGCCGGTGGTTACTTCGCGATGCCTCGCATGTACGCCGATGGCGTGCTTTTGGTTGGCGACTGCGCGGGATTTCTCAATGCTCAACGACTGAAGGGAATTCACTCGGCGATCAAGAGTGGCATGTTGGCGGCCGAAGTGATCTATGAGGCTTTGCTGTCCGGCGATTATTCAGCAAAACAGTTGCAGCGTTACGAACAAGTCGTAAATGAGAGTTGGATCATTCCGGAGCTGCGCAAGGTTAGAAACTTTCACGCCGGTTTCCGGCATGGCCGCTGGCTTGGTCTAATCAATACCGGACTGCAATTTGTGACTGGCGGGCGCGCGTGGGGAATCTTCGATCGCGACCATGGTTTGGCGGGTCATGAAGAGATGAAGCAGCTTTCCGCTTACGGTTATCACGGCGACAAGCTCGAACAGCGCTACAAAGATCTGCGCTTTGACGGCAAGCTCACTTTCAACAAACTAACAGACGTCTACCACGCGGCGGTTGGGCATGATGAAGACCAGCCGGTCCATCTGCACGTGCTCGACACTAACATCTGCGCAACGCGCTGTGCTGAAGAGTATGGCAATCCTTGTCAGCGATTCTGTCCGGCGGCGGTTTACGAGATGGTCGAAGACGGTGGTAACGGAAAGCGGCGTTTGCAGATCAACTTTTCAAACTGCGTGCACTGCAAGACGTGCGACATCATGGATCCCTATCAGATCATCAACTGGGTAACGCCTGAAGGCGGTGGCGGACCTGACTACAAAGGCATGTAATCCACAGATTACGCAGATTTCTTAAAAGATCTGTGTAATCTGCGTAATCTGTGGATCACTCAGTTTTCTTGCCGTCTGCTTCCTTGATATCAAAATGCACCCGCCCGCGCATCACCTCTTCCAACGCAATACGCGTCGGTTTGTGTTTCTGTGGATCAATCTCGATTCTGGGCTGCGCTCCCCGCTGCAATTGTTTGCTGCGCTTGGCCGCGAGAATTATTAAACGATATTTCGAATCAATCGCCGGACCGCCTGTCCCTTCAACGTCACCTTCAACCAACTCTGTCGTCGTAGCCACTCGATTGCTCCTTCTGTTATGAACGTATAATTACTCTTGTCCGGCCATGAATTCTTTGATCACTTCACGAACCACACTATCCTGGCGCACGCAACGCGCCCGCTCCGCGTAAATAATCGAGGCAAGCTGGCCTGCTGCTCGCGCGATCTCGTCATTGATGATTACGTAGTCAAAAGCCGAGTACTGGCTCAGTTCATCAGGTGCATTACGTAAACGAAGTTCCAGTTCTTCTGCTGTGTCCGTGCCGCGGGCCAGTAATCGCTCGCGCAACACACGGTATGAGGGCGGCAAGATGAAGATACTTACCGAATCCATCAGCAACTGTCGCACGCTGGCAGCGCCCTGAACGTCTACTTCGAGCAGGATGTCCTTGCCTAAAGCAGTGTCTTCGGCAATCTGTCGTTTAGCGGTACCGTAAAAGTTTCCATGAACGCAGGCCCATTCAAGAAACTCGCCTGCAGCGACCATCTCTTCGAAAGTCTCGCGACTTACAAAGAAATACTCGCGGCCATCGACTTCGCCGAGACGTGGCGCGCGAGTTGTGTAGGACACAGAATAGCTAAGATTCTCAACAAGCTCCAGCACGTGGCGAATGATTGTGCCTTTGCCGCCGCCTGACGGTGAACTGACGACGAAGAGAGTGCCTCTCGGAGTGGTGGTATCAACTGGATTCGCCAGTGGCCGTTCTTTCACTTTACTCGACATTCTGAACCTGCTCGCGAAGTTTTTCGACTTCCGCCTTTATCGCCAGTCCCGCTTCCTTGATCACGAGGTCGGTAGATTTCGAGAGGGTCGTGTTAGCTTCACGATTGAGTTCCTGCAACAGAAAATCGAGCATCTTTCCGGCCTCACCGGGATCATCAAGTGCCTCCTGAAACTGCGAAAGATGACTGCGCAGCCGAAC
>DATFHH010000046.1:0-62099 GCA_035248565.1 Pyrinomonadaceae bacterium | reverse complement strand
GCCGCGATTGGTCCACCTTGCGCAACAGCGGTTTGGTCATCAGTGGTCCATAGAGCCACGACATCGGCGCACCATCACACTCCATGCCCAGAAACAACGCATCGAGAGGGCCGGCGGCATCATGGATGTGATCGTAAAGTGCCGCCTCGAGGTTGTTTGAATCCGCACCAAAGAAGATTGACTTCCCGTTCAGGTTGATCAGGTAGGCGCCTTTGCTTCTGACGTTGAGGTCGCCGTGCTCACCGAGAAACGGGACCGCCATGAGGTAGCCATCCTCGACCTCGATCGATTCCATCTCGTCAACTTCTCTAACCTGATTGAAGCCGATCTGCTGCAACACGAGCTTGAGCGAGGGATCGGCGAGAAATCCGCTGCTGTTTTTCGGCACGATCAGGTGTTTGATGCGGTGACGCAACTGCATCAAAGGTTCGAGCATACAATGGTCCTGATGGCTATGCGTGATCAGGACGTAATCGATGCTCTCCGGCAGATCGGCGAGCGTATAGCGGTCGCCTGCACCCGGAAACGGATAGCTGATTACTGGATCGGTAAGTACGCTCGTGTTGCGTGTTTCGATCAATACGCAGGCGTGACCGAAGTAACGAATTCTCACGCCGTCACCTTCGTACGAGGTTGGTGGCGGTGGCGCCTCTTCGGTGAAGAAAGTCGAGAACAGCGCGTCGTCCTCATCGCGCACTCCGAGTGCCTCTTTGATCCACTTGTATGTACGCGGTGTCTGTTTCATCTTGAAGAGTTCGCGCAGTCCTTCATGATCGAAAGGAATGTCGAGGTGAAGATGACCGTCGTTCTTGAGCCGCGGCGTGCTGAAAACGAATGACCGGCTGTCGCTTTCTACCAGCGACATCGCCACGCTCTGCGACTTTGGGTTATAGAATCGGCTGCGGAAGAGCAGTCCTTCCAGGAATCGCATTGACGGATGGTTGTTGAGATCGTAAACGAGCTCAACATAACCTTTGAGGATGTCAGGCACTCGCCGGTAAAGCGGTTCGAGTGAATAACCATGACCTTCGTCGGCCAGCATCTGATCGAGAGTTTTTACCGCTTTGGCAAATTCAACCATGTGCGCGTGATCGCGTACTGTCTGCCCCATCAACTCCCTGATAGCCGGCGCGTGGCTCGCGTCGTAATTAATAAAAGGACCGCCGAGCATCGCCGGGTTTTTTAGTGCCGAGACATGGACCTGTGGCGCCGCGACGAACGACTGCATGATCTTCAAGTGCTGATTGGCCACGTACATCGCGGCGGTTGCCGGTGAAATCAGATTCGGCCAGGCGTACCACTGGTTATACAGCGGCTCGATCAGCACATTCGGCCTCAGGTATACGTCTGCCATTTCGACACTCCTCAGATCAGCCTGCCTGAGCTTCCATCTTCTTTCTCAAACTGAGCGGGCGCATGTCAGTCCAGATTTCCTTGATGTACGCGAGGCATTCTGCTTTCGTGCCGCTCTTACCAGCATCGCGCCAGCCAAGCGCGTTCTCGCGATCGGCGGGCCAGATCGAATACTGCTCCTCGTGATTCAGGACCACTTTGTAGATGGTATTGTCTTCTGTTTCTTCTCTGCTCATTACTCATTCCTCCAATTTGGTATCTGTGTAATCTGTGGATGGATGGGCCATACCAACCAAAACTTTTCGTTCGCCGTTGCGCAAACGCTTGCAGCGATTCGCTTGTCGCGGCTGAACTTCATCTTAATTCTCGTGTGCTTTTGTGCCTATTTGCGGGCAGGAAAGCCGAGGGCAACGCCGCGTGAAGGAGACGTCTGTTGCTGAAGCACGCCACCTAAGGTCGCGGTTTCTTAAGACAGAGCTACCGCACTTTGAGTCCAGCGACTCAACTTAATAGCGTTTTCTGAATGTGAAGCTCGAGCTCGAGATGATCGGAGCTGCGACTTCCGCAGTTTCGACCGCAGCGTTAACGACGATCATTCCCGATGGTATTAATCCTAATTACAATTGCATTATTATATTGGACAGAAATAACTCTTTCCGTCCTCGAATTTCGATGCTTCCCGACCTCATAGCGTTCGAAGCAATCGCAAACACACATTACTTCCTCAGCAATCAGGGAAACGGCAAACCTCGAAGCCTGCTCGCTGGACGGCTTCGGCTCTGCTTGCCTATACGGTTAGGGGAGGTCGGGTGATAGCCCTTGGGGGTGAGGAACTATCCGATGACTAACGCTACGCTTGAAGAGTACACGATCTGTCTGTTCTGAACCGGACTCAGTCTGATTTCAGACATAAGTTTTTTTCCATCCACAGATTGCACAGATTCTGGAATCTGTGGGTGAGAACTATTGTTTACCTGACAACTACAAGTTACTATTCCTGCTGCGTAACAGGCCGCAACCCGTCCGCGGAAAGGGCTGAGCCCACCTGACATTTGTCTTGCGACAAACTCGATCTTCTTTTGGCTCGCGTGCGGACACGGGCGCTAACGAAAGGAGATCAACATGTCTGATTCCACACCCCGTCTGCCCAACCGTCCTTCCCTGGCTCAACTCCGCAAACGAGCTAAGGAGTTGCTGCAACAGTTAGGCAACGGTGATCCGTCTGCGATCGATCGTCTCCACAAGTACAAACCAAATGTTTCCGACCCAATCCTCGCGGATGCGCAGCTCATCCTCGCTCGCGAGCACGGTTTTGAAAGTTGGCCCAAACTCGTTCACCACATTCAGGCTGCTCAACCTCGAGAACTCGAACAACACAGCCGGATCGCAGAAGATCTTGTAGCTGCTTACAACTTAGCTGACGTCGAGGCAGCCACGCGCCTTAACAATCTCTTCCACAGCGAACTCAACATCGAACAGATCGGCAACTTCATTCGCGATAAGCTTTTCAATCTTCCTGACACGGAACGACGTGTAAACAACTTCACGTTGGACGATGCGCAAGTTCTCGTCGCACAACTCTACGGCTTCAAGGATTGGAATGAGTTGGTGCAGTCAACTAACGAAGCCGCAAACGATCTATACTCCGCGCCTGTAGTCTTGAGCTCCAAACCTCCTTTTTATCGCATTGATTGGACCAACAACAGCATCGAGCCGCGCCAACCGATGGCAAAGAAAGATTGGGAGGACGTCTGTGCTGTAATCAGGGAGTTGGGACTTACAGCCATTAACTCGCGGAATCTTATCGGCGATGAGGATCTCGAGGTCATTTCGCAACTGGATCAAGTCACGTCGCTCAACCTCGACGGTTCAAAGCGTCTAACAGACAACGGCCTCCGGTATCTCGCGCGTATGCCGCAATTGCATGAATTAGTTTTGGGAGGTCAGATCACCGACCGTGGCCTGGAAGCGCTGGCCCATCTGCGCGAACTCCGCGTGTTCCAGATGTATTGGCAAGGCAACATCACTGACAAGGGAGTTGCGAATCTCAGCTTTTGCGATCAGCTGGAAGAAGTTGATCTATTGGGCTGCAACACAGGCGATGGCGCGATCGCGGCGCTGGTTGGAAAACCCAAACTATGTCGCTTCAAGACCGGCCGCAACGTGAGTGATGACGGTCTCGCGTTGCTGCAACAGTTTCCTGCTTTCAAGACGCGGCCGGCAGAAGAACCTGAATACGGGCTGATGTCGTTTAGTGTTGAGCCCACCAATCTTCTCATCGATGGTCCATTTACTCGGCAAGGGTTGGACGAACTACATGGGCTCGATGGACTTTTCGGTCTAAGTTTTTTCTGGCACACGTCGCGTTTGTGCGGTGACGATCTCCAATGTCTCGATGGCTTATCGAATCTGGTTTACCTGGGTTGTCAAGGTGAACTCTGCGACGACGATGCCATGCGCCACATTGCTGCGCTTCCAAGACTGCGCATGCTCATGGGCCAGAGCACAGTCGCTACTGATGAGGGTTTTAGATCTCTCAGTCGATCTCAAACGATTGAATACATTTGGGGACGTGAGTGTCCGAATTTAACAGGGCGCGGGTTTGTTGCGCTGTCGCGAATGCCTGCGTTGAAAGGGCTGGCGGTCAGTTGTAAGTTCGTCGACGATGCGTCGCTCGCGAGTTTGCCCGAGTTCCCTTCACTGAAAGAGTTGCTGCCGATGGATGTTGGCGATGATGGTTTTCGTCACATCGGCCGCAGTCAACAATTAGAATCGTTGATTCTGATGTACTGCCGCGACACGGGAGACGTCGCGACGAGTCACTTGGTACGACTGCCAACCCTCAAGAAATATCACGCCGGCTATACACTGATCACCGACACGAGCCTTGAGCTGTTAAGCCGCATTGTATCCCTCGAAGAACTCTCCTTCGAAGGCTGCAAATTCATCACCGATGCCGGCATCCCTTATCTGACCACCCTGCCCCATCTTCGCGAACTCTCGATCGGCGGCTGCCCAAAAGTGACACGCTCAGGCGTGAAAGGATTCGCGAGCGGCGTGCGCGTCAATTACGACCCACGCTAATTGGCCGTAAATTGGATCTGCCGAAGCATTATTCAGCATTCCATTGAAAGCGAACCTTCAAGTCTTTCAGCATTGTAAATGGGTCAACGTAATTCACACCAAACTGCTGACACACGTTAGGTATTGGAACCCGCCTCTTCGCTTGTGGGCTGAGTTCTTCGTGAGTTACGACGACGTGCCCGGAGTTCGCTTTCGCATACGCACAGAGCCAAGGATCCGCAACCTGAGCAAAACCTGTCTTAGCCTCTGAGTTGAATTGCGAATTCGCTTTGGCCCAGCTAATGATGTCTGTATATTTCTGGACAACAGCGGCATCGGCGGTGGCCGCAAACAAACCTGAAGGAGCAGAATTTTTGGCCCAAGCCTCCAGCGCATCGCCGGCAAGTATCTCATCGCGAACGCGATCGATACTTACAATCCGACCGGATTCGTGATAATGAATCAGACAGTCCCAAAAGCCAGGGCAGATCTCAAATGCGTAATGACGTCTATGAGCCTGGACAAAAACATTTGTGTCCAGGACGTACACCGGTGAGGAAGTGCTCATACTCTAAAACCTAAATTCTCAGCAAAACGATCAAAAGTCTTTCCACTTAAACCTGTCAGTTGATAAGCCTCGCGATAAAGCAGCCGGCCTTCTTTGGCCGCTCGCACGACTGCAGTACCAAAGCGCTGTCCCACGCGCACATTCTGCGTGTTCCAGAAGTCTCCGCCTTTGTTTTTCTTCGCCTCCTTTCTTCGCTCATCTTTTTGATAGCTTTCGTAAAACTCAAAGAACTGTTTCTTACTAATGAGGCCAAGGTCCAACACGCGTCGAGCGGCGACTATGGTGCTGACTTTGAAGCGCGCTGTGAGAGCCTGATATGGTTCTTTTGATTGATTGTCATGTTCCCAAGCTTCTGAGAGTTCAGCCGCCGGAACCAGGAATTCAGCAGCTGCTTGGTTACACCACTGCTCAACGCGAATTGGGGGAGGTTGCATCGCTTCGAAATTCGAAACGCCTTCTCGATTTATCCAGAGATGCGCCACTTCATGCGCGATAGTAAACATTTGCGCAGCCTTAAAGTCAGCACCATTGATGAAGACCAAAGGCGCGTATACGTCGGATAACACGAAGCCACGAAATTCGTTTGGATCCAGTCTTCGGTAGTTGTTATTTCCGACGACGCCATTAATAACAATCAAAATACCGGCAGCCTCAATTTTCTGTCGCAGATGCATCAGCGCATCTGTCCATGTGCTTTCCTCATTGGCCCAACCGCCGGCAACACCAAGAGTCTTGCGCATTTCGGCGGCCACTTTCTGCGAATTACTGTTCAAGGTGGCACTACCGACAAAGTGCAATTGTGGTTCAGCTTCTTCAATAAGAAATTCGCGCATCCACGTCTGACGACGCTGCATCATGTTGATAGTGTCGAGAAGATCGGGACTTGGACGCTTGACACGCTCATCGCCGACAGTACGAAAATCGGGGATCGGCAGATGGTCGTCGGGAGGTTCATTGAGGTAAAGAAATCCTTCCGGTGTGTGAGTCGCATGCGCTAGTTTCCTGACCTGCGCAAATGTCAGCATCCCAGTCTGTTCCCACTGCTTCACACGTTCAGCAGTTGGCTTACCAGTCACCTTCTTCGCCAGGGTACGCTGATCCAACCCCGCGCGTTCGCGAGCCCAACGCAATACTTTTGGTGTTAGGCTGAGGTTCATAGACTTGTCAGATTATGCGTCGGGATTAAGACCATCAAGCCGCGCACGAAGAGTGCTCTACAGGCTCCGGTCAACCTTGAATAACCTGTGAAGCCCTCTTCGTGCAAGGCCAGATCGATTCAACGCACAGTGAACAACTCACATTCGAGCGCGGCGATCTACGCATCGACTATGCCGTATACGTTCAACTCACCGGAGCGCGTAAAGGCAAGGTGCTTCACAGTGTTCGCGATCGCGTTCGGGTCTGTCGCCTTTCCAAGCGTCGCCATTAGCACTAACAACGCCGCGGTAGATTGTTCCCCGCCACAACAAATCATCTCTGTCAGCCCTTTAATCTTGTGCTCCGTTGAATCCGCTTCGCTGCCTCGCGATATCTCCGACAAATCGACTGTTTCGCTCGCATCGGCCTGGCGGACGAGTCTCGCGAGCCAAGGATCGTTTGTCTCCAACGCATAACGGATAATCGCACGACTCTGCGGATCGATCGAATTGTCATTCAAGACAGCCCGCGCTCTTTGCTTAAGAGCACTGACGATCGTGTTGGTCCTGGATGTTCGGTTTACGTGAGGTGTTTCTCCGCGCGTTGTTGCGCTACTATGATTAGCCATGAGCTTCATCCTTTCGATAGAAGGTTGAGGTTCTAGGGTCGATTTTGTGTCGTAACCACAAGTCGGCCCGCTTCATTTTGGTGGGTGAGTGCGCACTATACCACAATTCGCCAATGCGCCGTTTTTCTTTTCAAAGTTTCTATAACACCAAGATGATAAGAAATTCCACAGATGCGTCGTGCCATGTATCTAAGTTGCACCAAGGTCCCCAGTGGCGTACGCTCTTTATACTCGAGTTTAACTAACTGATTCTGGTAGTGCAAAAATGTCTAATTCAGCTGAACAATCAGCAGTCTTCACCTTTAATTACATCGATTACCAGCTTCGAGAGCGATTGGATGAGGCTGTCGCTTATGTCAATGCGCTGTCAAAGGAAGAGGTACTGCAGTGCAACGATGATTGCTTACAAAGAATAATTGCTCGCTTCGCAATATCAGATGTAAGGCTCCGATCTCATGATAGAACAATCGACGAGGAAACAGTGGAATTAGTCGATCACACATTTGACCGGAAAACCGGAGACACAGGTCACCAAGTTCTGATCCCATTTGATGGTGATCCAGACTGGTTAATTGAAATCGACCACCAAAAGGCTCCCGATGATGGTTTTCCTATCGCATTTCTCGATAAGAAGAGGCGGCAGATTTACATTAAATGCAGACTGTCGGCGACAGACACAGAGGATGAGTTGAAGCGAAACGTCGACTATAGAACTAGGCTAGCAGAGCAGTATGTAATGTTGGTTGCCGAAAAGCTGGCGAACTTCAATTCAGAGCTCGCTATTGAAATGACGAATGACCTGGAGCGACGAAGAGAGGCAATTCAAAAAGCCAAACGAGCACGTGACATGCTAGGCCTGCCGCAAGTAAACAATCCGCGCAACCGAGAAATCCGGGAAAAGATGGAACGGTTAAATCAGGAATTGATGAAGCGAATGTCTGCAAGTGGTAAAACCGACCGGATCAGCGATGCGCCTGCTCTCTACACAATGCACGTTCTTTTCATGGATATAGTTGGTTATTCCAAGCTGCCGGTTGATAGACAGACAAGTATGTTGCGGTTGCTGCAGGACATCGTTCAACAAACTCGAGAGTTTGCCTTAGGGATAGAGAATGAATGTCTTATCGCCATTCCGACTGGCGACGGAATGGCTTTGGCGTTCCTTGGGGATCCATTGGCACCCGTCAAGTGTGCAATCGAAGTAAGTGGTCGAATTCGGAATTCTCCGGACCTAACTTTAAGAATGGGCCTTAATATCGGACCAGCCTATATTACAAAGGATATCAACAGGCATCAGAACTTGGCAGGAGACGGTATTAATATCGCTCAGAGAGTGATGGATTGTGGTGACGAAGGACATATTCTCGTATCTAAGCGCGTAGATGATCTGTCTTGTCTTAGCGGTTGGTCCCAATATCTATCGGATCTCGGTGAGGTTGAAGTGAAGCACGGCAAACGGATACACATTTTTAATCTCTATAGTGCCGATTTCGGAAACGCCGCTCACCCATCCAAATTAAGTGATTCGCGGAGGACTTAAACCGATATGGGTCATTTCCTGAGAGACGAGCGAAGGTCTTGAAGCGCAAGCGGTCCGTCTATTGTTTGCAACTCGCCTTGGTCAACGGCGTCGATCCGTTCCTCCGATTCAACCGCCCAGTTTGCTTCAGGCGCCCTGATGCGTTTTTCATCAAGACTATCCCAAAAGACGAGAGGGTCGCGTTTAGACATCGATAAGTTCAGCTTGGATCTGTCTTAACAAATTCGGTTTTACGGCTCTGCTGGAGACGAGGTCGACGTGTTGTTCCAGCAATGATTCCAAGCGCTCGGCAAGGGTAACGAAGCGGAGGCCGATCGATGGATCGACTTCGACCAATATGTCCAGGTCACTTGTCTCGGTCTGCTCGTTTCGCGCCCACGAACCGAATAAGGCCATGCGGCGCAGTGGAAACTCTTGCTGCAAAGCCGGCTTGATGGTCCGTAACCGCTCAAGCATGTTTTGGCGTGAGTTCATTCGATTATCAGTTTAGCTGGCGTCGGTTAAAGATTCCAGCGCGAGATGAAGGCGGTCATGGACTCTTGACGCATAAACGCGGCCTTTTTAGAACTAACAAAATCATTCCAGATTGTGCTTTTATGCCTTTTGTGGCCTTCAGCTTGACACGCACCGACCCGAAGCCTATGCTCTCTGCTGGGAGAACCTCATGATCTACATTCAGATACCAAAAGATAACAATGCAGTAGGATTCCTCGCATTGGCCAAGAGCGGAACCTCAGTCTTGTGTCTACCCGAAAACACTTATGGCGTCTCACAGGAACATTTGACACTGCTTAGACAAAAGCGCATTCCCTTTAAGAAACTGGAAAGCAACACTGTTCGTCTGCCGCAACCCTCACGACCTCACGATGAAAAAATATGAGATCTACTTGCCACTGAAATACAACGATGGCAGCGACGTTGAGCCTGAAAAACTAGAAGAAATCCAGCAGCAACTCATTGCAGTCTTTGGCGCAATGACCGTCAGTTCACTTTCGGCTCCGTTTCAGGGAACGTGGCGTTATGGAGGCGTCAAGTTTATTGATGACATTATTCGGATTGAGATCATTACTAACGAAGATTTGAGCTTCTTCAAGAATTTCAAACGGCAGCTAAAAAGAGCGCTTCGTCAACTCGATATTTTGATTACGGTACAGGATATTTACACGATTTAAGTCGCAAAGAAGCACTCTTCCCAAGAGCTTACTATTTAGCCACAGATCACACGGATTATAGCCGGATCTGTTTAATTGAAACCTCACACGGCTCTCCTGCGTAGAAGACTGTTCATTTGCCGGGTAAGCCTATCAATAATCCAACGAAAGAGGTGTTTATGCGTTCAATCGGCCAGTCTCGCCGCTCAATCCTTGCCTTCCTAATACTTTCAGCTCTATTGCTAGTCGCCCTAGCGGCACCGGTCTGGGCGCAGAGTCCGCCCGTGATCGACCGCGAACTCTTCTTCGGCGACCCGGAAATCGCCGGCGCTCAGATCTCCCCGGACGGAGCCTTCATCGCCTTTATCAAACCCTTCAAAGGCACACGCAACGTTTGGGTCAAGAAAACGGCCGATCCGTTTACCAGCGCGAAACCAATCACCGCTGATACCAAGCGGCCGATTCCCACATATTTCTGGTCACGTGACGGCAAGTACATCCTCTTCGTGCAGGACAAAGCCGGCGATGAGAATTACAACGTCTACGCCGTCAATCCTGCGGACACTCCCGCGCAGGGACAAGACGTCCCGGCAGCTCGAAATCTCACTGACGTAAAAGGCGTGCGCGCAGTTATCTATTCGGTGCCTCGTACTGAGCCCGATGCGATCTACGTCGGTATAAACGATCGCGACGCAGCCTGGCATGATCTTTATAAAGTAAAAATCTCCACCGGCGAGCGCACGCTGATCCGCAAGAACACCGAACGCATTACCCGCTATGTGTTCGATCTCAAGGACCAGTTGCGACTTGCAACCAGATCGGCCGAGAACGGTGACACCGAAGTCTTGCGCGTCGACGCAGACAAGTTTACGAAGGTTTACAGTTGTAGCGTGTTTGAGTCATGTGGACCAGTTCGCTATAACAAAGATGGCGAACGAGTTTACTTCCAAACCAACAAAGGCAACGACGTCGATCTCGTTCGTCTTGAACTATTCAACCCCACCACCGGTAAAGAAGAGTTGGTTGAATCGGATCCGCTGAAACGCGTTGACTTCGGCAACGCCGTGTTCTCGGAAGTTTCCGATGAGCTGATCGCCACTTCGTACGATGATGAACGCGAACGAATCTACTGGAAAGACAAGGGATTCGAAGCTGATTACAAAAACTTGCAGAAGCAACTTCCCGGTAAAGAAATCAATTTCAACTCTTCAACCAAGGATGAAAGGTTGTGGCTCATCTCCGCAAACGCCGATACAGATCCCGGCTCGACCTATCTGTTTGATCGCAACACCAAAAAGTTGACGCTTCAATATCAGATATATGAGAAGTTGAACCGCTCCTATCTGGCTCCAATGAAGCCAGTCAAGTATCAATCGTCTGACGGTTTGGAAATCCCGGCTTATCTAACATTACCCAAAGGTGTCGAAGCTAAGAACCTTCCCGTGGTGATCTTTCCACACGGTGGTCCATGGTATCGGGACAGTTGGGGCTACAACGCTTTAGCACAGTTTCTCGCCAACCGTGGCTACGCTGTCTTGGAACCTAACTTTCGCGGTTCGACTGGTTACGGCAAGAAGTTTATCGACGCTGGAAACAAGCAGTGGGGCGACAAGATGCAGGATGACCTGACCTGGGGTGCGAAATATCTCATCGCTCAGGGTATTGCCGATCCGAAACGCGTTGGAATTATGGGTGGGTCGTATGGAGGTTACGCCACGCTTGCGGGAGTTGCGTTCACACCCGACGTTTACGCAGCGGCAGTATCGATTGTTGGACCATCAAATCTAATCACGCTGCTCGACTCGATTCCGCCATACTGGGAACAGATTCGAAAGGTTTTCTACGAGCGCATGGGCGATCCCAACACGCCTGAAGGAAAAGCCCAGTTGCTACGCCAGTCACCATTAAGTGCTGCGGCAAAGATAAAGACTCCTCTGCTCGTGGTCCAGGGAGCGAACGATCCGCGCGTTAACAAACGCGAATCTGACCAGATCGTAGTCGCTCTAAGAGATCGAGGATTTCCAGTTGAGTATCTGGTCGCGCCGGATGAAGGGCACGGCTTTGCCCGTCCGGTAAACAACATGGCGATGTTTGCCAGTGCGGAGAAGTTTCTCGCGAAGTATCTCGGTGGGCGTTACCAGGAAAGTATGACTCCTGAAGTGTCTCAACGTCTGAACGACATAAACGTCGACGTAAAGACGGTAACCTTGCCGAAGATGATGACCGCATCTTCCGCGCTTCCTAAACCTGCTGTAGATCTGCGGCCCGGTACTTACAACTACAAGGCTTCCGTTGCGCTCGGAGGCCAAGAAATTCCCCTCACCATGAAGACAGACATCAAGGAAGAAAATGGGGCATGGATGGTCAATGAAACTACTCAGACTCCGCAAGGCGAGAGCATGGACGTCAGCACAATCGAAAAAGGAAGTCTGCTGCTGAAGCGTCGCTTTATTAAGCAGGGTCCACTGACAATCGAAATGAACGTTGCGCCGAATAAACTGAGCGGCTCCGCAACGGTCAATGGAGTATCCAAACCGATTGATGTGGACCCAGGTGGCGCTTTGTTTGCAGATGGGGCCGGCACGTTTGACGTGATCGCTGCACTTCCTCTGGCCGATGGCTACAGTTTGAGTTTTCGAAATTTCGACGTGCAGAAACAGAAGCCTCAGATCAAACAACTGAAGGTGCTCGGATCTGAAAGCGTCACAGTTCCGGCAGGCACTTTTGATGCTTACAAAGTTGAGATACTCGCCGCGGACAACGATGCAGACAAACAGACTGTTTGGATCGATAAGGCAAGTCGAAAGGTGTTGAAGATTTCCGCGGTGCTTCCGAATCTTAATGGAGCAGTCCTGACGTCGGAATTGACGCCGTAAAGCGGTCCTTTTTAGCCACAAAAAGGCATATAACCACGACTACGGTCCAAAACGATGACGGTATTCGTCTGAAAAGATGAAGCCGAAGATCATGTGCCGGAAATTGTTCGGGTCAGTCGTCAGCGTCACAACCCAGTTATTGAACCCAATCGTATCCGGATCGCGGCGCAGATATCCGAAGTACTGCATCGTCACAAATGCGCGTATGAAAAACTTATCCGTCACCGATTGCAGCTCGACGATCTCGCGCAGTACCTGTGCGCGCGTCTTCTGATTTGTATTGAGTGCATCAACCAATTCAGCCTTGTTTGTCAGCGTCACTTCTGCATTAGCCTCGAGCAGATCCACATAAGCGCTATTGGAGAGCGCATCGTAACGATTCTTAAACTCCGGCCGCTGCACAAACGCATCTGTGTATGCCGCTTTGCTCAATGCTTCTGATTCAGGCGACTGAGGCCCACCGACCTGGACCATGTCAGGTATAAACTCCACGTAAGTTGGTCGACGGTCGAGGCCCACTTCGTAGAATTTATAAGCGAAGTAGCCGCGCCCGCGGAACTCGTCTGACAGGAAGAAACCCGCAGAAACGTGTACGCGATCGCAGTCCGGATTATCAAACTCCCCAAACCCGTTGTTCGGACAGTTTCCCAACGTTGCGATCCAATTCGCCAAACCAATCGTGTCAGGTAAACGGCCAAGAAAGTCGATGTACTGTTGGGTGACAAAGAAGCTCACGCCATCAATCGGGTTCTGCGTCGCTGGCGATGTATCGTTGTCTACTATCGTGATAGGCGCCGTGGTCACGCTGCCAAGTGCAGCTCCGGTTGGTCCACTTAAATTCACCGTGAAAGTTTCATCACCTTCGACGAGCGCATCGTCGACGATCGGCAGCGTGAACGTCTTCGTTATTTCACCAATCGCAAATCGTATCGTTCCAACTGCCGTACCATAATCGCAGCGCTCGGATGCCTTTCCGTTAACGACCGTGCAACTCTGCAAGCCGGCTGTATCGGTGGTAGCGAATTGGATTGTAGCTGCTCTCGAAATGTCTCCCACTCGAGTAACCGTCACGGTCGCCAGTCCCGCCGATTCATTTACGCTGAAAGAATTATTACTCAGTTGCAACGTCGCGTCGTCGTTGGCAATCGTCACGGTAACATTGGTAGTAAAGAGAAAGCTTATGTTTGTGGGATTGCTCAACGTTACCAGGAAGGTTTCATCTGGCTCAACCGTGGTATCGCCATTTATCGGGATATTAATAGTTGCAGAGGTTGCCAATGCAGGAACGGTAACAGTGCCGGAAGCAGCAACGTAGTCAGTTCCCGCCGTGGCCGTGCCGCCATTGGAAGTCGCGTAGTCAAGGGTTACAGCCTGCACGGATGCATTGCTCAGAGTCACCTTGATGGCAGCATTCTTGGTTCCGGAATCACCTTCAGTGATACGAAGAGTAGGTGCTACAGAAATCTGTGGTGGGGAATCATTGTCCTGGATAATGACCGTCGTGCTCGGCGTTGTGACGATGCCTCCTCCCGTGGGGCTGCTTAGGTTGACGTTGAATGTTTCTTGTCCATTTTCGAAAAGGTGATCGCTGATGATTGGGATCGAAATGGTTTTGCTCAACTCGCCTGGACCAAAGTTGAGAGTGCCGCTCGTGGCGGTGTAATCGGATCCGGCAGTGGCGGTTCCGTCGCTGGTCGAAAAATTAACGGAAATACTGCCTGAGACGTCGCCAGTTCGAACAACTCTTACCTGCTGTGCGAAGCCCTCAGAGCTAAATTGGCGATCAGTTTCAAACTGCAATCCGGCAGGTATTGGCTCAGCATCTGACACCAATGCTGTCTGCAAGATATAGATCTGGCCCGCTTCGAAAAATCCCGAAGCCGTCGTATTGAATGCAAGGCCGTTGGTTCCCCATCGCACGAGACTCGTCGGTGAGTTGGAAATACCGGGCAGCGTTATCGATCCAATCGGCAGGAAAGTATTAGAATCGAAAGCCGTCAACACCATGTTAGTGCCATTGGCAGTAATGTAAAAAACTCGATGATTAGCAGCATCGACGGCCATGGCTTGAGAAAAGCCCGTGCTCGCGAATGTTCCTACCAACGTCTGGCTCTCCGGGTCTGCCACTCGGCCGAAACCTGAATACAGGAGGCCGTTGGAAAACTTGATCGAATTCCCGGTCAAAAGAGCTCCCGTAGTAGTTGACTGTGTGACTCCGGACGAATCAACCAAGTACCTTACTACGGTGGCTGCGCTTGTAAGGTTATCAAAGCCGTACAGGATCGATGGGCTCGCGCCAAACTCGATTGGTCCAACACTGGGAAATGAGGGTCCGGTGTTGGTGCGTTGAACGCCGTCATCGTAAACAAACACGCCGCCGCCGCCGAATAATTTGGTTAACGCTACCGATTGCGGGCTTCCAGGAACAACTTCCATGTCCTGCGCACGTTGAGCGCCAGTGTTGAATTGCAGACCGGGAGTTTGGGCCAAAACGTCGAATCGTCGAGCAGCCATTGCCCCATCGAGGTGCACCCATAGCGTCTCGCCGTTAGAAGAAATTGCAATCTTATCTGGCTCACTTCCGATGAATGTCGATGGTCCTACCTCTCCGGTCTGCGGAGTGATCTTCGTTATGCTGTTGCCGTTACTACCAGCACTGCTCGGTACGCTCACATAAAGCGCGTGCGTCGCTTCGCTAAAAACTAGATCGTTTGCCTGTAAGTTGATTCGCCTGATAAACGTCGGAATGAGAGGCGGAGATGGTAACGGCGTTGGAGACGGAGTGGGCGTCGGACTCGCGACCGGCACACTCGCATTCACCAGTGCAGTCTCTATTAAAAACACCTGTCGAGTATCCGTCCGAAACGCGAGCCCATTGGTTCCCCATCTGACTAGACTGCGCGGGGTTCCAGTGACACCTGCAATATTGATGAAGCCTAGCGGAAGAAACGTGTTGAGGTCGAAAGCCTTAAGCTGAAGACTCGAGCCGCCGCCAACGAGGAAAAAGGCGCGGCCGTTAGCGGAGTCGACGGCATGAATTGAGTCGAAGCCGCCAACTGAAAACGTTCCTACCAAGTCTCCCGTGCTGGGATTGAGCACTTGGCCGCTCGAACCGTAGAGCAGATTGTTATCGAAAATGAGCGAGTTCCCGACTGTAAAATTCGTTGTGCTGGTTACTGTAACGCCGGAGGTATCGACGGTCATGGTGCTGATGCCCCGAAAGTTATTTCCGTAGAGAGTGGACGGAGACGGCCAGGCAAGAAAATCACTTCCGTCTATATGACCTGGTCCAGTTTTGGTACGCTGCACACCATTATCGAAGATTGCAACACCCGCTTCCGGCGGCGACACGTTGCGGTGTTGACGGGCCACGGCGACTAACAACGGATTACCAGGAGAAACTGCAATGTCACTAAGTGAATACGGACCAAAGAAGTTGTCGCGTCCGATGGGAAACTGCTGTCCCGCGGTGTGCGTGAGAATGTTGTAACTACGTATTGAAGCCGCGCCATCCAACCCAACGTAAAGCGTCGAACCATCATCCGCCTGGGCCAACTGTGTTGGTTCACTTCCGACAAACACCTGGTTCGTGATCGAACCCATTACCGGATCGATCTCAGCAATGCTGTTACCGGTGCTGCCCTCGCTGCTCGGAACACTCGCATACAGTTTTTGCGTCCCCTGGTTATAAACAAGATCGTTCGTGGTCAATGCCATCTGCCTAACAAAAGCAGCGGCTGGCGAAGGCGATGGAGTTGGAGTTGGCGAAGGTGTCGGAGTAGGGGTCGGGATCGGTTCTGCTGATGGAATCAGCGACGTCTGTAGGATAAATAACTGGTTGGCAGTAGTACGAAAAGCAAGTCCGTTCGGCCCCCAACGAAGCAACGAAGTGGGAGTACCGCTGGCGCCGCTTATGTTGAGCGAGCCGAGTAAAAGAAAAGTATTTATGTCAAACACCTTGAGGACTAAGTTTCCACCGAATTGATTGGAAGTTAAATAATAAACACGACCGTTTGCGGTGTCGGGCACAAAGGCAGGCGTGTTTACACCGGCGAAGGTGCCAAGCAACGTGCTGGTATCAGGATTGACGACATGGCCCAACGAACTGAAAATCAAGCCATTACTGAATTTGATGCGCGCCCCAGCCGCAAGCGAGCTTATAGAGCTTTCAGTCACACCTGACGTATCAATCGTCATAGTCTGGAGACCGGTGGTGGAAAACAGTCCGGTGCCATAGAGTTTTGAAGCAGCGGCGGAAAAGGCAATGGAATCAGTGTTGGGTACAGTATTCGTTCGACGAACGCCGTTGTCGAACACTGCCACCCCTGCCGAACCGAAACCAGAGAACCTCGCTATTGCCAACAGGTCAGCATTGCCCGGAGCAACAGCGAAATCACCGACGAAGAAACGACCGGAGAACGTGTCCTGGCCTAGCGTGAATTGGAGGCCCGGTGTGTTCGTCTGAACATCGAAACGCCGGACTGCTGCTGAGCCGTCGAGTGAAACATAAAGACTGTGACCGTTGTCTGATAAAGTGAGCTTGTTTGGTTCGCTACCGATGAAGGTAGAACTCTCGATCACGCCAGTTGCCGGATTGATAGACTTAATACTATTTCCGCCACTGCCGGCACTGCTCGGAACACTCGCGTAGATCTTCCCGGTCAAGGAACTGTAGACCAGGTCGTTAGTCGGCAGCGGAATCTGCCTGATGAACTCTGTTGGCCCATCGAAAGGGCGATACGGTGCTGCTTCCGTTCTTGCCGCTCTCGAGGCGAAGCACAGGGGAGATACAACGATAATGAAAAGCAGCAGGACAGCAAGTGTCCTTCTCCAGTAGTAGGCAGAGTTATTCATGAGGGTTGCTCTTAGTTCAGATCTTAAAAGGTTTTCTCTTGCGAGAAAGTTTTAACTGCTGGCCCAGTGACGCAAGATTACTCCAAATGGGTGTTGGGATTGGAGTTCGCCGCAAAGAATATCAGATCCTCAGCTCAATTGTCATCGGACTGAGCAATTATCTTCTTTACAATACAAAGTACTTGACGAGAGTCCTGCGAGGAGCGTAAGATTCGTGAACGTGCCGACCCGTCTCTTCTTTTTTACAGTATGAAAACAAGCTACGACGTGACCATCATCGGCGCAGGACTTGCCGGGCTTCAGTGTGCTCGCCTGCTCGCCCGCCGCGGCCTCAACGTTCTCCTCGTCGATCGCAAGAACACTCTCGACCAGAAGATCCACACGACCGGAATCTTCGTGCGCCGCACGCTCGTCGATTTCGACATTCCAGACGACTGCCTGGGACAACCGATCAGACACGTGACGCTCTATTCACCCGCGCACCGGCCGCTGGAACTCGTAAGTCAGCACGATGAGTTTCGCATCGGCCGCATGGGCCAACTCTATCAACGTTATTTACAGCAGTGCTTACTCTCCGGTGTTCATTGGCTTCCGCAAACAAGTTACCTCAGCCATTCGGCAACTAACGGTGGCAGCCTAACTCTTCGACTCAGCTCTGGTTCGTCGACGCGGTCGGTAACTACGCGCTACTTGATCGGCGCGGATGGTGTTCGTTCGCGTGTTGCTTGCGATCTAAAACTCGGACTGAATCGCGAACTGATCGTGGGCCTGGAAAGTGTCTTTCACGGAGCCGTGCTTGATGGTCCACCGCGATTGCTTTGTTTTCTCGATCCGAAACTCGCGCCGGGTTACATTGCGTGGATTGCTCATGACGGCGAAGAGACGCATTTGGGCGTCGGTGGCTATCCATCGCTATTCGATCCGATGCCGGCACTAGAGGAATTTCGTTCGCGCGTCGCAGGCATTATCGACTTGCGAAAAGCAAAACAGATCGAAGCGCGCGCGGGGCTGATTCCCGTCGGCGGCGTGCTTAGAAACATTGCTAACTCCAACGGCCTGTTGATTGGCGACGCCGCCGGCGCCGTATCACCACTTACCGCGGGCGGTTTAGATCCTTGCATGCGTTTGTCTGCGTTCGCCGCAAACATAGTTGCCGAGTATTTGTCGAGTGGCGATGTTGAGGTGTTGCAGGCTTACTCAGGTGAACTATTCCGGGCGCGCTTTGCATCGCGGTTATGGGCGCGTCGCATTGCTTCGACTCTTCGTCAGCCCAAACTGCTCGAATTAGGTTGTGCGCTGTTACGTCTGCCTGTGTTCAGCCGGCTTGCGAACCACATTTTCTTTGGCCGCGGCTCTTTTCCGGATGTGGCGGACGGCATGGGATTACTCGCAAATGAGCGCAGCCTTCACTCGATCAGTTAACTGCTAGCACAACTGCCAACCTGTCAAAAACCTCACCCGCAAAACGTTGTCCATTGCGGAAAAGGAACGCCACCAGCGCAGGTGTAACGGTAGCGGGCAAACTGATCGTGAAACCCAAAGTCGAAACCGGAATCCTCAAGAGCCTGACTTTGAATTCCGCAATCTGCGTAATCTGTGGATAAAGATTCGAAACTAACTGAATGACTTGGGCAAACTGGACGAATTCATTTGACATCCTGCTGCTCAACGAATAATTTTGCTCTCCTTTCCATCATCTTGAAAGAGCATGGTCACCCCTATGCCAAAAGTCTCCACAAGCACGAAGAAGTTCAGCGACAATGGCTCGCATAAACTCCGATCCACAAAACCAGCTCGCGAACGACCGGCGAAACGGACACAGCCTGAAGCTGTCGAGAGGAATGGCCGGCCGGAGTCGGTGGTCTCCCACAGAGAGCTGATTTCTACGATTTTGGAAGTCTTTGCGGAGTACGAGATCCAAGGCATCCTGAAACTTGTTGTGGAGAGAATTCCAAAACTGGTCAACGGACGACAGGCGTCTCTTTTTTGGTTCGATCGTGAAATCAATCGATTCGTGCTCAAGCAAACGTCCGGGCCAAACAGACAAAAAATTGGTAAGCACGCATACGCCATCGGTGAGGGATTGACGGGTTGGGTGGCTAAGACAGGTAAACCTCTAAGAGTCGCCAACATCGAGGATAAGAATGAGTTAAGAAGAATAGATCCTAAACTCGGCTGGTCCGACAAATACAAAGGATTCGAAAGTGCAAGCGAGAGAGAGCGACAATACTGCCGCGCTTTTTTGGCCGTGCCGATAAAAATTGAATCAATCACTGTTGGTATATTGCGCGTTGCAAAGACAATGGAGGCTGATGCTCAATTTTCGGCCGCGCATGAAGAACTTCTGGTGACTTTGGCTGATCATCTTTCAAGCATCCTCATCAAGGCTGAACGCTTCCAAAGAACAGAACAGCTCAGCAAACTCATGGATCATGACAATATCGGGGACTTCGAGTGTCAGGGAGAGCTCGATAATTACTTCACTATGGCAGTCAATTTGATCCCGACTATTCTGAACTCGAGCGGCTGCACAATGTTTCTACGAGAAGATAAAAGTAATAGCTACGTGCTGAGGTATGCGTCCAAAGGCAATCCGCTGGAGGAATCAATTGGAAAAGCTACCTACAAGGCGAACGAAGGATTAACGGGTTACGTTTTGCAGAAGCAAGTGAGCTTGAGGATCAACGATATCCAAAATCAAGAGGAGCTTCATCAGATAGATCCGAAACTTGAATGGCGAGGCGTCCACCTCGAATTTCAAAAACACCACTCTAACTTTTTGGCTGCTCCGATAAGAGCCGGTAAAGATCTATTCGGTGTCATACGACTTTCCAAAGAGGCAGATGGAATGCCCTTCACGAAAGACGATGAACTCCTACTTTCCAAGTACGGGAGACTTCTTGGCAGAGCGATAAAGTCATTTCAGAGTGGTGGAGGAATTCTGGTAAGGCCGAGATATAACCGTCGCCATTGTGAAACAGGCAATGTCTGTTACGTCTTGATGCCGTATTCACAAGAGTGGTCGCCAAACACGAGGCGGGCCATTGCAAATGCAGTGAGGAGTCAGAACTTCCAGGTTCGGATCGCCGACGAGGAGGACGGCCGGCAGGTTATGGATGATGTGTGGCGAGGACTTTGCGAGTCCAGGGTTATTATCGCTGATCTTTCAACCTCGAATCCGAATGTGATGTATGAAGTAGGGCTGGCCGATGTGCTTGGAAAAGAAGTGATTCTTCTGGCGCAGGATTCGAAGAAAGTACCGTTCGACTTAGCTGGTTCGCGAGTGCTCGTCTACAGTCCTAAGCATCTGGATAAGCTGGAAGATGATTTGGCTCGGAAGCTGTCGCGGTTGCTAAAGAAGCAACAGACGAAAGCTGAGGTGTGGAGTTTCGAGTGAGATCTTTGGTTTATTTCCTCAAGAATTGCGCTGATTTCTTGGTGAGGATGGTGTTGACCTAAAGCGTGATGTCCTGAGTTTTTGTGCCTTTTTGTGGCTAGCAAAGAAATGGAGTTTGCGTCGCTGGAGAAAAGATCAGCCGCGGGCAAACTTTGATGAAAGCTCAGTCCTAAAACTCCTGATTTGCCGCTATAGCTTTTACGAGTCCTGCTTTTCTTTTTCCAGTAAGCTTTAAGCTCAGTTGTTCCGAGACTTCTCTTGAAATTTCCTCTTGCAGTTCGAGGATGTCCGCGGGTCTACGGTTATATTGATCTCCCCAGAGTTGCCAACCAGTTGAAGCATCAACTAATTCAACCCTGATAACCACATGATCGCTCAATTGCAGGATCTTACCTGTCAACACCGTCTCTACATTTAATTCGCGTCCCACTTGTTTTGGATCAACTTCACGGTCCTTGTATGACGATACTGAACTGCGCGCCATCACGCGCAACTCGGGAACTCCCGAGAGACTGTTGATTATACTTCCGGTAATGCCATCGCTAAGGTATTCAGTATGCTCATCGGGGCTGGCGTTATTTAGTGGCAGGATAGCGATAGATTTGATCGTTTGGCTCTCGCTGCTCACATCTCCTTCCTGCGGTTTTTGAAGCGCTTCGCAAGAAGAGCCAACTTCCTCGCCGGCTGAAGAATCCTTCGAGGCCCTTACCAGCCCTAAAAAACGATATCCCCGTCGAGGGACAGTCTCGATGTAGTGCTCACCCAGACGGTTCTTTCCCAGTGCCTTGCGCAGTTTGAAAATGTTTTGGGCAATATTTGCTTCTTCAACGTAAGAATCGGGCCAGACCAATCTGACTAATTCATCCTTTTCGACCACGCGCCCGCTCTTCTGGACCAGCACGAGGAGAGTTGCAAATGCTTTCGGAGTCAGAGACACAGGTTTGCCTCTGCGCAAGAGTACGCGGTCGTTTACGTCTAAACGAAATGGTCCAAATGTAAAAGTATCCTGTTTTGACTTAGTCATCGGTCCAGGGTCATTAAAGACCAGGTAATAAATAATTGAGAGTTGCCTAAAGACTTCCTGTAATTACCTTGGATATGATCTGGGCGTTTTCGGAACGAGAGGCGATGCTAAGGGACATTGTAAACGATGCCCATGCCAGAATGATAGCTCTTCGTTCAGAGGTGATCGATTCACTCGTCGATAGGCTGAGTCTTGAAATTTATTTTGGTTGGCGAAGTTGAATGTTGCGGCCCAACTTTTGACTTCAATGCCAACCTTAGTGAGTGTTTCAGATAGCTCCTTCGCGGGATTTATCTCAATTCTCCCCGTCCACTAGAAGAAGACAAATTTTTGATGAGACATTCTTGTCTCTTCCTTGCGCCAATGTTGCAAAACACCTGACGGCTCGCATCGCGCTGCACAAAGCCGGTGAAGCTCAAACAAACGAACTTGGTCCATCCACCACTCGCGTTGCCCTGTTTGAGTCAGGTTTAGATCAATCAATGAATAAAGGAGAGGTAAAAAATGAAGAGAGTTCTAACGTTACTTGTCGTGTTAATTGGGTTGAGCCTGGCCACCTTACCGATGTTCTCGGGAGGGCACGGCCATGCCCAGGATGCCAATAAAGGCAAATTCAGAAGAACCCAAAAGGCGATCGCTAACCGGTATATCGTGGTTCTCAAAGATGAGGTTCCCAAACAGGAGGTCGCGTCTGTTGCTTCTCAACTTGCGCTTGCTGCGGGTGGCATTCCAAAACACATTTACGAGCATGCTCTTAAAGGCTTCTCAGTTGAGCTGCCCGAGGCTGCGGCTGTCGCCCTTAGCCACAATCCGCGCGTCGATTATGTAGCTGAAGATGGTGAAGTCAGCATCGATACCACACAGCTCAACCCTCCTTCATGGGGTCTGGATCGTATCGATCAACGGGATCTGCCGTTGAATAATGCGTACACCTACGACAATACTGGAGCAGGCGTTCACGCTTATGTGATAGATACTGGCATCCGTCCAACACATCAGGATTTTGGCGGACGCGCTTCAATTGCGGCTGACTTTATTGGCGATGGCCAGAACGGCAACGATTGTAACGGGCACGGTACGCACGTGGCCGGAACTCTCGGCGGAACTTCGTTCGGAGTTGCTAAAGGGGTAACTATTCACGCGGTACGCGTTCTTGACTGTTCCGGCTTCGGCGCTTTTTCAGTGGTGATAGCGGGCGTTGATTGGGTAACCGCGAACCATCTATCGCCAGCGGTGGCTAATATGAGTCTCGGAGGATCCGCTTTCGACGCACTTGATACCGCAGTCAGGAACTCAATCAACAGCGGTGTGACTTATGCCATCGCGGCGGGCAATAGTTCGGCGGATGCCAGCTCTTTTTCTCCAGCTCGGGTTGGAGAAGCATTGACGGTGGCGAATTCAACTATTTCCGACACAATGGCAAGCACCTCTAACGGTGGTCCCATTGTCGACCTTTTTGCCCCGGGCACGAATATTACCTCGGCGTGGATTGGTTCTGATACGGCAACCAACACGATCTCAGGAACCTCGATGGCCAGCCCGCATGTGGCCGGCGTAGCAGCACGATATCTACAAAGCAATCCCGGCTCGGCTCCTTCGGCTGTTCACGCGGCGATTGTTAACAATGCCAGCTTAAATAAAATCACTGGCATCTTCATCTCGGGAACACCGAACCGATTGTTGTACGCGGTCTTCAGTCCTGTTCCTCCTACGCTAGCCGGTAAGCCCGTGCCAAAGGACTACGACGGAGATAATAAGGACGACATAAGCATCAAGGCAGATGACGGAAGGTGGCTGATCGACTACGCTGCCAACGGCTTCGGCGCCTGGGATGCAATTTTTACGGGATATGGCGGTACAGACTCGATTGCCGTTCCCGCCGATTATGATGGCGATGGAAAGGACGACCTAAGCGTCAAGACTAACAGCGGCAACTGGAGCATCGATTATGCCTCGAACGGCTTTGGCACTTTCGATGCGACATTTCCTGGCTATGGTCTAGCAGAATCACGACCTGCGCCAGCCGATTACGACGGAGATGGCAAGGCTGACCTTAGCTGTCATTCGACGAGTGGTGGCCAGTGGCGCATAGACTATGCCTCAAACGGATTCGGAGTTTGGGACCAAACTTTGAATGGTTATGGCGGTACGGAAAATCGCGAAACTCCTGCCGATTACGATGGCGACTTTCGTGCAGATATCAGTATCCACTCTATCACCCAGCTAAGATGGAACATTGACTATGCCTCAAATGGCTTTGGTACATGGAACTTTTCAGGGACGGGATACGGTGGTTCGGACAATCGTGAAGCGCCAGCCGACTATGACGGTGATGGGCGTGCAGATATCGCCGTCCGGTCCGATTCCGGTCAAAACTGGGTAATTGACTATGCTTCAAACGGCTTCGGCACTTGGAACGCGTCCTTCCCCGGTTACGGAGGCTCAGACACTATTCCAGTGCCTGCGGACTACGACGGAGATGGCAGGGCTGATTTAGCGATCAAGACCAGCAGCAACCAATGGAAAATCGACTTTTCCTCGAATGGCTTTGGCGCTTTTGATCAGATTGTTACTCTTCAACCATAGAAGTCAATCAACTGCGTCTGATGTGTAGGGGGATGCGACCGCCGGTCGCTCCCCCTACTTTTTGGACGGATGTCAACGAATGTAGTGTGAGAGTTTTTCAAACTACTATATACATCCGACCGGATAAAAGGAAGATTGAGGGTAGATCTCCAATTGGCAGTCATCGATCAACTTTACGTCACTCATGAGCCTACGAGCGCGGGACCAATGACACCGCGTTGTCACAATTCGCTCACAACATGAGAAAACCAAGCGTTTAGATTATTTCCGCGATAACTCATGCAGTTCGACAGTTGCGGCGGTATGGATCCGGGTCCTGTGAATCAAATGCACGGTAAAGCTTACGCAAATCAGAGTGCAGCGTTCGTTAAGATTTGAGAAGGCAGACCTCTCAATTCAACGGACTTATGAGAACTCATCAAGTCTCGACTGAGATTTAACTTCTCTCCTCCGTTGCGCCAATGGGAGCAGCAATCCGTTGTCCTGCATCTCGCAAACGGCTTGCGGCGGTTTGCGGACTGGCCATTGACGCCGTCCCGGTGCGGTCCGGCCCGTTCCGTAATGAAGGATTGGTTCATAGACTGAGAAACGGCAACGAAGCGATTCCAAGCTAGAAGCCTATACTAAAGATTAGAACGAAATGATCAACTTCAGTGGGTGCGTTAGATGCTGGTTTTTAGAAACTGAGATCCAGTGAGCTTAGATTTTTCCCGCTACGCGAAACTATCCACATGTTGTGCTCAGTCTCCCTAATCACCTTATTCAGTACTCCGCGCACATCCGTTCCCGAAATACTCAGATCAATTCTCTCGGTGCGAAGAGTCGGAGTGTAAGCGTAGCCGTAATGTGAAGCCGTGATTCCGTTCGCTTTAAGTAAAGCCACGACCTCGGGCAACTCGACAATTGCGTCCCTGATTTGGAATTTTCCAAGCTTCTTTGGCTGGTCGAATTGAGAAATCGGAGTATTCAGAAGCTTTTCAACAAAGTCATCCCTCGATGTGATAGGTATGATGTTGATTGCACCATCTCTCAACTCCCATCTGTAACCTGTTTCCTGCCCAACCAGTTCATTAAGCACATTCTCAAGTGTGGTATTTTCAAGCTCGATGTTCAGATGATATTGAGCTTTATGACCGAGAGCCGGTTCGAAGCCAATCGGAATTCGATAATCGACACAGAGAGTGCTCAAGGCGTATAGAAATGTGCCCTGCTTTATGTGTAGTGTTATCCGCTTTTCGAGCAAACTCTCCGGTATAGCCTGGCGATGCGCGGAAGTTTCGCTGAGTAGCGATAAACTCATCAGGACGAGCGCCAACGCCGTATAGATGACTGGTCGTTTCATATAATCTCCCGCAGTTTAGTCATATCACCTGAAAAATGTAATCTAAATCCTTAGGGTGATTTGGGCCGCGACACCGTTACAGGCCCCACGTTTACCCTAAAGTTATTGACATGCCTTCCGTTTTCAACGGCGGGGCGGAGATTTCCCTTATCGTCGAGATTCGTAATCGTTCGCGAGTAAACAGCCGTTGCGATTACTCCTTTACCGGGAGCCGAGATTGTCAAGGTCTGCTCGGTCACGACCTTGGTTGGGGTTTCGAGTTGATTCTGTAGGATTGTCGTGGCATCGTTAGATGATACTTTGTCCGATGTTACTCGCGCATTTCCAAATACGACGTCCGTGAAGGAACCTTTATCATCAGTCGTTACACTACTGGTATTCTCTTTGAACGGCAGCGTCGGCTCAGATTCAGTCACCTTATTAGTTTCCGTGACGGTCAAACCCTCGAGCGGTTTACCAGACTGGTCGGTCACCGTAATCGTCAGCGGAGCTACTACGCCGGTGGCAAAGGTTCCATCTGCCAATTGCACATTCCTAACTGGCGCTGTACCGTTCGTTGTACCAGGCGCTGTACTAGTCGCGACGGTTACCTTCGGTAATGGACTCTCGGTCGGTGTCGGTGCCGGTTGCGGCGTCGCCGCGCGAGGATCCTTTTTCTTCGGATCCTGCGGATCATCGACGTCGAGTCCATTGGGATCGATGAGGTTAACAGGATTGTTGAGCACGTAAGAGTACCGATTCCAACTCTGCGGTGCAGACGCCCTGCCACTCGCCATCAACGGATCTGCAGTCGTAAATCTGCCCAGCGAGCAGCCATAATATCTGGCGCCGAAATAATCTAGACCGGTTTCGGTATCTCGCTCCTTCTGGGTGAATTTCTGCCGCTCACCATCGGCCACACCGAACCCGATTCCAGTCGACCGTCCGCCCACACCACTGCCAAGCTCTTCGCCAAACGGCATGTAATCGTGACGGCTTACGACGCCCGCACTCGAGTTAGTGACGACTCGTGGAGACCCGAGATGATCCGGTGTCGTGTAGCGCGTGCCGTTTGAGTTAATCGCGGTCGGCTCAATGGTGGCGAGCAATCCAGACACACCGTAAATGTATTCTTTAGTAAGGACGCCAGTGGAGCCGTTGAACTCTGCGAGCAACTGCCCGCCGATTCCATAGACGAAACGCAGGTTCTCACCTACGAGTTTACGCACTCGCTGGCCCGTTCCGTCGTAAACGTAAGCCGAAGTTCCATCCACTTTGCTGGTCTTGTTTTCAGCATCGTACGCGTAGCTATGATAGGTGTCGTTAAGCAGATTTCCCGCATTGTCGTAGCTCCAACCAGTGATTCGATTGCTGGAGGCTGTGAAGTAGAGGCTTTGATTGCCACCGCCGAGATCGATCCAACGATTGCCGTAACGGTCGTAACCGTTCGTCTGTGACCAGTTGGAGCCGCTGTTTTCTTGTGCGGTTGTCAACCGATTAAGTGCATCGTATGAAAATGTCTCGGTATAACTCAGACCACCACCGCTGTAGGACACGTTTTGCAAGGTCCCATTGTTACCGGTCGTGCCATAACTGTAGACGAGATCAATCACCGAAGTTGGCGCGCCGCTTGTGCCCAGCTTGATCTCGGTGGGTTGCAAACGATTGTTGTAGCTGACTGCATGAATCAGAGCGTTGCCGTAAGTTTGGGTGACGAGACTATTGTGTGGCGCATAACCGATATTCGAGACCGAGGCCCCAGGGGCATAACTTGTCGCGGAGCTACTCAGTGAGGCAGTTCGGCCGGCACTGTCATTTGTGTAATTTACGGTGCGCCGATCGCTGGCTCCTGGCACTGCCGGATACGTGATACTTTGCACCGAGGAGTTAGCGAAATATGAAGCTTCTACAAGATAGTTGATCGAATCGGTGCGTTGATACTGCCGGACCACTCGTCCCATCTGATCGTAGCCCATATATGTTCCCGCGGTGGTACCTCCATAAGTGACGGCTACGAGCCGCCCGGTTGAGAATCCACGGTCAAAGCTGGGTGCGCCACTGGGTAACGTTTGCGCGTCGTAGTAGAAGTTCACCGTTGGTGTTTGCGGGCTATCGTTGTAGCTTTTCGAGGTTATGCGGTTCAATGCATCGTAGGTCATCGTTGTAGTAATGCTGCGCGCATCAATCCTGCCGGTTAGGTTTCCATTATTGTCGTAGCCAAAAGTCACTGTGCCGCTCTCGGGATTACTTGCCGAGGTGAGTCGCTTCAGTGAATCGTAGACAAAGGTGCGCGTCTGCGAACCTTGCGTAACTGTCGTCAGGTTATCGAGTACGTCATAGGCGTAACTGGTCTGGTAATTCGACCCGTTTGGATCTTCATAGACTGAAGTCAATCTTCCTAGGGCATCTGTTACGCTTTTTCGTTTTCTTCCCGCCTGGTCCGTTACGGTGACTGAGTTACCACTATAGCTCGTGCCGAACACTGCGTTGTCCGTAGTTGTGACTGAAGTCACGCGTCCTAAAACATCGAACGCCTGTATGGTCCAAACGGCGGTTTCACTCTGCCAGGGCCGGAAAGGATTTGAAGTCTTGTAAGGCCGGCCTAAAGCGTCGTATTGCACTTGCGCAGATATGTAATTACTCCCACCCTCGTATTGCTGAGTCTCAGTGGTGCGCCCCATTTGATCGTAAAGCACTTTCGTGACGAGTCCGCCGTCGTTGTTGTTATTGAGATCAGTCGTAGTGGTAATCTTGCGGGCAGTGTCATCGTAAGCAAAAACTGTGTGGCTGGCGGCACCCGTGCTGACCGCTCGCTTGATTTGGGTAGGACGGTCGAGACCGTCGTCATAATAGACACTGGCAACAATGCTGTTGATATCCTGAATGTCTACGAGGCGACCGAGATAGTAATCAAACTGACCAATAGTAATCTGTCCCTGACGGTTTATTCTGGTTGCAAAGCCGTAACTGGTAAGGCTGCCAAGATCCGTTGGACCCGGATTACTCGTCGCTTCACCGTCTGGAGTTCCATACCGATCGTCATATTCGATAATTGTAGCGTTCCCACGGGCATCGATGCTCTTCACCACATTGCCGGCTATATCGAATTGGAAATAAGCAGAGACGGAGCCGGTGACTGATCCGCCTGACAATAAGTAACTTGTCACGCCGGTAGAATTTCCGCGTGAAGTATTTCCGGTATTGAAGGTCGAATCAAACCCACTGATATTCGCCCGGCTCACCAGCCCAGCGTGATTTGTATCCGTAGCGTAGTTATCGTATTCGAACGTCACTCGTGTGTTTTCAACGCTGCCATAAATTGAACGTTGCACCGGAAGGTTGCGAATGTGAATACTGTTTGAAGTGTAATCGAGGCTGTTGACGGGATTGGTTGTCAGATAGCTGGTGAGGGTGCTCCGTATTAGTGATCCCGCTGCACCGGTTCCGTAATCGTACTCGTAAACTCCGGTCTGGTTGTTGTACTGATCGTAGGAGAAGGTCGTTTTCGAAACTTCATTGGTATCGACAAGAGTATTTGTTGTTGAGACTACAATCGGGTCTGCCGATGGTGACTCCCCAGGGCCCATCCACCAGCTCACAGATGACCGTTGCGACCAGCCGGTTTCAGTTCGTCGTAACACCGTCGTTCCATCGCTGGCAAAAATGTCCGTTTGGTACTCCTTCCCTTCGTTCCACGGCGAGTAACTCGTCGGGGAACTCAGCATTGAAATAAATGCTCCACCGTAGTAATAATGTTTTTCACTCGTCAAGAGCGCGCTACTGGAATTGTATTGATTGACTGTTACGTAGCCTAAATTGCCGAAATTACCTCCAGAGTCAAAACTTTCGGGTCGACTAAAAGTTATCTTGTGATCATAGCTTGACCCTGTGCCTCCGTTCGAATAAACACGTCGTTCCCATACGCGCCGGTAAATAATTGACCAGGGACAACTACAAGTAATGCCACTGGGTGGACCACTGGTGAGACCTGCACCCCAGTCGTACTCATAAGCTCCTCCCGTTGGCAACACTACTCGAGCAACCTCACCATAGTTGTTGTAATAAAAACTATACTTCTTCCCGTTCGGCAGCCATACAGCAGTCACTACGTTCGGATTAAATTGATAGTTGGAAGCATTGTAGAGAGGAAAGAGCGAATTCAAAGCTTGAATCGAATAACCAGAGCGCAGGGCAGTACTCATGCTTCCCATAGTGACCCAGATGGTCCTTTGCGCCCCGCCGTATCCCTTGTACCTGATCCGGTTGCAAAGGCCATAGGTCGGATCGTTATAGTTGTAATCAATTGTTATTTGCCGATTGAGCGAATCGGTAATCACGGTCTGGGGAGAATAAATAGTGCCGCTGTACGTAAAGGTCAGCTTATTTCCATTGCGGTCGCGGATCCAACTAACCTCTCCACCGTCGATACGATAAACCGCACCATCTCGCCACTTGAGATACCCACTCGGGCCAAACATCTGTGGGCTGCTTTGTACCACGATGGAATCGTAAATATCGTCATCTGAGATGAACGTTGCGGATTGACCGTCCCACGTCGTGAATATTTTGCCGCGATTCGCGCTGCTGGTTGCACAAGACGGAACAGACGCCGGAGCTCCCTGTAGCAGTTGGTCACGGAACTCGATTGAGGTACCGTCCGGGCCAACGAAGGTCAAGCGAGTCAGAGTCTTGGAAGGCAAGTAGACCGGATCGTAGTAGCCGTAGCATATCCAAGAATTAATTTCATCCTGGGCCATACGTCCAACCATAATGCCGGCGGAATACGGACGCGGTTGAGGACCAGCATTAAGTGTAGGCTCATAAAATTCCCACACGCCTCCCATTCCGTTATCGACCCGGCTATATGTGACCGTCCATTGCGTGGTAATAGGCTGTTGGAGCGTATAACCTGCGCTTCCCCGCCCACCGGCCTTCAAAAGCGGCAAGCTAAGACTGAGGTTGCCGTTATAAGGATTGACAACGTCAAACCCACTCAGCGGAAATGCGCCAGTCGGAGACCCCGCTTGCAAGCCTGCGGGTGTGAACCCGTCCAACACATTGGTCGATGTGTCTTGCGCCTTTGCCGTACTGGACGTCGATACCGCTATAAGAAGAAGGACTAATAGTTCAATGATTAAAACACTTCTAACACGTGCGGAGGATGGAGGATTTTTCATAACTTTTTTTCATTCAGCAGATCTGTTTGTCAAGGAAAGGCGAGGCGAAATACTCTCAGCTCAATGAGAGACAACAATGTTGCATCGCCACTCTGGATGGCCCACTACGTGAAGTGTGTAATGACCCTCCGGCAAGTCAAGCAGCTTTCTCATTCGAACCTGACCTTTCAACATTTTCAGTTCGTGCACCTTGTGGCTGTTTTCCCGAAGAAGTTCAAGGGATAGATCTTGGCGCATGATCTTGTTATCCACACCAAAGACGAATCTGTTTGCCGAGGGGGTAATTTCGGCGGGTTCAAACCCTTGTGGCGTGAGAGTTACAGTTTCGACCGATATTGTAGATGGTGCTGGCGTCACGCCTCGCTGATAGGGTCGGATAAGGGAAGTAATGGGCCGACTCGGAAGTAAGCCAGTCGACTGGGAAGGCGGCGAATCAGACTTTGATCTGGCCCACAGACTACCTACCGCGGCAAGGCCCAAAACGGTGACGATGCCAACGATGGCGTAAACGCCAGAAGTAAACCGTTGATTCAACGCCTCGGACGAAGTTAAGTTTCGCGTGCCGTCGACACGGGAAAACCTTGCTAAAATTCGCGTGAGAATAGACGAGATACTGAACGGCATTATGTAATCCTTCCTTTAGACGTAACGTCTGGGAATTGCGTAGCAGTATTTCTCAAGGTCAGTTAGTTAGTTGCGAATCCTCTGAGGATTCAGTTTGATGGACGATGGGAGGGGCCGCACTTTATCCTCGCGATGGACCAGTGTCAAGAAAATTGTTTATTACAATTCTGTTGCACGCAGTAAACGTCTTGCAAGATCAAGCTGAGAACCATGCGGTAACCCCTTCGAGCGCGTGTCCGCGTTCGCAGTACGGTACAAACACATGCGGCATGGTCAGTATGTCAAATGAAGTTGTTTCCGAAACGTGTTGGGCCCGAAACGGACTAGCTTTCCAATCAGTTGCCTCTTGAAGAGTTGAAGTCGATCTTGAATCGACTGACACGACCAGTAACTCGGTTGGCAAAATGAGAATCGTTTAGTCTAACTGATACGGACGGTGGGATTCTCGGACGAGTTATCCATCATGAGAGAGCTAGTCTCGTTTTCACTTTTCGTATTACTGGTCACATTTCTGCCGATGAGATACTGTTATATCGCAAACCTGCAAAGACTCCTTCGACGACGATACTGACATAGCCAAACTCCCCGTCTAGAGATTGTCACGGTCAAATGGACCGAGCGAAAATCGAGTAGATAGGGACCACTCGGTTACCTCATGGTTGGGGAAACTCGATTTTGAAACTATGAGCGAGATCGTTCGCGGAGAACTCTACAGTACGTGGCACAATCGATCTTTCACTGCGGATCGGCTACGAGATCGAGTTATTGCAGAATAAGAGTGTGCTGTTCCGCTGTGGATCTATCCGTTCCTGTATTGCTGAGCTTCCGATCAAAGTCCGGTGTTGGCACTGTGTTTAGCTGACAAGGGGCATTGCGTGCCGGAGTTAACTGTGCAGCACCACCATTCACGAGTTTCCAGTGAAAATGGGTGCTCCCCGCGATCCGTAAATTCGTGAAGGGCCTTTCAAATTGAGATCGCTACAAATCCTTCAGCTCTAGTTTTCGACACCGTGACTTTAGCCCGACCCAGCACAAATTGCGCTGAATCTCATAATCGGTCCATGACAGAGAAAGAGATCGTGCTTGAAACTATTCGCGTGTTACCGGACGACTGTTCGCTCGAGGAGACAAGGAGCGAATTGAGTTTATGGCTGCGGTACAGAAAGGTTTCGATCACCTCGACAGAGGCGAAGCATTCCTCACAAAGAAATAAAAGACAGATGGTCTCATGCTACGAACTAATCTGGTCTCTGGCTGCACGAGAGGACCTTCACTCAATCATCCGGATATGGTTCATCTGTTCCTTAGGGAAACGATGCGCTACCAGATTTAGTTGAGTGTTGTGTTCAAGGAACGCTTTTGCTCCTGCGAGGGTCCAAGTAAATCGTTGAGTCGAATCGCTCACATATTTGAAAAGCTCGTCCGCAGTGCCTGTCCAGCCGGACTCAGTGATGCTGAGGAAAGTTGTGTCGTCGTCCTGAGCCGCGAATTCCATTTCACGGTGGTCGGACCACTGTATCCTGCCACTCGATGACAATGCGCTTATTCGGCTCGATGATTTTTGCGATCACTTGGGTCGAGTGGCCGTACATTTCCCATCCCACTTAACCTGCCTGCCGACCTTGAGCCGGCCACTGCTCTTAGTGAACCAAAACTTTGTGGTGATATCGGGTTCGATGAACGCCTCAAAAACGTCAGCCACAGGTCTACGAATAAGCGTTCCTGTTTTGGCTGCCAGCGCACTCATGAGTTGTTGATCGTTGTGAGCAACGAAGCTGCCGGGCTCACCTTTATGTGGAATTGACCATCCGAAGTACACTTCCGCTTCGTGTTGCCTTTCCCATTTCGTATCTATTATCAAATCGCCCCGTTGCTTTGCCTCAAAAGTGGTTTTCGCCACAAAGAAGCACAAAAGATTTCCTGAGTTTTTGTGCCTTTTTGTGGCTATGTCTCTATCCATGATTCGACTTTTGAGGCAAAGCGTCCACGTCCAAATCTTCGAATTCCGAACCGTAGGTCGCCCGGAAAGAGAATCTCGGTCGCGAATAACCATCCACGAGTTGAAGGTTGGCGGGAAGATTACTTTTTCGTCATACTGCTTCGGCTGAAAACACGTTACCGTAAACCGGATCTGAGAGGGCCTTGCCAACTTGGATCATGTCGAGCATCTGAGCTTATTGGACCTACCTGAGGAGTCACCATTAATGAATACTCGACGAGTGACAACAGCCGCAGCATTAATCGTCTTGATCTGTTTCTTTTTGCCCTGGATCCAGGTGAGTTGCGGCGGAACGAAAGACACAGCTAGCGGTGTCGATCTCGCCCGAAACGGTAGTCACGCACTTTGGCTCATACCAATGCTCATGTTGCTCCTACTGTTGGTGGCAGTGAAAGCGTCGAAGGAAAGGCACGCGACGTTAGACTTAGTCAATTTGGTCTCGGGTCTGATAAGCGCCTATTTGATGAATCGCGAGCGATTGAAGTTTGAAAATGGAGCGGGTTTCATACGGGTAGGAGTCACTGGTTGGTTTTGGCTTGGTCTGGGATCTTCGCTCGCGATTGTGATTGTTGCGGCACTTCGGATCTTAAGGCTCCGAAAATCGACTCCCGGGTAATCCGAGCAGCGAGGCGCAGCGGTTGCACTCATTACCACACTGATGAATCAAGAAACAATGAAACAGCATGCAACGCAAGTTCTTTCAAGTGCGATGGTGCGGCGCGACTTTGTGAAAGGATGCGTCGCCGCAACCATTTGCGCGACGGGTGTAATCAATGGAGAAGTGAAAATGAAAACAATGGCAACCGAAAGGAAGCAATCGACTGAGGAAGTCCAAATCAGGAAGCGAATGGACGAATGGGTAAATGCATTTCGCAGCAAAGACATTAATAGCGTGCTGTCTGTCTTCGCGTTGGAAACGGTCGCCTTTGACGTCGTACCTCCGTTGGCGTACACCGGCAGAGATGCATACCGAAAACAATGGGAGAAATTGTTCGCGTCTTATCAGGGGCCGATTGAATACGAGATCCGCGACTTGAGCATAGCCGCAGAGCATGACTTGGCATTCAGCCACAGCATCAACCGGATAAGCGGAACGTTGAAGAACGGACAAAAGACTGGGTTTTGGCTACGTATGACTGCCTGCTGGCGTAGAATCGATGACCAATGGCTGATCGAGCACGAGCACGTATCGGTGCCTATCGATATGGAGAGCGGAAGAGCGTTACTCGATCTTAAGCCATAAGCAATTGGGGAGAAGCTAAAATCAACGATGGTCGCACGATTCGCTCAAGACACCCCGGATGCGTTGCCGATTATTTTCACACATTGATGGCCAAACCAATCAGAACTGCAACTTTAAGGACATTTGGATCGAGCGTGGCCCACCAGTCTGGTAGAGAGAGTTCAAGCCAACACTACCGACATTGGTGCCCAGGCTTTTGCCGAACATTGCTGTCGATAATCCGAAAAGGCTGCTGTTTAGGTCACCGATTGGATCAGCAAAATTTGGACGATTGAAAAGATTGAAGACGTTCGCTCCAAATTGCAGGTTGATTCTTTCCGTCAGGGCGAAACGGCGACGTAGCGCCAGATCCGTTTGCGCGATAGGAAAACCGCGCAGAGAATTTCGGCTTAACGTTCCTTGTCGTGGCATCTGAGGAATGACGAACGCCGCTCGATTAATTGCTCGTCCGCCGGGAAGCGATCCATCTATCAGGTAGAGTGGGACATCAGGAACGACATCGGGCCGAAAATTAAATGGTCCAAAACCGAGATCGCGCCTGAAGAACACATCAACGGGTGCAGCCGAGCGTGCCGTGATAATGCCGTCGACGGACCAGTTGCGAAACAGTTGTTTGCCGAATGGTGGAGTAGGAATGCTGTAGGTAATCGCTCCGGCAAAAGTGTGGCGAACATCGAAATCGGAAGCCGCTCGATCCACCTGTGAAGGAATAAAAGCAGACGACGGATTAACGAATGAATCGTTTGACGCATTATCTATCGAGTGTGACAAGGTATAAGCGACATGCGACTGCAGACTGTGTGAAAGCCGGCGCTGAAATTGGAGTTGAAGCGCGTGATAGCTCGAACTCGCCCCGTTCGTGGTGATAAAAACCTGCCCAAAGTTCGCATTGGGATTGTTAAGTAATTCCAACCGCAGCAAGCGATGGCCCACAGCGCCCACATATGACGCCAAAAAGCTTCGTTTAGAACCGAGCGATTGCTCTAAAGTAAGGTTCCACTGCATTGTCAAAGGCAGTCGAAGATGTGGATCAGTTGCTCGAATGCGACCGACGGGAGGATTGAGACTCAGCGCAAGAGGCTCCGCCGAAACCGGATCCAACGGATAAGCGACGTTGGAAAGAACCTTCCTTCGCATGTACGGAAACGACACTGAAGCATTTGCGAGTGAGCCGGTACCCATGTCGTAAAAGATGCCAAAGCCGCCGCGCAAAATTCTTTCCCAGCCCTGATGATCAGACAATTGAAAAGCTGCGCCAACGCGGGGCGCAAAGTTACTGTAGGTCGAAGAATAGTATGGCGTGCCCACAGGTGCGAGACTCAGTGTCTGTGGATTATCCAGACCCTGGACCGTGTATAAAGGTTGGTCGTCACGTCCCTTCGGTGGTGGATTGAATTCCCACCGCAATCCGTACGTGAGTGTTAGGCGCCACGAAGCTTTCCAGGCGTCCTGCGCGTAGGCAGATAAATTTGTGAAAACCATACCCACTTCGTCTTGTGCTTGAATGGCGACGGACGAAGCAGTTCCGGTAAGCAACTCAGCGACACCATTGAATGAAGCAAACTGTTTGTATTTCCAGCGGCCGTAAACAGGCGTGAGGCGACGATAGTCGATCCCAAATTTTAGTTGATGCGAACCGGTGAAGCTCGCCAGGTTATCAACTAAATTTAGCTGATGCTGAAAGTTTGTCGCATCTTTGCCTACAGAAAATGCAGCATTGCCGCCGAGGCTGAAGGTATAAAGTGAATCCGCTTCTGACGAAAGAGGCGGAAAAAGCATAGAATCTGCCGGGACCTCGGCTCCGCCAAGATCGTCCACATTAAAATACTTGCCCGCCTTCGTAGCGCTGTAGTTCATCCTAAGATCGTTGCTGATCTTTGGACTCAGCAGATGTGTCGCGCCAATCGTAAAAGTTTGGGTGGCGAAGGCCATTTGCATCGTCGTATTCAGACTGGTGCCAGCCCCACCTCGCGTTTCAGTTTCGGAAGGTGCGTAACTGAAGCGACCAAATATTGAGAGCTTCTCACCGAGTTGTTGGTCCACTCGGATGCTTGTCGCGTGCGAGAACGCGGTGTCTGTGTAGCCAGCGGCAAAACGCGCCAGGCCGTTCGCAGTCTCCTGAGCGTTAGGTAACGGAAAGGCATTCATGAAAGGACGGAGCAGTGCTGGAGCACTATCACGTGCAGCCATTGACGGCACATCAACACTCGCTACTTGCGGCAAACGGAGACGGAGCGCTTCGTAAGACAAGAAGAAAAACGTCTTGCCTTTAATCACTGGACCACTGAAAGTTCCGCCAAAGTCATGGTGGCTGAGTTCCGGTTTAGGTAAAGCAGCTTGGTTGGCAAACCAGTCGTTGGCACTGAGAGTGCCATTGCGAAAATATTCAAACAGGTTGGTACGAAACTCGTTCCCACCGGAACGCGTCTGTACAACGACCTGGGCGCCAGGCATTCGTCCAAACTCTGGCGCATAAGTGCTCGTCAGAATTTTGAACTCTTGTAGTGCCTCGATTGAGAAGAGGCTGTGTGTAGTCCCAAGTGCAGTAAGTCCGGGCAGCGATCCTGCACCCGATTGGCCCAAACCATCAGCACCAGCAGCTACACCGATATTGGCGCTGACGCCATCCACCATGAAATAGTTCGTATTGGCGCGCTGGCCGTTCACACTGAACTGTCCCTGTTCAGCAAACGTCGGCTTTGTGATCACTACGCCAGGTGTTAGCGCAATAACAGGCTGCAGACTTTGCCCGTTGAGCGGAAGATTCTCAATTATCTGCCTGTTAAGGTTAGTGGATATCGCCGGAGATCGCTGAACGATAGAACTATCTGCGTCAATCGTCACTGTTTCTCCGATTTGGCCCACCTTGAGTTGGATTTTAAGTGCGAGTTGATCGTTGACCTTTATTGGCAGGCCTCGAATTTCAGCCGTAGCGAATCCGAGGTGTTGCACTGCGACTATATAACTTCCGGGAGGAAGCTCTGTAACCCGGAAAAGACCGATCTGGTTGGTCTTCACTTCTTTGCGTATTTGCGTGCCAACATCTTTTACGAGCACTCTTGCCTCTGGGACCACGGCATCGTTTTCATCCACGACGGTGCCGGCCAACGTGGCACTCGCAGGCAAAGAGTTGATGAGCGAAGCGGTTTTGAAAACATCTCTACTCTGCCCTTCACCTAAAGTTGGGAGCAAGACAAGAATGAACAGAGACGAAAGAACCCTGTCGACTGAAAACCTGTGAGAGAGCATTCTCACCGCTTTCTCCGCACGGAATAGATAGGTATGCTTAGACGGTATTGTACGCCCGCTATACGGTCCAGATGCAACCTTTTTGCGACAATATCGTTACAAGAGCGGCGATCCTGGTTCTTCTTTTAGCAGCAACAGGTCTAGCCAGTTTTCCTCCGCGTTTTGATTCAACGATTCAGCAAAACTCCGCCATCACGGCTGCCGAGCAAAACTTTGCGGAAGGTCAAAGACTTCTAACAGAAGCAACCGCTCCTTCTCAACGACAAGCAATCGAAAGATTCACGGAAGCGGCCCGTCTGTGGCACGCAGTCGGTGATCAACGAAAGGAAGCAATCGCGCTGAGCTTCGCCGGCAAGGTTTACGATCTCCTCGGAGAGAAACTGAAGGCGCTCGATCTCTACACCCAAACACTCTCGCTGGTGCGGGCAGTGAGCGATCGCGCCAGCGAAGCGGCCACACTAAATAACATCGGTTTGATATATGACTCTTTAGGCGAGAAGCAGAAAGCTCTCGATTATTACAATCATGCGCTTCCGGTCCTGGAAAGCATCGGCAACACACGTATTCAGGCGATTACACTTGTCAATATTGGTCTAGTCCACGACTCAATGGGTGAGAAACAGAAGGCGCTTCAGCTTTATCAACAAGCGCTTCCGTTGCTCCGGTCTGCGCGCGATCAAGCGGCCGAAGCCGTTACGCTCAACAACATTGGCTACCTTTATGACTCAATCGGAGAGCAACAGAAAGCTCTCACATATTTCAGCCAGGCGCTTCCCATTCTGCAGCAGATCGGTGATCACCGCGTTGAAGCCATCACCCTTAACAACATCGGCTACGTTTATGACGCGCTCGATGAAAAACAGAAAGCGTTGGAATATTACAACCGCGCACTTCCAGTGCTACAGACTGTTGGCGATCGCCGAATGCAGGCGATCACGCTCAACAACATCGGTCTCGTCCAAAAGGGGCTGGGTGATACGCAGAGAGCATTGGGGTTTTTGAATCAGGCGCTTGAACTGCGGCGCGCCGTCAACGATCGTTCCGGTGAAGGCATTACGCTAAGTGATCTTGGTTCAGTCTATGCGCTTCTCGGTGAAGAGCAGAAAGCGCTGGATTTTTATCAGCAGAGTCTTCGACTCAGCCGCGCTGCCGAAGACAAAGGCACTGAAAGTTCAACACTACGCCGGATTGCTTTTATCAACATCAACCGCGGTCAACTCGAAGAAGCTCGTAGAAATCTCGAAACGGCGCTCAACATCGTAGAACATTTACGCGTCAGGATTGCGGGCCAGGAACTTCGCGCTTCATACTTCGCGTCGGTGCAGCAGTTCTTTGACTCGTACATCGATCTCATGATGCGTCTTCATCGCGTTAGTCCCGATAAAGGTTATGACGCGCTGGCTCTCCAGGCGGCTGAACGCGCGCGCGCTCGAAGCTTACTCGACAGTCTCAGAGAAACCGGCGCCAATATTCGCGAAGGCGTCGCCACTGCGCTTTTGGACCGCGAAAACGCTTTACGCCAGAAGCTCGATGCTGTAGCGGAACGGCAAGCTCGGTTAGTTAGCGGCAATCACTCTGATGAAGAAGCTGCAACGTTAAAGAATGAGACCGAAAGGCTTTTGACAGAGTATCAGGAGGTCGAAACAGAAATCAGGGCCAGCAGCCCGCGCTATGCGGCGTTAACACAACCCCTGCCTTTAAGCCTAAAAGAGATTCAACAGCAGGTAGTCGATGCTGATACGGTGCTTTTGGAATATGCGTTAGGGGACGACAAAAGTTACCTCTGGGTGGTCACGACTTCCTCTATCCACAGCTACGAGTTGCCGCCACGCAAAGCAATCGAGACCGCAACTCGTAACGTCTATCAGTTACTGACGGAACGCAACAGGGACATCAGGTTTGAAAAACTCGTTGAGCGAAGAGCGCGCATAGCCAAAGCCGATACGGATTACGCACCGGCATCTACCGCTCTCAGTCGAATGCTGCTTGGCCCGGCTGCTTCGCTGTTGGAGAAGAAGCGTTTACTCATTGTTGGCGATGGCGCACTTAACTATTTGCCGTTCGCGCTATTGCCCGAACCGACCGGCAAATCCAGCGTGCCGCTGATTTTTGCCCACGAGATCGTGGGCCTGCCGTCAGCTTCAACGCTTGCTGTTCTGCGACAGGAGTTTACGAATCGACTGCCAGCGCCAAAGACGCTCGCGGTAATTGCCGATCCTGTATTTGAGAAAGATGATGCGCGCGTCAAGGCAATGAAAGTCGGAGGACGAAACGATCATCCGAATGATCGAGCAATCGAAGATCGAATGCTCGTTGGCCTGGCTAATGTCGATTTGAACGTGCCAAAGCCGCAGTCAGAATCCGATGAAGTAAGGGAGATTCATCGTCTTCCGTTCACGCGACAAGAGGCCGATGAGATTCTGGCGCTAGTGCCTGAGGCCGACCGTCTCAAAGCGCTTGACTTCGATGCGAATAGAGTCATGGTCACCAGTGCAACATTGGGCCAATACCGCTATGTTCACTTTGCTACCCATGGCTTTCTCAATGCCGTACATCCAGAGTTGTCCGGCATTGTGCTCTCGCTCGTTAATCAGCAAGGCGCTGAGCAAGATGGTTTTCTCTGGGCCAATGATGTGTACAACCTTCGCCTACCGGCAGAGATGGTGGTATTGAGCGGTTGCCGCACGGGACTCGGAAAACAGATCAAGGGCGAAGGAGTGGTCGGACTCACTCGCGGATTTATGTATGCAGGATCGAAGCGCGTGCTCGTCAGCTTGTGGGATATCTCGGATGAAGCCTCAGCGGAGTTAATGGCTCGACTTTACAAAGCCATGCTCAAAGAAAACCGGTCGCCGGCGGCGGCACTCAGAACAGCGCAAATTGAGATTATGAAAGACAAACGCTGGCAAGCACCCTATTACTGGGCGGCGTTTGTGCTCCAGGGCGAGCCAAGGTAGGTGAGGTTCAACTGCCTTGCATGAAAAGTGGTATACCTGCTCTTCTCTATGCAACCTCTTTGTTCTCTGTGCCTCTGTGGTTAACGAATGCTTAGAAAAAAACAATCACAGAGACACAGAGAACACAGAGGTTGCACAGAGAAGAAGTCCCGCAAGAGACTATTCGTGCAAAGCCGGATCAATTCCCTAGGGTGACTTCTGAAGCGAATGCAGCAAGTCATTAACGATGCCAGCGCTCACAGCGATGGGAGAACCTTGATACTTGCCGCTCGCTTTGGTGTTGGGCCAAATCGCCTGGCCCCGGGCGTTGATCAGTTCGACGACGACATCGACGGCGCCGGGCCCGGCGCTATTGCTCTTCGTGACAGAGATTTCCAGTAGAGCATCGGCGTCACCTTCATTGCTTACCACAGTGATTTGTCCACTCGAGCCAAACTTCTCGACGATCGCGTTCCGCATTGTCTCTTTTGAAGTAATGTCGCCGAGTATTTTGACGTAAATTTTCTTTACGGCTGAAAGCGGAACAGCGGCTGGCCGTGCGTTCAAGCTCCTGGTTTCGCTGTCGCCTTCGGTTGCTGTTTTTTCCGGCGTCCTCGTTTCAGCGCGTCGTTGAGCGGAATTACGAGCCGTCCTTTCAGTCCTGGAAGACGGAACGACTTGATGTTGTTCGCGGGATATCTTTTCTCCATTTGAAGTCTTAGTACCGTCGGTCGCTGAAGTTCCTGCCGGAGAGGTTCCTTCTGTATTCGCCGTACCCAACGAGTGATTGGTGGCCAATTGATTCTGCTCAATTGCTGGTGCGTTTCCCTGGCGAGCATATTTGATTATTGCAACCAGACCGAGGGTGATTAGGAAAACGGCAAGCGCCGGCACAAGAATCCGGCGACCATTCCAGGAGACTTGAGAGGAACGACTGCTCATTGATCGCGCCAGCTGATAAAAGAAAAGCGAGGCAGCGCGGAATAGACTCGTCTCTCGATAGCTAACATCAACAGTCGCGCCTGATTCGCTGGACCGTCGCGAAACTACGATCGCAATCTTCTGTCCGCCCTCCAGGATGATTGAGGTATCGGCCGGTTGTACTTTGTCATCCGTTTCAGCATAGGCCAGTGGATGCAAAGCCAATAAGATCTCTTCGCCAGTGTCATCACACGAGCGAACCTCTATCAGGTCAGCATGATTATTTAGATTGAAGCGGGTGCTGCCCGTTTCTCTTGGATCAAAACGGGCGCACTCATTCCCATCAACTATCACGCGCAGCATACCCGCATGCGCTGACTTGCGGCGGAAAGCATTGTCGTCCAGCTCTCGTTTGATTGATTTTAATTCTTCTTCGCTTAGAGTCGCCGAGTATCTTTCTCCATTCGAACCATTGCTGTTCACATTGTTGGCATAGAAGAAATGAGGAACATTCAAGCGCGTCTCAGGAGCATCGACACGCAAGTCGTTGGTCAGCCGTCGGAAGCAATCCGGATGAAGCACAGCATGGATGCGATTCACCTCGATCTTATCTTCCTCTTCATGTCCACGATAGGAGAAAGCGGGGATGCCCTCGGTGATCGGATCAACACCCGGTGTAACCAGGCACGGTGTGTTCCAGGGTGTAAAGAAGCTTAGACAGTCGCGTACAAGTTCAACGAACCGCGTTTGGTTGTGATCTGTTTCGAACCTGTCTTCTCCGCGAGGCCCGTGAGAAATTCTGATTAGATCGCCGAAGCGTTCTTTCAGTTCTTGCATGAGAATTCCTTTTCGCGAGCGATAGTAAAAATCGTCCTTTACACGCTCCGGGTCTTGAATCACCGCATTGTAAATATCCATCGTCTCTGCGGTCGTGTAACTGTGGAGCAAACGACCCAGTCCCAATGTGACGTAAAAAGCATTGCGCTTAATGGTTTTTCCGACCAGATGCTTGATGTAATGAATGATCAGATCTTCTTCACCAAGGGCATTCGGCCCTTTGCCCTGTTCTTGCGCGATTTCATACGGCTCCGACTCGATATAGATCAGGCGTTGAAGAAGGTGCAGTTCGTTAAAAGAGATCTTGTTACGGAGCCGATCGGATTGCGAGCGAAGCGACCACGGGCGGCCCGATGGTCTGTAATAAAGGCGCTTGCGCTGCGCTGCGGTGACAACCTCGAGCTTAGTCAGCGAACGCACCACGATGCCCACGGCAGCATTCCTGTCGCGTTGTATGAAATAGGCAAGATTAAAGGCCTTGTTTAGTAGACCATCGATTGACTCAAGATCAATCATTACATGCTTAACCGAACTCCCACTTTATACCAAAAGGTTTGACTGCTACCTGACCCACGATAGCGGCCGCTGCAAGATTACTCTTGAATACGAGCAGCCAGAAACTTCCCAGGGCGGAAGCCGCCTCCTCAACATTACGCCGCTTCAACGTGCCCAGCGTGTCATTTTCGGAAATTCAGAAAATGACACGCTCCTCGAAGAATGGACCCGGTAAATTTGGTTGCCCCTTAACATCTTTGAGGCCCCCAAACCTACTTTGGACCGAAGGATACGCAACGCGTCACGGAGGTCTGTTATGTCACGTTTGAATGAAACGAATGCTAACTCGGATTGCGAACGCGAGCATCCGGGCAAGGGTCGAATCACTTCATCAAGAGCGCGAATCCTTTACCTGGTAATAATCGTACTCGCGGCAGTCGCCATAATATTGCCAATTCTCGACAAAACGCGGGCGCGTATCCAACCGCCGGATCACGATCAAGGAAATCGGCAGAAACTGAGAAACTTCGATGCCGAGATCACCGCGAATGCTAATGAACTGATCGAAAACGGGAGATCAATTTTTCGTTTCGATACGTTCGGCGATGAAGCCTTTTGGGGCAATACGCTCAAGCTTCATCAGGCAATCGAGGGCGCTACTTTTGGCGGCGTTGGTCCAGGCATAAGTCCGAACACAGCCTTAAATCTCGGTCTCAAGGTTGACGTCGATGCGCTTCCCCAACCATTACAAGAGCAACTCGGGAAGGGCCAAGTCAATCTTGATGACCCAGCTACAACGCTTGCGCTGTTGAAGCTCAACGCTGTTCTCGGCGTCAAGGGAACCTTTCAAGGGAACAGTCTCAGCGCAGTTGGTCTTACTTGTGCCGTTTGCCACTCGACGGTCGATAATTCACTGGCCTTTGGCATCGGCCATCGACTTGATGGATGGGCCAATCGTGATCTCGATGCCGGAAAAATCATAGCTGCCGCCCCCGACCTTAGCTCAGTCGCGAATCTCCTGGGGGTAAGTCAAGCAACTGTCCGTACGGTGCTGAATAGTTGGGGTCCAGGCAAATTCGACGCTGAACTATTCCTGGATGGTAAGGCGTTCAATCCACAACAAGTCACGGATGGGGTAGTCACCGGGACGAATGTGTCAGGTGCAACGCTCATTCCGAACGCGTTCGGCTTGGCCGGCTTTAATCAACACACGTGGACTGGAGCATGGGGAACGGTGACCTATTGGAATGCGTTCGTCGCCAATCTCGAATTGCACGGCGTAGGCAGATTTTTCGATCCACGTCTGAATAACGCCGCCAAGTTTCCCATTGCTGCTGCTAACGGCTTCGGCGATCTCCCACATATCGATCCGGATGATGATCTGATCACGGGAAAACTTCCCGCGCTCCATTTTTATCAGTTAGCGATTCCTGCTCCGGCGCCTGAGGCCGGAATCGATTTCGATCCAGCAGCGGCGGCGCGCGGTGATGAACTGTTCAGTGGTAAAGCTGGATGCAATCGGTGCCATGTTGAACCACTTTGGACTGAACCCGGCTGGAATTTGCACAAGCCCGCAGAGATCGGCATTGACAGCTTCGAGGCTGATCGAGCACCGGATGGTGACTATAAGACCATGAACCTGGCGGGAATTTTCGTTCGAGAGAATGGTCTATTCATGCGGCCCGAGAACAAAGGCCGTTACTATCACGATGGGCGATTTGCAACTCTGTTGGACGTAATCAACCACTACAACACGCGCTTCAGCCTCGGGCTGACGCAACAGGAGAAACTCGATGTCGTTGAATACTTGAAGTCGCTTCCAGAGCGGGAGTAACTGAAGTGCATGACATCGAATTAGCTGACTCTCTGAAATTCATATCGACGCTCTGACAACCAAGGAGGAAAAGTATTATGTTCTCGGAAATTATCCATAAGCCTCGAGTAGTGGGCATGGGGCTGTTGGCCGGCCTGGCCCTAAGCTTAGTTCTGTTGGTTGCCTTCGCATGGCCCTCTGAAAGTGTCCACGCTGCGCATAGTCCAATTGCGCATGCGGCCATGCAGGGCTCTGCCGGTGATGCCCACGGTTTTACTGACGGTTGGCTGAATGGTGAGACCGTTCAGTTCTTCTACACGCGAGACTTCTTCTGTGAGCCGCCGCCTAGCAGCGGCGCTCCTAGTCAATGTGAAGTTGGCGAGGACGGCGAAGAAGATCCTCGGCCCGGACCGATCCCGACGCTCTATGTCATGACCCCGCTCGGTTTCCGTCCTGATGCCTCGACCTTGCAATGCCCAGAGGTGGGTAACTGCATCAATCACCCGTCGACCATTGACTTGTCGCGCATCGGTGGCCCGGCGGATGCGCCATTGCCTGCCCACAGTCACATTATTGAGGTGAGGCATGGCGGCTGGTGGGAAATTGAAGTAATCGGCGTGACGAGTCCGGCCGTTTGGGATCAAATCGTTGCCGGCAAGAGCCTGGAGACCGTGCGCGCGCTTCAAGCCGCAGACCCATCAGGTACGACTATTACCGGAGACATTCCGTCGAATGCTTACCTGTTCTTCAGCGTACGGCCGAAATCATGATAGTTGAAGGGAGCGGAGCGATAATGATCGAAGAGATTCAGGCCAGGAAAACCGTTCAGCGGTTACGCCAAAGGTCTCTGTGTCAGACTTGTATAGCAGGCACCTCAATCGCCGGGGGAATGATTGTCATTCTCGGAGCATGGCTATCGTGGTTTTCACTTTTTGCTGGCCTGCAGCCTTATCGTGGTGTGGACGTCCTGAACGGTCGCCTACTTGCGGCAGGCGGTGTGCTCAGCATTTTGGCTGGAGTTTGGTTTCTTCGGCAGGGCGGCATTCGGCTGCGATGGGGAATCGGATTGTTGGGGTTCGCTCTGCTCGCGTTTGCGAGTTGGTCGTTGTTCCAACTACTGATTCTCTATCGCCAATTGTCTGCCGATCCAATGATGGTGGCAAAACTAGGTCCAGGGCTGATTTTCATCATCATCGGCTCTCTACTTATCTTTACCACCTTCTTTTTTAGTAATGAATAGCACAGTGAGAGCGCGATAAATCTGCGCCGAGCGCGACGATAAAGGAAGCGGTGACATGTAAGTAAAGACCCCAGCAACCTTGGTGGCTCGGCCCCCGTCGCTACTTGTCGAGGGCCGAGCTTTTTTTTTCAAGAGCGGAGCAAATTGTTCCGCCTCGATTATCGGCCGCAGCGTTTGGCGGAAATTCCGAAAAGGAGGAAATGAATGACGCGATATCGCGAAACGGGGTATGCACTGTTGAGACTGACTTTCGGAGTAGTTTTTCTATGAATCGTTATTCACTCGATACTTTGTTTGGGCACAAAAGCGCATCCGGCTTTTCGGCAGTGTATTAAGCCGTAACGGAAACCAGGCGCGAAAGGGAAAATGATGAGAATCTTGAAACTATGTATCGGTTTCGTCTTAGTGGGAAGCGTAATCACCGCTTTAGGTTATCGATTCAATCACGTTAAGCGATCGACCTTTCTGACAAACGAAATCCCTGAATCGACGGTGGTGGCCAAGACCAGTCAAACGGTCAGCGCGATTACCGAGAGCTATGGTCTTGACGCATCGCGGAGTAAATTCATTGCGCATGCTCACCGTGGCGGTCTGCTCTGGTTCAAAGGCCACGATCATCTCATTGGCGTTCCTGAATTCACTGGTGAGGCTCGGCTTGATCCTAACCTGTTGGCCAATTGCTCACTTCAGATAACCGCGAAGACCGCATCGATGGCAGAGACGAGCAGCGACTTCACAGACGCTCAAAAGAAAATCATCAATAAGGAACTACACGACATTGTCTTTTTGCCTGATCAATATCCGGAAATAATCTTCAAGAGTACAAGCGTCAGCGGGAAGGTTGACGGCAACAATCAATACGACCTGAAAATCGAGGGAAACCTGACGCTCAATGGCGTGACTCGGCCAATCAAAATACCGACGAAAGTAATCGTTTCGGGGAACGATCTTCGGGCGCAGGGCGAATTCGGAATCGATCGCAGCGATTTTAAGGTCAAGGCGACATCCGCAGTGCATGGCTTGGTCCGCGTGCGGGACCATGTGGACTTCACCTTCGACATAGTCGGTCGCAAGCAATAAATCCCATGTTAGGGCGGTTGAGACAATTACGACGTGTTGTAATTACCGGCATGGGATGCGTAACACCCATCGGAATCGGACGCGAGGCCCATTGGTGCGCATTGTGCAGAGGCGATAGCGGTGTACGACACATTGAAGCTTTTGATGTGTCCAATTCGCCGGTAAAGATCGCCGCTGAGGTTCGTGGCTTTGATTGGGAAACACAACTTAGTCCTAAAGATCGTAAGCACGTACCGAGAACTGTGCCGCTAGCATTGGCTGCGGCTCGAGAGGCGCTCGAAGATGCAAAGATTTTTCCCGACGATCTGTCACTTGCAGCACGACGCTCAATGGGTGTCGTCCTGGGCACAGGCGGCGGTGGTCTGGCTTTCACTGAGAAGCAATATGAGTATTGGTATGTCGGTCCAACACAGAGAGCGAGCGTCTACACGATCCCTTCATCGACTCACGGTAGCTTGTCCAGTGAGTTGTCAATGGCTTTCGGTATGCGAGGATTGTCACACGTTGTTTCTACTGGCTGCACAAGCTCGACCGACGCGATCGCCTATGCCGCTGAGCACATCGCTCTCGGCCGACAGGATGTGATGGTAACGGGAGGAGTCGATGCCCCAATCGCTCCAGGCATACTCGCGGGTTTTAATCTCATGACAGTTTTGACGAGTGAATGGAACGACGAACCTCATCGCGCCTCTCGACCTTTTTCGCGTGACCGTTCAGGAATCGTCCTGGGTGAGGGCGCGTGGATCTATGTATTGGAAGAACTTGAGCATGCAAAGAAACGGCGTTCAAATATATATGCAGAGATCATTGGCTATGGTGCGACTTGTGATGCCCATCACCGTGTCCGACTCGAAGAAAGTGGCGACGAGCCGGCGCGTGCGATGCGTCTCGCATTGCAGGATGCAGGGCTTGACGCCAAAGATATCGACTACGTCAATTTGCATGGTACTTCGACGCTCTTGAATGATCGGATTGAAACCACGGCCTTAAAACTCGCATTCAATAGCTACTCGGCAAAAATCCCGATGTCTGCAACGAAATCGCAGATTGGTCATCCACAGGGAGCTAGCGGTGCGGCAGGTTTGGGGGCGGCGTTATGCGCGATGCACACACATAAGATTCCTCCGACAATCAATCTGGACAATCCCGATCCCGAATGTGATCTTGATTATGTGCCCAACGAAGCGCGAGAGGCGGATGTTCGCGTGGCGCTCTGCAACTGTATCGGCTTTGGGTCGAAGAATAGCGCGCTGGTCGTGCGGAAAATGTAAACGCATTCCTCATGCTCAGTCCGCTCGAAATCTGGTACCACAAAAACGGCACTCCGGATTCGCTGGATCGAATACACAGTCCAATGGAAATTCATGCCGATAGTGAATGCCCGTTTCATCGAGAGCTACCAAGTCAATAGCCGTTCTACCATTCACACCGACGGATGATGCGCGCCGCGATGAAGTCTTGGAGACCGGAATTGCTGACGTGATGATTCGGCGGCTCAGTTCGATGGAAGGCTTTATCGTTAGATCCTTAAGTGCTACGCGCGAGTATCGAAACGTCGTGCAGGATCCGGTTGCGGCCGGCCGGGAGCAACAAGTCGCGTTTCGATATTTGGAGCAACTCTACAAGCGGCGTGAGATATGGATGGCTTATCTCCGCGTCGATCCTCGTCTCGATCCGCTACGAAATGATCCCCGGTTTAACGATCTACTCAGGCGCTTTGAAATAAAATAACAGATAAGTGGCTTGTGCAACCTGCTGTTAACAAAAAGCGACTGACACGGGATGAATTGATCGACTAGCGGCGTCTAATCCTCTGGAGGAATGAAATGACAGCAGCATCTAGAACTCTGATTCCGGTGACCCGATTGGTTCTATTATTGGTCGCGCTAGATCTTTTTTCAGCTTCCGCCAGAGCGCACCCAGGTGCGGGAATCGCCGTTGACCGCACAGGCCAAGTCTATTTTCTCGACACAGGCTCGGGGCTTTGGAAAATCGATACGAGCGGCAAGTTAACCCATCTCTCGAAAACTCTGTTTCACTGGTTGGCCCTCGACGAAAACAACCGATTCGCTAACACTCAACTCCCAACAGGCCCGCTCGGAGAAATCGTTCGGGTAGGGAGCAATCCCACTGTGCTTCTCTCCAGCGACTATCCTATTACGATAGGCGAGGATGGAAATCTTTATTACCCGTCTGGCCACGCAGGTAATTTGCGACTCATGAGGATGACTCCTTCCGGAACCACGTCGGAGGTTACCACACTTCCGGTAATGGTAAACGGGAGGCCACTCCCGCACATCGGCGGGATCATTTCAGGTCCCGGTGGTTCCTTGTACTATACCGAGAACACTGCAATCCGGAAGATCGATGCACAGGGTGGGGTCTCGACTGTTATCACTGTGCGCGCACCGGTCAAGAGGCCATCGATACCAGCAATGGACCAGCATCCGTATCTCCGTGGATTCGCCGTGAACGATCGTGGTGAGATGTACGTGGCTGACACAGGCGACGCGCGGCTTTTGAAAATCACATCCGTTGGAAACGTCAGCACGTTGTTACAGACGAAAAGTCCGTGGTCACCTACCGCGGTTGCGCTCTTTGGCAGTGACGTTTACGTTCTTGAGTACCTGCACACAGTCAGAGATGTGCGGCGCGACTGGTTGCCTCGCGTAAGAAAGATCGCAGCGAACGGAAGGTCAACCATGGTCGCAACCCTCGATCAGATGCCGGGCGCCCGTTAATTCCTGGAAGGCAACAGCAAAATGGTGTTGCGAGCAAAGATGAAATTGAGTGCGATCGTCGTTGTTCTAATTGTTGTAGTTCTACAATTCTCGACGCCCGCGCACACAAATCCACCAGTCGATGGTACGCAGACACTGGCAGGGACTGCTCCCGTGCCGCCCGAAGTCTCCGCTCTATTTGCACATTCCTGTAACGACTGTCATAGCAATACAACGAACTGGCGTTGGTACACATACGTCGCACCGGTTTCGTGGTTCACAGTCGACCACGTCAACAAGGGACGTGAAGAATTGAACCTGTCCGAGTGGGGCCGCTACAGCAAGCGTACGAAGGAGACTCGACTCAACGCAATTTGTGCTCAATGTCGAGGTGGTACGATGCCGCTTGCTTCATACACACTCATGCATCGAGAGGCGAAGCTCTCGCCTGACGAAGTAAAAATGATTTGCGCGTGGACTGAAAACGCTCGGAAGCAGTTGGAAGCGACAGGACCGTAGTCAATCGGTCGAATCAACATCGACGCATCGAGATGGCAATGATTAATGCCAATGTCCAACTCCGACGAACCGGGAACAAAGATTGCGCTGTGGCGAAACCACGACTTTCGATTGTTGTTCGGAGCACAAGTCATAATCTTTGTTGGGCAGCGGCGTAACGACGGTCGGACTCGCGCTATTCGCTTACCAACTCACAGGCGGCGCATCAGCAACAGTCGTTATTATCTTTAGCTTTCTCTGGATGCTGAATGGTGCCGGCCAGGCTTTGATTGCTATTCCCTCCTCTACGCTTCTCGCAGAGCATACGGTCGAAGCAGAGCGCGGAAGAGCGTATGCGGATCATTTCGCGTTAACGCACTTCTTCTGGTTAATTACTTCTCCTGCAATCGGCCACGCGTCGGCAAATTGGGGCGCGCCAAGAACCTTCGCCGCAGCCGGAGTTGTATGTTTGCTGGTTACGCTTTTCGCGTTCGCTTTGGGCTATGGCAGGCGCGAAGCACACACGCATGAGCACAAGGCGGCAGGGCGACATACATCAATTAGCTTTTTGATTTGGCGCTCAACGACTCTTTCAAGACTGTCAGGCAAACCTAGCGTGTGTTCCGGTAGTGATGCAGTTTCAGTAACGCCGAGGGCGTTCACTAATTTCAGCCCACGGTTGGAGCGCAGCGACAACCGTGGGATCGCGATTTGGAAGTTAGTCAAACGCTGAAAGCGTTCGGCAATTGGCGAACTCTTTCAGAGTTTCATCGCTCGGATCAGGCTACCAAAGGTTCTCGCTCGCGCTCGAACCATGGGCTGAAATTAGCCAACGCCTTCGGCGTTACTGTCCTTCGGCACAAACTGCATCACTACTCATGTTCCATTGATGGTGTGCTTTCCACCAAAGAAGATGTATCTTAGTCGGCATGAGTCCTTCAAACACAAAACCTACGACTCTCGTCCTTTGGGCAGTCGGGTGGGCAATCGCTTTTATCCTTTCGGCGATCGTGTTCAAAGGTAGCGCGGTCAAAGACTGGATTCAGGCAGCTCTGTTCATTGGGGCCATGACTTTTTGGCTATTCAAATCACAAGCACTGGCCCATCCTCGCTGCTGACACGGCTTCGTTTTACCGCCACTACCTGAGCGATTTTGGTTTCGGGTTTTTCTGCCAGCGCGCGGATTTGAACTGGCGAACATCCAAGCTGTTGCAATAGGTGTCTAAAAAGTGAAATCACGCGTCAGCTTAAATTGCAGACTGTAAGAAGGGCGTTCCAGTCCGGCTCCGGTGCTCTGGTTATAGATAATGAAGAAATCGCTGTTGGGGCGGTAGATGTAACGCAGTCGCACATTGATCAATGACAAGCGCGCGGCTGAATTTAACTGCACGAGCGCCGAGGTAAGCAGCTTGCGCGAGAAGTTGTAATTAAAGCTTCCGGTGAAAAGACTGGTGCTGAAGTTTCCCTGCAGGAGTTCCACTTTGTTATAGCTCTCCTGCAGATCGAGGAGCAGATGTGGATTTGGTCTCCAGGTGATCGCGCCTGAAGTTTCAGAGCGGGTGCCCGAATAGAATTTTCCCCACTTCTCACGAAACGTAAACACAACGGGCTTGCTGAGATCGCTTGTGAAGGAGATCTGCGGCCGATTGAATTGATACGTTCCAACCGGGATTGTGATCCCACGTCGGATCTGAAAAGGCTCGGTGAGAACGTCATTCACGGCTTCGATCGGCCGAAAGAAAAACTCGGACGAGTTCTTGAAAATGGTGTCCCAGGAAAGCTCCGTCTGCCGGGTAGCCAACTTATTACGGCGATCCGTGTAGTATTCAATCTGCGTCTCAAACTCCATCTGCTGCACGTGCGGAATGAACCTTGGTCGGGGTTTGTAAGCGAACTGTCCGAAGTACTGGTGAATGGCATTCCTCTCGATGAAGCCGACTTCAGGATTGAAGTTGGAGCCGACGTCTTCATACACAGTGATAAAGCGATAGAGATCGTTTTCAAAGATTGACTGTAAACGCGATGAGCCGTAGCTTGAGCGCACGCCAGGTGTGAAGGATCCCATCCAAAATGCAGTCGCTTTGTAGTGATCCGTGAGATTGAACTCTGAATCGACCCCGGCTACGCGATTGTATTGGCTGCCGCCGATAGATGTGGCGCCTTGACGGTTTACAAAGATGCCGCCGATGTAGGATCGCTTCAGCAAGTCGCGTTTGACTCGCATAATAGTGAACTGCTGACGCGGAATTGCGAAAGGGCTTGATTCCTCTCCTAACTTCCGCGTCTGCACTTGTAACAAGCCAACGTTATAAGGACCAATCTTGCCAGTTACTTTGGCGCCATAGTCAATTGGCACGGGGGCGCCGTCGTCAGTTAGTCCGATACGCCGCGTGAAGAACGCCTGATTTTCACCCTCCCGGCCAAAGAGAAAGATGCCTGAGTTCTCGAGAAAGAAATCGCGTTTCTCGGGAAAGAAAACTGAGAACCGTGTGAGGTTAACAACCTGATTGTCGACTTCCGCCTGACCAAAGTCCGGGTTTGCTGTGAATTCAGCGGTCAATGATGGCGTGAGGCCGATCTTCGCTACTTCCAGCCCGACTTTCCCGTTGATGCCCGCATCAAAGCCCTGAGCGCCGACAAGCGGCACGCCCTGGCGCCAGCCGCCGGTTGCATAGGGCTTGACCTCGTAAAGTCGACGGCGCTTGATCTCTGCCACGCCATCCAGTTCACCAGCCTGCGAGATCCGTTCCAGCCCAAAAGAGCGCTGCCAACTCGTCCAAAGATTCAGCTCATTTTTGCGACGGATCGTGCGCGACACGTTAAAGCCCCACGACTCGATACCTTCGGTAAAGCGTAACGTGGTCAGCGGAATCTCGATTTCAACCGTGTAGCCTTTGTCGTCAATGCGGCCCGCCGAAATCCATGAGCCATTCCAAGTGACATTAATGTCTTTACCTTCATCTGTGATGAGCGCGTCCTGTTGTGTGCCTAACGGATTAACTGTGAAACGAAATGCGTTGCGGCGATCGTGGTAAGTATCCAGCACGATGGCGATCGTATCGTCATTGGCGAAGTCGGCGTCGCGCACCAGTTCACGCGCGTTAATTTTCTTCGGCTCTGAATCGAACGCGCGAATACCGACATAGATATGCTTATCGTCATAGAGGACCCGCACTTCCGTCTTCTCGGAAGCAGGCGCACCTTCTGTCGGACTTTCCTGCCGAAAGTCAATAGCAGGTTCCGCAGTTGTCCAGGCAGATTCATTCAGTTGACCGTCGATCTTGATAGTGTCTGTGATTCGTAGCGCGTGAATGCGATGTGACTCGGTCTGGGCTCGTTCATTTGTGGAAGTTTGTTGAGGGTGAGCGTCTATTGATAAGGAAAGAACGATGCAAACAGACGACAACCTCCACCAGCGTTTCAATCGATTATCGAAACGCTTTCCGCTTGTCGTCATAGCTTCTGGTCGGACGGCAGAGTGATTCGAAGAATGGGCTTGCCGCCGACGTTTTGCAGCGGCCAGTAAACTCGATGCGTGCGGGAGTCAACGGCGACCGTGTGAGCGTTGGCGGCGAAGAAACCGAGAAAAACGTTTTGCAAAGTGCGATCGTGTTCGTCAAAGATTGTGATGTTGCCACTTTCGGCTGAAACGTAAAGCCGGTGCAGGACGGAATCGAAGGCAAGAACATCGGGATCAGCGCCGACAGGAAGCGTTGCCGTAGCTTTCTTCGTTTGGAGATCGAAGACAACGAGCCTTGAGTTCTCTTCACAGGCGGCAAAGGCGAGACGGTTATCAGAATCGATCAGCAGTCCGTGACTGCCTTTACAGCCCGTCAGCGGATAACGTCCAACGACTTGATCGACGTTTGGGTCAATCTCGGCCAATTCCTCGCGTCCATCGACCGTCACGAAGATGCGATCGGAAGTCGCATCGTATTGACTGTTCCCGGCACCTCCACCAAGCGGAATGGTCGTGATGCGTTGATTGTTTTTGGCGTCAATAACTGTGTCGGCCTTACCATGCAAGTCGGACACGTAAATCTTATTTTCCTTGGCGGCGTAAGCGATTCCGTCCGGGTAGTCTCCTGCCGGCGCTCGCGCGACGATGGCTAAACTTTGATCGTCGATCACTGCGAGTTCGTTTGTTCCGGTCGCAGAGGCGTAAACACGATGCAGTTCAGGTACGGCGAGTACGCCATGCACGCGCCGCAAATCTTTCACATCGCCCACGATGGTCTGCTTGTTCACATCGAACACGGTCATCAGATCAGAGCCGAGGTGCGCGATGTAGAGTCGCCCAGTGCTGCTGTCGAGACTCTGATAGTCCAGTCGAGTTGTACCGCCGGTCAGTGGGGCGTCGGCCAGGACCTTTAGCAGCGCAGCAGCCGCTGCCGAAGGCTGTGATGCTTCTTCAGCACTTGCGTGTGGTGACGGGTTAGCATCAACCGGCAGGTGCGTCGGTGTCGAACAGGCGATCGGTAAAGCTGTCAGCGCGAACGCCATTATGGTCGATGATGTTCTTGAGATTAGGAAGGCCATTAATCGCATCTCAGATCTCCCACAGTTTAGAAAGTAAATCGCGTCTGCAATTCGAACCGCCGGTTGTTCGCCGATTCCGAAAAGCCGAAGCCACCCGCATCAGACGGTTGGTTTGCTAATCCGAAGAGCGGCGAAGTGATGTTGCCGATGATCGGACCAGGATTCGTGTGATTGATGATGTTGCGAATCGACATCGAGATACTCAGGCTATAACGGTGACCTGCCGAAGATGATGGCGCTCCTGACGCGCCTCCCGCAGGAGTAAATACTCCTGGCGTACCACCACGCGGACCACTGCCCGGCTGTCCTGTCGCCGCCCCACCTGAATTCTCGCCTTTGCCGAATTCAAAAATCTTCTGCACGCGCAGGTTTACCATCAACTGACCTGGGCCGCGTCCGAAATTGCGCGGCAGGATAGCCTCTCCCGCAGTCGGATTCGGATCAAGCAATCCATACTTCGTTTGAATCAGACCCGGTTTGCTTGGATCAGTGGGAATGCCCGGCCGCGCATTGAACAATGTAGTGCCATAAAGATCGCGGCCAATCGTAATATCGAACGGCGGGCCGGATTGGACCACCACAAACGGGCTTAAGCGAATATTCCATTTCGTGATGATGGTGCCATTGAACGTGAAGCGGTGGCGCACATCAGTCGCCGCCGGACCATACTCGCCGCTGAAGTCGTAAGGGTTCGCTGGAAAAGTTCCGAGACCATCGGTATTGCTACGTGCATAGTTGAGAACATAAGAAGCCGAGAAAGAAACTTTTTTGTTGTAGCGCGAGTTAAGAAACGTAATTAGCTGGTTCTGATTGTAGAGACCGGATGATTCCATCAGGAACACCGGACCAGGTCTGCCGAGGGGAAAAACGCCGCTGCTCGGCACCAGTGGATTGAAAGTTCCCGGAAGCGGTGCGTTGATGTCTTGCGATCTCAGCAGGTGCAAGCCATGCGCGTTTGCATAGGTGATCGCCAGCGTCGAATTGTGTGGCAGTTGGTGTTCGACACTGACGGCCGATTGAATGATGTAAGGCGCATGCAGAGTTGGACTGACTTGTTGGATTGTCTGCTGCGTCTGAAAGGCAGTGATGACAGATATGGGAGGGACGATCGGGAAGAAGTCAGGATTCGTGACTACGTATTGCTGCTGAATGACGCCATTGTAACGCTCGGCGGCCAGTGTGTTGGCCAACGCAAATCGATCGTAGAAGACGCCGAAACCTGCACGTACTACCGTTTTCAGCCTCGCCGTTTTCGCCGTTGCTCCTGGCGCCCACGCCAATGCGAAACGTGGCGCAAAGTCTCGCCGGTCGTGAATGTTATTTTGCGTCTCATAGCGCAATCCTAAATTGACCGTCAGCGCCGGACTTAGGCGCCAGTCATCACCCGCGAAGAAACCGAGATCGAATTGATTGCCGGAAATAGCCGGATCGCCGGCGTTGATACTGAATTGCGTGGCACCGCCACCGAGCGCCCGAACCTGCGTTGACGAACAACCGAACTGTTGAAATAGAAGGGTTCTGCGATAGCGCTCAATCGACGTGATGGCCGCTAGCGTGGAATTCGGTGGAAGAGCGCATGAAGCAGGATTGATGACGACCGGCGCGAGCGTATTGCCGCCACTAAAGGTGAACGTGCCACCAAAGTTCTGCGGAGAGATGTTTGAGACCTTATCGTCGCGAACTCGCACGCCGAATCGCCAGAAATGTTTTCCCTCAGCAATCGAGGTGTTGTTCTGTAACTCGAAACTATTCTGATTGCTAAAGGCGCGACCGGTTTGCGCACCGCCGCCGTTAAATGATCCCAAAACCAGCAGCGCCGGATCCGAACTGTTCGGCACGGTCTCGTTGTAGTAGTGGCTGTATTGAAACCGCGTCTCATTAATCGTGCTCGGGTTCAGCACAGCCGTCTCCGTAAGTTGTAAGGTGTGACTGGTGTTAATTAGTTCGATCGCGCGCGAACGCAAATTGAAGCTGCCGATGCCCGCATCGGAAATATCACTGTGAGTGAAAGCGTAACGAGCGACCAGGGTGTGTTTCTGGTTTATTTGATAGTCGAGGCGTGGATTAAAACCAAAGCGCCTTTGCCGCGTCACCGGCGTATCGGTGAATGGCGTGACGACTAAGCTTTGCGGATCGAGCACAACCGCATTGACTATTGATCCGTTATTAATGTCATCGCGCCGCACGTCGAGAAAGTAACTCGCTCGCTTATTGAATGGGCCGGTGAGGTTCCCTCCGTACTCATGCAGCATGAAAGGAGCTTTCTGTGCCGCATATGGATTACGAGAGTTCCAGAACTGGTTGCCGAAATTGTAGTAGGCCGAGCCGCCAAGCTTGCCTGAGCCTGGCTTTGTGAGAATCTCAATCCGACCAAAACCGAGTTTGTCGTATTCAGGTGAGAAGGGATTCTGGTTGATTCTAATTTCGCGGATGGAGTTTTTTGATGGGAGCTGTCCGCCGCTGAATCCGTCAATAAATATCTGTCCACCGCTTGGACCGGCAGATGGGCCGGCGAGCGCCAATAACGCTTCTTGAAGATCTTCAGGACTATCGCCAAGCGCCTCGAGATCCTCTCCGCGCAAAACCTGCGCACTGGCATTCGAGTTTGAATCAGTGCTGACGGCGATTCGATTGTCCTGCACCGTAATCTTCTGTTCAGGAATGAAGACACTCAATTGAAGATTTAAGCTTTGGCTCCCGGAGCGCAAGCTGATCTTCGCAGGCTCTTGCAGCATCAGGCTGGGAGCGAATGCTTCCACTGTGTATTCGCCTGCAGCTAAGTTAGTGAAGGAATAGAAACCGCTCTCGTTGGTGGTCATAGTTCTGGTGAGGTTATTCGGTCCATGGATGGTGACTTTTGCGCCAGCGACGACCGCGCCGTTTTGATCCGTAACCTGCCCGCGCAATGAAGCGGACTGGCCATAAGCAGTTGGCGCGAGAACCGTAAAGAATACAGAGCACGCGACCCATGCGATGGTCCGGCGGCGCACTGCGTTCATGATATGAAATCCACGCGTCACTGTTTGATCAGGTTACATCGAATCGCGTAGTTAATAAAATTTCAGATTGCAGCAGCTACGATACTATTTCCGTGATGTTGCCGACCAATAGAATGGGAAGACTCGTTTGGTTGGACCAGCGGGTCGTTTCGAATGCTAGAACCGCTTAGTCAAGCGTCTCCTTGGAGTGCGGCGGCCTGGCGCCGCTTTGTTATCGATGAGTGGTGATCGATATTAAAGCGGCGCCAGGCCGCGGCACTCCAAGGAGACGCCCCCCAGTTGTTTGCATTATGCACCTCGCCTGACTTGTCTCGCAATGTAACAGCAGTTACACTCGATTCACGTTGTCTCCACACGCGAATAATTCGGAAGCATGGATTTTGCTAATCCACCAGTTGCCGCCGAAGCCTACCAATCTACGCGTTCGCATCTGGCGCAAGCTACAGAAGCTCGGCGCAGTGGCGATCAAGAATTCCGTTTACGTATTACCGGCGAATGAAAAAACAAACGAAGACTTTCAGTGGTTGAAACAGGAGATCGAGTCGGCGGCTGGAGAAGCTGCCGTATTCCGTGCCAATGCAGTCGCGGGCGCGACGGACAAGGAAATCATTTCAGCGTTTCGGAAAGCCCGCGATGAAGAATTCTCGGAGATTACCGCTCAATTAGATGGGTTAACCGGTTCGATCAAAGAGCAAACGCGCGGCAAGCATCTTTCCGCCGGACGGCTGACCACTCATGAAAGCGAATTAGATCGTTTGCATGCTGAGTTAAAGCGCGTGGTTGCCAATGACTTCTTTCAAGCGAAAGGCCGCGCGGCGGCTCTCAATGCCTACGAACGTTGTCAGGAACTGCTGCGCATTTCTCAAGCACCCATCGCTATGGCTTCTCAACCAACTCGGAAAAACAATTCACTCGCGGTACAGGATTACCAGGGTCGTCGTTGGGTCACGCGGCGCAACATTCATATAGATCGTCTGGCATCTGCATGGCTGATCAAGCAGTTTATCGACAAGCGTCCCCGCTTTTATTTCGTTACGGAAGGGCAAAAGGTTCAGAACGGAATTCCCTTTGATATGTTCGGCGCAGATTTCACTCATCACGGCGAGGACTGCACCTTTGAAACGATGGTCAAGCGATTCGGCTTGCGCGAGGTTAAAGGGCTGCGTGAAGTTGGAGAGATTGTTCACGATATCGATTTGAAGGACGACAAGTTTCACCGGCTCGAAGCCGCTGGATTGAAAGCCATGATTGACGGTTTGTGCGAGCGGATTAGCGACGATCGGAAACGCTTGCAAGAGGCGAGCGCGATATTCGATAGCTTGTTTGCACTACTCGATAAGGAGCCAGACAAGAAACACCGAAAGGCTTCCTCCGGCAGGAAGAAGCGTTTACTAACGAAGTAATGGGTACTTCGCTTCAAAGAGAAAAAGAGATCGCAACGTCGACCGATGACGGCCGCCAGATGCCCTCATGGCGAAAGGTCTTTCTTTACTTTCTGTTTCTCGGCTTTGTAAACATCGGTGGGCCAGTGGCGCAGATCACCATGATGTTCAATCACATGGTGGAGAAACAGAAGTGGTTGTCCAAAGATCGTTTCGTAAAGATCATGGCGTTCTGCCACATACTGCCCGGCCCCGAAGCGTTGCAGTTGGCGATCTATGTCGGCTATCTCAAGCGAAAGTTTCTCGGCGGCATACTCGCGGGATTGACGTTCATCATTCCCGGAGCAGCCGTGATGATCCTGTTGAGTTGGCTGTATGTCAAATACGGTAGCCTTCCTCAAGTCAACAATGCGCTGTTTGTGCTGAAGCCTGCGGTGCTCGGCATTATTGCTGCGGGAATAATCAAACTCGGACGCGCTTCAATTCGAAATGTGTTTCTCGCGTTGATATTGATCGCTTCGTTTGTAGGAATGCAGTTCGCGGGAATTAACTTCCTGCTGATTCTAATCGTCGCTGGTGTCCTAAATTTGCTCGCAAGTGAAGGATGGCCGAGACTAAGAAAGACCGCTGCACCCTCGCTGCAAATCACAATTGTAGGAATAGCACTACTAATCCCATTAATCGATTCGCGTCTGTTTCAGATTTGCTGGTTGTTTCTGAAGACGGGGTTCTTGAGCTTCGGTGGCGCTTATGCGTCGCTGGTATTCGTGCAGCAGGGAGCGGTCGCACAACATCATTGGCTGACGGATGGACAACTGCTCGACGGCGTCGCATTGAGCGTCGCGACGCCCGGACCTTTTATGCTCTTTACGACGTTTGTTGGTTATGTAGCAGGAGGCATTGCAGGCGCAATCCTCGCGACCTTCTTTGTCTTCCTGCCATCCTTCGTGTTCGTTCTCGGTGGCGCTCACTACGTTGAGAGGATTCGCGACAACAAGATCATTCAGGAATTCCTCGCGGGTGTTAGTGCAGCGGTCGTCGGTATAATTGCCGTCGTTTCATTGCAGTTAATTCCCGAGGCGCTCGTTAACTGGGCCGCCATCGCTATCGCGACCGTGGCGTTCATGGCGATCGCACTACTGAAACGCGATGTCGCCCTGGTGGCTGTGTGCGCGATGATCGGTGGAATCATATTCGCGGCAATGCAAGCAATGAAATAGAGATTTATGACCCCCTCTGAGTTTAACGTCTGACTGAAAGGCAAGGTGAGGAGATGAGAACTAATTCGACATCAGGAAACGCAATTATACGCCGCTGGATTTCTTCGCGCGTTCTTAGGCGTGTGACGCTGTCAACCCTGCTCGCGGTCGTCACGACGATCTTTGTGCTTGCGGCATGTTCAGCGCCGCAGAATCAAAACACAGCGTCCAATGCTGGACAGCAAAGTGCGACGGATTGGAAAGCAGTTGAACAGGCGCTAGGCAAAGCAGGCTCTGTGCAACCAGGCGATGTTTACAAAGTAAGCTTGCCGCGCAGTGATTTGAAAGTGACGGTTGGCGGGGTTGAGTTGAAACCGGCGCTCGCTCTGGGTTCTTGGGTGGCATTCAAAAAGAGCAGCGATATGACGATCGCCATGGGCGATCTGGTCCTGACTGAAGAGGAGATCACGCCCGTGTTAACGAAGCTGCAGGAAGGTGGCGTTGAAACAACCGCGTTGCACAACCACGTCTTGCACGAATCTCCACGCGTGATGTACATGCACATTCATGCGATGGGCGATGGCGAGAAGATCGCAAAGGCGATTCACGATGCGTTGACTCTCAGCAAGACGCCATTCGCGGCTCCAGCTGCGCCCGCGCAAAATCCAGACACTGGACTCGACACGAAACAGATCGATCAGATTATGGGACAGAGCGGCAAGGCGAATGGAGTCGTTTATCAATACAGCGTCGCTCGGGCTGAAGACATTTCCGACTCGTCAATGACGGGGTTCGTTATTCCACCCGCGATGGGAATCGCTCAGGCTATTAACTTCCAATCAACTAGCGGCGGCAAAGCTGCAATCACCGGAGACTTTGTACTCATCGCGAGTGAAGTGAATCCGGTGATTAAAGCGTTGCGAGATAATGGGATTGAAGTGACTGCTCTGCACAACCACATGCTGACCGATTCGCCACACCTTTTCTTTATGCACTTCTGGGCCAACGACGATGCGTTGAAATTAGCTAGAGGTCTGCGAGCGGCCCTGGATAGAATCAACATCAAGAAAAGCTAACAAGCTAAGTACAACGTCCACAGCCAACGACAAGGTGAATAGTTGCCAAGCTCTGCGTCTAGTTCAAGCTGGCATGCACGGGTGCCCGTGGTAATTGCGCCGGTGATTGGCGGAATTATTATCGCGTCACGCGGTATCGTTTCCGGCGTGGGCCTTTATTATTTACTTCGGAGTTTGGCAATCACACCCGCTTCGGCGATTGGCGGGTTGCTGTGGAAGTTGGCGCCGGAGATTCCGTTCGTCATTGCCGGCGCCTTTGGCGTTGTAGGTACATTCGTCTTTCTCTTGACCGTGCGCGACCGCTCTACCGCCTAAGCGACTGCTGAATGTTACTCAAGACGCGCCGGATCATCCTCCACGAAGAGCGAACTTAGGTAGTGGTACAGTTTGCCAACAGGAGCCAACGCCGGAGGCGTTCGCTAATTCCAGCCCAGGGTTGGAGCGTGAGCGAAAACCCTGGGTAACATAACCCCAAGCGATGAAACTCTGAAAGAGTTCGCCAATTGCCGAACGCTTTCAGCGTTTGACTAATTTTCGATTCTATCCCCAGGATTGTCGCTGCGCTCCAATCCCT
>DATFHH010000045.1:0-24706 GCA_035248565.1 Pyrinomonadaceae bacterium | reverse complement strand
GATGTATTTCAAGTTCAGCAGACGGTCCAACAAAGCGGTGCCGAGCGCTCCTGAGATATGATATTGCCGCTCGCTCCAATCGAGACACTGCAACGCAAATGCGCGGCGGTTAGTGCGAAGGTCATCAGTATCTATTCGTAGGTTTCTAAACCACTCCTTGCCACTCTCTGTAACTTCGTAACTTCGCCCTGATCTCATCAGGAATTCACGTTGCTCTAGTGCACGTGTGATGGCTACAGCGACCTTACCTGCCATGTGGTCGTAGCACGTTCGTGCATATCGCACTGTTTTTAACCGTTCGTCTTCTTGAGTGTTATGAGCCGCCGGTGGAGGCGGCGCGATAATGGCGAGCGATTCAATCGCGCGACCAACTTCATCGCTCGCCAACCGATAATAACGATGGCGGCCGTGCTGTTCGACGGTGAGGAGTCTTCCAGCTACCAGCTTGGATAGATGAGAACTCGCGGTTTGCGGCGATATGAACGCTTGCGACGCGAGTTCAGTAGCAGGCAGCGCTTCCTTGCCAAGCAACGCCACCAGCATCGTAGCGCGCGATGGTTCACCCATAAGAGCTGCTATTTCAGCGATGTCGTCAGCTACTTCCACTTTAGAATTACCTCTCTTTGGACTCTTAGACGTTCCTCGTATCGTGGACTGACAGCATAGTACATCCGATGTTTACGTTGACACTTCGATCATCAACGAAACATAAATGTCCGACAAGAATTACAATCTCGTCCCAGGTAAATAATCTTGCCGCGAAATTATTATCAATATGTACTATAAGACCTTGGTAGGTTTTCTACTCAGAGCGCCGTTAGTCATTGCTTTTATGGCGTTAGTCTACAGCTCCGCAGCTGCGGCAAAAGAAGAGCAGTTTCACATACCTTTTGGACCATCCGGTCTCAAGCTCTTCATCCGACACCTTGCACCAGGCAAAAGCCAGACTGTCAAAGCAGGTCGCGTAGTCTTAATCCTTCATGGAGGAACGTTACCTTCCGGCGCTTCTTCGGCCTTTAGGTTTGATGGACATTCGTGGATGGATGATTTATCCGACAACGGTTTTGATGTGTGGGCGATGGATTTTCTCGGATATGGCGGATCCGATCGGTATCGAGAAATGTCGGCTCCCGCCACCGCTAATCCTCCACTCGGCCGCGCCGCACAGGTCAGTTCGCAGGTAAGTGTCGTAATCGAATTCATATGCAAACGGCAGCAAATTCCGAAAGTATCGATCATCTCGCACTCCTGGGGAACACTCGTCGCCGGCGTGTTCGCGACACAAGAGCCGACGCGACTTGATCGCCTGGTTCTATATGGTCCAGTCACGCTCAGGCATCAGGCTAATACTTCAAACACGCCATTACCCGCTTATTCGTATGTTACAGCAGAGGAACAGTGGAAAAGATTTTCCGGCTGGGCGCCGTCAGGCGAGCCACCGGTTCTGGAAAAGCGGCATTTCGACAAGCTGGGACCTACTTACATCGAGAGCGATCCAACGAGCCACTCAAGAACGCCTCCCAGCACGCAGGTCCCAGGGGGGCCGGACGCAGACGCAACGGACGCCTGGACGGGCAATTTCCTGTACGATCCATCGAAGATCAAATCGCCTACGCTGATCATTCGCGGCGAATGGGAAACCGTCACTACTGATGAAGACGCGCATTGGCTCTTCAAAGCGCTAACTAACGCTCCGATCAAGCGCGATGTGCTGATCAACCGCGCGACTCACGTGATGCATTTAGAAAAGAATCGTTACCAAGTGTACCGCGAGGTTCAGTCATTCCTCGAGGGCGGCGACGCTCTGCCCAACTGAACTCAGGAAATCATTTGTGCTTCTTTGTGGCGAAAACTACTTTTGAGGCTGAGCGCCACTCAACGCAGTCGCGGCGCCGAGACTTATATAGACGGTGCCGGCGAAGTAGCGTTGCGCACGAACAAACTTGAGATTGCCGCGCAACCAATTACCGACGCTTCCCGATGCCAGCGCGTAAATAGAATCACTAAGAATTCCGAGAAGGATGAGGATCGTCCCCAACACGGCTACCTGAATTGCCACGGCACCGCGCGCGGGATTAATGAACTGAGGTAGAAACGCGAAAAAGAACAAAGTCGTTTTGGGATTCAGCACGTTTACAACGACGCCCTGATAGAAGACCCGGTTTAGTTTGGCTTTCTGGAGATTTGCTTTGGCGATTTTTTCTTTTGATAACAAAGTTCGTATTCCCAGATAAATCAGATACACAGCGCCCGCGTACTTGACTACTTGAAACGCCGCGGCCGACGATACCAACAACGCTGAAATGCCCACGGCTGCCGCAACCATGTGAACCATTGTTCCGACTTGCACGCCCAAGCTGGAAACGAATCCAGCCAACCGTCCTTGTTGAATACTCCGAGCGATAATATAGAGCGTGTTCGGACCGGGAATGAATACCATGATCGAAGCCACGGAGATGAACAAAGTCAACGTAGACCAATCAAGGATGTTCTTCATGCTTATGATTCTTATCAATAAATCATTTGCCGTGAGCATGCGTCTTCTTCAACATTTCCACTAAGAGCGCGCCTAACTCTTCCAACCTTGCTTTCATGGTTTCATCAATCATTTCTTCGTCATCACCCGAAAATTTATCTTCCGCAAAGGGCACCGCAATCTCCTGTGGGAGTACGTTAACGTTAATACTCGTAAGTACCCCGCGAAGATGAGATAGCGAGCGGACACCGCCCAAAGACCCCGGAGACAACGCCATCATCGCCGCGAATTTTCCAGCGAAGACGACGCTTCGGGGATACAAATCGCTTCGGCGCGAAACCCAGTCGATCGTGTTTTTTAATGCTGCCGAAAGTGAACCATTGTATTCAGGCGTAGCGATCAAGAACCCATCGTGTTGCGTGAACAGTCCTTGGAGTTTTAAGGCCTGTTCATTGAACCCATTCTTTTCATGATCATCGAGGTTATAGATTGGCATCGGATAGTCGCGTAGATCGATATAAGTCACTTCGGCTCCTGCTCTTTTGGCTCCCTTGATCGCCGTCTTAACGACTCGTTTGCTCAGGGCGTGCTCTCGAAGACTACCTGCAAAAGCCAATATTTTTATTTGCGTAGTCATTTTCTGGGACTCCTATTGATTGGCGTCCCTTCATGTGAGTCGCGAATCTTCGATAGAACCGCGACTAGCTTTTCGATCTCAGTGTCGCTCAAAGCGGCGAACGCGCTCTTATTGAATTCGTTCACAGGCTCGTCTAAAAGCTCGAGTAGCTTCAAACCCTTCTTTGTGATTCGGCAATAAACACACCGCCTGTCGTGTGATCTAATCTCACGCCCAACCAAACCTTTGGCTTCCAGGCGGTCGATCATTCGAGTGATACCGGGAGTTCTCTCGATAACGCGCTCGGCGATCGTCAGAGTTGGCAGTCCGTCGGGCTCTGCGCCACGAAGAATCCTCAACACGTTGTACTGTTGTCCGGTGAGGTCGAAGGGCGTGCAAACTGTCTCGAAAGCACTCTTGATTCTATCGGTCGTTGAGAGCAGTATACTATAAGGCGTTGCGCCTCGACGCTGGGTCTTTTTTTGCTTTGACTTCTGGTATGTGTTGCGCCGCTCCTGCTTCATTGCAGTTACTTTAGATATCAATAGTTGACGTGTCAAGTAATGCGGAGAGCATCATCAAGCTTCCGCGACATGGCGCCGGTCAATCCGGGTTGGCGCATGGATAAAGAGAAGCAGTAGAAACCTCGCGCGCTAGCAAGGGGGCAAAGCTCGGCAGTCGGGTGAAGAGGAACCAAATGCCAAAACCGCCAAGGACGAATCCAAAACAGTTCATTCAGGGCGCACCTGTGCTTCACGTTCCTGACGTGGCAGCAACTGCTCGTTACTATCGCGATGTGTTGGGTTTCACGTGGGACTTTGGAGATGACACGTATGCAGTCGTTTGGCGCGACAATTCGGCGATTCACTTCGTAAGAGACGATCGTACACCATCAGGTGTCCATCTGTTCCAGTGGGTGCGTGATGTTGATGCATACAACAAAGAGATTGTAAATCGAGGCGCCAATGTCGCTTTGGGGCCTACAAATCGGCCTTACGGCATTCGTGAATTGACTGTCCTAGACATTAACGGAATGGAAATTGTTTTCGGACAGGACATTGACACCAACAACTGAATCAATACGGCGCGTAAGACGCCCTCATTTAAGGAGACGTTGGGTGAACAAAGCTTCGCTGGATCAGTCAAGCAGGCCTTCCTGAGCGTTTAGGCTTCGCATTAGCTCCTACTATTATGTTCCCTAAAGGCAAATCTCGGTAATACTTGACAGCAAAGCTGATTCAATTTGCGCAAACGACATTTCCGTTTTGTGCCGAGCCTTTGGAAAAGCGAGGCTCAGCAGAAGATTTGCTGTGGTGAACTTTCCCGGAATGAGGATATTGAGTTTTCCAGTCCCAACCTCATCTGAAAATATTTGCCGTCTGGAGATGAGCAGCGGACCGCAACTCCTGCCTAAGACACTGCCCGCGTTTAGCAGCACATAATCACTCGCGCAGTGTGAGTAGGCGTAGTAGCTTAACTTCGTCACATCGACAGACCCCGCGAATGCCGCTCTATTAAGCGTCTCGACTTCTCCTAAATGAATCGAAAACTCAAGGCCTTCGAGATCAATTCGTCGGTTTGCGATTGCGTCAAACATGCAACAATCGTTGGGGCAAGGCGAGAAACTAAAGCTGAGTTTCATAACTCCTCCAGAATTCTCAGCCCCGCCTCTGTAAGATTGCGAATCGCATCTATGAACTTCCACGCTTCTCGGTTTCGTTTTTCAACGAAGTTGGAAACGGCCCGTATCTGAGCGAAAGGCACTCGATGGATTATGCAGGCGTACATGAACGCTGCGCCTTCCATGCTTTCAACCTGGGGATGAAAGCGGCTCACCACGGCAGCAATAGACCGCTCGTTTCCATGAGCGGTGTTCACGGTAATGCCGTCAACTGTGGCGAGTGCAGCGAGCGTAGCGCTTTTCGGCGGCGAAGCATTCACCAATCTGCCGTTTGTGAGAGGAGATTCGTCTACTTCGAGAAGCTTCATCTCCTGAGCTGTGAGAAAGTCCTCATCTTCCTCGGCGCCGAGTTCGGCAATGAGATCAGAAGTCACGTGGATAACGCGTGCCGGTTCGATGTCCCGATCAAAACTGCCGCAAACGCCAAAGTTGAGAGCGATGTCGTATGCGTCTTGAGTTAGGAACTGTGAGCACCATGCGGCGGTTGCGACCATGCCAATCCCCGTTGTCAAAATGGCAATCTGATGCTGCGCATGTTCGTACTGCTTGACGTTCGGACCAGTTCTCGATCTCTCGTGCAGATGCGCCGCGAAGGGAGTAATCTCAGAATGAGTGGCGGCAACAATTAGAATTCGCATGCTAAAGTGCGGGAGCTCGCGAATGAGATCCACGTAGTTCTCATATATGCTCCGGGAATTTCTTAGGACGGTTAATGAAGCGTCGTTCGGGAGTCGGATTGCTTCCGAACTTGCCGCGGGCGCTTATTAGTCTTTGCAGTCACGAACTGCCAAGCCATCCCCAGCAAATCTCGTAACGAGTCTCGGCTGATTCGGGACAGTCGCACCAGCACAGCCGGATAGTTCACATAGTGATCCGTCAAGTAGTACACATCCGGGTCCGCGGCCATTAATTCAGCACGCGTGTCGAAACCAATTCTAACCGCCAGTGTGTTCTCCTCGGCTGCCGGATCCAGAGCAGGGCATGTCAAGAGTTTGCCTCGCACCTTCAGCGATGGAGCGCCATGAATGGTGCTGTCTTCAACACCGGGTAAAGTCTTGGCTATCTTGCGGACGGCATCGAAGTCAAGTTTTCTGCCTGGCATTGGATATCACTCTCCTCGTACGTCGCGCAGTTTCGGCTAGTTGAAGCATCATTGTGATCATCTGAAAGCGTCCTTCACAACAATCAATCAGTGACCGGTGGAATAACTGCCGCTAGTAGTCGATGCCAATCAGAGTTCTGAAGTCTTTCAGCCTTGCGTTGCCTATTGACTCGCTCGGCGATCGCGCAAAAAATTTGCCATCGCCGTTTGCTTGGATTCCACTGCAATTGTGAGTGGCGTCTTGCCGTTGTTGTCCTTGGCGTTTATGTTTGCTCCGTGATCAAGTAATAGCCGCGCGAGTTCTATCTGACCATTTCCCGCTACCTCATGCAGTGGAGTGCCGCCTTCTTCGCCGCGGCAATTCACATTCGCGTTACGGGCGACGAGCAGCTTGGCTGCATCAGTCCAACCCATGGCGAGAGCACTTTGTAACGGGGTAGCGAGGAAGGCGTTTTTCGAAACCGCATTGATGTCCGCTCCCTTGTCAATCAGCAACTCGACTACGTCAGTGTGATTGAGATTCCCATGAAGCGCGGTGAATCCTTCCGGCGAAAAGGCTTTGACTAAGGTAGGATCCTTCTCGAGTAGCTCACGCACGCGCTCAATTCGACCCAATGCGGTCGCCTCAAAAATGTTGGTCTCAATGCCGGTGGCTAATAACTCGGCTATCTCTTTGTGACGGTTAAACATCGCCAGCATAACGGGTGTAGTGCCCTTCTTTGTCCTTGCCTTGATCAGCGCCGGGTTTTGTTTAAGTAGTTCACCGACTTTGACAGTGTCCCCCTCTTTGATTGCAGCGAAGAATTCTTGTTCTGCAATTGTTGTTGAGTTCGCCTGCTGCGCGCTGAGGCGTGGTTGAGCAGAGATCATGATTAAGAGAATATAGACAGCCGTTCTTGTAATCATTCTTATCGGCATGGTTCATTCGCTCCTTGTTTCGACGGATGCTCCTTCCTTCAATACGCCTATTGGCTAGATTATTGACGTGCCATTGGTCATCATTTGAGGTCACGATTTTCTCGTGACCTGGCCAATGACAATATGCCTAAGGTCACTATCTACACATTGCAGAACTGTATTAAAGTGACGCTCGCGTGTTCTCGTTAAACATGATTTCAAAGCTCAAACGTCTGAAAGTCTTCACAGGCGCCAACGTCGCCTTTGTGATCGTAGTCGGTGCCTCATACGCGTCTACTACGGCTGCTTTGATCTACTTGCGCCGTCCTGTGCCTGCCTGGGAAATTACAGTGCTTGTGGCTTTAGGTCTTGCGTATCTGATTTTAGGTACCTACGGCTTCGCTGTATTCCGCCGCTCACAGTCCGCGCTGATAAAATCTATTTACTTTGTTCTTCAACTAGCCGTGGCTTTGACTCTTATTCTACTTCGTGGTTCTTCCGGAGAGCTGGCTTTCATCCTGCTACCCTTGGCCGGGCAAAGCGCGTTGCTGTTACCAATACAATTAATGGTTCCGGTTTGCGTGTTGATTTATGTAACACTCGTTATGCCTTTACTATTGCGGAGCAGATGGATAGATGCGATTGCCATCGCACTTGTCTATGGCACTGGCATAGTGTTCGTCGTTGTCTTTACGCGTGTGGCAGCAAGCGAGCGCGACGCGCGTACAGAGCTTGCAGAGGCCAACCAGCGGTTACGCGATCACGCCTTGCAAGTCGAAGAATTGGCAAAGACGAAAGAGCGCAACCGCCTGGCGCGAGAGATACATGACAGCCTTGGACATTACCTAACGGTCGTCAATGTGCAGATAGGCGCAGCACAAACGGTTCTCGATCAAGACCGCGCCCGTGCGATGGACCATCTCTCAAAAGCTCAGGCTCTGACCCAGGAAGGGCTGGCAGAGGTGCGGCATTCTGTTGCTGCACTGCGAGCATCTCCGACTGAGAGTCGTCCGCTTCCCGAGGCACTCGCTATGCTGGTCGAGCAATGGAAGGCGGCGGGGCTCAATGCAACACTTGCAGTGTCTGGCATCCTGCGTGAGCTTACGCCTCAGACGAACCTTACGCTTTACCGTGCGGCGCAGGAAGGGTTAACTAACGTCGCGAAACACGCGGACGCACGTACCGTTGACGTCCAATTGAACTATCGCGATAAGCGCCAAGTTCATTTACGCGTCAAAGACGATGGAGTGGGGAGCCAAAACTCCGAAGGAGGATTCGGCTTATTGGGCGTGCGCGAAAGAGTTCAACTGCTGAACGGCAGCGTCCGTATCTCGACTAGCCCCGGAAGAGGCTTTACGCTTGAAGTAGAACTGCCGGAATGAAAACGATCAAGATTCTTTTGGTTGACGATCAGCCTCTCTTTCGCGAGGGCTTGCGGACTCTCTTGACCGTGCACGCTGGATTCGAAGTTGTCGGCGAGGCCGGCAACGGAGAAGAGGCGATCAGATTGGCGCGGTTTCTTCGGCCTTCAGTCGTGCTAATGGATTTGCAAATGCCGGTGCTTGACGGCGTGGCTGCTACGCGCCGCCTGCGTGAAGAACAAGCGGACTGTCGCGTAATCGTCTTGACTACTTTCGACGACGATGAAATGGTGTTCGACGGTTTGCGCGCCGGAGCGGTTGGTTATTTATTAAAGGACGCCCCTTCCGACAAATTGGCTGAAGCGATAAGAGTCGCGGCGCGTGGAGAAACGTTTCTACAGCCTTCTGTAGCATCGAAAGTCGTAGCAGAGTTCGCTCGACTGACGAGAAAAAAATTTGAACCTTCAGGCTCGTTAAGTGAACCGCTTTCCGAGCGCGAAGTTGAGATACTTCGGCTGATTGCGAAGGGCGCCAGCAATCGAGAAATTGCCGGCATGCTCTTTCTCGCCGAAGGCACGGTAAAGAACCACGTGACGAACATTCTAGGAAAGCTGGACGTGCGGGATCGGACCCAAGCGGCAATCAAAGCGAAGGATTGTGGGCTCATTTGAGCCTGCGCTTTGCAGACGACGGGCTTCTGCCTAATGTGGTCATCGTGTTAGTAGTTTATCGTAGGGGGTTAATAACTTGCCAATGCCGAGACAAATGAGAGAGCTTGGCCATGTGCAATAGGAAGCTCTAGCCTCTGTGTCCGCTTGAATTATTCACTGACTGCGGCCGTCTCGTCGTCACAACGCTTGCAATCAAGTTCAAAACCAAGATGAGAATCTCGACCTTCGCTGGAAAGTACCCACTCGCGTGAAGTTAATGGCGGGTCGTGTCTGACATGCTGTCGATGACCACATGCAAGGATCGCGCGCCAGTGGTCCTCGTCATCTTTGTCGAATCCAATGATCTTCTGCATCATCTAGTTATAACACCGGCCGCTGTTATCACTGCTTGCATTCAATCTATTTCCGTCCAAACGTTCTCGGTGAATCGTGGCGGCCGTTTGCTGAGTTCGGCACTGATTTCAGATGCGAGCTTTGCTAATTCAACCGGATCAAGCATCGGCGTCAACCAGCGATACACTTGCATCTCTTCCGCTTTATTGTGTTCTGTGAGCCGTTGCTTCACTTGTCCAACAGTTCGCGCAACTACTTTGAGAGTCGCCCGAACGGCTTGCAATTCACACACTCCTCTAATTTCACGCATCTGAGTAACGGCGTTCGCCAATTCATGCATGAAGAAATCATGATCGTCGCGCAGTTTTGCGATGGTCGTCTGCGCCTTATCAGCGCCAGGCAATTGTTCGTCCAAGGTTTCGCTTTCCTGCGACGCCGTTAGGACAATCGGGAACAGATGTAGATGCTCGGCACGTATATGGACGGCCAACCGCGCCCAGAATAGATCCAAGCCGACATATAGACTCTCAACGTTCCCTGCCTCAAGCGCGATTTCGATCTTCTTGAGAATCTTTTCAACCTCGTGATGGTCGTTCGCTAATAGTCGGCTTGCTTTTGAAAGCATCTCTTACGAAACAGAACATTATTCTCGAGTTGATAATTCAGCATTTGAAAACGGTTACGCGGACAATCAGAGATCAAAGTGACCGGCAGCCTCCGGCTGATAAATGATCTTGTCCACTTTGAGTCTTCGCAGCCCCGACGGCACGGTCCACTCAATGGTGTCGCCGCATTTATAACCCAGAATGGCAGTACCAATTGGCGCGAGAACAGAGATCTTTCCCTGATTAAAATCTGCTTCTGTTGGAAACACCAGTGAGTAAGTGTTCTCGTCTCCGCTCACTAGATCCTTCAGTCGAACAGTCGAGCGCATCGTTATTACGTTCGCAGGAATGTCTTTAGCATCCAGTATTTCAGCCCGATCCAATTCTGCTTCCAGCTTGTTAAGGTATTCGCGATCCACTCCGTTCCTTTCACGCGTCTTTTCGATCAGTGCGCTAAGACGGTCATAGTCCGGTTCTGTTATGTAAATGCCTGCCATTTTTTGAGATCGTTTTGCCATGCTAGTCCTCCAAACTTCTATTCTGTAATCTTTAACGTTCGTTTCGTTAGGCGGCCTTCCTAAAGGAACCTAATCCTTCCACCGCGCCCATATCATGCTCAGTGTCGATAGGCCCCCTGGGCAGTTGTTCGTCACGTGAAGCATCGTTTCTGCGGACTACCCTGACAGAACAATGCCCTCGGTTTGCAACAGCGACGGAAGTTCCGCGCGACAGTAGGCGCTTTAATCCGCTACGCTCCTGAGTACCGACGACTATAAGATCGGCGTTCCAATCTCTGGCCCGAGCGACGATCTGTCGAACTCTCTTCCCGGTGATCACTTCTGCTGTGATCTTGAATGGAGCACTTCTCAATACGTTAACGCTCTTGCCGATGGCATGGTGCGCACGCTCGCTTACGTTTCCACGCGAAAACCCAATCTCCTCAAGTGAATATCTGATTGGATCAATCACGCTCACTACCTTAACTTCAGTATCCTCCAGACACTCCATCTCAGCGATCGCCTGAGTTGCAGCTAATGAAGCATCGGATCCATCTGTCGCGAGGAGTATTCTCATGTTCCTTCGCGCTGCGCTCGACTGCGATGCGGTTGGCGCACGAACAACTTCAACAGAACATGGTGCATACTCGACAACTGACTTTGCCACGCTGCCAAGCAACCAGTTTCGAAAATTCATTCGATTGTTTGCGCGAATCAGAATTAAATCCGACAACCACTTTCGAGCTGCAAACGGAATAAGGAATGCCGGATCTCCGCGCATGATCGTGACGTGAGCGGGAATTCCGATTGCGCGTAGGCGCTCGATGGCCAGGCCACTTACTTGTTCGCCTCGTCTCCGCATCTCACGGCGCACAGCGCCCAGTCCGTAACCCTCGGGACGCCATGTTTCAACCGGAATAGTTTCGTCTTCAACCACGGAAAGAACTCCGGCCTCGGTTCCCTTAGGCCACGAGCGCGCTTCAATGAAGTTAAGAACAATATCCAAAGTTGTGATCGTATCTACCGCAAGCAATAGTCTCATTGTGTTTGTCTTCCTAATAAAGTAACTACCTTTCGGTTAGCTCACTAAATCAAGCGTAGGTTTCCAATGTTCACGCCTCACAGTTCTCGGCCGCACGATTTCAACCGAACAAGTCGCTCCCAGAATAACGGATTGAGCCGGCTTTCTGAGCCCCCGACTATTCCCCTCGCCATGGGCCATTATGTCCGCCTGTATGATAGAAGGCACCGATCATCGTCCACTGTTCCAAGTCAAACCGGCGACGAGCCCCACAATCTACACACGTGCGATAAGTCTCGTTTCCTCGGGTAAATGGCAGACTCATGTGCCGGTGCCAACATCCCAATAGACGTCTGAAAGCGTTATTAACTCCGCTGATGCGACCTGTTATGAATCCAGACTGATCTACCCGAGTTTGTTGAAGCGCAACCTCCATAATTACTACCTCACGTTTCTCGTTCCTGCAGCGACCTTCATCAATGCCGAGTAATACTGATTATTCAAAACGTAATACCAGTAACTTCCAACACGGCATGCGCGCGATCTGAATCCCTGTCTATGCCTTCCAGCAAAATACGCACATTGATTGCTTCGTTAATCTCAAGGACCGTTTGTTGCACCGGAATCACGGCAACAGTTCGTTCCCGCACAGTCGAGCTCGCCGTGTCTAAGATCGCTCCCCGCATTTCCAACCCATTGATGGTTCGTCCGGTTTCGTTTCTAACCACTGCGGTCAATTCCACCACCAGGTTGTTAAATGGGTGCACTTTCTCGTTTCCCACTAATTGCTCGATCAGGATCTGTTTTCTGAACTGATCAAAGTTTGGTTGCCCTGGTTGGTGCATCCATTCCAGCCGCGTCGACGATGAAGGATTCAGCAACGGCTCTGTTGAAGCTACAAAATGCATCGCTGCGACCAGCAGAGCGATTGCCGCAGTTATCAATGCAGCGAGTAACACAATGGGCCAACGAAGTTCAGGCTCCTTGATCAACATCGGTCCGTTATAAGACATATGCAGTTCTCCATTCTTAACGTGCTATTTCGGATGCAACCTTAGTTAGACAAATTGTCGCTGGCCGCAACTGAGAGTTTGATGGTGAAACTATGTCCACAATCCTTGCAGACGTAACGTTCGTTTTCGCGTGCTCCTACCACCAATCTGATCTCGGCGCAGCTCGGACACTGAACAAGCCAACGTCGCAGAATGTCGCGCCACCTCTCTGTTTCCGGCTTTGTAAATCGGGCTTCAGACAAAACAACATATTTCGTTTCCGCTAAGCCCATCCTTGAGCTGCTCCTTGTTTGCCGCTTAATCTGCGTTTTCTACAAGGCCTAGATTAGTCGCCAGGACACAGACGAAGTAGCGTATTAACACCTGAATTTCCGCGTATTTACACCTGAATTATGATTACGAGGAATGTGAGCGACGGCCGGATTTGCCAAGGCGAAACGTGAAAGGATTTGAGCTATGTGCAGGTGAAGTAAATTCGCAGGTTAATCAGATTTGCGTCGTTCTCGCACGTGCAGTGCTAACTCTACGCGCTTGCTGAGATTCTTTTTATCCAAAATACGACTGATGTGCCCTCAATCGTTGGGCGGCTATCCGACCCTGCTGCATAGCTGTGCGCCAATGCTTGATACGCTCAAGTTGCCTGGAGATGGCTACTTCCGGACGAGGGTGTTTCCTCACGGACGGAGAAGTGTTTTCACCTGCCCCCGATTGTGGCCTAACGTTCCGTCACGCAACCTCCAGTAGATGGCCCAGCTTTTCTTTCTTCGTGCGTAGATAATTCTTTGCCGCGTCCATTGGTGTGATTGGCAGAGAAACGCGTTCCACTACCCTGATGCCGTTTTCTTCGAGTGCCCGCATCTTCTCAGGATTGTTTGAGATCAGACGCACATAATTCAGTCCAAGGTCGCTTAGAATTTCTGCGCATTGTTCGAAACGACGCAAGTCGACTGCGAAGCCCAACCTCTCATTTGCTTCGATCGTGTCAGCGCCTTCATCCTGGAGAGCGTAAGCTCGAATTTTGTTGATGATGCCAATGCCACGTCCTTCCTGCTGCTGATAAACGATTGCACCGCACCCTTCACTCCCAATCACTTTCAATGCTGTGCGAAGCTGGTGACCGCAATCGCACTTGATCGAGCCAAACACGTCACCCGTCAAGCACTGCGAATGAATACGGACCAGTGGCGCGGTCTCGCTCTGCAGCTCGCCTCGGATAAGCACCACAAACTCCTCATCCGAATTCAGCGACCTGTAACCAACTATGCGAAACTCTCCGTATTCAGTCGGCAGCCGGGCAGTGGCGACACGCTTAACGGTCTTCGAGCTACGCACACCTTTGAAGTCTGCTGTTAGCAACATTGGTTCTCCACTGCCTTCAGCCGCTTTCAGTTGTTGACACTACGAAGCTCCACGGCTCGACTGAGGCGCGCTAGAGCAAGAGCAGCGAGTGCCAATCCGAAATCGCGCAGCGCGACGTCGAAGTAGCCTGGGATCATCAGCAGGTTAACAATAATCAGTAACAGCCAAGCAGAAACGACGTAAGCGAAAATCTTTGGCTTAAACGCGACGCCGAGTCCGGCAATGATCTCGACCACGCCGACAACGAGCATCAATTCGTGACTATGACCGCCTAGCAGGTTCGTAACAAAGGGCGGTAGGTACTGCTCCCAGTTGACAAGTAGGTTGAAGAACTTATCTACGCCCGCGACTATGGGTGCGACTACGAATGCGACGTGCAGGATTTTGTAAGCCTCATAGGCCGGTCCGGAAACGTGAATGTCTTGTTTCGTAAAATGCGTGGTTTGGGCTGGTCTGTCGATGATGTGTTCCATATCTTGTTTCCTCCTCAAACTTAGAATTGACTGGTCTCTTTAGAGCGAAGCATACAACTTATGCACAATATGTCAAGGACTAACTTGACTTATTGTGTTTACTCCCAAAAACGTGCATAATCGCGGCAGTTATGACGACAAAGCTGGACAAACGCTTCTTTGACAGTAGCCGTGGCCGAATCGTGACCCTGATGAGGGGAAAGACGAGGACCGTGAATGAGCTAGCTGAAGAACTGGAACTGACAGATAACGCGGTGAGGGCTCACTTACTCTCGCTCGAGCGCGACGGTCTCATCCGTCAGAGCGGTGTGCAACGCGGCACTCGTAAGCCGCACTTCTCCTATGAGTTAACGGATGACGCGGAGAAGTTATTTCCGAAAGCATACGATGCCCTACTCAATCAACTTATCGCGGTCCTTAAAGGACGACTCACGCCTGGGGAGCTTGAGGAGATTCTACGCCAAGTGGGTCGTTCATTAGCTCGAACTCAGCCTACTGGCAAAGTGAACGGTGACTTAGAGAACCGCCTCAGTAACGCCTTAACTGCTTTAGAGGCTTTGGGCGGAGCTGCACGCATCGAGAAGAATGAAGGAAGGTTAGTAATAAGCAGCGAGGGTTGCCCGCTCGCGGCAGCCGTTTCCGAACACCCTGAAGTTTGCGGGCTTGCGGAAACACTCATGTCCGAGATAATCGGGGTTAAGGTTCAAGAGCGATGCGACCGCAAAGGATCTCCACGCTGCCGTTTCGAAGTTTTGGATCGGAAGACTAGATGACCCGGAATTCTTAAAATGCCCCAAAGGCAGAGTTGTCGCTCATTGTTCTTCCTTGTTCCGCATCTCATGCAGATCACTGACGGCATAGGAGCCATTATTTACAACATGTGTTCCTAAGTTATTAGAGTTCGCAGCATCCAAGCTGCTTTCTCGTGAGCCAGCAGTCGCTGAGTTAAGAGGTCTTCGGTCGCCGCATCAACGGCCGTCCGCGAAACCGCTAAAGCCCTACGAACAGTGCGTGCGATTGCAGATTACCGTGGATCGAAAACGCTCGGAACGGTGATATCACGCGTTATTTGCAGGTGTTTTCACGACATTTAGCTTGGAGCGGTTCAGGCATTACTTCTAATCCCCCAGCACAATTAGGTCGGGTAATACCGCTCCCGCGATTTCGTCATCCAGGTTGAGACACCTGGAAAGATTGAGAAGGAGACGAAAAGGTCAAAGGGGCTATCAGCCAGATCTTCATCCACAGATTACACAGATTCTATTAAAACAATCTGCGTAATCTGTGGATAAGAAAGGCGGTTATACAAACAGTTTGCGGAGATCCTGTGAACCTGCGCGGCTCGCCGTTACATGCGAACCGTCGCTCAACTCAATGTGCAGACGACGATCTACTCTTTTGCAGCCGACAATCTTGTCCAGATTCACGATCACCGATCGATGAACACGATGAAAATGGTTTGGATCGAGTCGCCGTTCGAACTCCGCCAAGGTGATGTTGACCAGATAGCATGCCTTGCCTGCGTGAACTTCGACATAGTCGTCCGCGCCTACCAAACGCGTGATGTCGGAGAGCGGCACTTGGACCACGCGTCCGCGTCGATCACGGACAAATAAACGAAGGAGCGGTTCGGCCGGTCTAGTCTTAAGCGCGTGCAACGCTCGATCGCGAAAAGAAGATTCGGGTTTGTCATCGTCATTGAGCAGCCGTTCCTTTACTCGCAACAACATTTTACGAAAGCGTTCACGGCCGAAGGGTTTAAGAATGTAATCCAGAGCTTCTAACTCGAATGCAGTGACCGCATGGCTGTCATACGCGGTCGTAAAGACCACGTCAGGATCATGTTTGATAGTTTCCAATACTTGCAATCCACTCAAGCCAGGCATTCTTACATCGAGAAACACCAGATCAGGGCGGAGATTGTCTATCAATTGCACCGCGCGATCGCCATCTCCGGCTTCGCCGACTAGCTCCAACCAGTCTTCACCTTTGAGGAAGTCCTTGATTGTTTGGCGGGCCAGCGGTTCGTCTTCGACAATAACTGCACGGATTGGCGCTCGCATGTTCAAACCTTCTTAGTCAGCCGGAATTTCCATCCGCACCTTAAAGCCTTTTTGCGGTTGAGTGATGACTTCAAAACTTGCACGATTGCCAAAGCGAATCGCGAGACGCTGTTGCGCGATTTTTAGTCCCGAACCCGTTGACCGATCAAGTTCGTTCACGTCGGCGCCTGGTCCATCATCCAAAACTTCCAAAACAAGCAGGCCATTACGCCGCTCAGCTTTGAGCTTCAGCAATCCGCCTTCGGGCCGGGTTGAAATTGCATGCTTCACAGAGTTTTCGATCAAGGGCTGAAGTGTCAGAGGTGGTAACAGGCACGTGAGAGCGTCCGGTGCGATCGCTTCTTCGAAGCGTAACCTGTTGCCGAGGCGTATCTGTTCCAAAGCCAGGTAATCCCGAATAAAATCCAGCTCTTCGGAAAATAGGACATCTTCGGCGTCGCGCTTCGCGACCAAAGTGTGTCGCAATAACATCGCCAACTTCTCCAACGCGTCCTCAGCCGCGGGCGGATCGTGTCTCATCAGGGCCATCAGGGAATGCAGAGTATTGAAAAGAAAATGCGGATTGAGTTGAGAGCGCAACGCTTCAAGTTCGGCGCGCGTGCGCAGATTCTCCGCGCGAGTCGCCCGAGCCTCTTCTATACGAAGCCGTTCAGTTGTTTCAACCGCATAAGCGACGCCGGCGGTGCTGAGATAAACCATTACCGCGCTAAATGCTTCGCCTTGGACTGCTCCCGCGAGGCTAAAGTTCCATCTGCCATACTCAATCATCTGATCGATCGCATTGAGAAGAGGCGACGCTACCACCCAAACGACGATATACAAAAACAGGAGTAACAGATGGACGGACAGAAACACGTATTGGCGATTTTGAGACCAGGGCAGGCGTTTGCATGCCATGACAACCACAACGCCAAACAGCGCCGGAGGAGCACTATTAAAAACTGCACCTTTAATTGACTCGGAAAACGATCGACTGAGATGGGTGACGAAGAAACTGAAGTTAATAGCCGCGAGTGTTATCCAGGCAACGACATATATCGTCCAAAACAGTAAAGACTTTCTCATCGATAATGATAGAGATATAGCCACAAGAAGGCACAAAAACTCAGGAAATCATTGTACTTCTTGTGGTTCTTTGTGGCGAAGACTACTCAGTCTTAGTCCAACGCTCCGGCGAAACAGATACGACATCTTGATGAAGAACGTGCGCTCATTACGTTGTAGCCCAGGTTCAAATTGTCCGGTGAACGGATTGAAGCCGTGCCGATTGACATCATCATTGTACCCAACATAAAGGGCCGTTCCGGGATTCGGAGTCCAGCCAAAAAGAAACTGGCCTTTAGCGTTTGCTTGCAATGAATCAAAATCAATTCGACCGCGCACGAAAATGAACCGCGTAAATTGATAAGTGGTTCTAAACGTCGCGATATTTTCGTCGAACGCCAACAGTCCCGTATCGTTCCGCCGTAGCCTTTGCTTGGTGAAGTCGAGATTGAAATTCAGTGGCGTCGCCGGTTGAAAGTCAATATTGGTGTTCATGCTAAAGATGCTGCCGGGACCGGGATCGAGCGGAGCGTTACAAACCGCGGGAGGCGAAGCTACATTGCACAATCCTGCCTGAGATGCTCGAGCGGCAGATAGCGCCGAAGGACTGACACGCGGGTAACGTGGACCAGCGCCAAAATCAAAATCGAAACTGTCCTGAAGAGTTCGCGCGATGAAGAAGAGCCGCAGCTTCTTGTTTGGCGTCACTGAGGCAAACGCATAGACTTTGCTGTTGTAAGTTGAGCGTTCGTCGCTGGCTCCGGCAAACGTGCAATTGTTGGTTACGGTACAATCAACGCCTGCTTGCCGCTTTGCTCCAAACTCCTCTTCGAAAAGACGCTCGTAACCATTGTCGACGCCAAGCCCTACTTGTGCCTGACGCCGAAGATTAACCTGTGCCTGCACTTCATTATTCGACAAACGTGCGCGGCCCTGCCAATCGAAAAGCATCGAAGGCTTGTCGTAGATTTGAAAGGAAATGATCTTTGCCGTTGGTCGTGGCTCGGTGGTGTATTGAACAAACAACGTCTCGTTGTTGTAATTGACTCGAGTCTGAAATCCCACCGCGGTTCGGAAAAACAGAGTGCGTCCGATCCCTGACGAGTCAACCAACCAGTTACGTCCATTCCTGGTAAGGTCGAATGCGTAACCAAAGCCGTTCTCGCGTCGATGCTGAGTTCTTCCGGTATCTGCGAAGAAGAAATCCTCCACCGACGTTGAGCCCAGCGCTTGCCAACTGAATGTGATCTGCCGATTGATCGAGATCAGACCGTCCAGTGAAGCCAACTGACTGTTCGTGCCCGCGAAGTTGTAGCTGGTGCCAAGAAAGCCAAGATATGACTGACCTGACAGAATGTCGCGCTTCAGTCGCGCTATTCCGATTAGCGCGTTCTTGTCTTTGATGTGAGCGAGTTGCGCTTGCTTTGTTTGGACCGTAGCAATGTCCGTAGCGGCTGGGTTGTTATTGCCGAGAATGAAGGACGGCCTTTCGCCAATGAATTCGCGATCACTCTCACTGAGGTTTCCCGGCCCGTTATCACTCGCCGCCAGGACACCAAATGAATTGCGGCCACGCTTACCCGAAAGCTTCACGGCCACGTCAGGATCGATGATCGAACGCGTGTTAACCGCCGTAACGAGGGTGCTGAAAATGTCAGTGCCTTCGAGGAAGAAGGGCCGTTTCTCAGGGAAGAAGATCGGAAAACGTTGATTAGCCGTAACGACTAATTGATCTGCTTCGACCTGCGCGAAGTCTGGGTTCAAAGCAAAATCAAGAGTGATATTCGGATTAAGACTGTATTTACCGGTCAAGCCCGGATCGAGTTTGGCTGGTGCGTTGACGAATCTTCCCTCGTCAAGCAAACCGGAATTTACTTGCGCCGGAGTAAGGGTCCTGCTCCGTTTACCTGTTTCCGAAACGGTTACACTCGGAATTAGTTGAAGTGTGTGTTCCGTCGATATTCCTTCAAGACCGGCCAGATGGCCGGCCTGCGACATCCAGCCGGACTGCGCGCGATCGATTGGCATCCAACTATCGAACTCATTGTTGATACGTTTGATGCGCCGATAGAAGTGAACACCCCAGAGCTTGTTCTTTCCCGCTTCGTATCGGAGCGACTTGAAAGGCACCGCTATCTCAACGGTATATCCGTCGGCAGTCAGCGCGCCCTTCGATTCCATTACAAAGTCGGGATTGAAGTCTTCATTAAATATCGGGTCCTGCCAGATGCCATCTTCCTGAACGCCCAATGGATTGAAATCAAGTTCGTATGCCTTCCGATGATCGTTAAAGGTATCCAACAACATGCCCACGTAGTCGTCTTTGAAGATGTCATCACGCCTGGCGATATTGGCTCGCACCTTTGAAGGATCGTCATAGCAATGGAAAGCTACGTAGAGAGCGTTTGAGTCATAGCCGAGAAACACCTCCGTTGGCTGCGACGGCGCGATGTTGTCGCCGGGCGACGTTTGATAGAAATCTTTCAGCTTTACAGCTTGGTTCCAAACATCATCATCTAGTCTGCCGTCAATTATTGGTACGTGCGCAAAGCGAGACACTTTCACCGGCACGGTCTTTTCGGTGGGTAAGGTTATTCTGCTTTGGGCGCGCGTCGAATTTGGAGCGCAGAGGGCGAACAGCGCACCGAGAAGCAGGCAGCAATATTGTAGTCTTTGAGCCATTCGTTTGCCGCTAGGATTTTGTGTCTCTGTTACTACACTATGAATGCAGGTGAGATAAGCGAATAAAATTTCGGTAAACGAGGCGATCGAGACGGGTCAATGGCCAGAACTTGTGAATCGTCAGCTCAAACTCCGCGTGTGGGATGACTCATAATATTGACAGTCCTTCCGTGCTCAGAGATCGAGACATAATTTTTGACTTGGCTACAGACCACCAGTTGTAATTTCAATAGGGATTGATCGGTATGAACACCACAATCACGGAGAGTTGCCGGATCCCGTGAAAGAAATCTCTTTCCTAAGAACTCCGGCACTCTCCGAGGCAGGGCGTGAAAATCCTAAGCTGCCGTGACACACATCTCCCTGGCGCTCAGCGCCTTTCGAATTCGGGCGAGATGATTGATGAATCTCATTGTGAGTGAAGAGACGACTGCCCGTTGGTCTCCAATACTTCGCGCAAACGCCGGCGTAGATACTCTTGCTCAACGTGATTCGTAGTTAATTCCAACGCGCGATGATAGCCTGCAGTCGCTTCCTCGTTGCAATGCAGTCGTCTCAATAAATCTGCTCGTGATGCGTGATAGAGGTAGTAATGTTCGAGCTTACGCGTGGCATTGGCCTGTTCCATTAAAGCCAATCCCTGTGTCACCTCACCACTCATCGCAACCGCCACTGCATGATTGAGCGCCACAATCGGCGACGGATTGATGCGCATCAGCTCCTGGTACAAAGCCACGATCTGCGGCCAATCCGTTTCCTTTGCAGTCTCAGCTTCCGCATGAACGGCGGCAATGGCAGCCTGGATTTGATAATTGCCGACTCGGCCCAGAGGAAGAACCCATTCAACGATGCGAATTCCTTCTTCGATCTTCTTTTTATCCCAGCTCGATCGATCCTGTTCTTCGAGCACGACAAGTTCGCCATGATCGTTGATGCGCGCCGCACGGCGAGAATCCTGCAATAACATCAACGCCAACAACCCGAAATTCTCAGGTTCGCCTGGCAACAGTTCGCACAGAACACGAACGAGACTGATAGCTTCCGCGCAGAGATCTGTTCTGACGAGTGTCTCGCCGCCGGTTGCCGTATATCCTTCATTAAAGATTAAATAGATGACTGCCTGAACCGCGGCTAACCGTTCACTCAACCGTTCAAGCGAGGGAACGTCATAAGGGATACTGGCCAAACGAATTTTGCTCTTCGCGCGAACCAGTCTTTGGGCCATCGTGGGCTCAGGAACGAGAAAAGCCCGAGCGATCTCGATTGTGGTGAGGCCGCCCAAAGTGCGCAATGTGAGCGCAACCTGCGCTTCCCTGCTCAACGATGGATGGCAGCAGGTGAAAATCAAACGCAATCTGTCATCGGGATACTCCATCGTGTCATCGATGAGCTGCGGCTCCTGGTAGTCTTGCAGCCGTTCGGCTTCGTATTGAAGTTCAGGCTCCTTGTCAGTTCGCGTCTTTTCCCGCCGCACCGCGTCGACGAGTTTGCGATGCGCCACGGTCGTGAGCCATGCAGCGGGATTTTGCGGTGGTCCAACCTGCTTCCAACGCGCAGCGGCAGCAGCGAACGCCTCCTGCAATGCCTCTTCGGCCAGATCGAATGATCCGGAAATACGAATCAGCGTCGCGATGATTCGCCCGTACTCTTCACGAAATACATGGTCCAGTGCTGCGCCGGCCTCAGAAATTTGCGCGAGCGCACCATACGAGCCGCCAGATAGCATCATTCCACCGCCACCTTCATCCTCCTGATTGGTCAAATTCAACGCCTTCGCCGTCCTGGCATTCGGTCGGGATCTTGCCTGCCCAGCCAGTTATTTAATCACTTTCTGAGAGGAATAGTTAATTCCTGATAATCGCGAAAGACTTGTTCAAACAAACCGAGTTAACAAAGGGAGTGCCTGCATTCTGTTGCGTTAAATCCACTGCTCACGGCAAACTCGGAGCAGTTCACGGCAAAGCGGAGCTGGGATGCCGGAGGAGCATATATAAACCACCATGAATGTCAGTCATTAATTTCGGAGGTGTCGCGTGAAAAAAGCCAACCTCGCAGCAGGAGGCCCGCATTTTATTGAAGTGCTCGGGCAGGACGTCAGATTTGGTCTAAGAGTTCTGCGCAGGAATCCGGGCTTTACACTCACCGCTCTAATAACTTTGGCCCTCGGCATCGGCGCTAACACCGCGATCTTCAGCGTGATTTACGGTGTGCTGCTGCGCCCACTTCCGTATAAAGAAGGCAACCGTCTGGTTGTGTTGAATCAACAGGCTCGTCTCAACAATGTGAACAGTCTTGGTTTTTCGGTCAAGGAATTCGAGGACTACCGCGATCAAAATACGACAATGGAGATGGTCGAGCACCACGCCATGAGCTTCATACTCTACGGTCGCGGCGAGCCAGAGCGAGTGCAGACCAGTGTAGTGTCGGCAAACTTCTTCGACGTGCTCGGCGTGAAGCCACTTCTTGGCAGGACGTTCGTGCCGGACGACGAAAAACCAGGCGGAGACGCCGTGCTGGTGCTCAGCTACAAATACTGGAAGCAGAGTCACAGCGGCGATCCGAACATCGTAGGCACCGTCTTCCGAATGAACAATCGACCTCACACGGTCATCGGCGTGCTACCGCCGATTCCTGAGTACCCATCTGAGAGTGACGTTTATATGCCGACCGCGAATTGCCCATTTCGGTCCAGCACTGCGTTGATCGACAACCGGCGAGCGCGGCTGCTGTCGGCGGTGTTTGGCCGGCTCAAACCTGGAGTCGAAGTGGGGCAGGCGCAGGCTGATGTCGCCGGCATCGCAGCCAACATGCAGCGAACGTACCCAGACGTCTACCCTAGTCACATCGGTTATGCTGCCCAGCTCGCTCGGCTCGACACGGTGCTCACGCAAGAAGCTCGGCCGACGTTTCTGATACTACTTGGCACAACCGCTCTGGTCCTACTAATCGTCTGTGCCAACGTAGCCAATCTTAATCTTGCGCGCGTCCTCCAACGGCAGTCTGAGGTTGCGGTGCGAACCGCGCTCGGAGCAAGTCGCGGCAGACTCGTCACTCAGATGTTGACCGAAAGTATTCTCCTCTCGCTGGGTGGCGGCGCGTTGGGCCTGCTCCTCGCATGGTTGGGCCTGCCGCTGCTCACGTCCTTCGCCGGCCGATTCACGACACGCACAGCAGAGATCCAAATCGACTCGTCCGTGCTGATCTTTACTCTCGTTATGTCTGCGTGCACAGGTCTGGCATTCGGTGTGATCCCGGCACTCTCCTCAAGCTTTGACTCGAGAAAGAACCTCGTCGCCACGTTAAAGGAATCAGGCAATCGCTCCACCTCAGGCGCGAAGAATCGCATTCGGGGCCTGCTCGTCGCGGCGCAAGTCGCGATCTCTTTCACCTTGCTGACAGCAGCCGGCCTAATGCTTCAAAGCATGATCAAACTTCAGCATGTCGATCCCGGCTTCAACCCGGAGAACGTGTTCGTGATGCGACTCCAGCCGAACTGGTCCAGGTTCACCAACGCCACGACTGGCACCGCACAATTCCGCGATTATTTCCGGCGACTCCTTGAAAATGTGAGTCAGCAACCCGACGTGGTAGATGCGGCGGTTTCGTCGACTTACCCGCTGAATCCCGCCGGCATTACACGCGGCCCTAACACTGTCACGATCCAACTCGAAGGCCGTCCTCCGGACGAAGCAAATACCGCGGCGCAGGTCGACCCACGTGCTGTAAGTCCCGCTTACTTCCGTGCGCTCGACATCCCGCTGATTCGTGGTCGAACGTTTACTGACGGTGATGACGACAAAGCGCCGCGAGTTGCGATCGTGAACGATGCGGCTGCACGCGGCCGCTGGAGTGCGGAGGACCCAATCGGCAAACGATTTTCGTTAGACAATGGGACGACGTGGATCACCGTCGTCGGCATCGTGGGCAATGTCAAGCAGTACGGCTTGGACAAAGAGCCAACACAAGAGATATACGGGCCGATCGCGCAAACGCCTTTCGGCTCATTCCTGGTAGTTAAAGCGAAAGGAGCACCGTTGCAAGAAGCCAAGCTGATGCGTGACGTGGTCCATAACGTAGACGCGGAGACTGCGATCGATCAGGTCAAAACGCTTCAGCAGGCGCTCGACGACTCCGTAGCATCTCCGCGCGAGACGACGTGGCTGTTCGCGGTGTTCGCGCTTCTCGCGCTCTTCATCACAGCCGCGGGACTCACTGGCGTGATGGCGTTGGCTGTGACACAGCGAACGCGCGAGATCGGAATTCGGATCGCGCTCGGCGCCACGAGGGTTCGGATCTTAACTATGATGATGCGGCAGGCGTTGACGCTGATGCTAGTTGGACTCGCGGTTGGGTTGGTCGGCGCGTTGATGCTCAACCGAGTGATCGCCTCACTCCTGTTCGCGACTCCGGCTGTAGATCCGGTGACATTCGTCGCGGTGGCATGTCTGCTCACTCTGGTAGGAGCAGCCGCGTGTCTGATCCCATCGTTGAGCGCCACTGGTATCGATCCGACGTTGACACTTCGAAAGGAGTGACGCGGCCGATGCTTCTCTTAAACGACGCGAAATAGTAGTCGAATCATGAGTAGAAACACAGCCACAAAAAGGCACAAAAAGCACAAAAACTCAGGAAATTACTTGTGCCTCTTGTGCCTTTTTGTGGCGAGAACTATTTTGAGGCATCTATGAAGCAAGCGCCGGTGTCAAGCGTAAAGTGAACAGAGTACTACTGTGACGCCTATGCGTCTCTCCAATGGTTTGGTTAAGTTGTTGCTCTTTGACATGAGACTGTTAGTTTGGTTCTACCGCAGTT
>DATFHH010000044.1:0-29752 GCA_035248565.1 Pyrinomonadaceae bacterium | reverse complement strand
CGTCGCATTGGAAGGCGTGGTTTCCGGCAGCGGTGACCGAACATTGGCTTACATAGCGGCGAACCGGGTACCAGGCGTGTTTTCAGTGACGAATAATCTGCGAGTCGAAGGCGAGGAGCCTCGATAAGAATCCGCATTATCCGCGGTCACTAACGCGATTCCCAACACGAACCACAACATCATGGCGACCTCACCGTCGCCATAGTTGTAGTTCACCAGTGAACTAACTAAAAAGCCTGTCAACGCGCCGAGCGAGCCGAGCAAGATGCCGTATGAGTTGGTGTCACTTAAATCGGATGCCCTCCGCTCGGCGCGAGCGATAGTCAACCAGAACGCGATCACCATCCAAAGCCAAAGCACAAGCATCGGCAATCCACGATCAAAAGCAAGTTGCAGCGGAGTCGAATGCAGGTGAAGCATGTCTTTGCCCGGAAAGCCCCACTCGGCCCAATGCCGCTTCATCGCATCCATGCCGTGTCCAAAGATCGGGTGAAGCGGAATTCGCGACAGACCTACGCGCGCGACTTCGAGCCGCAACAATGAACTCGGATCGCCAAGCAATAGTGCATTTCGATCTCTCGTTTGCCATACAACCACCGCGCCGAAAGCCAGCACGAAAAACAGTGCGAACGTGAACACCACTTTGAACACGCCACGCAACGATCGCCACGCGATCACACTGGCCGCGATCACAAAAGCAACGATCACTGTCCGCATCGCAGTGAACGCGAGGCCAACGACTAACAACGACGCAGCAAGAATCAACACTTTGAAATACCTGTTCGCACCGTGATTGCTAAAGTGAGCCAGCGCCAGTCCTAACGCAAGCTGCGCAATCATCTGAATCAACTCGGCAAACGTCTCGTAATGGCGTGTGAATCCAGAAGCACGGAAGCGATGATTGCGTTCGCTCCCGATTACTCCAGAAGACGAACCCTGCTGCGCAATCGTCATCGGACGCTCGACCTGTTCGCCGCGCGAGATAATGCCCACCGCGATTGAGGTGTTCGCCGGAATCTCACTCAATGCTCGATCGAGATCGCTTGTGGAGTAGACTCGCTTGCCCGCAATTCGCCAGATCGTATCGCCGGACTCGATCCCAACCTGATGAAACGGGCTGCTTTCAGTCAGCGACTCAACCACAACTCCACGCCCGCGCAACAGATCGAAAGCGCTGTAAAACGTTCCAACGCAACCGGAGAGAATTAGTAGAGCAACCAGCAGCAGCGTGGTTCTTCGGTTCAGTGTCGCTCGGGTCAAGTAAAAGATAAACACACACCATGACGAGCGAACTTTTATCAAACTGATGCGCGGTTCGGCGGAGAGAACGGAAGAAGCGATGGTCCAAAGCAGTGATAACAGAATTATGAGGTCAAATTTCGATCGACGCAGTCCCAAGCTGCTGGTCGCAATGGTTCTGAACAGCCATCCGAGTCCGGCTAGCGCGATTCCGATTGCACTTGCGGCCACGGAATGCGGTGCGAAAACCACGTAGATTACGAGTCCTGCAACCGCGATTTGCTGGCCCAGCTTTGACAAATTAGGGCGTCTCCTTGGAGTGCGGCGACCTGGCGCCGCTTTGTTATCGATGGAGCTCGATCAAGGCCAAAGCGGCGCCAGGTCGCCGCACTCGAAGGAGACGTTAAAACTGCTCTACTACTAGAAATACCTGCGTTGACACCCTTTATTTACGCATGTTAGCGTATCTCGCGGCTATTTGCCGGAGTTGCAAAGTGGAGTTTTGACAAAGGCTTATCCGAAAAGGCATTGTCCCGCTGCCCGCTGCTACGATTAAAGCCGCCGACGTCGTTTTAATGATACATAAGATTCCTGATGGCTTTCGATAAAGCTAAGGTCCTAAAAGCCGCCGAGAAATTCCTTTCACAGGGAAAGATCAACGCAGCAATCAAGGAGTATCGGCAAATCGTCGATAACGATTCTGACGATCTCACTACCTTGAATATGCTGGGCGACCTCTACGTGCGCGCGAACAAAAAAGAGGAAGCCATCGCTTGTTTCCAGCGCATCGCCGAACACTACGGTGCACAGGAATTCAATCTCAAAGCCATCGCAATGTACAAGAAGATCGAGCGGCTTCATCCGCGCGATCCTCAAATCGCTTTGAAACTTGCCGAGCTTTATGCAAGCCAGGCGTTGGTCCATGACGCGCGCGCGCAATATCTCGTCGTAGCAGACTCTTACACACGTTCCGGCGACAACAAAAAAGCGCTCGACGTTCTGCACAAGATCGCCGATCTCGATCCGAACAATACTGAAATTCGTCTGAAACTCGCGGACGGTTATCTCAAAGAGAACATGCGCCGCGAAGCCTCTGCCGCGTTTATACAAGCAGCCAATCGTCTTCATAAGATTGGTTCTTACGACAAAGCTCTCGAAGCCTACTCGCAGGCGTTACAACTGGTGCGCGACGATCGTGAAGCGCTCCGTGGCATGCTCGAATCTCACATCGCACGTGGCACCGCCGATGAAGCTGCTGAAGTATTGGAGCGCGTCGTCGAAGGCAGAGAAGACGACAACGAGCTTGTGTTGATGCTCGCTCGTGCTTATCTCGAAGCGGAAGATCCGAAAGGCGCGGAGCGGGCGACATCGATGCTCATGACGCAGGACGCATCGAACTACACGCAGTTTCTGCCGGTCACTCGTCTTTACCTGAAAGTCGGCGAGGTCGATGAGACCATTCGCATTCTCTCGACGATCATCGAGCGAATGCTCGCCGGGCGGGAAGAGAAGGAGCTGCTGGAGCTCGTCAATCAAGTTCTCACTCACAATCCGGATCACGTCGCCGCGCTCAGAATGCTCGTGCGCATTCATTGGTGGCAACGCGACATGGACGCGCTGCGTTCTGCGCTCGAACGTTTGGCGGAGTCGGCCGAAGCGTCGGAGTTGATTGACGAAGAACGCTACGCGTTGACGCAGTTAGTGAGACTGGCGCCGGACGAGCAGCGTTATCTCGATCGTCTGAATCTCCTTGGTGGTTTGCAGGAAGAGACTGCGGAGGATTTTTCAACACAAACGGATGCGGCGGCTAGTGAAGTGCCGGAGTTTGAAACGTTCGCGATGGTGCAGGAGGAAGAGATTCCGCAAGCGGCAGCAGTCGCGGCTGATGAGTTTGAAACGAACGCTGCAACATTCTCCGATCCGACGGCTTCGTTCGCAGATCTCAACGAAGAAGAATCCGCGCCGGGATTTTCGACAGACTTCCAGGAAGTTGACTTCAACATCGTTGCGCCGGCTGAAGATCAGTCCAGTGCGGCGGCTCCTGTTGAAGAAGGCCGGCTGGAAAACATGATGCGCCAGGAGCTCGAGAGTGTCGATTTCTACATCGCGCAAGGCTACGCCGACATCGCGGCTGACACGCTCGAGATGCTCGAACGGCAGTTTGGACCACATGCTGAGATTGAGTCACGACGTGAGAAACTTGCCGTGCGAAACGCGCAACCGGCTGCTGAAGCACCTGCGTTATTTGAGTTTGGTGGTGCAGAAGAATTAGCTGCATTAGCGGGTGACGGCGACAATAATGTTGGCGCTGCTTCGCCGTCAGGAAAAGGACTCGATGCCGGACTCGCTGAGCTGTTTGAAGAATTTCGTGTTGCCGAAGAGGGCGACGAGGTTCGCGAAGACTTCGAAACCCATTACAATATGGGGACGGCTTACAAAGAGATGGATCTGATGGATGAAGCCATTCAGGAGTTTCAGACGTCGGCGAATCTGGTGAAGCCCGGCGACGGCACCTCGCGATTTCTTCAGTGCTGCAACATGCTTGGTCACTGTTTCGTGCAGAAGGGCATGCCGGAAGCAGCTGTGTTATGGTTTAAGAAAGGACTTTCGGCGCCCGGTCACAGCGAGGATGAGTATCAAGCACTGCGTTATGAGCTGGCCTCGGCGTATGAGCAACTCGGTGATTTAAAACGAGCGCGAGAGTTTTATACTGAAGTTTACGGTGTTGATGTTTCGTATCGTGAAGTAGCGGAGAAGTTGAGCCAGTTAAGACAAAAGCAAGAGTAGCCACAAAAAGGCACAAAATGCTGAAATAGTTTCTTATTCATTTTTGTTAATTATGTGCCTTTTTGTGGCTAAGATTTGATCCATGTCGGCGAAATTAAGCGTCATTTTCTACATCATCCTGTGCCTCGAAATCGGCATCTTTCTCACCGTGCTGCCCTGGTGGCCGCAGGGCATGTGGGGAATCAGCGACTGGGGCAACAACTATTTTCTGTTATATGCTGCGCGCAAGACTGGAATTCAGGGATTGCAGGCAGTTGTTGCGTCGGGTTGGGTGCGCGGCGCTGTCAGCGGCGTCGGACTTTTGAACCTCGGAATCGCTTTCTGGGAGATATTCAACTTCAAACGCACGGTCGCTGCGCTGCAAAACCAAATTAATCCTACTAAGAATGGATCTGCCACGTCCGATCATCTATCCGATAACGAGCGGAACGACTACCGCGCAAACAACTCCTGAAGATCCGCAATTCTTAAATATCCTTCAATTGGTGCGAGCTGCTGTAGCAGCAGAAGTGCCTCTGTTTCAAATCCGTGAAAAAGCTCTTCAGGCGCGCGTCCTGTACGAGCTCACGGCTCGTGCTGTTGAGATCACGCGCGGCAGCAAGACACGACTGCTCGTTAACGATCGTTCCGATATTGCTCGTACCGCGGATGCAGACGGCGTGCAGTTGACTAGTCAATCACTGCCCGCGAATGTTGTGCGACAAATGTATGGTCCAGAATTTTTGATCGGAGTTTCAACTCACTCATTGGAGACAGCGCGCGTCGCTTCGGGATCTGGAGCGGACTTTGTCCTCTTTGGACCGGTGTTTGAAACAGAGTCGAAGCGCGGCTTTGGTCCACCGCAAGGATTGGAAAAGCTGCGCGAAGTCGCGAGTGAATTGCGCGGCTTTCCGGTCGTGGCGATTGGCGGAATTACAGCAGAGAATGTGGGGAAGTGTTTCGAGGCAGGCGCGAGCGGTGTCGCCGCGATACGATTGTTGAACGACGCAACGCGTTTGTCGTCGGTGGTGGAGAATATTAGAGATGAATTCCCCTCCTAAATCGCGGCCGGTTGTGCTGACGATCGCGGGTCTCGATCCGTCCGGAGGCGCGGGAATCGTCGCTGACATCAAAACCATCGCGGCGCTTGGCTGCTTTCCCGCAGCGGCGCTCACGTCGATCACTTTTCAAAACACAACAGGGGTGTTTGGCGCTGAACATCAAACAGCCGAGACGTTGCGGGCGCAGGTCGAACCGATCGTTCGGGATGTGACTGTCGCGGCAGCGAAGACCGGTATGTTGCCGACTGCGGAAATCGTCGCTGAAGTTGCGCGACTTTTTGCTGAAGAAAGTTTGCCTGCGCCGGTAGTTGATCCCGTGGTGGTTGCGACGTCGGGCGACGTTCTGATCGATGAAGAGGCTTTTAAGATCTTAAAAACGAAGTTGCTTCCACTCGCGCGGCTCGTCACGCCAAATATTCCAGAAGCAGAAAAGCTCTCCGGGCTTTCGATCGTGAGCGAAGCAGACATGCGACGTGCGGCTGAGAAGATTCGAGCGCTTGGCACGCGTGCGGTGCTCGTGAAAGGCGGGCACAAGAGCGTCGGTGGAAGGGCGCTCGATATTTTATTGGAGGACGCAGGATTTAAAGTTTTTCAGTCTGAATATCTGGATGTGGGTGAGGTCCACGGCTCCGGATGTACGCTATCGGCGGCGATAGCTGCTGGGCTCGCAAAAGGGATGACGATTGAAGAAGCGGTCGGCGCTGGGAAGGAATACGTCACTGAGGCGATCCGTTTCACTCCAAGAATCGGCCATGGCGCCAAACCGTTGTAAGCCGCGGATGACGCGGATTTTTATTCGATAGTTACCTTTTCCATCTTGATGTCATTCACGGGACGGTCGTTGCGATCGGTTTGCGAAGTTGCGATCGAGTTCACGACGTCCTGACCCTCAGTCACGCGTCCGAAGATCGTATAACTCGGCGGTAGTGGATAATCTACGTGCATGATGAAGAATTGCGAGCCATTTGTGTTTGGACCGGCGTTCGCCATGGCCAGCGTGCCCGCCTTGTAACCTCGCTGATATACCGGCGACTTCGGATCGATCTCGTCGTTGAAGCGGCCGCCCCACGCAGACTCTCCACCGCGACCGGTGCCCGTTGGATCGCCACCCTGAATCATGAAATTCTTGATGACGCGATGGAAGATGATGCCGTCGTAGTAGCCACGCTCGGCCAGCGTAATGAAGTTCTCTGTCGTCTTGGGTGCGTCCGATTCCAAAAGCTCGACGCGAATTGTCCCCTTGTTTGTTTGAATTACTGCGGTTCGGTTTGCCATTTTATCTCCTTGTTCAAGATGAATTTTTCGATTGCGAGTGCCACGCCGTCTTCGATGTTTGAAGTGGTCGGATGCAGGCCGCCGATCTCACGTAACGACAGCGGAGCATTCGCCATCACTACGCCTGTGCCTGCGAAGAGCAGCATCTCGAGATCGTTGTAGTTGTCGCCCATCGCCATGACCTCTTCACTCATCACGCCCAACTCGCTGGCTGCTGCGGCAACGCCTGCACCTTTCGAAGCTGCCGGATTGACGATGTCAACTAAGGTGAAGTCCTGATCGATATACTTGGTGCTGAGAACTTTGACAGTGTTGTCGAGCTCGGCTTTGAGTATCTCTGCGAGTTGGTCCATCTCCTCGCAGCTACCGGAAAATGCGAGATGAATTGGATCGTGGTCCAGGTAGTCTTCCAGTGACGGTACCTGCTTCACTGCATCTTTTTCCTCGTCGTTGCCATGAATTCGGCGCGCCCACGAGACGTAACGATGAGCGGCCGTATTTCCACCGCGGAGGTGATCGTAGACGAGCACACCCAAACCCTCGTGATCATCACTCAGAAGCGCGTCAGCGCCTGCTTCACGACCAACTCGCAATGCCTCACGTGCGGCGTCGAGCGGCAGAGGCAACACGGAAACAGTCTGAAGTGTCTCTGCATGCTTGGTCAGCGCGCCGTTGTGAGAGATCAGAGGGATATCGAGTCCTAACTCCAACGCTATCGGACGTGAATCGCGGAAGCGTCGTCCGGTCACGAGTGCGACGCGCACGCCTTGTTCGCGGGCGTTTTGAATTGCGAGGCGATTACGCTCAGAAATATGACCGCGGGAATCGAGGAGTGTCCCGTCGAGATCGAGAGCCAAAAGACGTATTGCCATAAAGACGAACACAGTATCATCCACAGATTACACAGATCAATCTGCGGAATCTTTGGGCAGTCTTAATCTGTTTTATAAGGCCTCTAACTCGGTATAGATGAATACGGGTCGCCCAGCAAACGTGCTCTGACGTTCCGACACGATTTTTAGGTTAAGTCGTGAGCAATACTGATGAAGACGATCGCTCGACTGATAAATGGTGTCGCCCCAGAACCACCAGAGCCTTAAACGCGTGCGCGACCACAGCCAGGTGTTAATAAGCGCGCGCAAGCCAAAAATCCGATACCTGATGGACCATGCGATTAGAAGATAGCGGAGATAATAACCGACTCCGTTAACAACAACGTAAGCCTTGCCGCCGGGCTTTAACACTCTTGCGATCTCTTCGAGAGCGGAATCTTCCTCGGTGAGACATAGAACGACCTTGCAGATGATTCCGTCTATAGAGTTATCGGCAAATGGCAGTTGTTCTGCGTTGCCGATAACAACCGGAAAGCCTTTGCCTTTGCATTGAATTGCCGAGCCAGCGTCCGGGTCGACACCTATCTTGATTCTTCCTGAAGCCTGCTCCAATTGCGTTCCGTTGCCGCACCCGACATCTAGTATGGTAGCCGAACGAGGAAAATCGAACGTTTGAGGAAGGAGGAAAGAATACCAATTCAGGTCTGCCATATTACCCAAGCATATTACCCAAAATGCGCTTTAGGTTCTAGGAGTTTGCGGCGAAGGTAGTGTTGTTCACATTGGACAAAACCAATCTGCGGGTCGTGATGCAGTTTGCGTCGAAGGAGAAGTAACGCCGAAGGCGTTGGCTAATTTTAGCCCAAGGTTCGAGCGCGAGCGAGAACCTTGGGTAGCCTGGCCCGAGCGATGAAACTCTGAAAGAGTTCGCCAATCGCCGAACGCTTTCAGCGTTTTGATTAACTTCAAAATCGCGATCCCAGGGTTGTCGCTGCGCTCCAGCCCCGGGCTGAAATTAGTGAACGCCTTCGGCGTTACTGAAACTGCATCATTACCAATCTCCGGAATCTGTGGATTCACATGACCTCTCGTGATATTATGCGCGCCCCTCTTAGCTACAAACTCAATCTGGAGGTAAAGCAAATGCGAAGACTAGGAATGTCTGTTGCTTTTATCGCCTTGGTGTCGGTCGCCGCCATCGTCGTGGGCCAAGGCTTCAAAAGGATCAGCGAGTTCTTGACCGGATATGAGGAAACTCCGTCCGCGGTATCGACCACCGGTAATGGAACCTTTAACGCGCGTATCAGCAACGATGAATCGCGCATCGAGTGGGAACTTAGTTATTCAGATCTCGAAGGCGCTGTCCAACAGTCACATATTCACTTTGGACAGAAGAGCGTGACCGGTCCGATCAGTGTGTTCCTTTGCACTAACCTGGGTAACGGTCCCGCAGGAACTCAACCCTGCCCTCCACCACCCGCGACCATATCAGGCACGATCACGGCGGCTGATGTTACTAATGGAGCGAATGAGCGTGGAATCAGCGCCGGAGAACTTGATGAACTGATCAAGGCGATTCGTGCCGGAGCTACTTACGTGAATGTTCACAGCAGCCGGTGGCCCGGCGGCGAGATTCGCAGCCAGATCGACGGCAATAGTGGCCACGACCACTAACCGCCTCCATAAATCGGCTAGCAGCGGAGGCACGTAGCGCACAAATCGAATTTCGCATTTGTGCCTGCTGTGCCTCTTTGTGGCTTCTCATGCAATATCTTTGCGGCACCTCCCGCCGTTACCTCGAATTCTCATTTCTGTCGCATACTAAACATCGTTCGCCCGATTTCACCCATATCAAAGGAAAGTTCGATGAATGTCACTCATCTTGAATGTGGCCTCTGTGGCCTTGAACACGAGGCACATCGGTTGCTCAACGTCTGTACAGCTTGCGGTAAACCTTTGCTGGTTCGCTACGACCTGAGTCGCAGCAAAACGACTTTGACAAAAGAATCTCTAGTCGCTCGGCGTCCGGATCTCTGGCGTTATCGCGAAGTGCTGCCGGTTGAAAGCGACGAGAACATCGTCTCGCTAGGCGAAGGCTGGACGCCGCTGCTGCGTGCGAGAAGACTAGGTAAACGCGTCAAGGTTAACCAGCTTTACATCAAGGATGAGTCGCAGAACCCGACCCAGAGCTTCAAAGCGCGCGGCATGACGACCGCAGTGTCGATGGCGAAAGAGCTTGGCGTCACGAAACTCGCGGTTCCGTCTGCCGGAAATGCCGCGGGCGCTCTCGCTGCTTACGCGGCTCGCGCCGGACTGCAAGCGTTTATCTTTATGCCTCGCGACACGCCGCGGGCCAACGTGGTTGAGTGTCAACAGACCGGCGCTCGCGTGACGTTGATGGATGGTTTGATAACTGACTGTGGCGCAGAGGTCGCCAGACGAAAAGACGCTGAAGGCTGGTTCGATGTTTCGACGTTGAAAGAACCGTATCGCGTTGAAGGAAAAAAGACGCTCGGCTACGAGCTCGCGGAACAACTGAACTGGGAATTGCCAGAGGTGATCATTTATCCGACAGGTGGCGGCACAGGCTTGATCGGCATGTGGAAAGCATTCGACGAAATGGAGCAGATGGGTTGGATCAGCAGTAAGCGACCACGAATGGTGAGCGTGCAGGCCGCCGGCTGTGCGCCAATCGTCCGCGCTTTTGAGGAAGGGAATCGTTTTGCTGATGAGTTTCCAAATGCGGCAACCACCGCTTCGGGTTTGCGCGTGCCGAAAGCAATCGGCGACTTTTTGATACTGGATGCGCTGCGCAAGTCGGGTGGAGCTGCGGTCGCTGTGACAGACGAAGAATTGATTGCTGCGACTCGCGAAATCGGTGCTTTGGAAGGCGTGTTTTGTGCGCCGGAAGGAGCGGCGTGCTTGCCTGCGTTGCGGCAGTTGATTGAGACGGGTGAGGTGAGTTCGACGGATCGGGTTGTGCTATTCAATACAGGGTCGGGTGTGAAGTATATGGAGTCGTTTTCAGCCGCGGGTTAACGCGGATTTGGATGGATTACCGCGGATTGGAGGGTGAATGGTGAAGGTCTTGAGTGTGGTGGCTTTGTTGTTAGTGGCGTTCGTTTCTGTAGAGGCGCAGCTGGCTTCGGCGCCGGCGGCGTGGTTGACTGATGCTGAACGCGCGCGTTTTGAGGAACTGCGATGCAGTGGTCTCGATGCGCTTTACAACATCGACTACGACAAAGCACAGCGCGATTTCAAAGAGATCGTGCAGCTCTATCCGAACCATCCCGGCGGCTATCAACTGCTTGCTGCTCGATTGTGGATCAAGACGCTTTACGAGTCGCGGCGCTTACAGTCTTCGCTTTACAGTTCGGAGTCGTTCTACACGAACGGCGACGACAAGGTAGATCCAAAGATCGTCACGGAGTTTCGCAATCTTACTCGGGAGGCGAAGCGTCTTGCCGAAGCAAGACTCAAGCAAGATCCGAAAAACGTAGAAGCGCTCGATTTTCTCGCTAACACCGAAGGACTGAAAGCCTCATTCGAAGAAGCTGTGGAGCGACGTCACTTCGCAGCGCTGCGCGACGGCAACGACGCGGTCGAACATCATCGTGACGTATTGAAGCTCGATCCTAAATATGTTGACGCGCAGATAACGATCGGTCTGTACGAATACGTAGTTGGATCACTGCCGCTGCCAGTCAAGATCCTTGCCGGTGCGACTGGTTATCGTGGTTCGAAGAAGCGCGGACTGGCAATGCTCGAGCAGGTCGCGCGGGAGGGACGCTGGGCGCAAGACGATGCGAAGACTGTTTTAGTGTTGCTCTACACACGCGAGAAACGCTTTGAAGATGCGTTGAAGCTGATACGTGAACTGAGTGCGAAATATCCGCGCAACTATCTGTTACGACTGGAAACCGCTGATGCGCTCGTCTCACTAGCGGAAGTCAAAAGAAAAAACAAAGATGTCGCCGGGGCGGTCCAGGCAGAGAAGGAAGCGTTTGCCACGTTTGATGAACTGCTGCGCGATCGGAATGTGCGTGACACAGCGGCGCGCGCGCTCGATCTGATCCACTTCAAGTACGGCGAAGTGTTGCTGATGGCCGGTTACAACGACCGTGCGGCGAAAGAGTTTCTCGCCGCGACCAAGATTGATCGCGCCGAACCGGGACTCGTTACGATGGCCCATCTTTATGCCGGACGGTCTTACGACGTCGCAGGCAAACGTGAGGAAGCACTCGCGCAATACAAAGAGGTGCTGTCGCGACCGAATGTCTACGACGCGCATGAAGCAGCGAAGAAAGGCTTGCGACAGGCGTATAAAGCGGAGCTGATAACTAAACTCGATGCGGAGCAGTAAGTGAAACAGAACGGAGCCGGCAAAACACGTCCTCGACGTTTGTTACTCTGTCTCGACGGAGTTCCTCACAAACTCATCACCGAGGCAAAGAATCGTGGTTTGTTCGACGGGTTTGGACCACCTACAAAACTGCTCTCACCGTTTCCGACAATGACCAACGTTGCACTCTCTGCGATGTTGGGTGCTTCGCCGCCCGCAGGTTATGAGAGTTTGTATTTCGATCGCAGCGCGAAAGAACTTCGCGGCGGTATCAAGAAATATCTCGGACGCCGCACGCCTGACAAGATCCCATCGTCGTACATGGACGACCTCGATTATCAGGAACCACTGCCCTTCGAGTTTTTGATCTACGTCGCACCCGAGAAGGTTTGGCGTGCGGACATGCAGCGCTTTCGCGAGCGGTTCCGCGTTGCGCCGCAAACGCGCGATTATTTCGCGTTTCTCAAAGCCACTGACGGATTGCTCCATTCGCAGGGTCCTGAGCGTCTCGGGGTCGCACTCGAGTCACTTGACAAGATCCTTCGCGAGATTCAGGACTATTGCGGTGAAGAAACTGAGATCGTGATGTTCTCGGATCATGGCATGAACCTCGAAGAGAACCGTCGGGTGGACCTGCGCACGACTTTACAGCGCCAAGGGTTTGAGGCCGTCATACCCGCGTTTGGTCTTTGCAGTTATGTTGCCCTTTATTGCAGCGATAACGATCTAATTCCGCAGACTGCGCGCGCGATTCTGGAAACAAATGGCGTCGACTTCGCGGTGTATAAAGACGGCACTGATGTCGTGCTCGAAAGCGAACGGGGCCAGGGGAGAATCGAGAAACAATCGGACAAGTATCGGTACGTTGCCGTAAAGGGAAACCCGCTCCAGCTAAGTAATTACGGCGAGTCCTTTGCGAGTGACGAAGAATGGTTCAACCGCACTGCCGGCCATTGTTATCCCGACGCGGTCGTAAATATCTACAAGTCACTTTTTACTTCACGGGTGAAGCACACGGCGGACATTCTCGTCTCGCTGAAGGACGGTTATTACTACGGGTGGTCGCCGTTCGGACGCTTCGTCCGTTTGGCAGCGACGCACGGCAACGCGCTTCAATCCAGTTCAAATGCTTTTCTCATGAGCACTCACCGCGAACTCCCCGCTTTCGTCCGCGCAGACGACGCTAAACCACTCCTACGCGCTTAACCTCGGATTCCCATCCGTCCTCAATCCGCGTTAATCTGTGGCTCATGTCGGAATCACTCGCGGTCGAGACGTTTTCTCTCGTCAAGCAGTTTGGCGGCTTCGTCGCCGTGGATCACATCAATCTCCGTGTGAACCGCGGCAGCTTCTTCGGCTTTCTCGGACCGAACGGCGCTGGTAAATCAACCACCATCAAAATGCTTACCGGACTACTCGCACCCACCAGCGGAACGTTGCACGTGCTCGGTTTCGACGTTTCGAAACAACCGATGGAGGTGAAGAGACGTATCGGCGTTGTGCCTGAAGATCTCAACTTATTTGAGCGATTGACTGGCGCTGAGATGCTGGCGTTCACCGGCCGCATGTACGGCTTGCGCACGGAAGAGATCGCGCAACGATCAAAAGAGCTACTCGAGTTGATGGAGCTTCAGGATGAGCCGCGAAAACTGATCATCGAATACTCGCATGGGATGAAGAAAAAGCTCTCGCTTGCCTGCGCGCTCATTCATCGACCGGAGATACTCTTTCTCGATGAGCCGTTTGAAGGCGTCGACGCGATTGCTTCGCGAACGCTGAAAGACCTGCTGTCGCGACTCACAACTCGAGGTCTGACCGTTTTCCTGACGTCGCACGTGTTGGAGATCGTCGAGCGTCTTTGCAGCGACATCGCGATCATCTCGCAAGGGAAGTTACTGGCTTCGGGCTCGTTGAACGAGTTGCGAAAGGGAATCCGCGTGGAAGGAGACGGCGAGGGGCCGGTTTCGCTCGAGGAGTACTTCATTCATGTGGTCGGCGGCACCCGCAGCACCGGCGAGGAGGAAGTGCTGCAATGGCTGACGTAATGGTTCACGCAAAGGCGCAAAGTCGCAAAGAACGGCCCCGAGAGGTTTCTTTGCGGCTTTGCGCCTTTGCGTGAAAAAAGTCTTGGCCCAGCTACGGCTCCTCAGCTAGAATCAAACCCGGTAGGTCTTCTAACCCGCCCTAAGTTTCTCGACCCTACTGCCCAGATGCTTCCTGCCCGGGAAAACTTCAGGTTCTTCGCCATCCCGCGTTCCCAAGGCAAGCACGTTTTTGTTACTCGTTATTCCCAAAACGAGGTTCCGGTCTATGAATTCGAATGTCGGCCTTGCGATTCAGTGCGTTGGCGTCCTCCTAATCACACTTCTTTCCATCTTCATTAGGTCATCCATCAAGGGCAATGCTCTGAAGTACTGGATTGCTGCATGGGCCAGTCTCTCATTCTCGCTTTTGAGTTTATTTGTAGGTTTTCACACGGGCGCCACGCAGCGAATCTTTTACTCCTGCTACTTCTTCGGCGAATATCTCTTCGCACTACTCTTTATCGCCGGCTGCCGCAGCCAGGTCTCCGGCGTATCGTTCACGAAAGACCAGAGCTACCCTCTCATTCCAGCGTTGGTGATAGCGGTTGTATTGCCGCACGCATCCGCTGACTTTAACGATCTGTTCATGATCCACGCGGCGATCCTGTCGGTGCTCTTCATAGCCGCTTTCTTCACGCTGCGTGCTGGTCGTAGATCTGAAGAGCCGAGTCCGGGAATTCGCGTGATGTCAGCGGCGTTGCTGCTTTTAGCAGTCGATTTCATCCACTACGTTCCGGTGTTTGGCGCGCGCAAAGGTCTTTGGGGAATAACTATTCCATCGAGCTATTTGCAGTACACATCAATCTTCGATCTGTTGTTTGAAATACTTCTCGGCTTCGGCACGGTGATGGTGTTGATGGAAGGCGTGCGCCGCGAGGTTGAGATGGCAAACAGGAAACTGCTCAAGGCGCGCGATCAGCTCGAGTTGCTGGTCCAGATGGATCCGCTGACGGAGGCCCTGAACCGTCACGCCTTTCATTCGCTACTGCGACGGCCGGAAGTGGGCCAGGACACATCAACCTCCGGCAGCGTTGCGGTAATCGATATCGACAACCTGAAGCCGATCAACGACACGATGGGCCATACAGTGGGAGATAAAGCAATCCGTGCGGTGGCGCGTGCGATGCGGTCGTTGATTCGTGCTGACGATATGTTGTTTCGTTGGGGCGGTGATGAGTTTCTGGTGTTGATGTTCAAACTGCCGGAAGCAGAGGCGATCAAGCGCTTGGACCAGCTGAATCAAATTCTCGACGAGAATAGCGAACGCTGGATCGGCGTGGCGCTGACGGTGACTGTCTCTTACGGCGTCGCAGGTTTCAATGCGTTAACGGAACTCGGCCAGGCAATCGAGACCGCGGATAAGGCGATGTACGCCCAACGCAACCACGTAAGGAAGACGAAAAACCATCCACAGATTTCGCAGAAATATTCTGTGTAATCTGCGGATGGCTTTAAGATGCTTCGACTATTAACTCGCGGCCGAAGGTGAAGTTTGGTTTCTTGCGGCCCTTCATGTACTTCGCCGCCGTTTGTGATAGCGACGTGATCAGGATCGGAAGCGCGATGGTTGCGTCGCATGGAACAAACGCCGTGTGAGCTCCGCGAGCGAGTTTCCCGTAGATCAATCCCTCATCAAACGAGACTGCGTTCGACCTGCCGCCTGGATGTGGAGCGTCAGTCGAGATCTGAATCGCATACTTGTGCCCGTGATGATGTTCCTTTTGCAGGAACGACGAAAGCGTCGCCTGTTGAATAAAACTCTTCGGGGTCCCTCCGCCGAGGTTTAGTATTCCTGAGACTCGCGCATTGGTCATCACATTCATCATGTCAAGCACGTCCTGAATCACGTCGAACAGGAAACTGTTCTTCTTCTCAAAACGCGCGCCCGCAATCCCCACTGCCAGACCACTGTCAGCGATAGCCGGACAGAAGATCGGCACTTTCGCTTTGTAAGCCGAGGTGAGCACGCCATCTTCCGACGCGATCTCGGCAAGCTCGCGTCCGAGCAGATGCAAAAACTCACGCGCTGAGTATGCGCGTGTTTGATCGAGTTGATTAGTAAACCCGCCGATCCACTCCTTCGCCTCTCGATATTCTTCGTCGCTGGCAAGCAAGTCCCACATGCGGCTGATCTGCGCCGACTCCAATTCAGCGTCAGTCATCGACGGATGTGCCTGGAAGTGATAACGCCCAAGTGTTTCGTGTAGATCGTGGAAGAGTAGCGCACCGGAAAGCACCAGCACATCGACGAACCGGTTCTTGATCACGTAAGCCAGCAAACGCCGCATGCCCGCTGGAATCAGCGCGCCTGAAGCAGCCACCATGATGGTGGTGTTATCGCCAAGCATGTCCAGCCAGATGCGATGGGCTTCGGCCAGTTGGCGGCCGCCAAAGCCTGTTCCCTCCATCTTCTCGAGGAGTCCGGCCACTGAACGATCGCGGTCCACCTGGACTGGACGCGTGGGAGTGGTCAAGTACTTCGATGCTTTGGGTTTTCGTTGAGTGACCATGCAGGTTGTCAACCTCGTGTTGTTATTGCCAATTGCCAATTGCCGATTGCCGATTTAATCAACTGACGATGCGCGCTAATTCTTCAAATCGGCAATCGGCAATTGGCAATTGGCAATAATTAATAATCTGTCCGGCGCCGCGAACGAGGCTTCACTCCGTTCACCGCCAGATATGTATACGCGTCATAACGAGATTCATAGAATTGGGCCAGGTCCGCGCCGTCGGCCTCGCTCAACTCACCATCTTTAACGCGGCGATTGATCAAACGGCGAAATCCGTCATGCAAGAGACTGCGCTCGTAACGCGCGCGTTCCGCGGCTGCGCCGACTGTCGTCCCTTTAATTACCTTCTTGATAAGAAAACCTTCTTCGTCGATGTGGATGTGCGCTTCGTGCGGCGCGCCGAATAGGTTGTGATTGTTTCCCATCACTTCCTGATATGCGCCGACCAGCATGAACGCCAGGTAGTAAGGCTCGTCCGGATTGAGCGGATGTAGCTCCAGCACCTGTTTCACGTCGTGCAGGTCCACAAACTTGTCAACAATGCCATCCGAGTCGCAGGTGATGTCGCACAGCGTCGTGTACTCGGTTGGCGGTTTGTTGAGATGGTGGATCGGCACGATCGGAAACAGTTGATCGAGCGCCCAATGATCCGGCACCGAACGAAACACAGAAAAATTAGTCAGATACTTCGCGCACAAGAGACGCCGCAGTTCGCCGAATTCTTCCGAGACGTATTTCGCTTGTTGCGCATACTTGTCAGCGCGTTCGCAAACGTCCCAGAAGAGCACTTCGCCCTTCGCGCGGTCTTCGAGTGAGATCAATCCGAGATTGAATAATGTAAACAACTCTTCGCGATGTTCGAGTGCGTCGTGGTAATACTCGCGATAGTTCTTGACAGTGATCGATTCGCGCAGATCGCCGAGTTCGATCACGACTTGCGGATCGTCTTCACCGATCTCGATTGGTGTGATGTCTTCGACCACGGTTTCGACCTCGTCGAGCACGTTGGTCACGAGGATCGCGTGATACGCGGCGAGGAAGCGGCCTGATTCCTGAATGATCGTCGGATGCGGAACGTTCTCATCGTCGCAAACCTGCTTGATGGTGTAGATAACGTCGTTGGCAAACTCCTGCGCGGTATAGTTTGCGGAGGACTCAAACGCGGTCTTCGATCCATCGTAGTCCACGGCCATGCCGCCGCCGACGTCCAGCAGCTCGATCGGCACTTTCATCTGATAGACCTTTGCGTAAACGCGCGCCGCTTCCTTCATCGCGTTCTTGATGCGCTTGATGTCGGTGAGTTGCGAGCCGATGTGGAAGTGCAGCAGCTTGAGCATGTCCATGCGATCGGCTTCTTCGAGACGGCGAATGACTTCCAACAGTTCAGTTGTCGTCAGTCCAAACTTTGCAGCTTCTCCACCTGACTTTTCCCAACGGCCCGAGCCTTTTGAGTAGAGCTTTACGCGCATGCCGATCATCGGCAGTGGCCCGTCAGTCCGCGCAGCCACGTTGATAACGTGATCGAGTTCGTTCAGTTTCTCGATCACGATTACAACTTTCTTCCCGACTTTGGCGCCCGCGAATGCAAGCTCGATGAATTCTTCGTCCTTAAAGCCGTTGAGAACGAGCAGACTGTCGTCGGGCTGCTCGAGTGCGAGCGCGGCGTAGAGTTCGGCTTTGGAACCGGCTTCCAATCCAAAATCGTAGCGCGAGCCTTCGCGCAGATATTCTTCAACGACTGACCGCTGCTGGTTTACCTTCATCGGGTAAACGCACATGTGCGCACCCTGGTACTCAAACTCGCGAATCGAGCGGCTGAAAGCGCGTTGAAGTTTTCTTACTTGAGCCGCGACCAGCTGTGGAAAGCGGAGCAGCACGGGCGTGGTAATGCCGCGTTTGGCAAGGTCATCAATGATCTCTTTGAGGTCCGCCGAGCGAGGATCTCCCTCGACGGGCCGGACGATAAGGTTTCCCTTCCGGTTTACATCAAAGTAGCCAGCGGACCAGTTTTCGATTCCATAAGTTTCGAGCGTTTGCTCGATTGCCGTGGTCAATTGGCGGTCTCCTGCCCTAGAAGTACGAGTTGATCGGTATGAATAGGATTAGCTAGAACACAGATGTACATTTTCCGAATCGAGTTGCGGAGTTGTTGTTTGGGTGGAACGCTTTAGCCGCGCAATGTAACAGAAAATGGCCGCTGCGGTCTATAACTTTTTTGTTTCAGAAACAAGGATTTACGCGGAAACGCAGAGACTTTCGGTGCCTCCTTGGAGTGCGGTGCCTTGGCACCGCTTTGGCCACAGCGCCGACAAGTCGGCGCACTCCAAGGAGGCGTCCACTGCGGAACTCTCTTGACATTGTCCAGCCGCCGACTATAATCACAGCTTTTTACGTGCATCGTCGTTTCAATGCCGCACGACTGTTTTCCTAGAGTCGTTAAGCTCCCGAACATACTTCGCACCAAACACCAGCCCGGGGCGAAGAGACCCCCCAACACTCGCTTATTTTTCAGGAGATCAAATGAACCCTAAGACTGTTTTGAAATACGCTTCCGACCAGGGCGCCAAATTCGTCTCAATTCGTTTCACGGATTTGCCCGGCTCCTGGCAACACCTTACCTTTCCCATCGCCGAGCTCGGCGAAGATCAGTTCGAAGACGGCTTCGGCTTCGATGCATCGTCAATTCGCGGCTGGGCAGCCATCCACGAATCCGACATGCTGCTCGTTCCCGACGCCACGCGCTTCTGGATGGATCCGTTTGCCGAACAGCCAACCCTCTGTTTGATCGGCAGCGCCGTCGATCCAATAACCAAAGAAGGCTATGCCTTCGATCCGCGCTCAGTCGCGCAGCGCGCGGAAAGTTATCTGAAATTCACCGGGCTCGCCGACACTGCTTACTTCGGTCCCGAAGCCGAGTTCTTTGTGTTTGACTCAGTCAAGTTTCACAACGATCAGCAATCGGCAGGATTTGCCATCGATTCTGACGAAGCACACTGGAACAGCGGCCGCGACGCAAACGAGTTTGCCGGTTCGAATCTCGGTTATCGCATTCGTCCAAAAGAAGGTTACGTGCCGTGTCCGCCGACCGACACGCTGGCCGACTTGCGCTCGGAGATCTCATTGACCTTGGCCAAGTGTGGCGTGACTGTCGAATGTCATCACCACGAAGTGGCCACTGCCGGTCAGTGTGAGATCGACTTCCGTTACTCTACGCTTTTGGGTACGGCCGATAATCTGCAAGTATTTAAATACGTAGTTCGCAATACTGCTCACCAGTTTGGAAAGAGCGCGACCTTCATGCCGAAGCCACTGTATGGCGACAACGGTTCGGGAATGCACTGTCACCAGTCCTTGTGGAAAGGTGAAAAACCACTCTTCGGCGGCGACGGTTATGCCGGGCTGTCTGATCTCGCGCGCTATTACATTGGCGGCTTGTTGAAACATGCTGCGGCCGTTGTAGCTTTCGCTGCGCCGACGACGAACAGTTACAAGCGACTCGTGCCGGGCTTCGAAGCACCGGTGAATCTGGCCTATTCTGCTCGCAACCGCTCGGCGGCGATTCGTATTCCGATGTTCTCGACGAATCCGAAACTGAAGCGGCTGGAGTTTCGTCCACCCGATCCATCGTGCAATGCGTATCTCGCGTTTTCGGCAATGTTGCTCGCGGGTCTCGACGGCGTGCAGAACCGGATCGATCCCGGTGAGCCTCTTGAGAAGGACATCTACGATCTCTCGCCAGAAGAACTGAAGGACGTGCCGACGTTACCGGGCACACTGGACGATTCACTGAAAGCGTTGGAAGCCGATCACGACTTTCTTTTGAAGGGCGACGTTTTCAGCCCGCAATTGATCGAGCGTTGGATTGGCTATAAACGCGATCGCGAGATCGCGCCCATGCGCATGCGGCCGCATCCATTAGAGTTCTCGCTGTACTACGACATCTAAAAGGAACTAGCCACGGATGAACACAGATGAATACTGATCAGTCACAATCAGTGTTCATCCGTGGCATTCAAGATCTTCCTGATCAGAACGGCGCTCGCCTCTTCCTCGATCGTTTCGCCAAAGAGAAGCCGCGTGCGCATCAAAATCTCCTGAAACAACCCGCACTGCTCGCGGACGTCCTCGCTCTCGCAGCGTGGAGTCCGCTGCTTGCCACCACGATCGAGCAGAACCCGGATTACCTTTCCTGGTTAGCGCGTGAACGAGTCGATCCGCGTGTCAGGACCTCCGATGAGTTGAAGGAATCTCTTGCACGTTTCGCTCTCACAAACTCTTCCTTGAATCCTCAAGTGCTGCTCGCACGTTTTCGCCGGCGCGAGTTGCTTCGCACTTACCTTCACGACATTCGCCGCTCGCAAACGCTCGTCGAAACGATGGAAGAACTGTCGAACCTCGCCGACGCGATTTTGGATTACGCACTCAGTCTCGCGCGGCAGGACCTCGACAACCGCTACGGACTGCCGCGACACGTCGATGAACGAGGCCGCAGCGCGACCGCAGAATTTTGTGTTATCGCACTCGGAAAGCTCGGTTCGATGGAACTCAACTACGCTTCCGATATCGATCTTGTCTTCCTCTATTCGGACGAAGGAACAACAGCGGGTACGGGCGAACGAGGTGAAGTCACCAATCGCGAGTATTTCGTCAAGCTATCTGAAACGATCGCGCGCATAGTTGGACAATCCGGCGGCGAAGGTGCTGCGTATCGAGTTGACTTACGCCTTCGTCCGCATGGTCGCGATGGAGCCCTCGCTTGTTCGTTGCATGAAGCGACTCGTTATTACATGCAGTCAGCACAAGATTGGGAACGACAGGCACTGATTCGCTCACGCGCCGCCGCAGGCTCAGCCGAACTCTTCTCGCGTTTCAAAGAAGCGGTTTTCCCTTACGTCTTTCGTCCTGACGTGTCGGTAAGCGGCGCGCTTGCAAGTGTTCGTTTGGCTAAACAGAAGATCGATCGACAGGTTGAGAGAAAGAGCGGCTTTAACGTGAAACTCGGTCGAGGCGGAATTCGCGAGATCGAGTTTATCGCGCAAGCGTTACAGTTGGCCCACGGCGGTCGCGATGATTGGTTACGTGTGCCGCACACGCTGGTGAGTCTCGGCAGACTCGCCGACCGCGGCTTCATCACCCAAGTAGAACGCAGCGAATTGTCGGACGCCTATCGGTTTCTCCGTTATCTCGAACATCGGTTGCAGATGGAGCACGGGCTACAGACGCACACTGTTCCCGAGGCGGATGAAGCGCAAACGCTCGTCGCGCGTCGGATGGGTTTCGCGGACGTTAGGAGCTTCGCAGCGGCTGTGCGAACGCACGCGACGAATGTGCGCAACACCTACGATCGTTTGTTTGCCGAGGTTGAGAAAACAGCGCAGGCAGTTGCTGGTGAAGCGTCGCCAGTAGATCTCGACACAGTCGATAAAGACGCAACACTGGCTATGGCCTCTGCGCGCGTCTTTGCAGAGCACATCGATCCCACGTGGCAAGTGAATCTGAAACGCCTCGCAAGTTTACTTCGCATACTCGCAAATAGATCGCTCAATCCTCATCGCGCGTTGGTCCAGGCCGCTCGAATCGCCGCTTCACTCGAAAAAACCGACCGGCATCTATCGATCTCTGAAACGAATCTCGATTCTCTGCTTCAACTTTGCGGCTCTTCTGACTACTTCGCGGAAATGATTGCCGCGAATCCGGCTCTCATTACATCGCTCGGCGCGACAGCAGCGACATCTTTGCGCCGCGACTATCGTGCAATTCTTCGCGGCGCGATCGACACTGAGCGCACCTTCCCATCTGAACTTTCCGCATTGCGTTTGCAGTGGGCCGAGTTGATTGCCGAGATCGGCGCTGCAGACGGTCTGAACGAACTCTCAATCTTCGAGGCAAACCATTTACAAACTGAGTTAGCTACAGCGAGCATGAACGTCGCCTATCTGATCGCGCGCCGCGAAATGGCGCGACGCTATGGCTCGTTCAGCGGTGGCCCGCGAGTCGCATTCTATGGTCTCGGACGCCTCGGCACAGGCGGTGTGGATTACGGATCGGACCTCGACATCCTGATCACTTACGACTCACTGGTCCCATCGCCGATCAAGAATCTGACGCAGGACGAGACATACTCGCGTCTCGTCGAGTTGATGATCGCAGCGCTTTCGAGCATCACTCGAGAAGGTTATTTGTATCGAGTGGATCTGCGTTTGCGGCCGCATGGCAAGAACGGACCACTCGTCACCAGTTCAGAAGGTTTTCTCGATTACCTCAAAGAGGAAAGTGCGCCGTGGGAGTGGCTGGCTTACGTGAAGCTGCGCTCGGTTGGTGGCGATCAGGAACTCGGGAAGATGGTCGAGACGCATGCGCGTCACCGGATTCATGCGAACGCTTTGCGTCTCGATCCGGAAGAACTGAAAACCGTGACGCGACACGTCAGAGATCGACTGGAAAAAGAGAAGGGCACGCGCGGCAGGAAGCTGGGCACTGATATCAAGTATGGACCAGGCGGAATGCTCGACGTCTATTTCGCTGTGCGTTATCTGCAACTGCGTGACGAAGTGCTCGACGAAGGTGACGACCGATCGACACCCTTCACGCTGGAGCGTTTGCGCGAAGAAGGTTCGCTTAGCGAGGACGACTTCGTGGTGTTGAGCAGCGGCTACAGTCTCTTGCGTTCAATCGATCACAACCTGCGGTTGATTGTGGGACGTTCGACGCGTTTGCCTGATCCTAATCATGTGACGGCGAGAGATGTGGCGGTGCGGATGGGATTCGCGTCCGTTTCAGAATTGCAGGAGACGCTCACCGAACAGATGCGCGCAATTCGCGAAGCGTACAATCGAATCCTGGACTAAGGCGGCTCCTTGGAGTGCGGCGGCCTGGCGCCGCTTTGGCCTCGATCAAGCGCGATCGATAACAAAGCGGCGCCAGGCCGCCGCACTCCACGGAGACGTCCTAAGCGTGAGAAGCCGTATCGACTTCTTCATACCAGCAGCGGGTGCACCACCGATGCGAAGCCTGGCGCTCGGCCAGCGAGTACTTGGCCGAGGCCGGCAGGCGCTTGACGACCTCGCGTTCCTCATCAGTCAAGTCAGTCCATCGTTTGAGTCCTCGTTTCTCGCAACGCGGGCAGGTCTGTTGGTCTTTCATGTTAAATAATTCTTACCCAATGAAGTTAGTTATTTACTAGCAAAGATTACTCGTGTAAGTTAGCAATTGGCGACATGGGAAACCAGTTGCGGCGGTCGCGCATCAACATTCCGGAGAAACGGTAAACAGAAAACAAATGTTTCGAATCAAGGCTTCTTACGCGGATCAATTGGAATTACGGACCACCATCGAGCGGGCCCGGGAGTTTTTCGGCGAGCTTCGTAACTTTGCGGACTTGATGCCCGGGATCGAGGGAATTCGGAAAGAAGCTGGCGGCATCATGCGTTGGGTGGTTCGCGCGGAAGTGCCGGTTATCGGCGCGGTCGTTGCCTCATTCGCGGTGGAGAAAACGGAAGACTCTCCGCAACGGCTCGAGTGGTCGCCTGCGCGTTCTGAAATGAAGAACTATCTCCGCTATGCCGCTGCCTTCGAAGAACGTGGGCACAAAGTTCTGATCAAGATCGTCCAGCACGTTGAGTTGCGCCGGAAGCACGCGATGGATCTGCACCGTTTTGCAATCCTCGTTGGCGAGGGCGCGATCAGCGCCGAAATGCAAAAACGCGTCCGGGAAATGATCAAAACATTCCTCGAACGCGCCCGCGTAAAACTCGAAGGCGAACCATCCGCAGATTACACAGATTCATTGGCTTAATTAATCTGCGTAATCTGTGGATAACTATTCTTTCTTCCGTCCATAACTGATCAAATTCGCAAACATCTTGTATCCACCCGGCAGTCCTGCCCGCAGTTGTCGATACCAAACAAAACTCGTGTAGATGTAATTACCTCGACCGTAAGGCGCGACTAGCAATCCACCTCGCAACGGCGGTTCACCCTTGTCGCTCGTCGCCAAAACAGCGGTGTAGTGTTGATCCCATTCGCGTGGAAAATAGAGTCCGCGTTCCTGCACCCAGTTAGCAAAATCCTTCTGCGTGATCTTGTTGGGAAAGTTAAGCAGCGGATGCCGCGGTTGTAGAAAAATCACCGGCGCATCTTCTTGCGTAACACGCTCCTCGGCGATGGTGATCGGATACGGCGCAAGCTGTGGCCTGCCTCGTCGCTCATCCGGATTCCACTCGTTGGTCCGATGATAGAAAACCAGCAGCGTGCCGCCGTCTTCGACGAACTTGAGCAATCGACTATTGATCGGAATCAGATCCTGATGCGCTTCGTAAGCCCGATTGTCCAGGATGATCGTCTGAAAGACCGAAAGATCAGACTTAGCAATGTCATCGACGGTCAGCTTGGTTGAATCGACGCCAAGCGCCGCAAGCGCATGCTCCAACGTCTGATCGTAACTCGGCAGATAACCCACCTTTCTTCCGCTCACGACGACAGCGTCCGCGTAAACCAGTGGCACATCTCGTTTCGCAATCGGCTCTTTCGGAATCGGCTGGTCAACCGTGATCGCCACGTTCGAGGTTGGAGTTACACTCAAAGGCAGAGCTGTTCGCACGACGAGGTTCGACGTTTGAGTCTCTTCCGGATGAAGAGTTATCTCACGGCCGGTCTCGAGACTTCGGCCGCGCAACCGCAACAGTCCACGAAAGTCTGATGGAAGATGGTTTTTCAGAGTGATGGTGAAATCGAGTGGGCGTTGCGAAGTTGCAGGCGTGCTGACGTAAGGTGATGGTTTGACGTCAACGATTTCAACAGCCGGCGCCACAGGCATGTGAGTTTCATTGCTCACGACAAAAGAAACACCTTCGATCGACAGTTCGGCTTCAACCGTCAACGGTTCACCAAACAAGCGGCCGTCGTAGAGATGCTCGGACGGAGGCACAGTCAAACCCGTCGTCTTTGGTGGCGTGACTTTTACCTCGGCCGACGTTTCAGTTCCTGGCAATGTCTTTTCGGCAGCGTTCAGAAGCATGTCGGCGCCGAGTCCGCGAAATCGCAGTTGCTTAATTTGAATCTCGGCGACGCCGGCATTCGCCACAATTGCGCCGAGCTTCGCTTCTTCGCCAGGCACGAGAGCAGAGCCTTCGAGGTTCAAACCAACTGAAGCCCCGCTGACCGCTGCCACAGCTTTATCGAGACGCGACGACATCAATTTGAATCGCTGCGGATCGAGGTCCACAACTTCTTTCGGCGCACTGAAGAAGCCGCGCCGCTTTGCGCTGAGCAACGAGACAAGCAGTTCGAGTCGGCGATCGACGAGTTCTGTCAGCGGTTTGCCGTCGGCCGTAGGCGCGATAAGTTTTGTCGCCACCGGCTCGGGCAGAGTCAAACCATCGATCGGCGTTTTTGCGTTCGCCGGAAGAGGTGCTACGCCTTGCACTTGTTTCGCAATCGCGTAACGAATCGGACGAGCGCCGCCAGCCGGAACTGTCTTGGGCCATGGTCCTTGTGTGGCATGCTTGTGTAGTCCTTCGAGTGCTTGCTGCGCGTAGGTCGTGCCGCGAATCGGATCGGTCTCGTTTGGATCGATCGTGAAGATCTGCGGAGTTGCTTGTTGTCCGTCAGACGTGGTCGATTCCACTTGACCACGTGAGCGAACGAATAGTCGCTTTACTTGCCACACGCCCGCCTGGGACAATTGCTCGGGAAACTGTTTTGGATCGGCAGCGGCGTCGAAGGCTTGCAAGATCATTCGGCCGGTTGCTTGATGATGACCGTGACCGCTCGTCGTGTCGTGGTTGGTGATGATGACGTCGGGCCGCAGTAGGCGAATCTGCAAAACCATGCGACGCAGAAGCTCCTTTTCGCCCCAGACGCGAAACGTCTCTTCGGCAGACTTTGAAAAACCAAAATCACGGAAGCCGAGGAAGTGTGGTTCGGAGCCCTGCACTTCAGCGGCCGCCATCGTCTCATGAGCACGAATCACACCGAGCTCTTCGTAAAGCTCCGGACCGACGGCGTTCTGTCCGCCTTCGCCGAAAGTGGAGAAGAGCGAGACAGTGTGCATGCCGTATTTGCGACGCAGGACAGTCAGCGTGCTGCCGTCTTCGTCGTCCGGATGCGCGGCGACACACATCACCGTCCACGGACTCGTAAGATCGAGCAGCGCCTGGTGCAGCTCTGCTCTGTCAATTTCCGAGTGCGCTGGTGGGGGAGCAATCACCAGCAGCGCAACGAGAAAAACTAACCACAGATTACGCAGATTACGCAGATTCATATTTCCAGTTTAACCTCGCAGGCGTTCCAGACGGCCTGCGACTACCATGCTGATTGAGATGATTACTATTAACACGACGCCGTATACAGCCGCAGCCCCGAGATTGAAGTCACGCAGCTCGGACGCAATCGCTATCGAGATCGGCCGATTCGCTGGAACGAATACCAGTACCGAAGCAACATATTCGCCTAACGCGATCACAAATGCCAGCAGCGTGCCTGCGACCGCGCCCGGCCAAACCAGCGGCAGTGTGACTCGCATAAATCTCTGCCACGCACGCGCACCGAGGGAACCAGCCGCTTCTTCAAGTGTCGGGTCAAGCTGCTCCATGCTTGCCTGAAGAGCGCGCACAACCAACGGCATGAACCGCAAAAAATAGATTGCGGGCAAGATCCAGAACGTCCCGACCAACACAAACGAACCCAACAACGAACCTGGTCTGCCGTAAGCTTCAGCAACAGAAACGGCCACGACCGTTCCAGGTAGGGCCCATGGAACCAGCACCAGCAGCGACAGCAGTCTGCGCCAGCTCTCGCCCTTAAAGGTCGACGTGCCCTCGCGTCGTCGCAGCAGCATGACCACACAGAAACTCCACAGCAGCGCCGCCACAGCAGCGATTGCGGACATCGTAAAACTGTTGAGGAAAACCTCCGCCGCATACGGATCGCCAAACAATCGCCGGTAGTTTGCGAGTGTGTAGGCCGCGGGCAGCGTCTGTGTGGTCCAGGATCCTTCTTGTGCAAAACTCACCAGAAATAACGTCACTACCGGCAGTACTAAAATCACCGCGAAGACTACGGCTGCGATCGTCGCAAGCACACGCGCGCCGCCGCGGGCGATGACTTCACGCTGCCGCGGCGCACCTTTCATCGCGGCCGCCGCAAATCTGCGGGTTCCTTCGTAACGTTGAAAAACGATCAGCGCGCCGAGCGAGATGACGGCGAGTATCACGGTTTCAGTAACTGCCATCACGAAGTCTCCACGTTGTCGCGCCGTGAAGATCTCGAGTGTCAATACGCGCACGTCTCCACCAAACAACAGCGGCGCACTGAATGAGGCCATTGAGGTCATGAATGTCAGCAATGCGGCGGCGAGAAGTGATGGAGTGAGTTGCGGCAGCACGACGCGTCGCAACACAACGCTCCTCGAAGCACCAAGACTGCGTGCGGCCTCGGCGAGACTCGCGTCAATTCGTCGCAAACCCGCGCCCGTGAGCACGTAGAAGAAGGGATACATCGTATAGGTGTGAAAGAGTAGCAGCGCTGGCCAACCGCGCAGTCGCCACGGTGGCTCTTGCAGTCCAAAAAGATTTTGGATGGCATGGGCCAGGATTCCGGTCTCGCCGCAAAGAAAGATAAAAGCGACTGTTCCTACCAGCGGCGGTAGCACGAGTGGTAATGCCGCGAGGGCGGCGAAGATTCGTCGTCCCGGAAACGTGAAACGTTCGAATAGAAAGGCCAGCGGCACACCGACAAGCGCGCAGAACAAGACAGTTCCGACTGCGAGACCAAGACTGCTGACTATCGCTTCGATTGCGATGCGTTGGGAGAGGACTTCGCGATAATTGGCAAGCGTCCAGTTGCCCGCGCGTTGAAATGATGTGATTACAACCGAAACATTTGGATAGATGACACCATAAATCAGGACGACAATGGTTACAACGAAGAGAGCCGCGGATCTCCACGGATGAAGACGGATTTTTTTCTTTAGATAATCCGTTTTCATCCGTGTCATCCGTGGCTAATTTTTCAGCACCGTCAGACGATCCGGTGGAAGAATCACACTGCAGGGTTGGTTTATTTCGAGCCCGTTGGCATGCAACACGAGAGCGTCGAGTGCCAGTCCTCCCGAATCCACTCGCACTATTGACGTCGCACCTCCAAAAACGATCTCGCGAATTTGGCCACGCAGTGAGTTCTCAGCCCCATAATCGTTCGTGCTGAGTTGCACGTGCTCAGGTCGAATCGCGAGCACGACAGGCTTGTTCAGCGGCGCAAGCTCTTCGTGTTTGACCGGCAATCGGAGCGTGTGTCCGCCGTCAAGCGTCTTGAACTCACCTGCCGTTGTCTTACTCGAACTCAAACGCATCGCCCGGATCAGATTGTTTCTTCCGAGAAAACTCGCGACCGACACCTCGGAAGGTTGTTCGTAGAGCTCGCGTGGTCTGCCGGTTTGCATGAGTCTGCCGCCAACCATGACGCTGATGCGATCGCAGAGTGCGAATGCTTCCTCCTGATCGTGCGTGACGTAAACTGCCGTCAAACCAAGGCGTGTCACCAGCTCCCGCAACTCACCCCGCGTCGCTTCACGAAGCGATACGTCGAGGTTTGATAGCGGCTCGTCAAACAACAGCAACACCGGCTCGATCGCGATGGCACGAGCGATGGCGACGCGTTGTTGTTGACCGCCGGAAAGCTCGTGGACAGCGCGATTGGCGTAACCAGGCAGTTGGACCAGCTCCAATGCGCTCGTAACGCGATCCGCCATTTCCGCTTTGTCGTTGTGACGCGCGCGCAATCCGAATGCAACGTTTTCGAAGACGTTCAAATGCGGAAAGAGAGCGTAGTTTTGAAAGACCATGCCAAAACCACGACGCTCCGGCGGCAGGTAAGTGATGTCAGCGTCTTGAAAGAAGATCGAGCCGGTGTCCGGTCTCTCCAGGCCAGCGATCATGCGCAGCGTGGTAGTCTTGCCGCAACCTGATGGTCCAAGCAGGCCGAAGAACTCGCCTTGATTCACGTCGAGCGAAACATCGACGACAGCGCGTGTTTGGCCAAAGCTTCTGGAGATATTCTTTAACGAGAGAAGCGGCATTCTGTAATCTGCGTAATCTGTGGATGGATTTCTACTTACTGCGCCCGCGAATCTCAGTATCCCAGTATCTTAACCATTCGCCGCCGTTCTTGCGCAACAAGTCCCAATCCAAAGGCAAGCGCGTGAACGGCTCGTTCATCCAACCCGGCAACTGAGAACGATCGAGATCGGTGCGCACCGGAATGCGGTAATACTTCTGCGCCGCGTAAGCCAGACTCTCCGGCGTGGTGACGAACTCGTAAAACTGTTTCGCGTCGGCTTCGTTCGGCGCGCCGCGAATGATCGCGATGCCGTCGATGACCACCGGCGTGCCGCTCGCAGGCACGTTGTAACCGACGGGAAGATTTTTCTGTTCCTTGTACAGCCGCACGTCGGGCATGTCCCACATCGTAATCAGACCTTCACGACGCGCGAGCTTCTGCATCAGCAGCGTGCCATCGGCGGTGTACTCGTGGACGTTGGCGTCGAGTTTACGAAGCCAATCGTAACCGCCGTCGGTTGAATTCGTGTCTTTGTAGAAGCGCCAGATCATCGCGCCGAAGATCGCGCGCATCGTGTCTGAAG
>DATFHH010000043.1:0-37533 GCA_035248565.1 Pyrinomonadaceae bacterium | reverse complement strand
CTGGTTTGGCTATAAAGATCTTTTCAGAGCGTCATGTAAGACTCCCACGAGACGAGGAGCAGGCCCACGATGTCCTCCATCAACTAAGTGGATACCTCTCACCAACGGAGCGCACGCCGATATCGCCGATTTGGTCTTTGCCAATTCGTCATTCAACGTAACGGCGTGCCGGCAACATTGCGTCGATACAAACACGACTTGCAAGAGCGAGTGTGATGACGAGCTTAAGTCGTGTATGTCAAAGGTGGGCCAACCCGGAGCGCCTTTAGCCTCGCAATGCGCTGAGACGGCATCGCGCTGTCGCAGCAAGTGCAAGAGTGAACTTGATTCATGTACTGCGGATTGCAATCAACCTCGTGACAATGACGCATGTCCGGCCGTGTTAGCCACTGATGGCGGAACGTACTTCAATGGAGTGACCGATAGTCCTACATGCCAAACGCCGAAATGGACTCAGCCCGCCGTCTCCGTTCGCGCCCTTTGGCTGTGGGCCTTCGGTGGAACCGATATACCGAACTCGCTCGCACGGGAAGCCGTGTACATGGGTACACAGGATAATGGCAGTTTCGCATCTCTCGAGGCCGGAGCAGTGACACCGACTTGGACCAAACGCGACGGTGGCGATATCTTCGATATAGTTGCCGATAACCTTCACGTAGTCTCTACTCAATTTTGCTGCTTAACATCACCCGGAAGTCGCGTCTTCGTGCGTGACCCGGGTGATACCGATGGAGGGGAGATTTCTAACTATCCGCTGGGAATTGTGCCGCCCTTCAAGTTTTCTGATGTCATCGTGAGGTTTGGTCCGACCCGCTACGCCCTGATCATGAATGACCCGGGATCGGTTATTGGTGGCGCTGCTTTTTCCACACTGGACATTACGAGGAAACCTGTCCTTTGGACTTCACTCGGTGTGAGTTTAAATACTGCTTGTGCGCTATGGGTAGCAGGCCTACCTACGAATCCAACGTTCTACGCCGCGGCCGGCGGTTTTTGTCCATCTTTTGGTGATTCGCGTGGGTTCCTCAACCGCTTTACAGGGCTATCTACGACTGGACAATGGCATAGCGGCATTTTGCCGGGTCCATCGCAAATGGTGAGTGCTTTCGCTATTGACCCTAACAACACGAACCGTCTGATCGCGAGCCAGGTGATTGCGGGAGGTGCGCGTATACTTCGCTCTTCTGACGGCGGCACTACCTGGGTCGCCGATCCCGTGCTTGAAGGGCTGATGACTGGTGGCGGCATCTTTCGAATGCAGACATTGAGATACGTGCAGCCGAGTTTATTGGCATTCGATCCAAATGATTCCAATACCCTGCTCGCGGGTGCAGTGGACGCAGGAATTTTTCTGAGCCGCAACAACGGTGCTACGTGGGTGGCGTTGACCAACAATTCTGGCGATGTCTCGAACCCGGTTATTCCCTACCCTCACGCGGCGTACTTTGATCGCGAGTGCGGGAAGAAAAATATCTACGTGGCAACTCGGGGTCGTGGTGTGTGGCGTTTCAGCTATGACGATCCCGCTGCTGTGTCAGTCAGCAAGTGCCAAAGTGGCTGCGACGTCTCCCTCACAGACTGTCAGAATGAGTGTGACAAGCTACGTAATGAGTGCATGAACGAAACGGGACCAGGTAAACGTCTACCCTCGCAGTGCGCTGAGCTTCGCAACACGTGCCGCGCAACGTGCACGAATACCCGCGATGCATGTCGCCAGCGCTGCACCACTTGTCCGGAATAGAATTGGACCGTCAGCGAGTGTTGCGCTCGATGGGAAAGCGCCTTAGGATGTGCATCCCTTCACGCTGGACGACTGGACTACCTTCGCGCCGGAGTGGCGAAATTGGTATACGCACCAGACTCAAAATCTGGCGAGGTTCACTACTCATGTCGGGTCGAGTCCGACCTCCGGCACCAACAAACATTCGCGCAAAATCAATCAAATCAGCAACTCCGTGCTATCAAAGCGGGTTACAGCCCGCTAAACCATTACCTGCACTACTTCAACTCCTTCTTTTCCCTAGAATCCGGACGCCAAGCGGACAAAAATTTGAAACACAACGTCCACTGTGCCAGAGAGTTGACTCCCTGCTATTGGGTCGTTTCGTCAGTCTTCTGTGGGAGTCACCGAAGAGTCTATCGTAAGATAATAATGTGAGTAATAGAAGCGCGGCGTCTATTGAGAAACTGTCAATTCACCGTCGGAACTATTTGGTTGAAACGAGCTAAGATTTTTCACCATTGCAAACTTAAACTCGGCTCTTGTCGGACCAGCCTGCATTACACATCAGGAAATAAATACAGCAGACCACGGAACCTTCGTACAACTGCTAAAGATAAACCGATATAAGTCGCGCAAGGCAAGGGTTGCTACGGCTGTCGCCCTGGTGTTGGCACCGCCCAAGTATCGTCGGGAGGACCGCCGCCGATATGTCCAATACCCAAGCGCAGGCGGTTGCTGGATTTTCCGTGTACATTTAGTCGAACCAACACGTCGCCGGTATCGCCCATATCATCATTCAATCGAAGAACGACATAACACAGCCAGCCCAAGCCGGTAACATTGCCGACATACTCTACAGTCAGTGGATGGATGTGATGGGAGGCGTCTTCCGCATCGGCAGTTACAGCCGAGATGTCTTCGCCGGGTTGGAGATCAAAGTTCATCGCAAAGAGCGTTACGCGCGTTCGCGTGTCGATGTCCCACGGGAACGAGTAGTTGAATTGGAGTGGAGGTGCAAGCCACAGAACCGAGTCGAGCGCGACTGCGCGCGTCGAGTTTTCTTCGCTCACGAGAATTGGAACGCCCGGAGAAACAGAGGACGTAAAATTAATCGTCTGGTTGCTGCTCGGATTGTTGAGCGTTTGGTTCTGGGGTGTGAAATCGTAATTCGTCCTTGACGGAGTTACCGTGTGGTTTCCAACTACGGGCAAGCCCGAAATCAGGTAGTTGCCGCCAGCATCGGTTGTCGTTGTGCGAGACTGAGAGCCGCCAACCGTGATTGTGACCCCGCCGAGTCCGACATTTCCGAACGACACTTTGCCGCTGAGATCAAAGGTGTTCTGCACGCCGGTGAAGTTGGCTGTCTGGTTAATGGCGACATTAGTGAGGGACAAAGTTGCGGGAGTGAAGGCGAAGCCTGGCAACAATGGTCTCAACGTATAATTTCCTGGTATCAACTTCGACAAAGTGTAGGCCCCATTACTGTCAGTTTGCGCGAGTGCTAGTTGTGATCCAGTCAGCGTTAGAGTCACATTTGGAATACCAGTTCCTGCTTCGTCTACCACATGCCCGTTAATACTTAACGTGACGATGAACGGCAGCGAATTTGAGGTGCCGCCCCCCCGGATCAGGATTAACAACAGTGATGTTGGACACGCCTGCTCCTGCAATATCTGAGGCGGGGATTTCGGCCTTCAGTTGCGTCTCATTCACGAACGTTGTCGCGCGATCACTTCCGTTCCATTGCACAGTCGCACTGTTCAGGAACCCGGTTCCGTTAACCGTCAATGTGAACTGTTGATCGCCTGCGTTGCTAGAACTCTTGTTAATACTCGATATCACCGGTGTCGAGTTGAGCACTGCAAGCACGAATGGTGAAAGGGAATTTACAGTTGCACAGACACTTTTAGTATTGAAGTCTTGGCTTGTGGTCCTATCGACCAACACACCGTTTTCTCTATGAAGCAATCTGAGGCGCGAAAAAACTGATTCATCTGTTACTGAAAACACTTTCAAGCAAGCGGTAATAGGTCCGGAATAGGTGGCTGTGGTTGTGATATCAACAGCTTTTCCAAGAGAAGAGTATCCGCTAGGTAATACTGCTGACGGATCGATCGGCGTAACGGTTGTGGTGCCTGCCGTGATGACCGTGGAGAATGTCAGCGATGCCGCTCCTAGTTGAACTGTTAAATTCTCGCCTGAGGTAGTCTGAGCGACCGAAAGCAATTCATTAAATATGGACGTTTGCAGTTCCGGAGTATCGAGATAACCGTGATGTGGTCCGTCAATCTCGACTGGGTAAGGCTTGTTTCGTCTAAATGCAAGAATTAGCTGGCCACGTGTAAAGGGATCGTTGGGATCGTATTGTTTGCCAAGGGCGCTGAATGAAGGTACAACGCCATCGCCGTCAGAATAATCTACGTGGTTAGACTCCTCAGTAAAAGTGGTTTCTGTGCGGACGCTTGAACTATAGAAAATTATATACCCTATACCGGATGGGAGTTGCGCGTTGTTAAGGCTTGCCAGTTCGGGATTGCCTTCAGGTGAAAAATACGGATCATCGATGGTCTGTCGTCTCCACTTCCAGAGTGGGTACAGATTATGGTAGTCACCCGTGAATATTGGAATATTATCCAGCCTTGCCCATAGAGAGCCCAAATTAGGCGGCGCACACATAATCAGTTGGTTTACGCGACTGAGCGCCTCTGGGAAGACCGACACAAAATACCTGGCCACAAGCCCGCCCTTACTGTGAGTCACTAGATTAACCTTATCAGCATAAGTCAAAGTTCTGACTTGCGACTCAATAAGGCCGAGTAGATTTTGCGCGCCCTCTGAAAAGGAAGCATGATTTGTACGATAACGAAGCGTGTACAGGGTAGGATATGCGCTAGTCCCTCTTAAGGCGTACGATTCGCCTAATAGAGAATTGACGAAAAGTTTTTGGCTCGATTGCCGAATTAACGCATCTTCCAATCCGCTGTAAGTGCCGTCGTCGCCATCACAGTGCTCTGCAAACAGGCACAATGGTTGTATGCCAGGCACCAACACCACTAGAAGCGGAATTACGGTCGTCCTCTTGGAGAGTGGAGCACGGGCTGATTCGATTCCATCCTCAGTTGCCTTGGCCATTACATCGAAGATTTGATTATCCGTAAAGCGCGGCACGTTAAAGTCGTCTAGTGCGATTAAGAAGGATTTATTAACTGTTCCTACTTCATCACTACTGAGAGTGAGCAAACAGGCAGAGCAGGTACTCGGGTCCAGCGATCGGTCGTTAAGAATCATGCTGACCGCGAGCGTCTTAGTTGTAGAAGTATCTCACTGAATTGGCCGATTACATGAATCTCCAACGTGTGATTGTCAGCCATCTTGACATTGCTAACGCTGACTGTCGGCGCGCGTGGTGGTGTTGGCGAAGGACTCGGACTCGGAGTGGGCGTAGGAGTCGGTGAAGGAGAAGGAGACGGTGACGGAGAAGGAGAAGGAGAAACAGTGGGCGATGGTGTCGGCTGAGGATCAACAACCACTGTCTGGGTGGCGGTGCCGGTCTGATCATCATCGTCAGTGACTTTAAGCGTTACATCGTACGTTCCGGGTGTCTTCCATATGTAAGCGACCGTTGGCCCATTGCTGGTTACGTCGCCCCCCTGGTCCTGTATCGTCCACTTATACCCGACGATAATGCCATCTGGATCATGCGACCCTGTGCCGTCGAAGTCAGCCCTCTCGTTGATGTGTACATGAGTTGGCCCTGATATAGCAGCTACTGGATCCTGTCCTTTACGCCGCACAGTAATGTTGAGTTTTCCATCGAACTGAGAGCTGCCGGTAAACTGGGCCGGGTTACAACCAGGACCGTCTTGAGTACGAGCATCGCCTGTTCGCCCAAAGACGTAAGCAAGCGAGTACACTTGCCCTAAATACGTTCTGGTTTCTCCTCCTGTAACACCTTCAATGGCAGGCGGCGTACCGGCTTTGTTCGAGCTAACAGTCTGCCCATCATCGTGCGCGGAGACGCTTTGATTTTCCTGCCCTTGAAAACTCCCGCTGACAAAAACATTAGTACAGGACTGTCGTACGACGCTGGCTACTACGTTTTCGTTATAGCTGTACTCCAGATGGAACGGCGTGCCGGCCGCACCGCGGACAAATACCTTTGTAGTGTTATCGAAGTTTCTGCTCCAGACCTCACCATAAGGGCTTGATAGCCCCGCATCGAGCCAGTCCTGTTTTCCTTGAAAAGCAATTTGAGCGGATGTAGCAGTAAAACCTAGGTCTATCGTCAGCCCAGGCTTATTGATACTTAATCCGCCCTCGCTGGACGAAGCGAAATAAGGAGGAATGACATTTAAGTTCTGATCATAACAAGCGGGAAATCCGAAGCGACCACCGACCTTACCCGCACAATATTCCCAGCTTACGATACCGTTACCTCCCTGATAAACCGACTCATACGTGCCCGTCGATTCGAAATAGGCAGGTGGTGGTATCTGCTGCTGAGCACTTGATGGCGTGCCAGTGAAGAAAACAGCCGGATATAACACAGCAAAGACTAACAGCACAAAGCTGATCTTCCAATGGTGGTACTTCATGACTGCTTGTCACCCAAAGTGAGTAACCAATCTCATGTAAAGACGATGCACGTCGTGGCTTTGTAGCCGCGAGTCGGACTGTGCCGACAGTTTGCGCACCGGTTATTTAAGCTCTACTGGTTCGGGCGAAATTGCGAAGCGCCTCAATGGCGATCCCAGTCCCTCGCTCCTTTCCTAAGACCTGGAAGATTGCTAACGCGGAACGAAGATCGCGACGTAGTTAAAAATCAAATTCTTACCCGCCTTAACCAAGTCGTCCCATAGTGGCGCTGCTTCAATTCAGCACGTCAGATCGCCAGTTCTCGATGGCGCTGGCATTGCTGTCCATAAGAGCCCGCGTTAGCGACAGCAGGTGACATTCACTCGGTCGGATGTGTCAACATCGATATCAAATTGTTTTGAAACATCAGGCGGGTCGCCACATATTCTTGATCACGTTCATTATGTGCGACAGAACGTGAACGAGATCTGAGGAGAACATCCCGAGCTGGAATGAGGCAGAGGCCAGGTTCAAGTCGGGGTCCGCACTTCTTGCTGAAGTAAAAGCGGCGCCACGGATGTGACGGTACCGGACTCTATTTTGCTTCGATTACTTTTCCTTGTTGCCGTTCCTGCTCTTGATAGATCGTGTACTGCAGCGGCCGCCGCTTATAGTCAATCGTGATCTCTCCGCTGTGCCGCTTACGCACTTCCACGTGTGCGTGACGTGGTGTAGGCGGAGCGCTTGGTTTTGATTTGATAGATCACGTTGTTATAGCAGAGGGTCAGTTTTTCGATATACGTGCGCCGCTCGCAAAGCGTCAGAATCCGATCGAGGTCCTCTCCTTTGCCGAGCGACCGATGCGCTGACTCGGCGGCACCATGAGATGGGGAAGAAAACCGAAGTATTCAGCAGCGCGTTGAAGTCGTAGGCGTTGTCCATTGATCATCCTTCCAAGAAATCAACCACCTGAATTGGTGCGCATGCCACACACACAGTCTGAAAAGCGCATTCCTTCTTCTTGTGACGAAAACGTAAAAATGCTGAGGGCTGCAATGAAGAGTGTATAAGCCAATTCATGTAATTGCGTTCCCCTTAGTATTCCTGCATCTCTGAAATGGAGTTTAATTCCGCAGCTTCAATATATTAATCAATTCGGCTGAACAATTGCCCGGCCCAGACAGCGTGCGGCACACATGGTCGTTCAAACGATAGCCCTAGAAGTGCCCGCCGCAAGGAGTCTGCGAATTCGTTTATTGAAAGATTAGGTAAAGGCTTGTCTGAAGCGGGATCAGATGTCGAACTGAGAAGGCACAGAAGCGAGGATAAGAATCCTCGCCTCTGAGTGACGATGTGATTCTAGTTCCTAACCGGCAGTATTTCGTATACCGTGTTCTTTCCATGCTGCTGAGTAAAGAACCAACGTGTCTGAGCGGGACTCGTCGGCTTGCCTATCATATCCTCAATTCGACTGCCACCGACTGATGCAATGAGTCCAGTTGGTTCGTTATCACCTTCATTTTGGAAACCCACAGTATTTGCATCGAGCAAAGCCGCATCGAATTCTGAATCAGTGTCGCGGCCGAGTGCCAAAAACCGACGAGCATTCGGAACGCCACCGCGCACGTCATATGCCCAGATAGAATCAAGCGCATTCAATTGCTTGTGCAAGGTGTCGCCACGATCTTCTGCGACAAGTATTGTCTTCGAATCGACGAACGTTAGGTTGTCGAAGCTGGATTGCTCAGCATTGCCCAGCACGATGATTGAGAGGCGCCCATCCTGATTGTCGGAATTGAAGTCCACCCGAAAGATTGAACCCCATGCACCTCTCGCTGCAAGTGCTGCTTGATTACCAGAGTTCGAGTTTGTATCGCTGGTCGCGTCGAAGACAAAACTCTTGAAACCTGAGCCCGGTAGGAACTGTGCATTCTCCGGACGTTTGAACGGTGTGGCGCCTGCATTCTTCGCAGCCAGGTTCGCATCGTATGCGGCAGCTGGAGGATCGCTTGGATCCAGTACGCCGGTGTCGTGGACAGTTACCCAGCGCACCGGCCACGAAGTGCCAAGAGTATGAAGCTTCAATTGTTCATCCGAGAAGACGTCTCCGTTTGGATGCGTAACGTCAACAGGCACAAACTTCAGTGGTGTGTCGTCTATGGAAACCTGGAGTGCTTCAAGTCTGCCTCCAACGAATAGATTCGTAGGATCATAAGGCACGAAGCGGTAAACGAAGGAGTTTGGATTGCGAGCGTTCTTCGGACTCGACGGGTTTGAAGGATCGACTGGAACACTCGTTCCTCCGGTGTCTTCAATAATGAGTAAATTTCCTGCACTGTCCGGATGAATCCCTTCATAGCCACCCTTACCGAGTATTCCATCCAACGTTGTTATCTGTGGTGGAAATCCGGGTGTTAGTTGTATTACGCCGCCACTCGTGCCGCGTTCTTGCGTGAATAGGAGTGTGTGTGTAAAAGGATCCCACGCGGAGCCGTCAATTGATCCAAAGTGAGTCTTGCCATCGTTTCCGACGGGTGTCAGCAGAGTAATGCGATGCGCCGGATCAGTTACATCGAGATTGATGCGTGTGATGTAAGCAAAGTCTGCTGCGTTCTCATGTCCTTGATATAAAAAGTGACGGCCATTGTCGTAGCCTGCGGTTGGTCCACCTGGATTGTGATCAAGCACCAAATATGTGTTCTCGTCGGGTTCGGTTCTTGTTCGTTCAATGGGCTGTGGTGGAGAATCATTCAAAAAACCAAGGTGTGTGATTATGCCGGAGAGATTCTCGAGTGGATCTGAGCCTTGAGCGATCTTCTGCAAGGCGAATCCTGAAGCAATAATGTTCGCCGGATGACCCGCACGTGCGTTTGCGGATGGAACATCGGAATCAATTTTGTTTGAACTGCTCACGGCCAATGCAAAGGTCGAGAGCATACCTATCAAAACCAAACCTGGTAAAAGTCTTCCATTCATCTGTTCTTGTTCTCCTTATTTCAGACAGTCCTTCCTCAACAATCCGCGATGGGATTGACAGGCATAAGAATTGAAAACACTTAAATGAAACTATGCCCAACTGAATGGAAGGGTTTGTTACGAGCTCTTTAAAAGGAGGCTAACTCTTCACGAGAGTCGATGCGAGGCGGTGGAATGGTGCGCCGATGAGAGTTGATTTACGAATGAGTTGATAAATCGGAAGCTAGGCTCCCTACATTGTTAGCACTCGGGCAATCTTCTCTTCACTCCTCTTTAACGTCTCAAAATTATTCTGTGTATGCGCGAGTGCTTCTTGACCAGTGCGGCAGGTTGCTATGCAGGCTTCGCGATGACTAGCCCAATCCTCATAATCGAAGACGATCCTGACATCGCCGAAGTACTTGCGTATGCTCTTCAGAAGGAACAATTCGTAACGCGGGTAGCACTCACCGGTGAGGACGGTCTCGCGGCTTCGCTGGATCCATCTAACCCACCTGCGATTATTCTCCTAGATTTGTTGTTACCTGGTATGACTGGGAACGAAATCTGCAGGCGCTTGCGTCAAGAGAAGAGCACCACTTTAACTCCCATCATTGTAATTACAGCAAAGGCCTTCGAACTCGAGGGGCCGGCATACTTACAATTGGGAGCAAACGATTACGTCGTCAAACCGTTCTCCATACGCGATGTGATTAGAAGGATCCGCTGTTTTATGGCTGTAGCGAATTGACAGAAGCGCACTTCGTCGTGCCCGGAATCCAAAGTCGACCATCTACGATTTCAGTTGCCGAATAAGATTAATGAAGCTTGCCGGGTCTATTGGCTTCTTAACGTGAGTGTTGAAGCCTGCTGCGAGAGCACGTTGTCGATCGTCGTATTGATCAAATCCGGTTACAGCTATTAAAGGAACGTGTTGATATTCAGGTCGCGAGCGCAATGCGTTTGCCAGCGAATAACCGTCCATGTCGGGCATCGCGATATCTGAAACAACGAGATCAAAGTGCTTCTCCTCCATCAATGCCAAAGCGTCGATGGCGGAGGTCGACATCACAGCTTCGTAACCAGCACTCTGTAAAATCATTACTAACAACAAGCCAATGTCTATGGAATCATCCACTACAAGAGCGATCGGTTTTGATTGAAATGCGGGACCATTGACCTCATCCGTGCCCCGTTCAAAGTCATCTTTCTGTCCACCATGTTCACACACAACTGCCGCCGCCCGTCGAGTTGATGTTACGCCCATTTTGTGCCCTCTTCCTTGTCACAGTTCAGTCCTGCGTCTTCATCGTTGAACGCATCTTCCGTGGGACTCGCCATGTCGAGTGTTCCCAGCACGCGATCCTGTGCGATGAGAGGAATGCTGCATCCAGACCTCAGTCCATCTTTGTATGCATGTCTAATCTGCGGCGCCGGGAAAATCTCGGGATCAAGACGCCTCACGATGACCGCCTGCGGCGAAGTGAACGCCCGACCTTCGGGAGTACCTTCCAGCGGAAACAATGCGCCTTCCTCAAGGTCGCTTCTGTATTGCAGGTCAAAGCTGTGCAATCGCAGTTCACTGCTGTCTGGATCGTAAAGGCAAATCGCGGCAGAGTCGTGTGGAATCACTTTGCGCAGGCAATCGGAGGTCGCGCAGCAAGCGCCCTAAACCCAAGTGACTGACTACGGCATTGTTGATGTCGAGAGCAGTTGATAGCGATCGCATTCGGCTTCAGCACTGGCAAGTAGAGTTTTATGCTTCTCCATCAGCGCCGTTGTGGTTCCGGACTCAGCATGGTCGCTCATACGGAAGTGCCTCCTGAAATGTAACGGCGACGCGGGCCACAATTCTATAAGCAAACCGGTTTTGATTGGTTGTTAGAATCTAACGGACTGCCGTTAGAAAACATCTGGAACGACGATCGCGATCTGTGCTTTGGGCACTTACAGAACTATAACTCGCCAGCCTGGATACATAGTGCTTGGATTAAGATCATCCACGATCGAAGGGCTTCCCCACGTAGCCGGTGCGGCCTAGTGAGAGCGGTTCGATTTGCGAGATCGCTTGTTGCCCGGACCTCGTCGTACCACCCGCCCAGCTAATCCATCAACCAGCTTGACGAAGATAATAACTAGCAAGACAAAGAGGAGCATTCCTCTCCATCCAATCGGGGAGATCTCTTCATGGAAAAGAAAAGCATAACTACGAGAAAGGTACAATTCCATGTATTAGATCTCCATCTAACGGAGCTCGGCTCTTTAGCCTAAACTCTCTGGGACCTCTTGAAAATTGTGTCTTTCGAGGCGTCGTTGTATTTATCGTCTCGCATCAACAAGCCTATCTCTATAAATAGCGCTGTAAAGCTTCTGAGCTAACTGTAAATTCTTGTTCTTGAGGGCGACGTATTCCGCCAAAGCGGAACCCTTGTGGCCCAAAACTAGGTGGGTTATCCCAAGATTGTAATGTACCTCGGGCCATTCAGGGTTGAGCTTGATTGCATTCTGGAACAGTTCAAGCGCTTGCTTCTTCTGGCCCAAGTTGTAATAAGCACACCCAAGGTTCCGGTAAGTTTCAAGCATGGTGGGGTCTAACCGCAGAGCCTCATTATATGATTGAGCGGCTTCTTTGGTCCGGCTCATGGCGTCATAGGTTACGCCCAGATTGTTATAGGCCGCCGCGAAATTTGGGTTGAGATGGATCGCTTTCTTATAAGCTTGGATCGAATCATCATAAAAACCCATCCTTCGGTAAACCCCACCTAGGTTGTAGTATCCGATCGAATAGTTCGGTGAGTTCTGGACAGCCTTCTTGAAACACTCCACGGCATCCGCAAAACGACCCAACATGTAGTAAGACATACCTAGATCGTTGTGCGCCTGCGCCCAGCCCGGGGCTAGTTGAATCGCCTTCGCTAAAGCCTCTTTAGCCTCTTGATATCGTTTTGCTTTAAGGTAATCGAGACCAAGCGTGTGATACACCTGAGCACTATCAGATTCTTGAGGATTAGCAAGCCATCCAGTAGCAGATGCGCTGACTGTGAATACAAGCAGCAGTTGAATCAGCGCGCGCTTCGCGAAGTTGTTCATGGAGTGCGCCTGAGCTGAAGAATGGTTACAAGAACGTTATGAATTGGCTTACCGCTATTGCTGAGAGTAACAGTTCCTCTCAGTGTGCCGTTGGACTGACCCAAACCGGAAGAGTCAGGAGGAAAAAGAACGCTAAGTAACCACGAAATTGAATATAACGACATAAGAGCCTACTCGAATCGAATTGATCATTACTTCTTTACCTCTGTGGTATGAACCCATCCTCAACCCTGTGCTCCGGAGCTTAAGTACTTGTCCCACGATCGATAGAAACTGCTGGGAAGCCGACAAAGTGCCCGCATGTTAGACCACCCACCATCTGCGGACACTTAATACTTAGTGAATTAGCAGGTCAGACAAACGAATGGACGGAATGCGCCAATGAGCGGCGTGGAGGGATAAGGCTCAGCCTCCGACGGGGATGTCTACTCCCCATGCGAGGCCAGAATGCCGTGTTAGGATTTCATGTTACGGCGGACTAGATTGGATTCAAGTAAATGCGGCTACTACTGGTCAAAAACTTAAGCGTCACGATTGGTAACCAGAAGATCGTCGAGGATCTTTACTTCGAGCTAAACAGCGGCAACCGCCTAAGTATTATTGGCCCAAACGGCGCAGGCAAGACTGTGCTCTTGAAGGCCTTGCTCGGCCTGTTTCCTTATTCTGGCGAGATTGTGTGGTCTCCGAATGTGAGACTCGGATATGTCCCGCAAAAGATCGATGCCGATCGACATCTGCCTCTGACATTTAGAGATCTCTTTGTCTCCAAATGTCGGACGGTTAGAGTCGCAGTCAGCGAGATTGATCCGATTGGTCGTAGTGTCGGGCTCACTAGAGAGATGTTGGAGACTCCTGTAGGCCATCTTTCCGGCGGGCAATTTCAGCGAGGACAGATCGGGTTCGCGCTGATTGGCAGACCAAATGTGCTTTTGCTGGATGAACCGACCTCAAGTTTGGATGAGCCTGGCGAGGAGCACATTTACGAACTTATCTATCGTTTGCAGGATCAATACCAACTCGCTGTGATTACCGTATCGCATGATCTAAGCTTTGTTTCCCGGTATGCTACGCAGGTCTTATGCCTGAATCGGCATACCCTGTGCATCGGGGCGCCACAGAAAGCTCTAACACCGAATGTTCTCGAAAAACTATACGGCCCATCTTACGCTTATTACCATCACAATCACGATCAGTCCGCTGGCGGAGATTCAAGGTGACCACAGCGGCTACTTTATATTCGGTCATCCTTGCACTGCTCACAGCCTTTGCTGCCGGCCTTGTCGGTAGCTTCGCATTAATGAAGCGAATGAGTTTGGCAGGAGATGTCATCTCTCACATTGCACTGCCCGGTCTTGGTCTTGCCCTGCTCTTACATTTCAATCCTTTAGCTGGTGCTGCGGCTACATTGTTGTTGGGAACATTGCTGATCTGGCGTTTGCAAAGCGGTGGCACACTGACGGCCGACATCGCTATCGGTGTGATCTTTGTGGCGGCACTGGCAATTGGTACTTACTAACTCCGAGTGAGGACTTGATTGAAGCGTTATTTGGTGGATTTCAGAGCTTGACGATGACCAGTTTTTCGCTCGGAGTGCTGGCGGTGATTGGTATAGTAACGTTTATCTATTTCTTTCGATATAAGCTCATACTGTCGTTGTTCTCGCCAGACCTTGCAGCCGCGACGGGCGTCAATGTGTCGCGACTCAACCTGTACTATCTTCTTATTTTCAGCTTGACAGTCCTGCTGGGGCTAAGGTTTTTAGGTGCTTTACTGGTTGGTGCGCTTATCATAATCCCCGCGGCCATAGGGCGACAGTTAACACATACTCTAACGAAGTTCCTGACTGTATCCTCCGCAGCTAGCGTTTTGTCAGTGGCTATAGGTCTTGCAATTAATCGCCTCTATTCCCAACTGCGGATCGATTCAGTAACACTCAATCTCTCATTAGGCCCGGCAATCATTTCAGTTGCCACGTTGCTGTTTCTCGTCAGCCTACTGCGGAGGAAGACTTAACCTATTCAACCTTTGACGGCATTTTTAAGGCTTTTCGCTTGGCTTTGGTTTGCTGGACTGATCGGTTGGGATCGAAGTATCAGATGGATTGCGCTTGAGCTTCGGTGGCTCATTCGGCTTTGCGTCTGATGGCTTTTGCTCGGTGCCTTCAGGCTGGGTTGAATCGTCAGGTGTCGGCTGTCTTCGCTTTAAGGTTGGACGGCCCGGAGTTCCATCGCCCGCCCCTTGTATCGCTCCAGCGGATGACGCCTTGGCATTCGACAAACGTAACAGGCGTGACTTAACTCGATTGAATTCGGAGGTGTTGATTATATATTCCTCATGCTCGGGAAAACGGGCGGCCAATGCCAGGGATGCCGCTCGTCGATCAGCCGGAGCTGGATGATCAGCAAAGATTTTTGCAATGGTGCCGGGTTTCTTCTTGTTCTTGGCTTCCAGTTTTTCAAACATCGTCGCCATGGCAGTCGGATCGTATCCTGCTGCATAGAGATACTCGGTTCCAAGTTTGTCTGCCTCTGCCTCGGCGCTGCGACTAAATTTCATGAACGCCGTCATCATTCCGATCCCGGCGGTATTTTGTAGGACCATTCCGGGAATCCCACCCAGCAGGATAATTCCCGTGAGCGTTCCATACTGCATCAGATTGGCCTTCGTCTGATTCTCAACTGCATGCCTCGCGATAACGTGACTGATTTCGTGGGCCATCACTCCAGCCAACTCGGCTTCGTTATCGGCAATGAGGATTAATCCTTTATTGACGTAGAAGAAGCCACCCGGTAAAGCGAAGGCATTGACCTCGTCCGAGTCGATGACCTTAACGGTGAAAGGAATTTTGGCGTCTGAGTGCAGCACCAGATTTTGCGCTACACGATTCACGTATTCTGTGATCATCGGGTCATCTACAAACTTCGCCTGGCGATCGACCTCGGCTGCCAACTGTCGACCCAAAGCGACTTCCTTTTCAACAGACATACTCATCTTCGAGATAAGCCCGCCGTTAAGCTTGCGCTTGCCAATCAACGCGGGGTCCTCATCGACGTTGAGAGGTTTTAGGTTCCTGCCCGGACTGGTTTGCGCTGCTGATTCAGCTTTCTTTGCCTGCTGCTGTTGGTTCGACGGGGAGTCCTGCGTCTGACCGACGACGGTGATTGTGCTTATGAACAGATTCGAGATAAGAGCAGCCGTAATGAGCGACCAGAGCAGGCGAGTGAACATTGTTAAGGCCTCGAAAGAACGCCAGACGTGCAACTGGGGAAGTCGTTTGATCTTAGAGCCTGGAATGGAATGAGGGGTAACGTTTTTCAATGAAACAGCCAAAACATGCGTTGACTTGTCGTTGGAAGCAGACGAATAGGTAGTTGGCTATAAAGACCAGGACTAAATAGCAGTTACTCTGAATCACGGGCAATCGTCGAGACGAATCTTGCACGAGCGACAGAGGTGCAAGTTAAGAAGGTGTGCCGTGACAATTAGGAGTGCACCAACTACCACGATCGACATTCACCTTAACAGAAAACATCGATCGCTTCGCGTGCTACGTTGTCGCAATATGGTATCGCTTCCTTTAGGAGTGAAATAGCAGCAGGTAGATCGTTGAACTCTCCATCTAAACTAAGAGCCTGGGCATAGTAGATGGTTTCGTCAGCCCATTCGGGCGTTTTCGGGCAACCTGTGATTGCGGCTTGCATGTTCCAAAGGCCTTCCTGCGTCCGACCCGCCTCGTAAAGGATGCGACCGGTTAAGAACCGTAGGCGGGAGTCCGAGGGAGAGGACCACTTGAGGACCAGCCGAATCATTCAGTTCGTGGCAAAGTAACTCGTGGGCCTCGATCTCTTACATTTGTGGAATCGGAATTGGTAGCGTCCCCATCGCGCGATCTATTCGACTTGTCACTAGAACTTTTACCGGTTCCGGAATGTTTCTCGACAAGAACTCAAGTAAATGATTGGCCGTCTACGTCCTCGATATTGTGGACGAGTAGCAAGCCTTTACAGCCAGCGATATTGTCTGCGACCGTTTTCTTCAGAATCTCTGTGTCGAGGGACAGTGGCAGTTGCAATATTTTGGCGATCTCAGAAGAAATTCTCTGAGACCAGAAAATCCAGCCTGTCTCGAGCCTAGGTATGGTCGAAGGTGGTCTATGGAGGCTCCAGTAAATAGTCTTTCTAAGTGCGAATTCTCTTTGCAAAGTATCGATGGATCGTGCAAGCGAATAAAGTACTCACCCTGACGAAGTTCAGGCCGGCCACTCTTATCAAGAGGGTGCTTTATGGATTGATAATTGGCCATGCCGACGATCAACTGACTCCGCCGTTGGGCGTAACCGCTACTCTCGACGCGACGAACGGCATAGTTGATATCACAGAGGCAGCAGTTGTGTGAGTCTTGGCCGATTCAGTCACTCAAACCTCAAACCTAAATTCTGATGAGACAGCCGCATGGATCTAAGTAGCCTTCTCATCGCTTAACCTGGAGCCTTCCGCGTCGTCGCTTGAGCTTTCTTTTTCAGTTGTTCCTCGAGTTCTACCAGTAGAAGTAAGGCTCTCGCGGACTCAAGTTTCTTGCTGGCCTGCTCAAAAACCGCTACACCACGCTGATCGCCAAGTTCGACTAGTGCCCGAGCAGATGCATTAAAAAGTGCGGCATTATATGGAGATGCTGATTTCAGCAGCGCTTCGGAGATGAGTGGGAAGACGCGCGTATCATCCTTTCCTGCTGCGGCCAAAGTAGCAATCGCGGCGGCTCGTACCTGGACGGAATTGCCACTCACGGAAAACTTCAACGCCTCGTCCAGTGAGAGACTATCGCCGAGTGCCGCCAAGCCATTCAGAGCGGCCACGCGAACGTTATCCCGCCAGGACGAAGTGTCGAGCAGTTTCAGGAGAGCATCATAGGCCGCAGGACTTTTGGTCCGGCCCAACGCTTCCGCGGCCGCGCGGACGACAGCATAACTTTCATCGCCAAGTGATAGTTGAAAACTATCAGCTAACGAGGCGTCCTTCCGCGCTCCAAGGGCCTGAATGGCGCGCGCGCGTACTTGTGGATTCTTGTCCTCAGTCGCAGCGAGCAGCGCGATCTTCACGTCGTCACCGGTTGCGTCCTGAAGAGCGGCTGCATCTTCGAATCTCATGCCCCAGAATTTGTCTCGCATGAGGGAAGATGCGATTGCCTTGGCGATCAAATCCTTTTCGGCGGCAGCTGTGTTTGTAGCCTTCCATTTCTCTGTGAGCCGATCCAGCGCCCAGATGCGGCCCATCAGGTCTTCATCGTTCGCCAACTGGTAGACCAGCGCCTCTCTCGACTTATCGAAAAACAGGTCCTTAATCAATGTGTCGCCGTAATCGAAGTTTACAAGGAGCGGTTCGCCATCTACCGCAAAGCTGAACGATTGCTCTTCCTTGGGCTCGATCGTTACTCGCTCGACACGCATTCCGTTCGCGGTGCCAATCTCGATTTCAACCGGAGTCTGGAAGTACGTAGCTTGGGGATATTCGTAAGTGGGATCGGGTTTCTGGAACTGCTTTACATCGAGCTTCAGAGTCTGGGCGGCTGGGTCATATGTCTGTACGACGCGGAAGATGGGATGACCCATCTTATAGACCCATTCGTCAAAGAACCAATCCATTGATTGGCCCGTCGCTTCCTCAATGGCAATGCGAAACTGTTCAGTGGAAACGGGTTGATGCGCATACTTCGTCAGGTAGTGGTTGATTGCTCGCCACCAATTGTCTTCGCCGAGCATGGTGCGCAGCATGTGTAGCACAGCGGCACCGCGCGCGTAAGCGTAGGTATCAAAAACAGCTTCGGGATTCGAGTAGTTGTCTGTCACAATCGGGCGGCGTACACCGCGCGCCCAGTCGTGGTAGTACTTATCCTGGTTCGCCTTCACGTCCAGATAGAGAAAGTCGTCATGGCCCAAGCTGTGTTCATCCCACATCGCCTGGAAATATGTCGCGAAACTCTCGTTGAGCCAGATGTCCGCCCAGGAACGACAGGTCACGTAATCGCCGAACCACTGATGGGCCAGTTCGTGCGACTGCAGACTATCGCTCGTCTGGTCCAACTCAGTGCGTGCGTCATGGATCATGTTGTCCGTCTGCGTTGTTGCCGAAATGTTTTCCATGCCGCCGCCAAAGTCTCGAGTCATCGTCTGCGAGTACTTTGCGTAGGGGTATTTGACCCCGGTCTTCTCGGAAAAGAACTTAACCATGTCGGGCAGACGTGCAGTGGTTACCCTACCTTCCGCCAATTCGTTCGGGTAGACGTATGAGATAACGGGAATGCCGGCATATTTACCTTCGACTGCGACATAGGCGCCCACCACAATCGAAGTCAGATAAGTCGCGTGTGGCTGATCGATCTTCCAATCAAAAGTACGCGTGTCGTCTGGGTTGTCTCTCGTGCTCAGCAGCTTGCCGTTCGAGATAACGATCATAGGCCTTTCGACAGTCGCAACAATTTCGGTGGTCGTGAAATCGTTCGGGTGATCGTAACAGGCAAACCAGTAGTGGTTGAATTCGGTTTCGCCCTGTGACCAGAGCTGGCGCGGACGTGTCGGGTCATCAGGAAAGGGTTTGATGAACTTCAACCCACGACCGAAGCCCGCGATTCCTCGCGCGCTCGCAACCCCATTGGTGTGGTAATCAACAACGATGTTGAGAGTGTCGTTCGGTTGATAGGGGTGGTCAAGGGTAATGCTCAGCTTCTCTTTTGTTGCATCATTAACAAACTTGAGAGGAACGCCAGATGCGAGCTTCACCGAGTTGAAAGTGATGTTAGCGGCATCTAGGTCAACCCTGCTCAGATTCGTGATCAGTGGCGACAAAGTGATTGTTTCAATTCCTAACGCTTGCTCGCGTTCCCAATCGAAGTGCAGTACGAGCTTGATGTTCTGCGTGTCGTAGTCGTGGCTGGGGATGTAGTGTGGCGGCGGTAGTTGTCGCGTTGCCTGGCGCTGAGGTCGTTGACCTGGCGATGCCGCTGGCACGATTGCCACAAGTAAGAGACAAATCAAGCCACGAGATAAACCGAGTGATCGCATTATCTTCTCCCAGTCAACCTATTTAGCATCTGAAGAAAGCACTTTTTGGCTGTTGCCTACGGGTATTCCGTTTGAGGCGAAACGCTGAGATCACCTCAGTTGTCGCGCAGGTCAATCAGCTTGTCCTTATAGATCGTCCGGTGAAGAGTTGCGGCCAATCCAGGATTCTTGTCTTTAATAAGTTCGTATTCGATGAGCGCCTCCACCCGATTGCCAAGCTTGAGATAGGTCATGCCGAGATTGAAATGGGCTTCAACCGACTCAGGCATGGACTAACAGCCCCTTTGAAAGCTTCGCAGGCTCTTTCATCTTGCCCAATCGATAGTGGATTGAACCCAGATTGAGAAAAGCCTCACCCATCTCAGGTTGAAGCAAAGAAGCTTTCTGATAGGCCTTCGCGGCTTCTTTATCGAATCCGGCAACCTCCAAGGTTACGCCGAGATTGTTATAGGCCGCTGCATAATCCGGTAATAAACGAATAGCGGTACGGTAGGCGGCCGTGGATTCCCGATATTGCTTCAGCTCACGGTAGGCCGCACCGAGATTGTAGTAAGCGAGCGCATACTGTGGTGAGAGCTTCACCGCCTGTCTTAGACTCTCGACGGCCTCTGGAAATCGATTCAAGCGCCGATAAGCGAGCCCAAGATCATTGTGCGCTTTCGGCCAATCAGGGTCTGCTCTAACGGCGTAAGTGAAGGCTTTGACTGCCTTTTCGTAGCGTCCGGCGTTGTAGAGTTCGAGACCGAGAGCGTGAAACGTATAGGCAGCGCCGCGCTCCTGGAATTTGTAACTCGCAATCGAAGGCGATCTTGAACCGGCCAAAGAGACGTACAACGAAACCAAGGGAAACAACGCTCTTCCCGTTGTCCCCACGATGTCCTGCCCTCCGCCATTGTTGACGACCCTGCCCTCGCTTGCAGATCAATCAGCCGTGAATATCCTGACTGGTCCAATCTCACGATTCGAGTGAGAATGAATCCTTCCAATCAAGCGGTTGGCGCAGGAATATCCCGCTTTTGGAAGCAGTCGCAACCTTAGAATGTCACGCCCACCTGCCCCTGAAAGCTGCGCGGCGATACGAAATGTGTTCCGCTGAAAGTTGATTGAAAATTATAGAGCGCTTCTTTGTTAGTTAAGTTAAGAACCGTGAAGCGCAACGTCAATCTCGTGTGCTCGGTGCGCAAGAGATTGTCGGTTCCGGCACTGAAATCAAATAAGTGACGCGGCGCGATGCGCGGCGGATTGTGATCGTCATTCGCCGTCCCATCGGCAGGAATGCGTACGCGCGTGGCCCCTCGATTTGGATCACTGCAACTCGTCAGCGGCTGTGTCGGCGTGGCGAAGGTGCTACCACAGAACAGACCGATTTGCGCCTGATTATCACCAGAGAACGTGAGGGCAGTATCGAAGTCAGACACCGCACCGGCCACCAAGCCGCTATCGTAGCGCCACGTAAAAGCGAAATAAGGTGAAAGCCCCTTCCAACGTTGGACCTGATACTGCACCTGCGTGGTTTGCTGAAACGCCTGATCGTGATCAATGCGGAACACACCTTCAGGCAGATCAGAGTTGAAAAATAGTCCACCGCTCTCCGGCGGGAAATATCGAGCTCGCGTATGGCCCGCCACCACAAACGCTGACAGTCCTTTGTAGTTCGTCAGATTAAGTCGCGCGCTAACACCATCCAGTTTTGACGTCTGCCAGGAAATCGGAAAGACAACGGATGTGTTGAAGAGCACATTAAAGTCGTAGGCGTTATGCGTACGCTTATAGTAGTAGTCGCCATCAAGAACAAAGTACCGGCCCAGCGCTTGTTGGAAGCCGACATTGAATTGATTACGCCGGCCAGGCGCTAATGGCAAGTTACTGGTGTCGCCGAGGACGCCATTCGCAAGTCCGCCAGCCCCGGTAACGCTTGAGAGAATCAAGTTTTCGTTGTAGGGCGTCTCGAAAACTCGAGTATAAGACCCGCGCAAGACCGTGTTCGTCCGCTTCATCAGATAGGAGACACCGAGACGCGGCTGCAACGACTTGGCATGCGCGATACCGTCATAATTATCGAAGCGCACTCCCAACAAGATAGTCGCATTCCCTAACGTTACGTTGTCCTGCACAAAGGCAGACTGTTGCTTGATGTTCTTGTGACCGTGAAATCCAAAGGGATTACCGCCGCGCGTCAAGTCGAATGGCAACAGGCCAGGCAGAAAATCGGGACTCTCCGGATCGTTGAAGTTTGGATCAGTAATGCCAAACTGAAATCCTTCAGTGAGAAGCGTGTTTGAGACTTGTCCGCCGAACTTGGCATTGTGTTTTCCCTTCACGTAAGACACATCGGCCTTGACTCCGAGATGGTTCAAGCGCCGCGACTCACTAAAAGTCAATGGCTGATCAGAAAAGGGATCGGGGCTGGCTACATACTGGACAGTGTCAAGTCGATAAAAGGGAGTGATTGAAAGAACCGTAGTCGGAGTGAAGATATGCACGTAGCCGGGTGCAATGTTGATGGTATGAACTGCCTGACGTTGATCTTGTCCGAGGTTCTGCTGATCGAACTCGTTTGGCGTTTGGAATCGGTTACGCGCGAGGAAAAGATTTAGATGAAAAGTATTCTTTGAGTTCGGACTATAGTCCAAACGATCGAAGAGATTGATCGCCGTTCCCCGATCATTTAAGACCACGAACTCTGGAGCATCGAGAAAGCGACTAGATCGCTCATAGTTGAAAGCTGTGAAATTCCCACCTTTGGAATTTCCCCAGGCGAGAGCCCCGTCTTCGTGAGTCGTCCTGAAAGTACCATACAGCGCATTGAAACTGCCGGTAGGCTTTTTCTGATTCAAGCCTGAGCGACTAATCGCGTTTACGACCAAGCTGGTCTTATCCCCGAATTCAGGAGGCACGCCACCCGTGATGACCTCCATCGATTGAATAGCATTGACCGGAAACTGAGTAGAAAAGATCTTACTCTGCTGGTCGGGAATTGGTTGGCCGTCAAGCGATATGTTGGATTCAAAGTGGTCGCCAAACGGATGAAAGCCCCCATTCGAATCCGCCGCGACTCCCGGCGCTGACAATGTTATAGCCGCACTCAAGCCACTACCTGGATCCCGCACCGGCAATCGGTCCATCAAAGTCTTGTCAACATCAACATGCGCCTTCGGATCGTTTTCGACCAGTTCCCCTCCGGTAATAGTTACCGTTTCTGACGCCGCACCAACAGTAAGGGGAAGGGTGATAGTGAGTGGCACCGAACTGCGTATGTTTAAACTGGCATGCGCTCCGGTGAAGCCGGGTGCGGACGCGTTGAACACATAATTGTTGAAAGGTATGTTGTCGAAACGAAACGCACCATCGGTTCCCGTATTTGTCGTTCGCTTGTAACCGGTGACCGCATTCTCAATCGTGACTGTGGCGTTTGGCACGACTGCCTTGTTTGGATCAACGACAGTACCGGCCACGGTTCCGGCATTAAGCGCTTGAGCAAAAGTTACCGCCGCGCAAACCCCGACGAGCCCAACGATCATGATTAGTCTGGCGTGCAAAGGTTTCAGTAACATGTCTCTTCTCCCGAAATGTTCTGTTGTAGAGGCTTGCCTAATGCTGAACCGCATGAAACACGGCATGTTAGAGGCGTCAAGGCCTCTTGAACCATTGGTTTTTAATGGAACGACTCATTTGGAGGATGAGCGGTTGGTAAGCGCAGATGAATGGTCACTGTAAATGAGGACGTCGTTGAGCTAGTGAGAAGGAATGGACTCTAGCTGTTAAAGACGAAACAGACTCTCTCGCAGCAGGCGGGATTGAAGTCTGCTAGCTTGCAACTGCTGATCGTTATTCATCGTGACGACGTAGGTGCCACCCGGCAGAGGACTGACCCTCTTGATCATTGAGATGTTGGCGAGAGTTCCCCGTGAGAGTCGCACGAACAACGCAGGATCAAGCCGTACTTCAAGCTCCTTGAGCCGATAATTGATCGAATAGTGTTCGTTGTTCGCCGTCGTTATTAGCAACAATTCGCCGTCAGCTACCACCGAAGCAATGTGCGTCACGGGCACGAGCACGATTTCATTTCGTTCGCGTAGCGGAATGCGCTCAAGAAGAGTTGCACGAGTGGCGGCCTCGTAATCAGCGGCAGCCGCGCGCAGGTGAGTCACTTCGTCAGATCGTAGATCATCGCGTTCGAGACGTTCCTGGGCTCGGTTCAGGGTATCACGCAACCGAGCACGATCTACTGGCTTCAAAAGATAGTCAACCGCATTAAGTTCAAACGCGCGGACCGCGTATTCGTCGTAAGCGGTTACGAAACCGATAAGCGGCATCATGTTCTTTCGTAACAGTCGTACGACACCTAAGCCATCAACTTCCGGCATCTGCAAATCCAATAGCGCCAAGTCTGGCTTTTCGCGTTCGATCATCTCGACGGCTTCAGCACCATTTTGCGCTTCGCCAACGATTTCTACGTCATCAAAGCCACGCAGCAACGAGGCTAAGAACGAACGGGCGGGACGTTCGTCATCGGCGATAACGACTCTCAGCTTCGCGATCACGCTTTCCGCTTCTCCTTAATGCTCTGCACGACGGCATTCACAGGCAAGTGGTCCATACCCGTCACTGGCATGATCAGTTCAACGACCGTACCCTCTCCGGGGGTGCTCTTGATGCAGAGTGAGGCCGACTGGCCGCCGTAACAATGTAGGCGCTGCTCGATATTGCTCAGGCCGACACCGCGCCGCCGGCCCCTCGCCAACTCGATTTCACTTGCCCCAACGCCAGTATCGCTGACCGTGATGCTCAGCACTTCGCCATGCCCGTTCACCGCAGGGGAGAAAGCCTCGAGTCGCGCGCGGATGCCAACCTCGCCACCGAAGCGCGCCGGGGTGATGCCGTGCTTGATAGCGTTCTCAACCAGAGGCTGCAACAGTAACGAAGGCAGTCGCAGGGAAAGCAACTGTTCCGGTACATCGACTGAAACGCGCAGTCGCTCTTCAAAACGCGCTCGCTCGATATCGAGATAAGCTGCAATCAATGCCAGTTCTTCTCGCAGGGTTACGAATTCACCGTCAGTGCGCAGCACACCGCGCAGCAGACTGGTCAGTTTCATGAGCGTTTCGAGCGCGCGATCGGGCGCGGTTTGCACGAGATAGCCAATGGTTGTGAGAGCGTTGAAAAGAAAGTGTGGGTTGACTTGCGCACGCAGGGCGCGAAGTTGCGCCTCGGTAGCCAGTTTGTTGATCTCCTGCTCGCGCAGATTTTGCTCACACCGCTCGTGCGTAACGCGCAATGCATCGATCCGCCGAGCCACCATCACGGCGACGGTCTCAAGCATCGCCACGTCGTCCGAGAGCAGTCTGCGACCTCCGGCCAGCGTTCCGATGATGATTGCGCAATAGGGTGGTTCACTGGTCGGCACGTATACCAAAGCGCTGTTACCGCTGGGCCGATCCAGCAACGTCACGCATCGATCAGTGAATGGTTCAGACAGCGGCGCTGTATCTCCCAGCTTTTGGAAATTGGCCAAGTCATCGACGAACGAGTCTCTCGAGACGGTCGCGATCTCTGTGGGCCAGGTGCTGGGCGTAGCCTCAGACTCGTCGGCCACAATCTCTCGCCAGTCTATCTCATGTGCCGAAAGGGCGGGCGCAAGGACAGCGCAGATCCCGTCCAGGATTTGATCGGGCTTCTCGTGTTCCGCCATGACCTGAACCACATCCGATCGTAGTTGGCTATAGTCGGCACGCCTTAACATCACCGCATCAACAAACCAAATTACGACGCGCCGGAGATACGGGTACATCAGCGCGGTAATGATCCAAAGAAGCACCAGCGCACTCACGGTGCGTAAATCAACATGTCCCTGCCGGTCATGAACAGCTAACATCGGAGACGCTAACGCCACGTATACTCCAAAGGCCAAGCCCATCAAGACCAGCAGCGCGAGCGCGCGTTTCAGAAAAATATCTGCAAAAGCGAAGCGATAGTCTTCATAGAGAATCGCCAATGCTAACGGCAAAGAGGCGTGGTGCCCAATCAACTCAGTGAACCATGGGTCTCTGCTTGCGGTGTGATGGCTCAGGTGTAATGCAGAAACTGCAAACACGGCCAGTGCACTTGCCCAAACCGCCTTCTTCCAACCCACTTGCCTGCGAGTCGCCAGAAAGAGCACGACCAGCAAGCCCGTATATCCAAAGGTCAAGAATCGCAAAGCCCAAAGAGATGGCCCACTGCCCAAGACCAGTGCATCATAGAAATGAAGAAGCCCAGCAGTGCCGCTCAAGCAGTACGCCGCTATCGAGATCACTTGAGTCAACCGACGCTCTTTATCACTGAGACGGCTAAGTAAAACGGAATGCACCACTACGGCAGGCAAAAATCCCAGCGCCGTAAACGACACTGCCGAAACAAATGGGTTCGTACCGGGAAGTCCGAAACCTCTGAGGCCGTAAGTCGCAAATGCTCCTATGTTCCAAAGCAAGCCAAGGACAGCTGTAGCAAGCAACAGTCCATTTACGGACAGGCCATTGGAAGATTCCATGCGTAAAGAATCCGAGAAGCTTCTCGTTTGGACTCGGAGCCTGAGCACCATGGCGAGCAGCATGGCATAAAGCGCAATACCGAGCGTATAGCCCGCCAGATTAATTAACCCGGCAAGATTGATTGCACTCATTTTATTCTCAGTATCCGGGTGACCACGAACAACTACTTTATTCGCTGCTGGTTCCTAAATGTAAGACTTGCCGCTCTCTGTTGCAAAGAACTGTCTATGCTAAAGCCGATTCTTGAAAGAGGGCAGCGATTTCTAATGAGAAGCCGATTAGACCCAATGACTGGCCATATGAGACAGGTGAACTGTCTGTTCCGCCTCTCAAAGCATACAAGGGTCGGGTAGTCGCCTTTGAAGGCTGTGGAATAATCGGCACGCCCCCTCAGTTATTGGAGCTCTTAATTACACGTGAGGAACCTCCGATGTCTGCACGACAACTATTCGTCTTCTCGAAGCTTTCACTGGCTGCGGCGCTCTTGAGTTGCTTCGCCATCTGGTTGGTGAATAACTCTGCTCATACACAGACGCCATCAATGGGCAGACAGCTGTGGGGATGTGGAGTATTTCTGAATCCGGCAACAATAGAACAGTGTTGTCCGAGCTAAAATTCACTGGCCGGCTGTTTTCCTCTCGACCGATAGTCCGGACAATTTTGCTCGTTCTTACATCCTCGACCACTAGCTTCGTTCGGCATTGCGCAGCAAGTAGCGTAAGGTCCGAGCTGTATACCGTGGCGGTGCGGACGCCGACGTTCCAGTTTCGGTCAATGAATCTGATGGCTGATGTCCTTTCGATTAGCGCTCGAATCTCGGATCAATCTGCCATCTCCGAGATTCCAGACCTTTAGTTACGATTTCCAATCCCCGAGATCTGCTGAAGAGACAAACATCGTCGAATCGGGGTTGATCGTGACTGCGGTTACGCTACCGGCATGCGCTCTTACATTTCAGAGGATTTTTCATCTGTCGCGTCCCCAGAGTTGGAGTTTCCCATTATCAGTTCCTGTAACCATGAGTCTCTGGTCGTTGGTCCAAGCGGAATGAGATTCGAGTGAAGCTCCAACTCATCCTGCAAAAAGCCTACACCAGTTTTCCAACGTAACTTTCCTGGACTTACTCCCATAGACACAAAGCGTTTTCATCACCCGAGGAGGTTAAGATCAGATCATTTCTGGGATTCCAACTTAGTTCGCTAATCACGTCTCCATCTCCCCTTTGAAATGGATACCTTTCAGTCTGCGCCAAACAAATGCCGTAACTTGAAAGAAGGAGCAGAACGGTCAGGAAGCTTTTGTGGACTGCTGTCATTGGCAGACTCTAATGAGGATAAGCACGAATCAGAATTGCACGAGCATTTATTTGATGCTTTTGGGGTAATTAAGTTCCGTCATAAAGTTGAAGCGCTGAGGTTACTAGACAGAGAATGGGTCGACGACAGTTCGAGCGGCCAGAGCTCAGGATCTTCGTCAAACAACTGTGAGATTTGCCTTTTACTTTCGCAGCAGTGGATAGGGATTGATGTTTACTCCGTGCCAGAAATCTTTCGGATCAGAGATCTCCGCAATTGAGAAGTGCAGATGGTAGTTTCCCGCGCCAGCGTTTCCAGAATCACCAACATAACCTATGGTTTCCCCCTGTTTGGCAAAGTGGCCTTGTGTTAAATCCTCAGCATATCGGTCGAGGTGTGCGTAGTAATAGACGAATTTGCCATCAGTGCTCAATTGATAAATGGTTGTGCCGCCGCGTGCACTCTGAAATAACTTCACGACCAACCCGTCGGCAGCGGCAATGACCGGAGTTCCGCGCGGAGCCGGAATATCAATCGCGTCATGAATGCGTCCTTGCGCACGAGATTCGGAGAAAGTGTCGCGCAGTTGATCGGGCCGCACTCCGGCAACGGGAATAATTAAGCCCGCCGGCGACGGTAATGACGCGCGGGGAATAGTCGGATTGGTATTGGTTTGAGAAGAACCGATCGACTGCGGAGTCGGTTGTACAGTTGGGAAAGGTGCTGTCGGAGAGGCGACTGGTGCCTGAGATCGAGACCATGTGACTACGTGCGGAGTACCATGTTTAGATGTTCTGCTAATCCGAGCCACAAGTGTTGCGATCGCCGCGATGATTGTTACAGAGGTAAGTAGAGTTCGAGTGCGCTGATGCCTTGCCCATTTCATTTAGCTCACCATCTAGACCCGTTCCATGGTTATCGTAGTCCACCACAATATTGGAATCCAGCGTAAAGCCAGAAGGCCGATAACAGGATCGGCCTTCCAGCTACCTCACTTCCAACGACTAGAGGGGACGCAGCACACATTAGACCATCAGGATCTAAAAGTCCTCAAAGAAATTCTCAATTAGTTATTAGAATAGTTATCAGAGTTTTGTTGGCCGGTTAGGAGTCTTTTTGGCGAGAGTCCTTTTGTCGTCTATCAGCACTTCGATTCCGACTCCGCTCATGTAGGAGAATGTCAGGATCTCCAGTAGCGAAGGATCGCGCAGACCGCGCTCATATCGTGAGATTGCGCCACTATCGGTTCCGAGCTGCTTGGCTACTTCCTCCTGCGTCATTTCTAAACGTAAGCGTACCTCACGCATTTTCTCTCCCAGCTTCTTCGGAGACTTCCTGCGATAGCGCGGCATCAGGCTTTACTCCCTGACGGAATTCTGCTATATAGCAGGACGCTATTTGTGAGGTGTGGCTGTGCTGTTTTGTTCGCCCAGTTAAACCGGGCGACGATCAACTAATCATTTCCTCCGAGACTGTGAACATGAAAGACATTTACGTTTTCCGCAAACGAACGTTTTTGAATCCCGTTTCAAGTAACTATACGTCGCACATTCTCGCACATGTCGAGTCTTCTCACGAAGGCGAATATAAGCAGGGATCAAATCTGATTTTTCTGGCCGACTGCGACCGTCAAATCATGCTTGAATTCTTTCTTGGCAATTAACAGCACCGGCGTCGAAGCCTTGCAAAGATTAACCTGCTCGTGGATGTTCTCACCGGATTCCGCGATGCGCTTGTCAAAGAGGTCGCGCTAATCGAAAAGAGAAAGTAATGGGAGCAAGGCCACGACCAAAACCAGAGCGCCTGTCTGCGAAGTTGCGCCAGATCCGTGCCAGACTCAGATTGAGTCAGTCTCAAATAGCTCGCAGGCTGGACGATGAAATGTCGCCCGCTCGTATCTCTGAGTACGAGCATGGAACACGCGAGCCAAGCCTGCTAACGCTACTCGCTTACGCGCGAGTGGCGAGAGTGGCGATGGAAACGATTGTTGACGATAGGGTGAATTTGCCACAGAGATTCAGATAAGAGTGTCCCGCGCCGTGTCCCGCAAGGGACAACGCGAAGCGAGAAGGCCGATTGCTCAGAGTCGGCCTTTCCGTTTATATAGGTATATGTTTTGCCCAAAAGTCCCCAAAGGGTCCCGCTATGTCCCGCCCTTTTTAGGAAAGCTGCTTTCCAACAATAGATCATTACCTGCGAGCCACCCAATAAAAATTGGCAGCTTTCTGCTATTGCATTTGGCAGTTTCAACCGATGCGGGACCTATCTTCCGCGCATATTATCCGGGCGATTCCGCAACAAGTGCTCGCTGGCGAACATTCAATTTCGAGTGGTGCTCCAAAAGTCCAATGAATTTCGCGTTAATGTTGGGCGCGGAAGTTGCTCAGGCGAGCGAACTAAGCACAAAAAAAGAAAGAACGTTCGCCAAGCGTTCGCTATTTGTCTCCCAGTTTGCGGGCTTAGTTGAAGTTAAGGTTAAGGTTACAGCGCGCAACTAGCGTTACAAAAAGGCTTTACACGGTTAGTTCGGAGGTGTTAAACTCAGCTTCGGTAACGAGTAGCCACAATATCTTGGGGTTTGCTTAGCACGGGTCCATTATTTAAGCAACGACCGGCGAGTTAAATTAGATGGATCATCTCCCACTGTGGCGCAAACGGATTTACTCGAATGCTGCACGCGTGTTAAGTTCAATGAGATTGGGCCAACCGATGTGCCCGATCTCTTGCCTGACTCGGAGCCCTGACGGTCGTTCTACAAAGGCTCCTCCCTCGTGTTCAAAACAGAACGGCGCTAGAGCAAGTTTGCCATTAAAACGCAACGAACGTAGCTCTATAGTTTCCGTATCCCCATTGGACCATATAAACCGGATGCTTCATGCCCACATCGCGCCTGTGGATTTACTGAGAGGCGCACAGACCTGATCGTCCCTTGTTGCATCCAATGGTCCGGAATCGAGGATTTTGTGGAGATGTTAATTCCAGCATTATTTTTAGTAGTAGTGGTCGGGTTGTTTCCCGTTGTCGTCAAGGTTGGCGTAAATCTCGCTCAACGCCACGAAGCTCGCAACAGCGTTAAGGAATCCGAAATTTCGGCTAATTCGGCTAATATGAAGATTGTGGGCTAGAGAATCTTTACCTCTACTGGGCCGCAACCTCACTTCATGATCTCAGAAGGTCTTCGCAAAAACGCCTTCTGGCTTTACGGCGTCATTGTAGGATTAGCAATTAAGCATGCCCTAGAAACCGTCATAGGGCACATGCTTGACCCGTCTGTTCATATCTACTTACAACCCGGCGTAACATTAACAAAGCGACTTGCTTATCTCGATGGCGGCACTGAAGTAGTACGTCTGGCAGTCTTTCTCTTCACGATTATTCAGTTCTATTTGGGCTCTGTTTGGTTTTTCGATAAGTTCTACGAAGGCGAATCAGTCGCATACGAAAACAACGAGTACGCCACCGATTTTTTGTTTGGTCTGGCCCATTTCCTATTCTTTTTTGGATGGGCACTATCTATTAACACCCACTCAGGATACCTAAGAGTTTTCCCGATATTAGCAATTATCATCCTTCTATATGACTCGGTCTGGTGTCGTGCATGTAAGGGGCGTGGCAATCAACAGCGGTACTTTGAAATCCGAAAATGGACGCTGGTAAATGTCGGGGTGGTGGGTCTTGCCGTGCTCACTTACCTTCTTGCGATTCACATAGCGAAGAATTACTTCGACGTTCAACGCTCGCCAATTCGTCACCGCATTGGTGAAGTGGCTGCTTCTGTGCCCATCTTGGCCTTTAGCGTCGTGGATATTGTAGGAATGATCATTGGCAAGCAAATCATAGCGGACCTCGTAATTAAAGCCGCCAAAGGCGTGTACGAGTGGATCGCACGCCGATTGAGAGGGGAAGGACCGGATGGACCACAACCGCCTCAGGGTTAGGCCACGCTCTCTGGCGATCCCGAAGCTCGCCAGTTAGTGACAAGAGTCACTAATTTGCTGATTTTAATGTCCGCAACGGTCGCCCGCCGAAGTCCTCAGTTGATAAACTCGATCTTTAGGATCGGATGAATCTCAATGCCATTATCCGCGACTCCCTTTTGGCCGTGAAGGAAATCAAACATTGCTGGCCCGGTGATTCTCACTCGCGTGTGTGTGTGCTTGAAACTTCCGGTCACGGTAAAGTGAGCATCGAAGTCTACGCGCGCTTGATGGATCATGTCCCGTAACGGCTGTGGGGTTGTGCCGGTCACACAGCTTTGTTTCGGAATCTCCGCGATCATAGTGTTTCCATCGTCATCTTCAAGCGCGAGGTGATAATCCGTGTCGCCGTGTGCGCCCAGCTCTTGTTTGTAATCGGTCAGGATCGCCTCTATTACCCAAATCTTGCGCTCTGCGGTTGCTACGCGAGTATTTCCCGGCGTACCGGCAGGGCGAGGTAAACCAATCAGAGTTTCAATGTCAGTATGCTGTGGAGTTCTTAAAGAGTTAGAAGTGTCATTGCCGACAAACAGGCGATTGACAGTCGTATCCTTGCACGTCTTTACTTTCCACCTTTCAACGCCGCAAAGAAACGCGGTAGTTGGAAAGATAAGCAATAGAGCAAGAACGGATAGAAGTACAAAACGGCGTGTATGCTTCATGGTGTGAGCCTCCGAGGACTGAGGTTTTAGTAGAACGCGGAACAAGCGCCTTATATCATGGTTTCCAGCGGGCCGGAATAGTGAGAGAATCTAGTCTGCACAAAAAATAAGGGTTCTGCACAAAAAGCCTGTGGAAAACTCGACTTTATGTGCAAAGCCCAGTAGCAATGTCACTGATCCTGGTTACCGCGAGAGCAATCCTTTTTGCGGTTCACTTATTCTCCTTATCGAGGCAACTCCGAGTGCATGTGCTGGAGTTAAAGAGCTGAAGAGGCTCCTGAAGGAGCGTCGAGAAGGATTTACCTAGCACCGCCCCTTTGTTCCCATAGAACGCTTAGCAGTTTCCATTGTTCAAAAATGCGATCAGAGTCAAATTAGGCCTGATAGGCTCGAGTCGCGTTAAGCGGGATGGTATTCATTTTGATGATCTAACTGTGCGTGAAAGGCAAGTAGATCAAGAGCAGGTTGCCAGGAGAACGGTTGAAGACTTCTGCTTCATCATCGAGCAATTCGGTAATCAGTTGAAGTTCGCTGATCTCCGCATGGTCAATACGAGAGGCGTTCTGTAACACCCGCCGGAATATCTGTCATGCGTACTGATCAAATTGCGTATGGTATGTCTCAAGTGCAGTCATTTTATATACGCATTTTAGCGAGACACGCAAAATAAATTTGTTACGCTGAAACTTACTTTGAAAGTTATTGACGTCTTGTTTGTGGTCGTTGTATCGTCTTACTGCTCAAAACTTACCTCTAGATTTGTAGCCTTCAGAAAGAGTCCTTTCACTTGAGAGTTTGGCAGAACGCTTTCCTGTTCGTACTGGCATGTTTTGTTGTCTCGTCGGCAGATAATGCCTGTGGTCAAATACCGACCGCTGATTCCACGCGCGTGATTCCCAGTGGAGTTAGAGAATTCGAGGATCGTGTCAGTCAGATTATCTCAAGCGCGGAGGAGTACTTCCGAAGAGGTAAACTCAATTTGGAGCAGAACCAGCGCGAAAAAGCTCGGAACAATTTCGATAAGGCTATAGATACGATTTTAGAATCTGGTTTAGACGTTCGCGCGAGTCAAAGACTTCAAACGTTCTACTTGGAGTTGGTAGAGCAGATCTATAGAGAGGAAGTACCTGTTCGGGTTGCAGAGAGCGCGAACTTAGCAGTTGGTTTTAGAGAACAAAGGACCCAGCAACCACCAGTCGATGAACTGAGCCAACCGTTCACTGCACCAGACCCTGGGCAAAAGGAGGACTCGGCGGTTGTTTCCTCACAGTTTGCTTACACTGACCCCGTTGAGATATACCGCGCCCTAAAAAAGCACGAAATCAGGCTTCAGAAAGATCAGTTCGAGACTACACAGAACTTCAAGGTCCGGCTTCAACCGTTGTTGCCACAAATAAAGATTGGACCATATAACGCGGCTGACAGGTTTGCTTTTACAGTGTTTGCCGATGATCAGAAGTACAATGCGGATACCCAGACGTTCTCATTCAAACTTGGATATACAAGCGATTACGCGATGCTAATGGGATTAGATCTACCTGAAGAATTAATAAAAGCTTTTGACAGAGCAGACCGCGGAAGAATCTAGTCAGGACGAATTCTCGAAACGGTTGAATGAAATCCGCGGTGATGATTTTTTGCGAGTTCAGTTGCGCGGAGCTCGGCGGGTGTTAGGTTCCAGAGTGGGTAAAACAGCGATGGGAATTACTTTTCGCTATTCGATAGCCTCGTATACGTCGATTCATTTAGTTATGCGTAAAACGAACCTGTATCCCGTTTATCAACAGTTTCGAATTCTAATACCAGCCGACGCTGCGCGCAAAACCGTTGGTAATTTAGGAATTCGGATTCTCGCTAGGCTTCGCTTTCCTTTCTTTTCAGAATATACGAGATTTGATGTCGCCAAACTATCTGATCCGGAAGAGTCGCATTACACGAAGTTCTTCTTGTATGTGGAACCTGACGCATTGATTTTTTTTGATACTAGATCAGGCGAGACTCTCAATTGGCTTCGCCTTCCGCTCAAACTTCCCCAAAAAGATAGCGACCCAATTTTGTTGACTACGAAATATTCGCACTCCAATTCTGGTACAGTTCAGGAAACGAGTACAGTCTTAACTGAGAAGGAAAAGCCAAAGGTTTGGATTGACCTTAAGGATGCAACGCGCTTAGAGGTTGATGAAGTCTGGGAGCAAGGAGACGATGTTTGGTTTAGAAAAGGGAGTGTGACTCTGCGCATTGAACGCAGCCGTGTGAAAGAAATTGTGCGCAAGACCAGTTCAAAGCAATAGCCCCTTCCGTGTGGATGGGCTTAAATTCCAGCCTTGCAGAACAATCGACGTGTCGAGCCGGTTGAGATATCTCTGACATCCCTTGTTTGGTGAATTGAGTATCTTAAGGCTCCTGAAATCTTACCACCTCGTCCGTTTCTCGCAGCGAATCACCAAGTGTTGAAATATTTTTCTCAGATCGGTCATTCATAGCACAAGAAACGAACAACAACTGTGTCGTGGCGCATGTCGATAGTCGCAACGGACACAGTCCCTCAGTCCAAATATTTATCCCAGGAGAATCACCAATGTGGCAAAGACGTCGCGTTCTTTACATCGTAATTATGCTGACAATTTCTGTTTATGCCGGATGTGGCGGCGAAACTGTGGTCACGAAAGTCGTTCCGAGCTCGTGTCAAGAGTTGTGGAAATTGATTTAGCACATCCTCGCTAATCTAGCTGACGTTCATTTGTTCACGCGGCAATACCGATCTCGTCCGTTTCGTTCTTTGACATCTTGTCTACTAGTTTTTCTTTTTGCTTTGCCTGCTCTAACACATCGCGCAGTTTCTCCGCGGCCGAGATTCTGGACCAGGTTTTTTGGTATCGCTGGAACAATTTGAAAACCAAATGCAGGCCACTGCGAGCAGTGCGGAATCTCTTCGCGGCATCAGTGCGCAGGCGCATGGTCGAGAAAGTGCTTTCCACCGGATTAGTGGTGCGCAGATGCTTCCAGTGCTCGCGCGGGTAATCAAAGTAGCGCAGGCAAGCATCCAGATCTGTGAGCAAGCAAGTGGCCGCTTTGGGATAGCTCTTTTGCCATTCACTGGCCAACTCATGGGCCAAGCGCTCGGCGGCGGCACGGGAGCCAGCCAGATAGACGGCGCGCACCCGCGGCGTCGCTTCCTTGCGTTCCTTCTGCGGCAGTTTGTCGAGTACGTTACCCATCTTGTGGAACCAGCAGCGTTGACATTTCGTGTGCGGCCAAACTTCCGCCACCGCGCTCCAGAAACCCAAAGCGCCATCACCGACCGCAAGCACCGGCGCTTGCATGCCGCGGTCGCGCAAGTGGCGCAACACTTCCAACCAACTCTCTTTCGATTCGCGATAACCTTCTTCCAGAGCAATTAAATGCTTGCGGCCATCGACATCCGCGCCGATCACCGTCAGCACCGCAGCGTTTTCGCGTGCCACTCCAGCTTTGATATTCACCCCGTCAACCCAGATATAGGCAAAGCGGTGGTCAGCCAAAGAGCGTTGCCGCCACTCGTCATACTCCGCTTTGAACTGCGCATTCAGACGCACGATCGTAGCCGGCGACAATGCGGCTGACTGGCCCAGCAGACAACGCAGCGCCGGTTCGAAATCGCGCGTCGCCAGACCTTCAATAAAGAGCTTGGGAAATAACTCCGCCAGTTTCTGCGACCGCTTTTGATAAGGCTTTAGGATCTTTGACGCGAACGGTTCTTGTTCAGCTGGCGTATCGCTCACTCGTGGCGCGCACTTTGATGGTGCCGCTGCCGATGGTCACCTGGCGCTCGCGACCGTAGCCATTGCGATAGCCACGAAACTCTGACTCGTCAACGTGTCGCAAATAGCACTGCCGCTGGAGATATTCTTCGACTTCTCGCTCAAGTGAGACCGTAAGCATGCGCTGCGCTCCCTGACGGCTGATTGCTTCTAAAGGATCGTCCTCAGGGACGACGACAAGGTTCTGGTGTTGATATGATGTGGCCACAGCGTATCCTTTCTTCGGCGTTGTCGCGCCGAGTTAAAACTGGCGTTTGAAATTCACCAGCAAGGATACGCTGTTTTCATATTTCCACACCTTCTGATACTAGCTCATTGCACTGTAACCTCGGCGAGTTGTGCCGGCAGTGAAAGTAGTATAAGAATGCGCTTCACTGACGACACCACCGTTGTCTGGTACTCAATCACGTGCACTCTACCCAGGAGGAACCCATGCCCGCGCTCACAAAATCGCCGCTCGTTGTAATAAGTCTCTGTTGTCTTGCTATCCCCGTCATTGCGCAACGAAGTCCTACCACGCAACCAAAGAAAGAAGTGGTCGAAATTGAAGCAACTACTAAAGACGGAAAGACCGTCATTCTACGATCCGACGGTACTTGGCGGTATGGCCCGGCAGCGGAACGCACGCCCGAGCCGGTGGTCCCGAAAAAGGCGACACTGTCAGTTGAAACCGGCATCATCTATCGAACCGGCGAGGTGGTCCCCGTAGCGCGTACCACGTTTTACCTCCTGGATGACGATGTTTTGACGATCGCTAAAAATGGCGGAGTCCAGCCGAGACCTGACACAGCGCGTATATTCAAAAACATTGATGATGCACTCCTAAGCGACATTGGTTATTCGCTGGCGGGCCAACATCAGTATCTATATGCAGATTTCGCCGCCAGCTTTCTGCGCGTGCTCGAGCCGCACATTATCACCAAATTCACAACAGATTTTTCTGGTAAGGCAACGGTTCCGGACCTGGAGATGAAACAATATTATCTTTTTGGCGCTGGTGCGACACGACGATCAAATGCCTTGTGGAACCTGAAGATTGATCTAGCCAAAGAGACCCATTTCGTTTTGGATCAGAACAACGCCGCAACTGCCTACTAGCCCTAAGGGCTGTTCAATATCATTCAGTCGCTACTTTGTAACTTGAATCATTAAGAAAAATCCGGCCTTCAAGGAAGAGTGCAAAAGACTATGACAAACCAAGAGCCTGAGGCGCTAGGGCCTTTAATAGAATCGTTTCGTGAACGTGCAAAAAAGCTTCGTCGAAACGCTTTCGTTAATCTATCCATAATAATTGCTGTGTTGATCTTGGGAGTTGGTATCTTCGTTTTGGCTGGAACTTTGGCTAGCAAAGAATCCAATCAAGTTATAGCAAAGGAAAAGCGAGCTAGGCTGGATTATCTAAGGGAAAGGGAGATAGATTTTAAGCGCCAAATAGACAGAACTGAGGAAGAGAAAAAGGACACCGATTCCACGCTAGTAAAGGAATACACGGGAGAGGGAGGATCTAAAGTGCGTGGGGAAGGACCGTTTTTCCGCTTTCTGCAAGCAAAGAGCGAGGAGCTGAAGTATCGCAACAAGTCTTTATCAGATGAACTGAGCAAAGTTCAGCAGGAAGAGGACGCACTACAGAATGAGATCGCCAAAGCTGAGGCTGATAGCGGCCGCTTAGTGTTAGATCAAAACCAGATTTGGGTTCTGGTTTCAGCCATCGCTACAAGAGTAGGGTCCATCGGTAGCGTCAAATGTTTTGTGTAAACGATCGTTTGTTGTTTAGGGTCAGCTGCTTTTTATCTTGATCTATTGTTAGCAGCAGGGGCTGTGGGAACGGTGGAAAAACGGGGTTGGTTTTTCCACGGTTTCCATAGCCTGGAT
>DATFHH010000042.1:0-4477 GCA_035248565.1 Pyrinomonadaceae bacterium | reverse complement strand
GGCATCGGTTCGCATCACGCCACTCTTCACGCGCTCCTCGTAGAATTTATCGGCGGCATCACGAGTCGGCGCCTGTTTCTGCCACTGCAACGGCGAGCTTCCCATTAGTAGCAAAATATTCTCAGCAGCGGTCATCCCCTGTACTGGCTGCGTTTTGTATTCACCATTATTCCAGGATGGATCGTTGCGAATCGCATCCATAATCATCTTCCTCATGATTCGATTGCGACCAGCGATTTCAATCGGCATGCTCGCTAGCGGCATCAAGGCGTCCATGAAGTCGGGATAAGTTTCACCCCAAACCCACGTATGCATTCCACCCATCGAAGTGCCCATGACGAGACGCAGGTGATTGACGCCCAGTTTCTCGGTGATGAGTCGATACTGCGCGAGCACCATGTCGTCGTACGTGTAGTGAGGAAACTTCATGTGAAGTCCATTGCTCGGTTTGCTGGATCGACCATGTCCAATGGCGTCGGGAAGGATGATGAAGTACTTAGTGGCGTCGAGTAGTTGACCTGGCCCAAAGAGAACGTTGGCAAATTGTGCCGAGAGAAACTGCGCACCCGTACCTCCAGTGCCGTGCATAATCAGGACAGCGTTGCGTGTGACTCCGCTGTTGTCTTTCGCCGGTGTACCGATAGTGAAGTAATGAAGTTTCAGTTCGGGAAGAGTCCCACCTGAGCGAAATTTGAAGTCGTTAATTGTATAGTCGCCCTCGACTGGTGCTGGATAGTTCCTTTGTCGTTCCGGAGTTGTTTGAGAGAACGCGAGTGAGCAAGTGGTGGCGACAATTATCAGAATTAGCAAGATGCGAGTGCTCAGAATGGACATATGACCTCTTCTATTAGTAACAAGATAGGCGGTGGTCAGGATTCAAACAAAAAGGGTCTTGCGTTAGCAAGGCCCCTAAACGTCTCAGTCGCGCCATGCAATCGTTGCTGACCTTTGAGTGAGTTTAAAGGTCAAAATCACTACTCACAATAAAAGATTTGCCGCAGAGCGACTGATCCTCAGTGTTGAAGTGTTGAAGGGCTAACATGTCCTTTCAGACGGATTTTAAGTTCCTTCACATGTGATGTTTTGCGAGTCCGCGCCACTCTAGAACGTAATGCCCCGCATTGCACTAAAACTTGAAGGAGAAGAAAGCATGAAACGTTCACTATCTATGAAATTCCTCGTACTCACGTTTACGCTGCTGGTCGGAAGTCTCGCAGTTACAGCAACTGAACGCCCTTTTTCACTCAACGGAACCGGTATCGCGATTCCAATCCTTGATGGCAACGGCAACGTGATTGGCGCTGAACCAACTGGTTCCGGTAATGCAACCCATCTCGGTATGTTCACCAACACAGGCAAAGTCAATTTCACGCCCGACGCATCCAATCCAAACATCCTTCATCCGAACGGTGGAGGTGTCTTCACGGCAGCTAACGGAGACAAACTCGACTTCGTCATCGTTAGTGGCGCTTTGGACTTAACTACCGGGATAGGAACCGGAGATTTTGAATTCACTGGCGGAACCGGTCGCTTCGCTAATGCTACCGGGCACACGTCGGGTGTCATCCAACAGAATGTAGTCACGGGCGCCTACGAACTCACCCTAGTCGGGAATATCGATTACTAAGATCGATTCTACAGTTCTGACTGTTTTTTCAAGTGGGCAGGCTCAGGTGCCTGCCCTTTTCTTTGCATTGCTTGGCATGGATGTTTTCGCGGGCGCTGTCAACGTCTCCCTTCTTCACTCGTATCTCAACGCCACCAACGGATCGACTTTCGTTGCTCGCGTCGCCGGAATCAGGCACGCGAGCAGAGCAATTAAGATCATTAGCACTGCGATACCGGCAAATGTCAACGGGTCGGTCACGCTGACGTTGAATAGCAGGCTCTTCATTAGTCGTGTTAGCGCCCAGGAGCCCAATAGACCGATCCCCACACCTACCAACACCACGATCATCGCTTGACGTAGCACCAACTTCAGGACATCGCTCCGCTGAGCGCCTAGCGCCATTCGAATCCCCATCTCATGAGTCCGTTGAATTACGCCGTAGCTGATAACACCGTAGATCCCGAGCGCCGCCAATACCAACGCCAGGCCACTGAATGTGCTGAGTAAGACCATGCTGAAACGGCGTCGCGAGAGTGAGTCTCGTAGATATTCCGTCATTGGCTTGACCGCGTATACCGGCACACTCTTGTCCATTGAAGTCACCACAGCCCTCAACGAGCCCGCGACGGCGCCGGGATCCGATTTCGTTCGGGCCACGATCGTCAACGAGCGCCCAAGATTTTTACTTAAGGGATCTTGCAAAAAAGGAACGTAAGCTGCGGCCCTCGGCTGCTCATCAAGTCCAATATTGCGCGAATCACCAACCACTCCGACTATCAGGAGCGGATCGCGCTCCTGACCTTGAAGTCTTAGCCGATGGCCCAGCGGATTTTCCAAACCGAAGTGGCGGCGTCGGAACTCGTCATTGATCACGACGACATTGGGAGATTGCTTTGTGTCTGTCTCGGAAAAATCGCGTCCAGCCAAAAGAGGAATCCCCAGTGATTGGAAGTATCGCGGCGTTACTACCCAATATTCAGTCAAGGGTTCTGCCTCTTTAGCGATAGCGGGCCGTCCTTCGATCGTGAAGTTATCGGTGGTGTTACTTCCCGAAAACGGTAATCCTGCTGTTGCTGACACTGAAATGACCCCAGGCACAGTCGCCGACCGTTCCAGGACTTGCGAATAGAAAGTCGCAACCTGTTGGTCCTCGGGATACTTGTTAGGAAGCAACGACACTCCCATCGTCAGCACTTGTTCCGGATTGAACCCGGGATCGACCTGGTTGAGTTTTGCGAAACTTCTGATTAGTAAGCCGGCGCCGACAAGCAGCACGAGTGAAAGCGCAACCTCGCTCACGACCAGTGCGTTGCGTAGCCTCTGCTTCCGGACGCCAGCCGTGGTCCTGCCGCTCTCTTTCAAGGCATCCGTGAACTCTGTTCTGGACGCTTGCAAGGCGGGAACAACACCGAACAGCACGCCAGTAGCCACAGAAACCAATAACGCGAAACCAGCGACTCGCAGATCGACACTGATTTCATTTACTCGCGGAATTGTCTCGGGACTCAGCGACACCAGCCAACTCACGGCCCAAATGGCGAGCAACAACCCGACGCCGCCCCCGGCAACGGCGAGCAGTAGACTTTCGGTAAGCAACTGCCGGACTATGCGCAGGCGACTGGCTCCCAGCGCAGTGCGAACGGCGATTTCCCGTTCTCGTCCACCTATCCGCGCCAGCATCAGATTCGCCAGGTTGGCGCACGCGATCAGTAGCACAAATCCGACCGCGCCAAGAAGGACGAAAAGCGCCAGCCCAATGTCACCCACTACTATATCGGCGAGCCGTACGATCTTCACTCCATGACCGGAAGTCTTCTCCGGATGTTGCTGTGACAGCCGCGCCGCGAGAGCAGACATGTCAGCTTGTGCTTGAGCGAGCGTTACGTCTGCCTTCAGCCGACCCACGACGTTCAGATAGTGGGGTCCGCGATCGAGGGCTGCTGGATCGATAGGCAAAGGCCGCCAAAGCGTCGCGCGGTCCGGGAATGAGAAACCCGCGGGCATCACCCCGATAATTGTGTAAACGCGTCCGTTGATCTGTATGGTTCGACCCGAGATATTCGGATCTGAGCCGAAACGGTTCTGCCACGTGGAATAGCTTAGAACTGCCACGCGGAATCGCCCAGGGAGGGTTTCTTCGTCGGTGAAGGTCCGGCCAATGATCGGGTTCACCTTAAAGAGCGAAAACATTTCCGGCGTTACCAATCCGACGGACACATCCTCTGTGCCGTCACCGGCATCGAGAAACATGTTGCCGCTCTGAAAAGCCGCCAGGTGTTCGAATGATCGATTCTGTTCTTTCCAGTCAAGGAATTCAGGAAGCGAAGTTGGCGCTGTCGGGAGCTGCGGGATCGTATCCCACAACCACACAATGCGTTCAGGATCAGCGTACGGTAACGGTCGCAGTAGCACAGCATTCACCACACTGAAAATCGCGGTGTTTGCGCCAATGCCCAAAGCGAGCGTGAGTAGCGCAACAGTTGTGAAGCCCGGATGCCTGGCTAGGCTTCTAATTCCATAGCGAATGTCTTTGAGTATCATGCTCACCTCCAAGCTACGTTACGCTGCCTTTGGCGTATTTTTCGTCACTCAGATGTAGGTTAGTCCACCTCAGTATCAGTACATGCGAGCCTTATCTTAGCCTCATCTGCTCATTCGCAGGAACACATCAAAGAGGGTAGCAAGGCAGGATGCTGGGCTTACGGCCACAAAAAGGCACAAAACTACTTTTGAGGCATCTATGAAGCAAGCGCCGGTGTCAAGCGTAAAGTGAACAGAGTACTACTGTGACGCCTATGCGTCTCTCCAATGGTTTGGTTAAGTTGTTGCTCTTTGACATGAGACTGTTAGTTTGGTTCTACCGCAGTT
>DATFHH010000041.1:0-39802 GCA_035248565.1 Pyrinomonadaceae bacterium | reverse complement strand
ATATTTACACAACTCACCGGATCACGCAGCGAAGACTCTGTTCGCGACTCACTATCACGAGCTTACTGAACTTGCAGAGCGCCTGCCGGGCGCGCAGAACTACCAGATCACCGCGACGGAGCGCGAAGGTGAAGTTGTGTTTCTGCATCGACTTGAACGCGGGCGCGCTTCGAAGTCGTACGGGATCGAGGTGGCGCGGCTCGCGGGCTTGCCGCCGGTTGTGTTGGCGAGTGCGCGGGATGTGTTAGCACGACTCGAGCGTTATGAGCTCGAAGTGTTTGCAGATGAGGAGACGAGTGCGCTTGCTAAGGCCGCACGCCGGAAGGCGGCTGCACAGGCAACTCTGTTCGATCTGGCCGCGGATAACGCGGATTAGATCCGGATTTTATCCGCGTCATCCGCGGCTTCATTTCACTCGGAACCAGGCGCCTGTACCATCATTCGTGCGTAGCATTTGCAGAATTTCGTCGTAGGTAAACGGTCGGGCGCCACGACGACCAAATACTGAGATCTGGTTGCCGCTCTCATCAACTGCACGATCACGGTCCAACGGTTTTGAGATCCCGAGCGCTTCGCCGCTCGTCTTGAAAGTCGCAATCAATACCGGCCGTGGTCTTGGACTAAATCCCGCATACTCCGGCATCGTCTCAGGCGAAGTCAGTTGCAAGATGCGAAGTCCGTTCTTTCCATCGGCAACGTAAGCAAACAGGCTCGCGTTAGTCATTGCGATCTTCACTTGATGCACGTCGTTGAGTTTGCCTTCAGCGTTGTACGTTTGATCGAGTCGCGGATGCTCGGGTTGTTCGACGTCAATGATGGCGATTCCATCTTTGCCGTTGGCGACATAAGCATAAGTGCGTGCGACATAAACATCGTGAGCGTGAGATAACGGAACAAAAGCACCGTCGACGATGCGCGCCTGCTCCGGCGTCGTCACATCAAGCACTTTCAATCCCTCATCATCGACGACGAACGCGTAGCGAAACTGGACCGCGATTGCTTTTGGGTGCTGAAGAGGGACGCGCTTCACGAGCCGCGGATTTAACGGATTGTTAAGACTGATTATCGCGAGTTCGTGCGCCGTTGTGATGTAAGCGTAGTTTCCGCCAATCACGATGTTGTTTGCATCGCTGAGAGCGCCGCCGGGATTGAATGTGAGCGCACGCTTCAGATAGTTGTTCAGCGGATCGCCGTCGAGCAATGTCGCCGCATTCACGAGTATCAATCCCTCATATTTATCGACGACATAGAGATAGGCATAAAGTGGATGAATTGCCTGTTCTTCGTTCTCAGGCAGTTTCGTACGCGCGGGATCGACAGCCAGCGTCGTCGGCGCTGCGACCGCAGTCGCGTATTTCGTCTTCACCCAAAACTTCTGCCCGAAGGGCGACACCGGCGCAGTAACAATCCGCTCTGAGAATCCTTTTTGATCGATCTGCGCCACATCGTAAACACGCAATCCGCCTTCACCTGCGGCCACATACGCATACTCACCGCGCAACTGCACTTGCAGCACACGCGGATTCCCAACGTGCTCGTAAGCCGTCTTCAACTCACTGCCACCACGAACGAAGCGCTCGTAATTCTCCGGATACGCAATCTTGTGCAACGTACTGCCAAACACTGCCTGCGGCTCGCTCTGTTCAGTCGCCACGACAACTTCCAGCGCGTCATCCGCCGCGACATAAACGTAGCGCCCCATGAAGTTCACGAAGTTCGTACCTTGCAACAGCAACTGCGCCAACCACGCGTTGTTATCGTTCTTCTCTGAGACGTGACAATCGCTACACGTCTTAGTCTCAGTCGCGCGAACGGTGTGCGGCACGTGCGTATTGAAACTCTGCCCGGCGAAGCCTTCGGCTGAAGTCGTTTGCTGCTGCGAATAGATCCATTCTCGGTTTTGATTCTGCGAGCTCACGAGAATTGCTGACGAAGAGCGCACAGGTGCGACGCGATGTCCGGTCACAGTTCCATCGCGTCCAAGCATGAAGATGTCGTCGCGCAGGACCTGAAAGTTGTACTGTGTGAAGTTGCGCGTGTTGCCACCTTCATTGTGACGATTCGGCATCTTGCGATTCGCCTGCATCGACAAGTGACAACCAAAACAACTCGTCATCCATGAGGAATGGCAGGCGACGCAGGTCATGTCGCTATCGCGATGTGCGAGTTGATTGCTATCGGCAGGGACGTCGCCCCAGGTCGTGTTGTCTTTGCGAATCGTCTTCGCGTAGCGTGACTTCTCGTTGTAATCGCGAGTGCCGGGCGTGACTGTGTCGAGTGTTTGCGGGACGCGCCACCAACGTCCCGGCACGACCATCGAATTCTGCATGATGTCGCCGACTTTTAACTCGACGTCAACGCCTTTTTCATCTTTTCGTTTTCGATCGCGAGTGACTCGCTGGAACAGTGGAATGCGAGTCCCTTCAGCGTCGCGCACGCGAATGCGCGTCAAGTCCTGACCGGCCAACGGTTGGTTTTGTGATTTGCGCCGCTCGGCTGCGGTTCCGGTCGCGAAGGCAGCGGCTGGTCCTGAGGTAAAGAGCGTGGCTTTTTGTTTGATCGTGCCGTGACAGTCTTCGCAGGCGATCTCGATCGCGGCGCGAGGCTCATTATAAAGATTACCGTCGCCATGCGCGTCCTGGCGGAAGTGACAATCTACACAATGCATTCCTCGCTCGAGATGAATGTCGTCGAGATGCACTGCCTTACTGAACTTCTGTTGATCGTCAGGCGAGATGATGTTGCCCTGCGCATCGAGCAGGTTGCCTTTGCGATCGCGTTTGAAGACTTTGCGAAACAACCAGCCGTGGCCGTGAAAGTCAGCAAACTGCGTGTTGCGCAGCAGCGCATTGAATGCAGGCGTGCCGGTGTCTTTCAGGAAATCAAAGTTGGACCACAAACCACGCAGACTCGCGGCTTCGGGATTGCGATCGAGTTTCTCCTGCTCTTCATCCTGACTCGGATCGTGCTGCGTCGCTGGATACATCTTCGCGCCGTCGCTCTCGTTGTCCCACCAGGTCAGGCCGAGATAGCTCGCGACCATGTTTGTTCCCGGGTGCATGTGACAGACCATGCACTGTGACGTCGGAATCTGACTGGTGAACTGATGCTTGATCGGATGGCCTGATTCAGTTTTTGGAATGTTCGTGTCGGCGGTTTGTGATTGTCCGAGATTTCCGGCTTGTTGATAGAAAGCAGAATGCTGCGGATCGCGATCGTTTGCGTAGATGACGTGACACGCGGAACAACCTGACGAGCGGTAATCGCCGGGATAATCGTTTGTGCCAAGAAAGTTCAGCGTCGGATCGAGTAGGCGTGTTTTTTGTAGACCGAGAAAAACCGGATCGGTGCGTTGCGCCGTACCGAGGCCGCGCGTACTGAGTCCCTTGTCAGGCTTGCCAGGATCTTCTTCTTTATCCGGCAGACCAACTTCAAGACGGCGCTTTCCACCACGTTCGAAAACGCGCAGGATGTTTCCCGGCTGTGAGATCTCCCAACGCGGGATCGGATCGAGCAGCGCGAGTAGGCCTTTCGTGCGTCGCTGTTCTTCGGTGGTTGTTTGCAACAGCGTTTGCGGTACGCCTGATTCGCTGTAGCTCTCGCCGAATCGCGGATCCTTCAAGTGGAAGCTGCCGTTGTTGTAGAGCGCGGCGCCCCAGAGCATCGCGCCGTTTGTCATCATGCTGCGGGCGACGTTCTTCGACTCGATTTCGTGACATGCAGATCCGGCACACGTCTTCGAAACGACACGCAGGTCACCCGGATTGATAAAGCGCACAAACTCCCAGCTCTCGCGCGCCAAAAGCGTGTTGGATCTTTCCGGATTCGCGCCAGTGTATTTTCCATTACGCCGCCACTCACTGGAAAATCTGGGCTTCACATGCGCTTCTTCTTTGATCGTCGCCACCGGATTTCCACCGTGACACGCCGTACACGTCAGCCCCACCGCATCTTTCCCATCCTTGATCTTCTCGAGCGTCTCCGTCGTCCCATGCTTATGCATCGGCTCAATCAACCCGTGACACGAAACACACCCCTCAACCTTCACAGGCGCCGTCTGCACAAACGCACTCCGCGGCCACACCACAAAGATGATTCCAGCCACAAAAAAGCACAAAAGGCACAAATAAATTCGAATTGACTTATCCGTTTTCATCCGTGTAATCCGCGGCTAAAAAACAAACTTCAGCTGCCCAAACAACGAATACAACATCTTCTTCGGACTGATCACATCCGGTTGGCAGAAGTCGCTGACGCCCGCCGGACAGTTGCGTGAAGCGTCAGTGAAGATGTCGCGAAAGCCACGCCCGGTCTGCAAAGTCGAAGCGCCAAACGTCACCGTGAAGTTATTAATCAGAAACGGCCGGTACGCCACGCCCACACTGTAATCCCATCCGATGTCATGTCGAATACGATTTTGAAACAACAGCAACTCCAGCGGCTCTGTGCGATGAAACCGCAGATAGTTAACATTCACGACCGCCTTCACCCGCTGCGTCAATTCCACATCCACGCCTGCGTTGTAAACAAACAATCCGGGATTGACAAAGTTTGCCTGCCCCTGAATCTTGCTGCTCCTCAAACTCGGCAACAGACTGTTTGGTTGGACTAACGCCACTCCCGTCTGCGTCAGGCGAATTCCATTACGCACCCAAAACGAAAACTGTCCACCAACAAAATTCGGATCGTCGAAGATCGCATCGAAGCCTGACGCGCGTCCATCGGTCGGAGTGCCATCACCCTGCGCCCAAAGAAACGAGCCTTTGAATCGGAGGTAATCGTGATCGACTGAAGCCTCCACGGCTGCCATGTTCGATCTCACTTGCACGCGCCGCGCGGCGATCTGATTTCTTTCGTCGTGACCAAAAGCGAAGTAGTACGAGTGCGAAAGATTGAGTCGGCCAAGGTGGCCATCTCCGCTAACACCCAGATATCCAACTTCAATCGCATGCGGCCTCACGTCACCGATCAACGCCGGTCGCACAAGAAACCCGTTGCGATCAAATTCGACGCTGCGTCGATCGTCGTTGTAGTGAAAACTTCCCTGGATCGTATAGCCCTTGCGAAGGAAATCCTGGCGGAAGATATTTGCGATATAGACGTTTTGATGACGCGTGTCGAAGCGATTGAGACCGCTGTTCGTGTCTTTCTCGAGCAGCGAGAAGTAAGCAGCATTGAACTGGTAGCGATTGTTGTCAAAAGCGCCAAACACGCGCGCTCCGAGGTTGTTGTCAGAAAAAATAAAGCCGCGAAAATCAGAGACGAATGGTTGAATGCCAGCCCTTAACGAAACAAAATCGTAATTAGCATCGATGTCTGCAAGTTTCACTTCGCCGAACGCTTCTTCGAGCGAAGCGTGCCAGTCAGTGCGGTTTGTGCCGCGTCGCACGTCGATATTAACGACGCCGTTCTCACGTGCATTGAGGTAGTTCGGCACGCTAAACGTCGGCGAAAACTTGATGGCCCAATCGCGCGGTTTGAAAGTCGTATCGCCGTGAAATAGTTCGAAACTGAATTGCAGCGTCTCGCTCGCCGCAAACTGTTCCGGGCGACCAAAGAACTCAGCGCTCAACGGATTGACAGCGCTCACGCCGGAGGGTGTCGGCGCGCGTCGCTGCTCGGCGTTGGTGCTGCTGACCGCCGTCAGAATCATGAACAGCTTGTCGCCTTTGATTGGGTAATCACCTTTAAGCGCGTTTTGGTTGTACGGATCCCACCAGCGGCCGCGTTTGAATGGAATGTCGCGTCCACGTGCACCGCGGTCACCGTAGCGATCGTACTCGGGAAACAGGATGCGCCAGCGATCCGGAGTCTCGCGTCGCAGTGGCGCGGCTGGTTGGCCCGTTTGCGGCGCGGCGAGCGGAATGTCGACGACAGTCTGTTTACCCGGTTCGATGATTACATCTTCGAGCGTGTCTCCACGCGCGATCGCGAAGTCGCCGTAGTTCTTGTCTTTGTCGAACTGAGCAATGTTTGGTTGGTCCAAGCTGATGCGATACGCACCCGGCGGGAGTTGAACCGAGTAGCTACCGTCACCGCTTGTTTGAATGCGTTTGATTTTGCGTGTGACCTGGTTGGAGATGACGACGACGACACCTGCCGCGGGCGCGCCTGAAGAATTACGAACTACACCTTTGAGACGACCGGACGACTGGGCGCATACGGAAAGACAACTCACCATGATCAGCAACGTCAGTGCGATCGTTTGGACTGAGCGACAGATCACGCGGTCTGCGTTTTACCACAGATTACACAGATTACACAGAAGAAAAAATCTGCGTAATCTGTGGATTGCCTTGTGGTAAATTGTGCGCCATGCGGCTTGTCGTCTCCCTGCTGGGGTTCCTGCTGTTCGCGGTCAGCTTCGTCAGTTTTGACAACGCCGGAGCACAGTCGATACGACCCACACTAATCAGTCAGGCCGACTCAACGCGCGCGATAGCGTTCGAATCGGTCACCCGGCAGCGCGAGCCATTCACTACTACGGCCCAACTCGGATTCGGTTCGGATTCAGCGACACGCATCATGCTGTTTGCGATGAATCTGCAATTGCAGCCGGGCGAAACAGCCCGCGCCGTCACGGCCGACGCAGAAGATGCGAGCCACACGATCTATGCATTGGGCGTCGAACATGTCGGCAGCGTGCCGGACCAATCGTGGGCCACGTCAGTGGTTGTGCGTCTGCCGCAAGACCTGCCGCAGACAGGTGACGTGCTCGTACGAATCAAGTATCGCGGAATTGAGAGCAATCGAGTTCGTGTTGGGATCGGGCATGTCGGAGATGGACCACCCGACGACAGCAACGCTGTGCCAACGCCCGGGTCGCTCAATCCGCCAACCAACATCGCAGCGACGAACCTGACTTCGGCTGATGTGCAAACGATCTTGCAACAAGCTGCTTCAGCGGCGACTGCGTTGGGGAAACCGGTGAATATCGCCGTCACGGATCGCGAAGGCAACGTGATCGGCTTCTTTGCAATGCCCGGCACATCCACGCCGTCGACGATTCGCAGTGTCGGCAGATTGGGCCAAGGGCTCGAAGGAACAGTTGTTCCACCGGCGGAAGCCGCTACGGCCAAAGCTGCAACCGCAGCGTTCTTCAGCACCAGCGGCAACGCATTCACGACGCGCACCGCTGGTTTCATCATTCAGGAACACTTTCCACCCGGCATCAGCTTCCGCCCCGCGGGCCCACTCTACGGCGTTCAGTTCTCTTCTCTGCCGTGCAGCGACATCAAAAAACCGTCGGCGCGTCTCGGACTCTCCGGCGATCCCGGCGGCTTGCCGATTTACAAAAATGGTTTGCCCGCTGGAGGAATCGGCGTCGAAGGTGACGGACTTTACACCGTCGATCGCGATCCAGCGGATAACGATCAACCGTTCGAAGAGTTAATCGCGGCATCGGGTATACGAGGTTTCGAAGCGCCCGCATTGATTCGCGGCGACAACATTCTCGTCGACGGCATCAGGCTGCCATTTTCAAACGTCGTCAATCCTCCAGCGCCGACGACTGCTGCAAGTATTGCGGGCGCGACGATCTCTGCGCCGCCTGATTCGGAGTTTGTGCCGCAGGTAGTCGGAGGGATCGCTGGTGAAGTTAGTCCACGCTTCTTTCCTTTTATAGGCGGCACGGCTCCAGCGGCGAATGCGCTGACGGCGAGTGAAGTTGGCACAATCATTGCGCACGCGGCGCAACAGGCAAACATCACGCGCGCAGCCATCAGACAACCACTCGGAAGTAACGCACGCGTCAATATCGCAGTGGTAGACACTAATGGAGTGTTGTTGGGTGTCTTTCGCCAGCAGGACGCTCCGATCTTTGGTTTCGACGTTGCAGTGCAGAAAGCGAGAACGGCCGCGTTCTTCTCCGGACCGAATGCTGCCGTTTCGTTGCGAGCTGCGGGTCTTGGATCTTATGTCGATCGCGCATCGGCTGACGGACTGCGCTTTGACGGCTCAGTTGCTTTCACGGATCGCGCGACAGGATTTCTTCATCGGCCGTTCTTTCCTGATGGTATAAACGATACTGCGGCTGGACCATTCAGCACGCCATTGGTTGATTGGAGTCCATTCAACGTTGGCTTACAACTTGATCTTGTTCGCACTAACTTTCTCGCATCTCTTAGTGGTCCACCAGTGCCATGCACCTCGATTCCAGCGCTGCCTAATGGCGTTCAGATCTTTCCCGGTAGCGTGCCGCTTTACAAAAACGGTGTGTTGGTTGGAGCGATTGGCGTCAGTGGCGACGGTGTGGACCAGGACGATCTGATCGGCGCCGCAGGTGCGAACGGGTTTTCGCCGCCAGCGGAGATTCGAGCGGATCAGGTGTTCGTGCGTGGCGTGCGGCTGCCGTTCTTGAAGTTTCCGCGCAGTCCGAATCTATGAGACTCGTCCTTTTCACAATACTCTTGATGGTCGCGGTCGTGATGGCGCAGAGTCAGCAGCCGCCGCGGCAGACCGGCGTGCTGCGTCTCCGTGTGCGTGTCAAAGCAGATGATTCATCGCCGTTACGAGGCCTTGCGCGCAAGCGCTTCTTTTTGATTCCGGGCACACTCGAACAGAACCGCGCGGTGGTTACTGCCATCGAGCAACAACCCCTCACGACGCGTGATTGTTATTACAAACAACATGGCGCCAGCGCTGCACTGATCAATTGGTTGAAGGAAGGCGATTGCGAGTCTGTTTACTGTCGCAGCATCGAGCACGACTTCGTCACCGGATCAAAAGCAGTGCCGGAATTCGCAATCGCTTTTGCGAAGGGGCAAAGCGAGTTTGGCCATGACGAGATTGCACGCGAATGGTTGACGACGAATCTCAGCGCTGATTTGCGCGACGGCTTCTATAGAGATCGGCAGCAGGTGCTCACCGCTCTGCTTAAGCAAGGCGACGCAGGCATCGTTCAGTCCGTGATGACGGATCGTAATGGCACGGCCTATTTCACCGATCTTGGACCAGCGACTTACGTCTTATCTAATGTGCTACCAACTGAGATTGGTCAAACTTTAGTGACGTGGAACTGTGAGGTTCACGTGAAGGCTGGTGATCTGGCGACTGAAACGCCGTATGTGATTTCGAATCGGAAGGACAGGATTGTGAAGTGTGTTGGGGTTGAGAAGCCAATGCCCGTTTGTGCCGCGGATTAACACGGATGATTATACAGATTAGCGCTGAATTCCTTATCCGTTTTCATCTGTGTTTATCTGTGGCCGTTTTTTTGGTGCCTGCTGCGGACTACTCCAAGTTTTCGCATGCCACTGAGAAACACGGCGCAGCTTGCAGTACGTGCCACAAAATACCGACGAAGGATTGGACCAAAACCTCACCGTTTCCGGATATCACGGATTACCCGGATCACGCCGCGTGCGTGAGCTGTCATCGTGCGCAATTCTTCCGCGGCGCGAAGCCACCGATCTGCTCCGTGTGTCATTCCAAGACTTCACCGCGTGACGACGTTCGTTTCACCTTTCGAAATCCGGCAACGAAGCGCCAGTTTACGATCGAATTTCCGCACGACAAGCATCAGGACGTGATTGCGCTTTTGCGTTTCGCGCACCCACCACAAAACTACAACAACTGCACCATCTGCCACGCATCACGCACCGTAACATTCAAAACAGCGCCCACAGATCACTCATCGTGTTTCAACTGTCACTGGAAATCCCAAGCTCCGGACGCGGAGAACTGCAACGGCTGCCACAAGCTCGCGAACGCGCCTTACGTCACCGCTGAACTGCCCTCGAGAATCTCATCGAAGTTCATTCACGACGGCGGCGGCGAGAGAAAACAACATGTGGCTGAGTGCACCACCTGTCACATCAACATCACTAAAGCCGCTTCCCTGCGAGGTCTGAAACCCGACGTGCCGATCACGGCGTGCACGGAGTGTCATAACAAGGTAGGTGCGCGACAGGATCTCAGCAAAGAGTTGATCGCGCTCGCCAAGAACCACGCGTTCGTCTGCTCCTATTGCCACTCGGAAAATGTCGGCAGCCGGGATGCGCCGGCGAGTCACTATCTGATCGCCGAACGCCCGCCAATCACGCGGAAGGACATCAAATGATCCGTCTTCATCTGTGTTCATCCACGGCTTTGTTTCTGATCATCCTTTCGGCTTCCACCCAAGGCCCACAACTCGACTACTCGAAGTTTCTGCACACAAGCCAGCGCCACAGTTCGCTCGCTTGCAACTCGTGTCACGAACGAACAGACAATTCCGCGACACCGCGCTTCCCTGGTCACAAGGCTTGCACCGACTGTCATCGCGGTCAGTTCACCACACCCGCGGTACCGATGTGTGTGATCTGTCATACCGACGTCAGCACCAACAATCCGCCGCTAAGGAATTTCCCGACGAGCTTCAACGAGCGTTTCAATGTCAAGTTTGACCACGCGCAACACATGAACGGCGCAGCTCGTCCGCAGAGAGGTTGTTCTGGTTGTCACAGTTCGTCGATTAATCGCGGTGTTGGTTTTTCTATTCCTGCAAATCTCGCAGCGCACAATGGTTGCTACACGTGTCACACGCCGGCGAGTAAGTCGAGCGCCGGACGCGAGATCGCGTCGTGCGGAGTTTGTCACGAGCAGAAGGCGTATCGACCAACAAGCACCAACGCGCGTGCGTACGCTCGCGCATTCAGTCACGCGGACCACGATGCGCGCGAGCGGCTGGCGTGTGCCGACTGCCACAAGTTAACCGCTGGCGCGCCGCAAACTCGGCAAGTCAGTTCACCCGCCGCAGCAGAACATTTCGTTACAACGCGCGGAATGACGTGTCAGAGTTGTCATAACGGCAAGCGTTCATTTGGCGGAGATCTGGCATTCAAGGACTGCAAGCGCTGCCATTCTGGTCCAACCTTCCGCATGCCGAAGTAAAACAAGCTCGCTTTTGTGCTTCTTTGTGGCTAAAATTCCGACCTATGAAAATAGTCCTAATCCTGATTCTCGTGTTTGGTTGCGTGGGCGCGGTCACACTCCAGGATAAAGAGAGCAAGACACAACCGAAGGAAGTTACGCTCGCGAAGGACAGCCAATCGGACAAATACGGCGAGGTCGCTTTCAACCACGAAAACCACACGTTAAAGAAATACAGTCCGGACGGACAGAGCGTGCTGACGTGTGTTGAATGCCATCACACGGACCAACCCGCGACGAACCTCAAGCCACCGTTGAAGACTTCAGAGCGAGCGGTCGTCTTGACTACCGAAGCTCTCGCGGCTGCTGATGCAAAACCGGTGAAGAGTTGTCGCGCGTGTCACTTGCAAGCGGGTGATGACAGCGGGCCGCTCCCGGCGGTGCAGTATCCCGACAAACCCGCGCCGACTAAGTTGACCAACGAAGTCGCGTATCACCTGAATTGCAATCTATGTCACGACAAAGCGATCGCAGCGAGGCCCGCGCTGAAAGGAAAGGTACCGGGATCGAATGATTGCGTCCCCTGCCACAAACCGGCCGGATAATCAGAATCCTCTCACGCCTCGAAGACTTCCGGTAGGCGTGTGTGAAGGTATTCCTTAGCCACTTTTTGCGGCGTTAGCAAAGCTTCGTCATCTGAGGCCTCAGCCGCGTTTTTGCGCCAATCGAGACCTCCTTCTGGTATCTGAGGTGAGACTGATGCGAGACCGACTCTTGAGGTCGATTCGCCCGCGGCTGACTGCGATTGAATGATCTTTTTGTAGATCAGAGTTTGGGTACAAAGCATCCGCCACAGCACCGGTCGATCGTGGGGATGGAAAGCGTAGAGAATATCAGTGACACGTATGAGTCGTTGGTAAGTGTCCGAAGTTGGATCCATATACTCTAATTCGAACTCACCGTAGGTTTTCAACCGCGCTTTGTCATTGCTCGTTACGAGTAATGCGTCCATGGCGTTGTCGAGCGCTCCAAGATAGAGACCCTGTCGCCAGTAAGTTTGCGGCTTAGACTTTCTTTTGCTTCCCGAATCCTTTGCGTCAGGGTCGTATTCGATTTTGGGTTCAATCGACGCGAAATCAAAGGAATCAGTGAACGTCAGATACAGCAGCTTCAGCAGGCGATACTGATTTGCGATGTAAGCATCGAGCGTCACGTCCACGAACGTCAGTCGCTGCTGTATCAAACGAAAAATCACCGACGGCGCCAGCAATTTATAAATTGTAGAACGCAGGTAGTAGGAGTTTCCGCTCAGCCAGTCGGGTAGGTTTCCACGCCTGGCAGTTCGCGCCAGACTGTGCACGCGGTGGTATCCGTGCTCGGCTAAATCCGCTAGTTGAAAAAGCAGCGGCTCGCATTCTACGTAAAGACGCTTGTGGGCTTCATACTCGTAGTCACGGCGGGCATCGCGTTCTTTTCCCTGTTCGCCAAGGGTGGCGCGCAAGAACTCTATCTCTTCCTGATTTTTGGCGGTGAGATCTGCTTTGTGTGATTCGAGCCGGAGTTGAGATTTCTCGGCAAGTTCAGACTTCGCTTTCTCGATTTCGTTTTGTGTTTGCAGAGTCAGTCTTGCTTGCAGGTTCGCGAGCTCCTCCTGGTTGCGCTTTGTTAGTGCAGCTTGCTCTTTTTGCAAGGCACTCTGATTTTTGCGCGATATGAGCCAGGAGAAAACACTTACCGCCGCCGAGATCACTGCGACAATGATTGATGCGAGCGCTGCGATGAGCGCGACGATATATTTTACTTCTGTCGATTCCTGCGCCTGTTGCAAATAAATGAATGCTGTTTGAGTGAAGTTTATGAGGAATGCCATAACTGAGCTCCGGGATTATAGGATTCGGCTGAGAGTGCCGGACGAGTCTAACGCCACTCGCAGTGAATGGCAATAAACTAAAGCATTGACGTGCTCCAGCGGCGTGAGTCGAGGATGTGCTGGACGTGGCATGAAGTGCAGTTCGGTTGATTGTTAGTAGCGTGGCACGCCGCACATGTCGTTCTCGGCGTCACGCGATCAATCGGGTCGAACGAATTGTGGCAACTGTTACACGACAAGCGCCCTTCCGCATTGCCCTTCAATCCCGGTACAAGTTTGACGCGCTGATCGTGCAGCGCATGAAACTGATTGCTGCGCCACTTCTGCTCCGAATCAGTCGGTTGCCGCACAACTGCCAGCTTCCTTAACTCCCACTCCTCATCATTGATCGACTTCGCACTCCACTGACCGTCCACTACCGGATAGCCAAACGTACCACCGTGCGGAGTTCCAACTTTCCGTCCGTTGTAGAGTTTTTGATTGCTGTTGTTGTGACAGGACGTACACGAAGCCAGCGCACCAGCCGTCGCACTGAAATCCGCGCCTTGATGTTCGGCGTGACAATCAACACAGCCGATTCCCGCAGCTTCGTGCGGTTTGATGATCGTTGCGAGAAAGGCGTCCGTGTGATGGCACGACGCACAACGCTGGTCCATGTGAGCAGTCAACGAATGGCAATTCGTGCATGAACCCTTGTTAGGTCTTGTGGCAATTGCAGGAATGATGCTGAATTGATTGAGCGTGTGGGCTATCGAAATCGGCGCCGGCGCAAACGCGTTCGTGTACCAGTACGCAGCCGCGACTGTAACAAGTCCGACAATCAACAAGGCCCAGGTAAAAAACGCGACCGGCCAGCGAGCCATCAGATCGCTCGTAGGCATCCAGTTGAAGTGCGCTTTGCCGCTTCGCCTGCCGCCCTTCGGAAACAGCGGCGACGGCCGCACCATCTTTCCTGCATCACGAATTCTTTTGTCCCAGAAGATGTCGAGGGCTTTTGTTCCGGCTATCGGCACCGGCCGTGGCTTCTTTGCCTTGCCGTCGGCAGGTGGTGCAACGAGATTGTCAGTGCTCAATCCGGGATCGCTGACGTCGATCTCCGAAACGTTCGTGCCGATACGAAGCTCAACGCGAATCACGAGCGCTTCGTCGGTCTCATCAATCTCAAGATGAAATGGTCCAACCTCGACGACGTCGCCCGGAGCGAGTGCCTCGTTCTCTTCTACCGGTTTGCCGTTGAGGATTACCGGGTTCTTCGGCCGCAACTCAAAGAGGTAGTAATCGTCGTCGATCTGCTTGATGCCCGCCTGCACGCGAGACACTGACGGGTGGTTCAGCAACAACTCACACTGCGACAGCCGGCCAATTAACAATCCCTCGGAGACGATCGTCACCGGATCGATCGGCAGATCATTACGAACAATGATGAACTGATTCTTCGCAGCCATCCGTCTTAAATCCGCGTCATCCGCGGCCTACCTAACGTGGAAGAACACAACCTGCCCTACATGCACGACCATCAACCCCAACATCACCGCTGTTGCTGCAATATGCATCGGAATCCAGAAACGCAGCAGCCAGTGAAGCGCCAACAGCGCATCAACGCGACGCAAAGTCACAGCAGCCTCCACCGCCGCGATCAGAAGCTCTCGCTCTTCATCGGTTGCCAGTCGCGTCGTGCGTTCTTTGAAGTCGTGCCGCGCCTGAGCCAACAGCGCCTTCAACTCTTCGCGTCTCCAGATCTGTCGCCACAAAAACCTGTTCGACAGAAAACGCCCGTATACGCGATCGCGAATCTCATCTTTCAACCAGCCTTCACTCTTCTCGAGAATCGTGCGCACATCCGCGCGCAACTCCTTGCGCCGCCCTTCGAGATCTTCCACCAGCAACGGCTCACCTTCGATTCGCGTCATGATTCTCGGCGCCAGGTAATACACAACGAGACCGACGATCCCGGAGAGAATCGTCAGATCAAACGCGACATAAAGCAGACTCGTGAGCAATCCGCCGGTACGCTGGCCTGAGTGAAACAGAAGCATCACGCCCGCGATCGCGCCGGTGTAAACATGGGCCAGCATCCAGTAACGCAGCGCACCCGCCCGTCGTCGATAGATCTGTTTGCGAAGCGGATAACTCATCACCACCGCGACACCGACGAGTCCCACCAGACCCGTGAGCCAGCGCATCGTCAACCAACTGCCGGCGAGCACACTATCAAGGCCATACTTCGAAATGGCCCAACCAATCACAATGGCTAAGACGATCGTTGCGGTTGCGCCGCCGAGATGCCACGCCTTTGCCAGCGGATCGCTCTTGTGAATGTTTCGACCGACCGCGTGTGTTTGATCGCGAAAGACAAAAGCCTGCGCCGGGCCGATCTCGCTGAAGTATTCGATCGGATCGACACGCACGAGCGCTCCGGTCGGACAGTTCTCCTCGCACGAATATGCCTTTCGACGCGCGCCTGGCGGATTGAGTGGAGTCGCTTCGCAAAGATTGCACTTGATCGCAACGACATCGTCTGAAGCTGCTGGAGAAGGCGGCGGATCGATCTTGAAGCTCAATGCCCGTTTTAATTTCGAGGCGAAACTGGAGCCATTTGCAGGCGGGGCTGTGCGCGGCACCATCGAGATCGCATCGTAAGGACACTGCGTGGCGCAGTCGAAACAACCAATACAAGTCGGAGCGTCAATATCGACATATCCATGCGGATCGCGAAAGATTGCACCCGTAGGACAACCTGTCAAACACTCCGGATCGGCACAATGCAGACAAACTTGCGGCGCCAGCGCGTGCTGTAAACGCTTCTTGCCGATTTTTACCGGACGTTCGATCTGTATTCCGCGACGCAATAGCCGCGACTGTCCGTGCACTTTGTGACAGGCGAGCGAACAGTTGCCACACCTGATGCAAAGGTCCATGTCCATCACGAGCACGTTGCTGCCGTCGATGATTCCAGTCGCGATCTCTTCTTCAGCGGCTTTGAGTGCGTTGAGATCGGGAAGCGCCTCGATGGTCAAAGGCAATGCGCTACCGGTAGTTGCCAGCGGCGAAAAGGTCTTAAGAAGTTCGGAGCGAAGCGCGGGATCGTTTGAGAATTGGTCCAGCGGTATCTCGAGCACTTCGGTTCGCGCCATGACGCTGGCGCGATACTTCCACGTGTCAGGCTGGTTTATTCCCTCGGTCCCGAGACAATTTCCGCCGCCGAGAAAATCAACGCCGATGCTCTCATCCATTCCCAGCACGACTTCCGGCGAGGCTGCGTGAAACGGCGCGCCATGAGAACGCCGCACCCAGCCACTCTTGATGAGAATGAGACGGTCGATTCGATCGCCCTCTTTGCACAGTGTGTGATGTTTGCCATAGACCATGTAGCGCGCGGCTCGTCGAAGTTCGTTGGCAAGTGCGTCGCTGAGTGGTTTGTCTGTGATTGAAGTGAGATCTTGCAGCACACGGCCCATGCCGTGCGAGCGATAAGTTTCATCGAGTATGCGACCAAACTTCGGCAACTTGCGTAGCAAACGCAATGCAGGCCGAGTCACTTCGAGCACAACCGCGGTTTGATTCGCTGGTACTGAAACAGTCGCATTGCGTTCGACACCGGCAAGCAGGGCCATCTCGCCGAAACACGTTCCTGGCTCGAGCTGCCCGATCTTTTTCTGACTGTCGCCGTCGCGCACGTAGACGTCGAGCGTACCTTCGACTGCGATGTAGAAGGTGTTTCCACCCCACTCGCCTTCGCGCATGATCTCTTCGCCCGCGTCGTAAGTGAGCAGGCGGACGTAAGGTCCAACTTGTTTGCCGTTGCCGTAATCGCGTCCCTGAACGATGACTTCGAGATCGCTGGCGTACTTCTGCTTGCCATTTTGTTCTTCGAAGAGTTCAGCGGTTAGAGTGAGATTCTGGACGGCCTCAACAACGCGACCCCGGTCGGTGATTTCGCGTGGCATGTAGTTGTTTTACATCCACAGATTACACAGATCAAGAAAAATAATCTGCGTAATCTGTGGATGAGTTAACTTCGTGCTAAACTCTCGCTAAGGATGCTTCCAGAAAAACTTTACGGCCTTCCACTCGAACAACAAATCGGACAATTCCTATTTATCGGACTTCCTGGCACTGAACTCGACGCCGAAACACGCGAGCTGATTGAGGAAGTGCAACCCGGCGGCATCATCATCTTCGGCCGCAACGTCGCCAGTCCACAACAGCTACGCTCGTTGCTCGACGGCGCTCGTGAACTTCTGCCCGTGCCGCCGCTCTGCGGCATCGATCAGGAAGGTGGCCTGGTCGATCGCCTGCGCAAGATCTTCACGCCAATGCCTGCCGCACGCACGATTCGACAACATGGCGATCTTGCAGCCGCGCGCGCTCTCGGGAAAATCACCGGCGAAGTGCTGCGCATGCTCGGGTTCAATCTCAACTTTGGGCCCGTGATGTCGATCATGACCGAGGATCGCGATCTGCTGTCGAACGGGCTCTATTCTCGATCGTTCGGACGTTCGCCCGGCGAGGTGCTCGGCTACACAACAGTCTACATGCGCGGTCTTCAGGGCACGGGCCTGCTCGGCTGTCTGAAACATTTTCCGGGCATCGGAGCCGGCGAAGTCGATTCACATGAAGAAATGCCTGTTGTACGACTGTCGCATGACGATCTGATTGCGCAGGATCTCGCCGCGTACATTGAACTGTTTCAGCGTCGAGACGATCGCGTGCGCTGCGTGATGGTAAGTCATGGCGGTTTTCCAAACATCGACATCAGGGAGGAAACTACCGGCGGTCTGCTCGAACCTGCGTCGCTCAACTACAACATCGTCACCCAACTTCTTCGAGAGGAACTCGGCTACAAACATCTAGTCGTCACTGACGATCTCGAGATGGGCGCCATCGCTCGTCACTGTGAGATCGAAGACGCTACGGTCCGCGCTGCTTTCGCAGGCGACGACATGCTTTTAATCTGCGCCACACCCGAAAAAATACAGCGCGGCTATCGCGGACTGCTCGCCGCCGCGAAAGACGGTCGTCTTTCAACACAGCGCATTCAACAGTCGTTGGAGCGAATCGCCAGGACCAAAACCATAATCGAACCACCACTCCCACTAGATATGGATCGTTTTAAAGAACTGTCAGATCAGGTAACCAAACTGAATGCGAAGCTCAACTACACTTACGGAGGCGTGGTTAAGTGAGTACAGGCAAGTTGATTCTTGTATTTGTTCTCATATCGCTGATGATTGTGCCGCTGGGTTGCCGCCGTCGTGGCAATGGATTTGTTATTGCGCTCGGCGACAACGTTCGCACCATCGATCCAATCGGATCACCCTCGGTTGACGCCGCTAGCGAACGGGTGCGCACGTTGATGTTCAACTCGCTCGTTAAGAAAAACGAGAAGTTTGATTACGTGGGCGAGCTTGCTTCAGATATAAAGCGTTCAGACGATGGCCAGGCTTACACCTTCACACTTCATGACGGCGTGAAGTTTCACGATGGGCGCGTGCTCAGCTCCGCCGACGTGAAGTACACGCTCGATCTGGTCTTTTCCAGCAACTTCGCGAAGTCGGCGAGTTTTTACGAAGGAACAGGAGTAGACAAACACAGCTACATCAAGAGCGTTGAAGCGCCCGATCAGCGGACGATTGTCATCACGCTCATCAAGCCGTGGATGGGTCTGTTATCCAACCTGGTTCCGATTGCAATCATTCCAAAAGACAGTTACGAGTCGGAAAAAGAGCATCCACTCGGCACTGGTCCATACAAGTTTATTCGCTACGACAACGTGCAGCAGGTGTGCGACATGGAAGCATTTCCCGAATACTGGGAAGGCGCCCCGAAACTGCAAACGATTCGTGTACGCGTGATCTCTGATATGAACGCGCTTCAGTCGGAATTGCAGGCGGGTAGAGTTGATATCGCGCCCTTGCCGACCAGTCTCTCGCCCGATGCAGTCAAACGACTCGAGCAGGATCCCAATCTTCAGGTGAAAGTATTTTCCGGATCAAACGTGAGGTTGCTGACAATCAATACGTCGTCACCACCGCTCGACAACGTCAAAGTGCGACAAGCAATCGCCTACGCGATCGATCGCGAGAGTTTGATTAGAGATCTGTTGCTCGGTCTCGGAAAGATTGCACATTCCATCATTCCGGAACAGTCGTGGGCCTACTCGCCGGGCCAAACGTATTCCTACAATCCGGCGATAGCCAAGCGACTGCTCGATGAAGCAGGCTTTCCCGATCCAGACGGTGATGGACCAAGAATGCGTTTCAATAAGCCGATTGTCTATAAGGTTTCTGGCAGCAACCTCGCGGGACGGCAGTACGCAGGTGTGATCCAGAATTACCTGAAAAACGTCGGCATTCCTATGGAGATCCAGACTTCCGAGCAGAATACTCTGTTTGATGAACTGCGGCGCGGGAATTTTCAGATCACTTACACGCAGTGGGTAGGCGGCAATCAGGATCCGATCTTCTACAAGGACCTCTTTGCTACGTCAGAGATACCGACGGAGACGCGATCATCGCGAAATCGCAGCCGCTACAGCAACAAGGAACTGGATGCGCTGCTAGAAGAGGCAGTGAACACGTTCGATCGTGAGAAGGCCCGCGAGCTGTATAAGAGAATTCAGGACATCGTCAGTCGCGATCTTCCTATTTTTCCTTTGTGGTATGAGTCAAACGTAGTAATCGCGAAGAAGAACGTAGGAAACATCCAGGTGGACGCGAGCGGCGACTGGGGTTTCGTAAAGAACCTTACTCAAAATCAGTAACAAATCCGCGTAAATCCGCGGCCCCTTTTCGAACGATCTTCATGGGCGCCGTGGTTGCATCGACGACTGTCGAAGGCTCAGTCGCAGTAATAAAACCACCATCAATCACTAGATCGATCCGATCTTCAAAATACTCACGCACTTCGTCCGCCGATCGCGCCGGTTCTCTTCCGGACGGGTTGGCACTCGTCGCCGTCAGCGCTCCGCCACACTGTCGCACCAACTCCCGAACATCAGCATCACCCGGAACACGCACACCAACGGTTCTCGTTCCCGCCGTAATCTCCGCCGGAAGCTCCGATACAGCACGTCCCACGATCGTCAAAGGCCCAGGCCAGAATTTCTTGGCCACTTCATCAAACGCGACCGAGCGCTCAGCAATGAAACGATCGACAAGACTTGCGTCACTCAACAGCAACAGGATCGGCTTGTTCTCTTCCCTGCCTTTTAGTGTCCTGATTTTTGCGACTGCCGCAACATTGAATGGATCCGCGCCCAGACCGTAAAACGTATCGGTGCGGAAAGCAATCACGCCACCTTCGGAAATTACCCGGGCAGCTTGCTGAATCACGGCTGCTTCCAATTCGTATCTATCCTCGTCTTCTTCAAAGAAGGCGCGTCGAGCACGTTCGAGTCAAATCCCGCAACGTAAGGCTTCACCAACGAATACGCTGACGCGAAATAGATCGGCATCGCGTTCAAATCTTTTAACGCTTGTGTCTCAGTTTCGACGACGTGCTGTTCTTCCGGAGTGGCGGCTTTTCCTGGCTCACCTGACGACGGGAGCGGCAACGCGTGGTTATCGCGTTCAAACAGCATTTTGAGATTAATTAATTCGTTTGTCGTCTGCAGCACGACGCCACGGCGCACGATGTCGTAATCACCTGCCCTGATCGCCGCTTCGTATTCGTCCCAGTTTCGGATCACAATCTCAGTCTGGATGTTGAGCGTCGCTCGCCACATCGCTGCGATCGACTGCGCCACGATGCGCTGTTGCTCGTTACGATTGATCAGCAGCCGGATTACCGGAAAGCCTTCGCCGTTTGGATGGCCTGCCGCGGCCAGTAACTCACGTGCCTTGTTGACGTCGTGTCCGAGCATCTCCGCCTGGTCCACGACAGGTTTTTCACCCGACATTTCTTCTGGCAAAAACTTGCCCGCCGGTTCAGTCGAACCTCCGAGATCGTCGCGGCTGATGCGCTCCCGATCGATAGCCAATGCCAGTGCCTCGCGCACGCGCACATCGTCGAACGGCTGGTGCGCAGTGTTGAAACTGTAATAAGTCAGCGCGCTGAATGTTGAGCGATGAAAGTCTTTGTAAGGAGCCAGCAGCTTTAGCGCCAAGGGCTCAAACGGCGCGTTGGTTACGGCGTCGATCTCACCTGCTTCGTAGGCGGTAAGAGCCTCTTCAGCGTCGGTGGTATTCACGAATGTGACGCGATCGAGCGCGACTGACCCGCCGTCCCAATAAGTCTTCGCGCGTTCCAGTCGAACACGATCTCGATCGGTCTCGGACAACTGGAAAGCTCCGTTTGAGACCAGCTCGTGCGACTCGATACGGTTCGTGCGATCTGCATCGACGACTTTGACTGGACGAAATACTGGATGGGCCACAAGCGCGGGAAAACTGTTGTCAGCCTGTTGCAAAGTCACTTGCAGAACATGATCGTTAATGGCCCGCGCGCCAAAGTGATGTGGTGTGGAGAGCGAGGGAGTAGCGCCTTCGATGTTGGAGAGCAGATCGGTATGTGGCGCGAGTGGGCCGATCTTGAGTGTGCGTTCCCATGAACGAACGAAGTCTCCAGCCGTTACCTTTTCGCCGTTGGACCAGCGCGCGTTATCTCGCAGGTAAAAGGTCCAGATGCGGCCGTCGTGTGACGACTCCCAATGAGTCGCAACCGCCGGAATCGGCGCAAGAGTCTTCGGATCGTAATCGGTCAGTCCTTCAAACAACGCGCGCACTGCATCGGTATCGGGCGGAGCAGCCGCAAACGCGGGGTCAAATGTCTGCGGCAGTCCTCCATTGCTCCAGCGAAACTCCTGTGAGCGCGGCGTAATTACTTTGCCGTAGTACGTCGAGGGCTGATTCGTAGCAAAGCAGCCCGTGTGCACGAGGCACGCTGCCAAAATCAACGAACACAGTCCTGAGAAGCGTCGTGACATGATCCGTATTTATCCGCGTATATCCGCGGCTGAAATAAGTTGTTCGTGTACACGCAAGACCTGGGCTTTAGTCAACTCGTACCCATCAGAAGTGTCGATCAAATAATCCGCAAACCTCTGCTTCTCTTCCTGCGGCATCTGCGCGTCGATTCGTCGCTGCGCCTCTTCAGGCGAGAGACGATCGCGCAACATCAGTCGCTCGAGTTGCACCTCAGGCCGGCAATGGACCACGATCAGTTTGTCGAAGCGCTTATACCCACCCGATTCGATCATCAATGCCGCATCGACGATTGCAATGCCTTTCGGATCTTGCCGCTCCCACTCATTTAGGATTTCATCCTGCCGTGCGATGATGAAAGGATGAAGGATATGATTCAAACGTTGGCGCTTCTCTTCATCAGCAAAGACGATCGCGCCCAACTGTTTGCGATTCAATGTTCCATCCGGATTGAGTATCTCTGCGCCGAAAGCTTTTGTGAGGGCTACTAAACCCAGCGTGCCCGGTAGCACGACTTCGCGCGCCGTTTGATCCGCATCAAGCACATGACAGCCCAATTCGGTAAAGACCGAGGCGACAAACGACTTGCCAACACCGATGGATCCTGTCAGGCCGACGCGTAACATTGCCGATTTCCAATTGCCAATTGCCAATTTGCCTCCACCGAAATCGGCAATCGGCAATCGGAAATTGGCAATAATTCATCCCCTCCTCAGTTTGGCGGCTTTCAATGTGTTCTTCATCAGCATCGCCACGGTCAGCAGCCCGACACCGCCAGGCACCGGCGTCAACATGCCTGCCACCTCAATCGCTTCTGCTGGATTGACATCTCCGACCAGCGTGTAGCCGCGTTTGGCTACAACCTCGAGTCGTTTGTCAGCATCAGCGCCGAAGAGCGAGCGCACCTCGTCAGGATCGGAGACTTTATTCACCCCAACATCGATCACGATCGCGCCGGGTTTGATGTGATCGCGACCGATCAAACCTGCTTTTCCGATTGCTACGACGAGCAAATCAGCACTGCGCGTTACGGCAGCAAGGTCGCGTGTGCGTGAGTGACAGATCGTGACAGTTGCATCTCTCTGCAACAACAACTGCGCCATCGGCCGGCCGACGATCTGACTGCGACCAACCACACACGCATTCGTCCCGCGTAGCTCGATTCCGTTGTCGTCAAGTAATTCGATGATCCCTGCGGGAGTGCAGGGCACAAAAACAGGTCTGCCCATCGCCAGTTTGCCTGCGCTTACCGGATGAAAGCCATCGATGTCCTTGGCTGGATCGATCGCCTCGATGATCGCAATGTCGTCAACACCTGCCGGCATCGGAAGTTGGGCCAGAATGCCGTCGACGTCGTCGCGCTCATTCAGCGAATCGATCAAGTCGAGCAGCTCAGACGTGCTGGTCGACTCCGGCAATGCGTGATGTTCGGAACGTATGCCAACCTCTTCTGACGCGCGAATTTTGTTTCGGACATAAACCGCCGAGGCTGGATCGTCGCCGACACGCACGGCTGCAAGACACGGCCGGTAGCCGCGCTCTTCAACCATGCGCGCGACCTCTGTTTTGACTTCGTCCTTGATTCTCGCGGCGAGCGATGCAGCTTCGAGCAAGCGCGCGCGTGGTCCTGTTTTAATATTTTCGACAATCATAGTTGATTTGTAGCCTACAGATTTGAATATATTTCACGCAAAGGCGCAAAGACGCGAAGCGAACGCAGAGAAGCTTGATTTCCTTTGCTGTCTTTGCGCCTTTGCGTGAAACATATTTGTGTGGTCATTATAATCGCAGAGATGTCATTCGCGAGACTAATACTTCTTTTCATCTTTCTGAGCGCGGCCGCTTTTACAGCAGTTGCCCAGACAAACGACTATCTACTCGGACGTAATGCGGAACGAGCAGGCGACCTTGCCGGCGCTATTTCGCGTTATCAGGCGATCGCATCGAGTGACTCCAAACTCAGAGAATATGCATTGTGGCACCTCGCGAAAATCGCGCGCTCAACCGGCGACCTCATGCTCGAGCGCGAACGTCTACAACAACTGATCGCCACGGCTCCGTCGAGTCTGCTTTTTGATGCTGCGGCATTGCGACTGAGCGAGAGTTTCTTTGAGAGCGGTGATTTCGCGGCTGCTGCAAACAGCGCGAAACTGTTGGCGGCTTCGAAAAATGTCGCGATGGCGCGGCAGGGCGCCGCTTTGATGGGCCTCGCATTCGTGCGCGCCGGAAAACCCACCGAGGCGCGTGACGTTTTCGCCAAGCTCGTGATGCAGATGCCTGATGCGTCGCGACCGGATGACTACGCGCTCACGGCAGTTCGCCAACTCGATGTTCTCGACAAAGGAGCGCCGGCTCTCCCGGAAGCCGAGCATCTGCTGCGTGCTTCCGTCTATCAGTTCAACCGCGATTTCGCCGGCGCACGCATTCACTATCAAGCAGTTATCGACAGTTATCCGCAGAGCAGTACAGTTCCGAACGCGATGTTTCAGATCGCGCGCGGTCTCTACCTCGAGAGCAAGTACGACGATGCAATCAAGCTCCTTCAGAAAGTCTTTGATACCTATCCGCAATCGACCAGCGCGCGCGACGCACTCGGTTACACGGCTTCGAGTTATGCGCGGATGAAGCGCTGGGACGATGCCATCAATAATTACAAACTTTACATCGATCGTTTTCCTGACGCGCCGAGTCCGGAGCGGCCATACCTGAATATCATCGACGCGCTTCACGAGGCAGGTCGTTACGCCGAAGCACTGAATTGGGTGCAGCAAACTCGCGCTCGTTTCAAGAACGATGTTTCCGGTGCGCTCGCGTTGTTTGCACAACTGCGTATTCACATGGCGCAGGGTGCGTGGTCCACTGTTGTGCGCGATGCGGAAGAGTTGTTGAAGTTTTCGGATCTTGGTGGAAGTCGTGTGCCGGGCGGGACCAGCACTAGCGAGATCAATTTTCTGCGCGCGTATGCGCTCGAACAACTTGGCCGTACAGAAGAAGCAATTGCCGCTTACCTGTCGATTCCTGATGGACGCAACGAATACTACGGCGTGCGCGCAACGCAGCGATTGATGGAGCTGGCGACGAACGAGAAGTCGCGGGTGCTCGTTCGAAACCGCCTTAATTCATTGCTGAACGAAAGCAAAGTCGCAAACGCGGCGGGTCAGTTTGAGCAATCGCGCGTGGCAGCACAGTCGAGCCTGAGACTCACAAACGATCCTCAACTTCGCGGCGAAGCGTTGAAGTATCTGCAGAGTGCATATGCCGCGCTCGGCGCATACCGCTTGCCGCAGTTCAATAAGATCTCTCTGCTGAAACAATCGCCGGACGTTGGAGGTCACGAGGCACTCGCCCAAAGTCTGTTGCTCCTCGGACTTTACGACGAAGCACTGCCGGAATTACTCGTTGTGCGCGCACCAACTAAAGCTGCGACGCCAAATGACGAAGACTACACGATCGCCCAGTTCTCGTTAGCCGCGGGCATGCCGAATCGTGCCGTTCGTTTTGCGGAACAGGTTTGGAAATCAATGCCGGCTGATTTTGTGATTGAATTGGCGCCGCGCGAGACGGTCGAGATGCTTTATCCGGCGCCTTTTCGCGAGTCGTTTATGAAACATGCCACGAGCAGGAATGTCGATCCGCGATTCATGCTTGCCATTGCGCGGCAGGAGTCGCGCTTTCAAACGGACGCGAAATCGATCGCGGCAGCGCGCGGGATGATGCAGTTCATTTCATCCACGGCGGATCAGATCGCCGCGGAATTGAATCTCCGCAATTTCGATCAGGACGATCTATATAACGCTGATACCGCGATTCTCTTGGGTTCGCAGTATCTCGCGAATCTGTTTAAGCAGTTTCCCAATCAACCGCAGGCGGTGGCTGGTTCTTATAACGGTGGTGCCGATAATCTCGCCCGTTGGATTGCTCGTTCGCGTTCCGACGAGGCGGATCATTACGTGCCTGAGATCGGTTTTTCGCAAACGAAGGACTACGTTTATAAAGTGATGAGCAACTACTGGACATACCAGCGCCTCTACGACGCACAACTTCAACCAAAATGAGACCACAAAGAAGCACAAGAAATACAAAAAGAGTGGCTGCATTGTTGTGCCTTTTTGTGGCCATCGCGGGCTCATGTCGAAAATCCAACGAGCAGCGTTACGATCTGAAAGGCAAGGTCGTGCTCGTGGAGCCGGACAAACACCTCGTCACGATCTCTCACGAAGACATCAAGGGCTACATGCCCGCCATGACGATGCCGTACACCGTGCCAAACGATTCAGACCTGCAGATACTCGCTCCCAACGATGAAGTAACGGCGACACTCGTAATTGACGGCGCGCATTCGTGGTTGGAAAACTTGATCATCACGCGGGAGAGCCCAAATCCTTCCGCCATGCCGGGCGGGGTGATGGCGAAAGCAGGCGATGAGGTTCCGAATTTCACCTTGCGCAATCAAGACGATCGCGAGATTCACATTCACAACTATCGCGGCAAGGCGTTGCTGCTCACGTTTATCTACACGCGTTGTCCGGTGCCGGAGTATTGCACGTTGATGAGCGACAACTTCGCACAAATAGATCGCGAGTTGGGCCAGGATCCGGATCTGTACGCGAAAACGCACCTGCTAAGTATCAGTATCGATCCGTCTTACGACACGCCAAAAGTGTTGCGTAGTTATGGCGCCGCGCACACTGAGCGTTATCAGAACGAGACTTTCGCGCATTGGGAGTTTGCGACGGGAACAAGCGAGCAGGTCAAAAATATCGCGCAGTTTTTTGGTTTGACGTATTTTCCGGAGAAGGACCAGATCATTCACTCGTTACGGACCGCGATCGTGAATCCGGATGGAAAGGTAGTGAAGATTTATAGTGGGAATGAATGGAAGCCTGAGGAGATCGTGGAGGAATTGAAAACCATCCACAGATTACACAGATAATTCAGTGTAATCTGCGTAATCTGCGGATTAACTCTTAATCTTCTTAATCTCCTCTGTGAGGACGGGGACGGCTTCGAAAAGATCGCCGACGATGCCGTAGTCGGCAATATCGAATATTGGGGCTTCAGGATCTTTATTGATTGCCACGATCGTGCCTGAGTTCTTCATGCCCACGAGATGTTGAATCGCACCTGAGATGCCTAACGCAACGTAGAGTTTTGGCGCGACCGTCTGCCCTGACGATCCAATCTGGCGATCTATCGGTAACCACTCGGCGTCGCAAATGGGACGCGATGCAGCAAGATCCCCTCCTAGAGCTTCTGCCAGTTTTTCCGCGAGCCCGAGGTTGTCTTTGCTCTTGATGCCCCGCCCGACAGCGACTATCACTTCCGCCTTCGTGAGATCCACCGCCTGCTTTGCTTCCTGGAACGGAGGCTCCGGAACCATTCGCACTTCACCAATCTCGACCGTGACATTCTCAACCTGCGCGCTGCCACCCTTCACCGCCTGATCTGGCCGGTAAGCTCCTGTTTGAAAAGTCGCGAACACCGGCGGCTCGCCATCCGAAACAACATCTGCATCCAACTTGCCAAGAAAAATTCTTCTCGTGAAACTGAGCTTGCCGCCATCAACTTTAGCGCGGATGCAGTCGCTGATCAGCGATTTCCCAAAACGCGCCGCCAACTTCGGTGCAAAGTCGCGCACCTGATATGTGTGCGTTAGGAAAACAAAATTCGGATCGACCTGCCTGACGATCTGCTGCATGCCATCGGCATAAGCATCCGGCGTATACTCCGCAAGCTTCGCATTCGTCGCGCAGATTACCTGCGCGACGTCATAAGCAGCAATCTCCTGGCCCAATGCAGCAACATCAGCACCAAGCACAACTGCGGTCACACCCTGCTGCAACTGCGAACCTAGCGTCTGCGCGGCGGCTATCGCCTCAAAGGAACTCCGATTCGCCGTCCCACCCTTATGCTCTAAAAAAACCAGTATCCCTTCACTCATAATCCGTCTTCATCCGCGTTCATCCGCGGCTAAATAACTCTCGCCTCCACGTGCAGCTTCTGCGCCAACTCAGCCGCGCCCGCCTTCGCATCGCCATTTCCAAGCAACTGAGTCTGCTTAGTCTTTTGCGGCAAGTAGATCTTTTCGACGCGCTGATGCGACGGCCTTCCAATCACCTCAGCGGAAGGTGTCACCTCTTTGATCTCCTTCTTCTTCGCCGCCATGATTCCCTTCAACGTCGCGTAGCGAATCTGACTGATACCCGACTGGATCGTCAGCAGCGCAGGCAGTGGCATCTCGTACCACTGATACCAGCCACTCTCGAGCTCTCTCTTTACCCGCAGTTTGTTTGCTGCGGCATCTAACTCTATGACGATGGTCGCGTGTGGCAGTCCAAGCAGTTCAGCTATGATGACGCCGGTTTGACCGTAACCATAATCGTCTGACTGAAGGCCGGTCATGATCAGGTCAGGCTTCTCATCTCGAATCGCGTCGGCCAACACAGTGGCGGCGGCGTACGGTGTGAGGGGCGTAAGATTATCGCCGGCGACGTGAATTGCCCGATCGGCGCCTCGTGCAAGCGCATCTTTGATGACACTCTTCACGCGTTGTGGACCCATCGAACAGACAACAACCTCACCGCCGAGCTTCTCGCGCACGCGCAATGCTTCCTCGAGCGCATAACCGTCTGACTCGCTCACTTCAAAAGAGAGATCGCCCTCTTCAATCCAGGTGGCGTCTTTGTTAATGCGCAAGATCGCGTCCTTGTTCGCGACCTGCTTCATCATCACTACAATCTTCATCTGCGTAATCTGTGGATAAGACTTTATTCCTCGTATCGCCTGAACAACAACGCTGCATTGGTCCCGCCGAAGCCGAAGCTATTCGACAAAACATATTCGACGTGAGCTTCGCGCGGTTCGTTAGGAACGTAATCGAGGTCACAATCCGGATCCGGATTGAAATAGTTGATCGTCGGCGGCAACATGTTGCGGTGCAACACAAGCGCGCAGAACACGCCTTCAATACCACCGGCAGCGCCGAGCAAGTGACCAGTCATCGACTTAGTTGAACTAACCGGGAGCTTGTAAGCGTACGGCCCAAAGGTGTCTTTGATGGCCAGCGTTTCAAACTTGTCGTTGTAAGGTGTCGAAGTGCCGTGCGCGTTGATGTAACCGACTTGATCCGGCCGGACGCCCGCGTCTTTCAACGTTCGCTGCATTACGCGTCGCGCACCTGAACCGGTTTCGTCCGGCATCGTCAAATGATATGCGTCGGCGGCAATGCCATAACCGGCAACCTCAGCGTAGATCCTCGCGCCGCGTCGTTTCGCAGACTCCAACTCCTCGAGAATCATGATCCCCGCGCCTTCGCCGATGACAAAACCATCTCGATCCCTTTCAAACGGACGCGAGGCATGCAAAGGATCGTCGTTGTTGGTAGACAACGCTCTCATCGCCGAAAAGCCAGCGATGCTCATCGGCGTGATGGCCGACTCCGCGCCACCGCAGATCATGATGTCAGCATCGCCTCGTTGAATGATCTTGAAGCTGTCGCCGATCGCATGTGCGCCGGCGGCGCAGGCTGTGGCTGTAGCTGAGTTTGGCCCTTTTGCGCCGAAACGAATCGAGACTTGTCCGGCGGCGAGATTTACGATTGCAGAGACGATAAAGAACGGCGAAACACGATCTGGTCCATCATCAAGTAGTTTCGAGTGCTCGCGCTCGATGGCCCAAAAGTCTCCGATGCCGCTGCTGATGTAAGTGCCTGCGTTCTCGGAGATGTCGTCGGGAAACTTTTCTGCCGGTGTAAGTTTGATGCCGCTATCGGCCACCGCCTCGATCGAAGCGGCAATCGCATAATGAATAAAGGCACCCATCTTGCGTGCCTCTTTCTTTGCGATGAATGTCAGTGGGTCGAAGTTTTTTACTTCGCAGGCAAATCTTACGGAAAACTTCTCCGCGTCAAATTTCTTGATGTAGTCAGCGCCGCTGCGCCCGTTCATCAGGGCAGTCCACGTGTCTGCGACGTTGTTGCCAACCGGTGTGACAAGGCCGAGGCCTGTAACTACGACACGACGTGTCAAATCAAAAACTCCTTGGAAATCAGGATGCCTCTCTGTGTCTCTGCGTCTCTGTGGTCAGCTTCACCACAGAGGCACAGAGACACAGAGACTCATTCCTACTTTTTGTGCTGGTCGATGTAGTTATAAGCGTCCCGCACACTCTGAATCTTCTCGGCGTCTTCGTCGGGAATCTCAATCCCAAACTCCTCTTCAAAACGCATCACGAGTTCGACCGTGTCCAACGAGTCGGCTCCAAGGTCGTCGATGAATCTTGCGTTTGGTGTGACCTCGTTTTCATCGACCCCAAGCTCATCGACGATAATCTGTTTTACCTTATTCTCGATCTCTTGATCGGGCATCGTGTTTGCTCCTCTGTGAGTTTATTATTGATGTTTCCAAACTTGCTGCATCTTCCACGTTCAACGTCCGTGCGTCGCGACTAATTTGACGCATCAGACCCGATAAAACCTTTCCTGGACCAGCTTCGACAAACGTGTCGACGCCTTGTTGCATCAGCAACTGCATCGACTCAAGCCAGCGAACAGGCGCTGAAACCTGCCGCACCAACGCGTCGCGCAATTCATCTGGCGCGGTCGTGACGCGCGCATCGACGTTTGTTACTACCGGCATCGCCGGTTCATTGAAAACCAGCTTTGCCAGATCCTGCGCCAAACGATACTGCGCGGGTTTCATCAGCGCGCAATGAAAAGGCGCGCTCACGTTCAACTTGATCACGCGCTTGGCAATGCCTTTCAACGACTCAATCGCGCGGTCAACGGCTTCGGTGCTTCCGGCGATCACGATCTGGTTCGGCGAATTTATATTCGCCACCGAACAAATCTGACGCTGGCTTGCTTCTGCACAAACGCGCTGAATGTCACTCAGCTCGCCGCCAATTACTGCTACCATCGCGCCGGTCCCGACCGGCACGGCCTCCTGCATGTAGCGGCCTCTTGCGCGTACCGTTCGCACTGCGTCTGATAACTGCAAAGCACCGGCGGCTACAAGCGCGGAGTATTCACCCAAACTGTGTCCGGCGACAAATGCCGGCGAGCCCATTCCCGCTTCCTGCATGGCGTGAAAGGCTGCAACAGAAACCGTGAGAATCGCTGGTTGCGTATTCTCGGTTAACTGTAGATCCTCCGCCGGACCTTCGAAGCAGAGCCTCGAGATCGAAAAACCCAACGCGTCATCAGCTTCTTCAAAGACCTGCCGCGCTGCCGTGAAATTTTCTGCCAGGTCCTTTCCCATCCCGGAATTTTGGGAGCCTTGACCCGGAAAAATAAATGCCATCCGCAGATTACACAGATTGTTCTGTGTAATCTGTGTAATCTGTGGATTCACCATCTCATTAAGACGGCGCCCCAGGTCACGCCACCGCCAAACGACGTCATCAACACCAAATCGCCTGGCTTCACTCGTCCCGCCGCAACGCATTCATCCAGCGCGATCGGAATCGATGCTGACGAGGTGTTGCCATGCACCGCGATATTAGAGTACACACGGGACATGTCGACATTCAGTCTGCCCGCCACGGCCTCGGTGATCCGTTGATTCGCCTGGTGCGGAATAAACAGATTGATGTCGTCTGACTTCACGCCGGCTTCCTCGAGCACTTCGCGCGAGATCTCAGCCATTGAGCGCACAGCCACTTTGAACAGCTCGTTCCCTTTCATCTTGAAGAAGTGATCGCCGGCCGCGAGCGTCTCGGATGTTGGTCTTCTGCGAGTACCGCCGCCTGGTGAATAGAGCTGTTCTTCGTAACGTCCGTCTGATCTGATCCTGCTTGCGAGAATGCCTCGATTACCGTCGACTGGTCCAAGTACCGCGGCGCCCGCGCCATCGCCAAACAACACGCACGTCTGTCGATCGGTGTAATCAACATATTGCGTCAGAATCTCTGCGCCGACGACCACCGCATAACGCACCTGGCCGGTCTTTATCATCGAATCAGCCAACGATAAGCCGTACAAAAAACCGGAGCACGCAGCGACGATGTCCATCGCGGCGGCGTTATTCGCCCCGAGTTCTGCCTGAATGATGCAGCCTGTGGATGGAAGTATCTGGTCCGGCGTGACAGTGGCGCAAAGAAGCAGATCGATATCGGCAGGATCCAAACGCGCGCGTTCGATCGCTTCTCTGCTGGCGCGAACGGCAAAAAGCGACGTGTATTCATTGGACGCCGCTTTGCGACGTTGCTTAATTCCGGTGCGTGTCGTGATCCACTCGTCAGAGGTTTCCACCATCTGAGCGAGGTCTGCATTCGTCAGAATGCCTTCGGGATAAGAGTGACCAGTACCCAGAATTCCAGCGCGTTGATTCACCATTAATTCCTCAGATTACTACAATCATCCACAGATTACACAGATATACGCAGATTAAGATCTGTCTGCATCTGCGTAATCTGTGGTTTGCTTTTCAGTCCTTCTTCAATGCGCTCGGCCGTGTGGTGCTCAGAAAACTCTTTCACACTTCTGATCGCATTGCGTATCGCACGCGCATTCGAGCGCCCGTGTCCAATTACAACTATGCGACTCACACCCAACAGCGGCGCCCCGCCGTATTCGGTGTAATCGAGTCGCTTCTTAATACTCCGAAACGCCGGCTTCGCCAACATCGCGCCGGCTTTGGTCACCGCCGTCGCCATCAACTCGCGTTTCAACATCGCCAGCATCGCTTCTGTCAGACCTTCCGACAGCTTCAACATTACGTTGCCAGTAAAACCATCGGTGACGATAACGTCGACCATGCCTGAGAAAACATCGCGACCTTCGACGTTGCCGACAAAGTTAATATTGACCAACTGTCGCAACAGCGGAAACGCCTCTTTAGTCAGGTCGTTTCCCTTCGCTTCCTCTTCGCCGATACTCATCAGACCGACAGAAGGGTTGACCGTGCCAAGCACCGAACGCGAGTAAGCGTCGCCCATGATCGCCAAACTGGGCCAGGTGATGCGGTTTGCATTCCGAGTTCGCGCCGACGTCGAGCAACAGTGTCGGCTTCGCGGCCTTCGTCGGAATCATCGCGGCGAGTGCTGGTCTATCGACGCCTGGAAGAGTGCCGATCACCATCTTCGCTGTCGCCATCGCTGCACCGGTGTTTCCGGCTGAAACAAAACCATCGCCACGACCGTCCATCACCAGCTTCGTGCCGATTCTCAAAGAACTCTTCTTCTTGCGCCTGACAGAAGTGGCGACGGGATCATCCATCGCAATCACTTCCGGCGCTTCAACCAACTCAATGCCGCGATCGCCATCGCCGCGCCAGCCGCACTTTCTCAGTTCAGGCTCGAGCTTGTGGGCCTGGCCTACAAGAATCACTCCCACGCCGAAGTCACGCGTCGCAGCCAGTGCACCATCAATCTCAACGTGCGGCGCATGGTCGCTTCCCATTGCGTCGAGAACGACCTTGCCGGTCAACTGATGCTGCGAGTGACTTCGCACAAACTTCGGTTAGGTTTGTTCTACCTGCATCACTTCGCGACCTTTGTAATAGCCGCATTTAGGGCAAACACGGTGGGGCATACGCGGCTCACGACAATTCGGGCACAGCGTGGTTTGCGGCACTCGCAAAGCGTCGTGCGCGCGACGTTTGTCGCGGCGAGCTTTTGAATGTCGCCGTTTTGGATTTGGCATAATTACTCCATTTAAATCGGGCCACAAAGACGCACAAAAAGCGTAAATTGTCTGCGCTTTTTGTGCTTCTTTGTGGCTAAGTTAAATTCTTCAGAGCCGCCCAACGCGGATCAGTATTATCTGTAACGCAAGAGCATTCGCCAGTGTTCTTGTCGACGCCGCACTGCGGACAAATACCCTTGCAATCTTCACGGCAAAGCATCCGAGTCGGCACCGCCAGCAGGATCTGCTCTTTCACGATCTCGTCGACGTCGATCGCTTCGCCATCAAACACCGAAAGCGACATTTCCGCTTCGGTCAGTTCTGCCGCTGCGTTGGACTCATAATCACGGCCGCTGATGTAGTCCAACGCGAAATGCGTATTAACCGGCAACTGCACCGGTTGCAGACAACGGTCGCACTCGACTTGCGCGCGAGTGTCGATGTGTCCGTTAACAAGAACCTCATTGCCCGCGAGTTTAATCTGGCCGTTAACGGCGGCGGGCTCTGTCAACTGCACTCTTTCGTCGATGGGATTGAGTTCGTCAGGCTGATAAACATGGGCAAAATCGCCCTTACCACCCTCCAGGTTCTCCAACACAATCCGCATTTCGCACAAAAGCGGTCATTATAGCCACGGAGATAATCAGTGTCCATCCGTGAAATCCGTGGCTAAAGCGTCTTCCCTCAGTGTTTCAGCGACGCGCTTGTCTGCCCCAGCCATCAACCGGCTAAAAAGGTTTACGTTCTTCCGGCCGGCTTTTTCCAAAGCATGCTTTGCCAACTCCTTGCGCCCGGTCCGCTCATACGCCTGCGCCAGTAAGTAAAACGCTTCGCCGTAATCCGCATCCATCTTTGTGGCTTTGCGCAGGTGTCGCACGGCGAGTTCGTCGCGATTTAGTTCGTAGTACAAACAGCCGAGCACGTAATGCGCTTCGGGCGATGGCTTGACGGTCAATGCGCGTTTGAATTCACCAACCGCGCGACGCCAGTTCTTTTCCGCGACGAACAACCAGCCCAGCCCGTAATGCGCCGCGAAAGAAGCGCCTCCCTGCGCCGTGGTATTACTCAAAAGATTCTTCGCTAACTCGATCTCGCCATCGTCTGCACAAGTCAATCCCAGCAACAACGAGATGCGTAGATCGTCCGGCAGAGCTTCATGTGCCTTCGCGAGATACGCGCGCGCCTGTTTCGTCTTGCCTCCACGGAAGAAATGTTCGCCGATGAACAGATTCAGTGCTGCGTTTCCTTCTGTGATTTCAGCAGCGCGTTCGAGCTTCGTGATGCCTTCCGGAATTTGCTTGTCTTCAATCAGTAGAAAACCTTCGTTGACCAGCTCTTCAAACGCCTGTTTGTTTTGAACTCTCGCGCTCGCAAGAATACGTAGCCGCAACTCGTCGCGATGAATATTCTCTTCCTGTTCGACTGTGTCTCGCTGGCAGCGTTCGGTCCACACACGTTCGAGCCGCTCACTATCGACAATGCCGTCTTCGCTGAGTAGACCAACTAAAGCTCTGATCAGCGATCGATCGAAGTAAGCATTTTGTGCGTAACGCAAGAGCAGATCGAGAGTGCGTTCGAGACGCTCAGCCAAACGCGCTACTCTATTTTCAGCTACTGAGATTCTTTCGAGCAGATGTTCGTCGGTGTAAAGACTCGCCGATCCAGTTTCAAACCGTGAAGAGGTTGGCTCGACTACGATCATCAAGCGTGTGCCGCAGCGTGCGCAGAACTCTTCGCCCAGCGTATTTGCAGCAAGGCATCGCTGACAATAATGGGAGACTGTGGGGCGCATTGTTTCAGTGAATCTAATACTCGTAAAACCCGCGGCCGCTCTTTCTTCCCAGCCAACCAGCATCGACATAACGCTTCAGCAACGGGCACGGCCGGTATTTCGGGTCGCCGAGCCCCTCATATAACACATTCATGATGGCCAGGCATACATCTAAACCGATAAAGTCGGCGAGCGTGAGCGGACCCATCGGATGATTCATGCCGAGTTTCATGATGCCGTCGATGCTTTCGCGACTCGCCACGCCTTCATAAAGAGCGAACACAGCCTCGTTGATCATCGGCATCAATACGCGGTTGGAGACGAAGCCGGGCGAGTCCTGACAGTCGAGCGCGGTTTTGCCTAAGTGTTCGGATAAGGTTCTCACTTTTTCGTAAGTCTCATCGGAAGTGGCCATACCGCGAATGACTTCAATCAACTTCATCACCGGAACAGGATTCATGAAATGCATCCCGATGACTTTGTCTGGTCGCCTGGTCGCAGCAGCTAATTTAGTGATCGATATCGACGACGTGTTTGAAGCGAGGATCGCGTGTGGTGGTGTGATTTCATCGAGCATCTTGAACACCTGAGTCTTCACTCCCAGGTCTTCAATCACCGCCTCGATGACAAGCGTTGCTTCCTTGAACGCTGCAAAATCGGTTGTGGTCCTGATCCTGCCGATGATCGCTTGTTTGCCAGGGGCGTCGAGGCGTTCTTTATCGACGTCGCGTTGCAGGCTCTTGTCGATAGTCGTCAAGCCGCGCTCGAGAAACTCGTCGCGCACGTCATGCATGATCACGTTGTGACCGGCACGTGCCGCGACCTGGGCAATTCCATTCCCCATCGTTCCTGCACCAACAACACCAATCACATCACTCATCTTCGTTAATCCTAAAAATCTTTTTAGCCACAAAGAAGCACAAAAAACATCTTGTGCCTTTTTGTGGCTAACGTTCGATTGCCATCGCTACCGCGTTCCCACCACCAAGACACAACGACACGATTCCACGTCGCGCATTGCGACGCTTCAACTCATACAGGATCGTCGTCAACAACCTCGATCCTGATTGTCCGATCGCATGGCCCAACGCCACCGCGCCTCCGTTCACATTCACTTTCTCCGGGTCCAACCCGAGCTCTCGTGTCACCGCAAGCGCAGCTACTGAAAACGCTTCGTTCAGTTCAACCAGGTCCACTTCGCTCGGCGACCATCCAGTCTTCTTAAACAGCTTTCGCACTGCCTCAACCGGCGCCATCATTACCATCCGTGGCTCAACTCCAGATGTCGCCTGCGCAACAATCCGCGCCATTGGCTCCACACCAAGCTCACGCGCGCGTCGAAGCGACGTCACGACTACCGCGGAGGCACCGTCGTTAACGCCAGGTGCATTGCCCGCAGTCACGGTGCCTTCCTGTTTGAATGCCGGCTTGAGTTTGCCAAGCGCTTCCAGCGACGTGTCTTCGCGCACAGTCTCATCAGTATCGAAGATCAGCGCAGATCCTTTCTTCTGCGGAATCTCAACCGGCACGATCTCATCTTTGAACTTCCCTGCCTTGATCGCGGCCGCAGCTTTGCGATGCGAGTTCAAGGCAAATTCGTCCTGTTGACTCCTGCCAATCGAATACTCTTCCGCGACAACTTCACCCGTGCAGCCCATGTGGTAATTCTCAAACGAGCACCACAGTCCGTCGTTAATCATCGAATCGACGAGTTCGCCATTTCCGAGTCGATAACCTTCACGCGCTTTCGGAATCAAATATGGCGCATTGCTCATCGACTCCATTCCCCCCGCAACGACGATCTCCTGGTCGCCGAGTTGCACACCCTGCGCGGCCATCATTACCGCTTTCAAACCTGAGCCACACACCTTGTTAACTGTTACCGCCGAAACAGTCGGCGGCAAGCCTCCATTCAGCGCTGCCTGTCGCGCGGGATTCTGACCAAGACCAGCTTGAATCACACATCCCATGATCACTTCATCAACGTCCTCCGGGTTCACTCCCGCACGCTTGACACTCTCGCGTACAACAATCGCGCCGAGTTGAGTCGCCGAAAAGCCTTTCAGCGATCCGAGAAATTTTCCCACTGGCGTGCGCGTCGCGCTGATGATTACTGCTTCGTTCAATTCCGGCATTTGCATTCCCCTTGTGTTAGACTTGGCCCGATATTAGAACTTATTTCATTATTCATAAAGCATGCAGGCACTCATTCTCGCTGGCGGCAAGGGCACGCGGCTTCGCCCATTAACAGTTTACACTCCAAAGCCGATCGTTCCGATTTGTAATCGACCGTTTCTTCTTTACCAAATCGACACGCTGAGACGCGCCGGCATTACTGATATCACGCTGTCGCTCTCGTATCAGCCAAACAAGATCGAGCAACTGCTCGGCGATGGCTCTGATCATGGTGTGAAGCTGAGATACACGGTTGAGCCGCAGCCAATGGGCACTGCCGGCGCTTACAAGTTTGCAGAGGATCTAATTCGCGAACCAACAGTTGTTTTTAACGGCGACATTCTGACCGATCTCGATCTCAAAGCAGTAATTCGCGAGCACAACGAAAGAAAAGCGACCGCGACAGTCGTGCTGACACCGGTGAAGGATCCGCAAAGCTACGGTGTGGTGGAAACGGAAAAAGACGGGCGCATTCGTCGCTTTCTCGAAAAACCAAAAGCTGACGAGATCACGTGCAACACGATCAATGCGGGGACGTACATTCTCGAACCGAAGGTGCTCGACTATTTACCGGCGGGTGAGAATTACTCGTTTGAATATGGACTGTTTCCGGATCTTTTGAAACGCGGCGAAGCGTTCTACGCGCATATTCCTGCGCGCACGTATTGGATCGACATCGGCACGCCTGAAAGATACTTGCAGGTGCACGCAGACCTGCTTGCCAATCGCGTCGCGCGAATTCATATCAAGGAGCGGCGTGGAAATTTTGATGCAGCAACGGTGGCTGAGATCGATGAAGTGTCGCTGATTGGCGACGACTGTCAAATAAAACCGGGCGCGCAGATCATTAACTCAGTGCTGGGGCAAGGTTGTTTTGTCGAGGAGCGCGCGCGCGTTGAGAACTGCGTGATCTGGCCGCACACGCGCATCGGTACAACGGCGCAACTGACCGGCGCGATTGCTGGGCGCGGTTGTCACATCGGCCGTTCGGCGGTAGTTGGACCAGGCACTGTGCTCGGCGATAAGACTTCGCTGACGGATTACACGTTTACGTAAAGGCCATCCACAGATTACACAGAATCTGCGAAATCTGTGGATGGATTTGGAGCCTCTAAATCATGAACTGGGACGTTTTTCGGGCTTACGACATTCGCGGGATCTATCCGGACCAGATCGATGAAGAAGCGTACTACAGGATCGCGAAAGGTTACGTTTACCTGTTCAAGCCGAAGACGATGGTCGTCGGTATGGATCCACGTCTTTCGTCACCTCCGCTGAAAAAGAACCTCACTCAGGGGTTTCTCGACGCCGGCGTAGATATCGTAGACATCGGCGGGATCACGACTGACATGCTCTATTACACTGTCGGAGCGTCGTCGGATTACTCAGGCGGCGTAGTCGTTTCTGCCTCACACAATCCGAAAGAATATAACGGACTGAAGATGGTGCGAGAGAAAGCAACAGCTATCTCTTCTGACACCGGATTGTTCGACATTCGCGACGCACTCAAAGCCGGCAAAGATGCTGACGTAACTTCGAGCAAGAAAGGCACGTGCACCGAGCGCGACATACTCGACGACTATATCACCCACGTTTTGAAATCGATTGATAAGAGTGTCATTAAGAAGTTCACGATCGTCGCTAATGCAAATTTTGGATACGTCTGTCGACCCGCGGCCAGAATTGCGTCGCAACTCGGTTTAAATTTCATCACGTTGAATTTTGAGCCTGATGGATCGTTTCCCAAAGGTCCGCCGGATCCGATGTTGCCAGGTAATAGAACTGAAACTGAAGAGCTTGTCAGGAAGAATAACGCCAGGTTTGGTGTGGCGTGGGATGCTGACGCCGATCGCGCGATGTTCTTTGACGAAAAAGGCGAGTTCATCTCTGGCGCCTACATCACCGCATTTCTCGCGGACATTCTGCTGACGAAATATGGCAGCGACAACACCATCATCTTCGATCCGCGCGTGATATGGCCCGCACTCGAAACGGTGAAACGAAAAGGCGGAAGGCCCATCGTCTCCAAAGGCGGTCACGCGTTTATGAAGGATCGCATGCGGCGTGAGAACGGCTTATTTGCCGGCGAGTTGAGCGGGCATTATTACTTCCGCGAAAATTTCTACGCTGATAATGGAGTGATTCCGTTCTTGTTGGTGCTGGAACATCTCTCAACCGACGATAGGCCTTTCTCAGAGATCATGAAGACTTACACAGCGGGTCATTACATGTCGGGAGAGCTCAACTTCCACGTCAAAGACATCAACGCCGTGATCGAGACAGTGAAAGAAAAGTTTCACAGCGAGGGGCAGGAAGATTTCACTGATGGTTATTCGCTGGAGACTGCGGAGTGGCGCTTCAACATTCGCGGCTCAAACACTGAACCGTTGTTGCGATTAAACATCGAAGCGCGCAAACCAGAACTGGTTGATCAGATAAAAGCGGAGATCGAGCAGATAATCAAATCTGCGTAATCTGTGGATGGTTTTAAAAGATGCCGGAGCTTCCCGAAGTAGAACACGTCGTCCGCGCTTTATCGTCACTCATCACCGGACGTCGCATTCTCGCCGCCGACCTTAACCTCAAAA
>DATFHH010000040.1:0-31804 GCA_035248565.1 Pyrinomonadaceae bacterium | reverse complement strand
AAAGAGGCACAAAAAGCACATAAGAACTAAGCCAAACTAATTTGTGCATCTTGTGCCTTTTTGTGGCCTATTTTAGCTTACGCAAATGCAATTTCCACTGACGCTTCCTTCCGGCAAACCGTTTGACGCTGTTGGCTTTGGGTTGAACGCCGTCGATCACTTGATCGTCGTGCCTGAATATCCAGCGTTCGATACGAAGATGCGTTTGCTGGAACACACGCAATCTGCCGGTGGCCAAACGGCAACCGCGATGGTGACTTTACGACGCCTGGGTTTGAAGACCGCCTACGCAGGCCGGTTTGGCTCCGACACGGAAGGCAAGTTCGGACTTCAGACATTAAAGGGCGACGATGTCAACGTCGAGTTTGCGGAAGTCGTGGAAGGCGCGAGAAATCAACTCGCGTTCATCATCGTCGACGCGCGCACTGGCGAGCGAACAATCATCTGGGATCGCGATGAAAAGCTGGCTTACAAACGTGACGAGGCGCCGGCCGAGTTTGGAGCGATGGGCCGAGTGCTGCATCTCGACGCGCACGATCCGCCGGCCTGCGTTCGCGTGGCCCAGGCGGCGCGCGCGAGTGGCACGATCGTCTCTGCGGATATAGATAATGTTTACGAAGGTCTTCCGGAGCTTCTTCCTTTGATCGACATCTTGATCGGATCGAAGGAGTTTCCAAGACGCGTCACGGGGATTACCGACGAACGCGCGGCGTTGGTCGAGTTAAAGCAGCGATACGATTGTGCGGTTGTGGGTATGACGATCGGCGCTGACGGCGCGGTGGCCTATTGCGACGGAAGTTTCATTCAGTCACGGAGCTTTGCAGCTCCGGGCGGTTGTCGCGACACCACGGGCGCCGGCGATGCTTTTCATGGCGGCTTTCTTTACGGACTTCTCACAGGCGAAGACATCGAGACGAGCTTGAGATTGGGCAACGCCGTCGCCGCGATGAAATGCAGCGCTCTCGGCGCGCGCACTGCTCTTCCAAAGCGCTCCGAACTCGAAGAGTTTCTCCGCGCAAATCCATGATAATCTGTGTTATCCGCGGCTAAAACTGAGAGGCAAACATGAAACCCTTCTTTCTCATCGCGAGCGTCGTGCTCCTAACCGTCATGATCCCTTCGCAACAGAACGATCAAACAGCCGATATCGTCTTCAAAAACGGCAACATCTACACGGCTAACGATCGGGCGCCACGCGCGGAAGCAATCGCCATCAAAGCGGATCGGATCATCTTCGTCGGCACGAACGCGGCCGCGCAAAAGTTCATCGGCAAAAGCACGCGCGTAATCGATCTAGCAGGTAAAACCGTCCTCCCAGGCTTCACTGACTCTCACCAACATCTATCCGGCGTCGGACAACGTGAGATGACTCTCAATCTCGAAGGCACGACGAGTCTCCAAGACTTGCTTGCCAAAGTGAAGGCGCGAGTCGATCAGGCAAAGCCCGGCGAATGGGTAACAGGCCGAGGATGGATCGAAACACATTGGCAACCGCCGGTGTTTCCAACGCGTTGGGACCTCGACAAAGTTTCACCGAACAATCCGATAATTTTAGGTCGCGCTGACGGTCACGGCGCTGTCGCAAACAGTGCGGCATTGAAGCTGGCCGGCGTCGACAAGAACACTCCAAATCCGTTTGGCGGTGAGATCTCAAAAGACAAGCAGTCTGGGGAGCCAAACGGAATGTTGCTGGATGCTGCGCAGGGATTGGTGCGGCGTCGCGTGCCGCCAACTTCTGCCGATGATGCCGAGCGCGCTGTTGTGCTCGGAGTCAAAAGAGACATCGGCTTGGGCTGGACACAGATCCAGGATGCGGGCGGCAGTTACGCAGATGTCGACATTTTCAAAAAACTCTACGCCGCAGGCACCATCAAACTTCGCATCTACAAAGCAGTTTATGGACCAGGACCAAATGCCACTCGTCTGCTCAACGAAGGTCCAACGATCGGCGCCTTCGACAATCGATTCACACTCCGGACGATCAAAGTGATCTCGGATGGAGCACTTGGTTCTCGTGGAGCGGCTTTGCTTGCTCCGTATTCCGACTCGCCCGACACTTCCGGTTTTCTAACCGTGAAGGCCGAAGAGTTGCGTCCGATGCTGATCGACGCACTGCGCAAAGGCATTCAAGTCGAGACTCATGCGATCGGCGATCGTGCGAATCGCTTTATCCTCGACGAGTATGAGACCGCGTTGAAAGCTGTTCCGGTTGCGGAGAGAAAGATCGCGGAGCCGCGATGGAGAGTGGAGCACGCGCAGATCGTCAACCCTGCCGACATTCCGCGGTTTGCGAAGCTGGGGATTATTCCCTCGATGCAGCCGTCGCACGCGATCGGCGATCTGTTCTTCGCGCCCAGTCGACTTGGAATTGAGCGACTCGCAGGCGCGTACGCGTGGGAGAGTTTCATCAAGTCGGGTGTTGTCGTCCCTGGAGGCTCGGATGCACCGGTCGAGCGCGGCGAACCGATGATCGAGTTTTACGCGGCTGTGGCTCGGAAGGACCAGAAAGGTTTTTCGGGCGAGGGTTGGCATCCTGAAGAAGCAGTTACACGTGAACAGGCGTTGAAGATGTTTACGATCTGGCCCGCGTATGCTGCTTTCGAAGAGAACCTGCGCGGCACGATTGAGGCCGGCAAGCTCGCAGACTTAACGATTCTTTCCGCCGATATCATGAAGATTCCCGAACTCGAAATCTTGAAAACTCGCTGCGTGATGACCGTCATCAACGGCGAGATCGTGTTTCAAGCAACAAGCTGACGCGTACCTCCTTGGAGTGCGGCGGCTTGACGCCGCTTTGTTATCGATCGCGCGTGATCAAGGCCAAAGCGGCGTCAAGCCGCCGCACTCCAAGGAGGTTGTAGGAGGACCGCTTATGAAATCACGTCGAGAGTTTCTTGGTCTCGCTGCACTTTCAGTTCCGACAATTAGTATGTTGTTGAAAGATGTCGAGGCGGCGAGCCGGAGTGTGGTCCACCTCAGTCCCGAGCAGGTGGCGATGGATGAAGATTACTGGTCGGTCATCCAGAACTCTTTCACAGTTACGCGCGGCATCGTCAACTTGAACAACGGCGGCGTCTCGCCGAGTCCGCGCATCGTCACCGAAGCGCTCGTTCGCTACATCTGGCAACAGGAAGACGCGACGGCTTACACGATGTGGCAGTTACTCGAACCGCAGTCCGAAACTATTCGCACGGGTTTGGCAGAGATGTTTAGCTGCGATCGCGAGGAGATCGCGATCACGCGCAATGCGTCGGAGTCGCTCGAGATATTGCTCATGGGAATGGACTTCAAACCCGGAGATGAGATCCTCACCACGACGCAAGACTACCCGCGTATGTTGACGACGCTGCGGCAGCGTGAACGTCGTGAAGGTTTAGTGCTCAAGATGGTGAAGATCCCGATCCCGCCGAAGAACCTCAACGAGATCACCGCGGCGTTCGAAAGAGGGATCACGAATCGAACAAAACTAATTCTCGTTTCGCATCAGGTGAATATCACTGGCCAGATCACGCCGGTGAAAGAGATCTGCGATCTGGCGCGCGCAAAGGGAATCGAAACGATTGTCGATGGCGCGCATTCGTTTGCGCAGTTTGATTTCACACAGAAGGATCTCGGTTGCGACTACTTCGGCACGAGCCTCCACAAATGGCTCTACGCTCCGAAAGGCACCGGCTTGCTTTACGTGAAGCGCGACAAGATCGAGAAGTTGTGGCCGTTGATGGCAGCGGAGACGAAGCAGAACAACGACATTCGCAAGTTCGAAGAGATTGGCACTCATTCTGCGGCGCCGCGATTAGCGATTGGTGAAGCGCTGCTGTTCCATAACGGGATAGGTGGTAAACGCAAGGAAGCGCGACTGAGATATCTTTCACGTTATTGGATGAACCACCTGAAAGATGTGCCGAAGATCAGTTTCAACACATCTTTTGAGCCGAACCAGTCGTGTGCGATTGCCAACGTGAATATTCAAGGAGTCGATCCGAGTGCGATCGGCAACTATTTGTTCACCAAGCATCGCGTTTTTACGACGCCCATCGTTCACGAGGAGTTTAAGGGTATTCGCATCACGCCCAATGTTTACACGACGCTTGGGGAGTTGGATCGGTTTTGCAACCTAATGGAGTCGATTGCGCGCAACGGTTTACCCAGTTAGGCCGCGGATTTACGCGGAAGAATACGGATCGAACTCCCGTCGTCGTGCGGGCGTAAAGCAGATGGTGCTAGAATGCCAGTGAGTTGGAGGTACGGACTCATGCAGGAAGGTCAAGATCCTGTTTGCAACGCGGCGGAGGCAGTTTGTGACGGTTTCCGGCGATTAGGTGACATTTCATACGCGATTTTGCCGAAGGACATCGCGCACACTCTGGCCGATTTCAAGAAGGCTGTGCTCCGTGAACTCACGGGCGCGCTTCAGTGGGAGATGGAGTGGATCGACAACCGCGTCGCAGGCGGAGATAAATTGAGAGAAGAGTGGCGCGCGAAGTGCCAACGGCCAACCACTGCCGACAACGCTTCGGAAACAGTTTAACGACGCTATGGAAGTCTTACTGGCAGACGAATATGGTTTCTGTTTCGGCGTTGAGCGTGCCGTCGAAATGGTTGAAGAGGCGGTTGAAGAAGGCGTGCGCCCGATTCGCTCGCTTGGACCGCTGATTCACAACGCGCAGGAGATGGAACGACTGGGCGAACTCGGCGTCTCTACCATCGACACTCCCGACGAAGCAGATGCCGACACGATTGCAGTGATTCGCGCCCATGGCGTCACGCCGCAAGTGCAGCACGACCTGGAACACCGCGCGGCGAAAGTTATCGATGCTACTTGCCCGTTTGTCACTCGCGTGCAACATCTCGCCGAACGAGCCGCGCGTCAGGGACGAGACGTTGTCGTGGCCGGCAATCCCGATCATCCGGAGATGATCGGTGTGGTTGGTTATGCGCCAGACAATACTTACGTCGTGCGCGATGCCTCGGAAGTAGCCACATTGCCACCGCTGCGTTCGCCGTTGGTTGTTTCGCAAACGACGATCAAATTGCAGACGTTTTTGGAAGTCGCCGAAGCGGTGCGTGCGAAGGCCGACACTGAACCGCAAGTAGTCAACACGATCTGTTCCGCCACTCGCGATCGCCAGGACGCGGCGCGTGCGCTTGCCGGACAAGTCGACGCGTTCTTTGTGATCGGCGGCCGTCACTCATCCAACAGCGTCAAGTTATTAGCGGTTTGCCAGGAACAGTGCGCCAGGAGTTTTCTGATCGAAACTCCTGCTGAAATAAATCCGGCTGATCTGGAAAACGTGAAGAAGGTTGGCGTGACTGCCGGTGCTTCAACTCCGAACTGGTTGATCGATCAAGTGGTCGAACGTCTTCACCAGATCGGTCAAAACTCCTCCGCCTGATCAAGCACATTCACAATTTGACGAGCTTCTTCTGAGCCGTACTCGACTACCTGCCGTCGCAGAGCTGCGCGGGCTGTTTCAGCGTCGACCGGATCGTTGAGCAAATCAGTGAGCACAGAGAGCGGACAACGAGCGAGTGCTTCGTTGGCCAGTTCGCGAACAACCACGTCTTCTGAGCGTGCGAGTTCACAAATCTCACTTGGCGGAAAACGCGACGTAAGTGCATCGGCGAGTGTGTCGATGCGTTGATAGTCTCGCTGCGACTTTGCGCGACGCACGAGTTGCGTAAAGACTTCGGCAGATTCGGTTTTTTCCAGCAGCACTGCGGCGCAGGTATCGGCAAGCGATTTCAAACCGCTGCCTTCTTCGGTGTCGAGTGCGGCGAGGAATCGGCTGAGCTCGATATCTGCGCGGGCGTCGTAATGGAAATTGCGCGATGTCTGTGTGCTACCGGATCGTTCCTGAAGAGCGCGTTCGACGAATCCGCGCGTTGAGGGGCGAAGCTCGGACCAGAGAGTAGCAATGCGGCCACCGAAGTCGTCTATCAACATAAGAACGGCGTAATATACGACAATCAGCGGCTAATTACACATTATGATCTTTGATCTCGGCGATGGTGGGAAAGGGAATCTTCACGATCTGCCCGTTGGCGACTTCCATCTTGACGCTGGGAGTGGTGAGGGCCTGGGTGGTCTTCATACTGCGAACCGTACCTCGCACCCGCCGGCCATCGGTTGTAATAATCTCGATGTTGTCCTTGCCGTAAAGTGGTCGCAGGGCTGCGAGTGCCTTGGTTATTTCCACAGTTAAATTCCTCCCTTATTTGCCACCACTGAATTATTGCCTGTTATAAGGCCGGAAGTCTAATCGACCTAATGAAATGCAACCGAAAAATGTTATTTGGCGTATAGAAACCTGTCCGTGTATTCTTCGCTTATGGCTGACAATTCTGAAATCTCAATGCCCGCGGCAAGCACTGCTCAAGTAGTTTGCTCGAATTGCCATTCGGTGATGCCAGCCGAACTGCGCTTTTGCCGAAATTGCGGATTTCGACTGATGGAAGGCATAGGCGCTTACACCGCTAACCAACTGACGAGCACTGAAGGTATCGCACCGGCAGCGACATCCGCTCCGGCAAAACGAAGACGCCGGATGAGCGGCATGTCGTGGATCTTCATCGGGCTACTGGTGTTTTTTGTTTGTGCGGCTGCATTCACGGCGCTGGTAAGTCCCATCAAACACTCGATGAGGAGTGTCACAGCTCCTATCGTCAAGTCGTACATCGGAATTGATGAATTCAAGAACACCGATCGAGGAGTGATTATCGATAGCGTCACCACGCCCGGCGGACCAGCCGATCAAGCCGGTCTGATTGGAGGCGACGTGATCCTCAGTTTTGATGGACAACCCATACAAAACGAGGATCAACTTAACGACCTGATGGTGCGGACGCCAGTAGGTAAGACTGTCGATGTTGAGTACATACGTGATGGCGAGAAGAAGACGACTAAACTAACCACGATCTCCATGCAAGATAACAGTCGTCTAACGCGGGAGTTTGAACGACGGCCCGAAGGCCGAACACAATTCGGTTACGATGACGATGAAGTTGAGGAAGTCGTGGCGCCGGGAACAAATGTTCGCGGTGTTAAGTTAGGTTCGATTTTGAACAGCCGTCCCGCAGACCTCGCCGGCATCAAAGAAGGTGACATCGTGATCGAGTTTGATGGTGTTCCGATTCGCACGAGCAGAGAATTTAGGATGCGCGTCCGGCGTGCGCTGCCTTACAGCACGGTGAAGCTGGTGGTGATGCGTGGTGGCGGAGACGAGGGCGCCCAGATGCAAAAATTAGAAATTCCGGTGAAATTGGGAAGACAATAATTAGTTTTAGCCACGGATTCACACGGATGAAGGCGGATTTACGTAGTCTCTCAATCGCGCTTCCATTTCAAGTTTGACGTCGTCACGTTCTTCTTCAGTCTCGTCTGCTTCAAAAGTTTCAAACAGAGCGTACTGTGTTTGCGCGAGCAAACGAAGTTCCCATGCCTCGCGGCTGTTGTGTGAAGGTCGCGAAAACCACAAAGCATCAAAGGCCACGTCTTTGATAGGCACATTGCCGAGTAGTTCGGCTCCGTTAGCTTGAAGTTCCGCACGCGTCTTCGACTGTAGCAGCACACCTCTCAATTCCCAGCCGTGCCGGCGATATGTTGCTACCAGCTCAGTAAACAAATCTGCGATCTTCATCAGACCGCTAGCCTACCACAGCCTCCTTGGAGTGCGCCGACTTGTCGGCGCTTTGGCCAAAGCGGCGCCAGGCCGCCGCACTCCAAAGTTTGACACCTGTTGACCGCCAGAATCAGCCGCCACTATCATCGTGAGCGCTTTTGGAGGTCGCCCCAGACTCGCTTTCATGTTACGAAGCCTCGTTTTGATTGTGGTCTGTCCGATCCTTGCAAGCGGCGCAGTATCGGTATTGGAAAAGATGTCGACACAATCAATTAACTCCCTCCGGGAAACTAACGGCTTAGAAGAACCAACTCCCTTTTACGAAGCGCTAACGAAAGCGCTCAAAAAACGAAAGATAAAGCTCGATATGATTTGTCCGCCCACTGATCCCGTGGCGCGACGCATTCTCGAGGAATATGGAGCGATCTACCTCGCCGATAAGAAGGTGAGTCCGCCGCCAGTTTGCATCTTCACGAACGAAGACCAGGTCACGAGATTTCAGGAAGCGGCTGGAGTTGCATCCGAGCTGATCGGCTTTGACGAGATTGAGCTCCAGCCCGAAGCGCTCAAGAAACTGAAAAAGGCGCGTGAAGAAGCGCAAAAAGAAGGACTCGACATAACTCCGCGCGACGGCGCCGAAGCCGCGCGGCGCAACTACGAAGACAGTGTTCGGTTGTGGAGTTCTCGTTTCGAGCCGGCACTCGATTATTGGTTGTCGCAAGGACGGCTCACTGCCGAGCAGGTAGCTCGACTGAAAAGCTTGCCGCTGTCACAACAAATCGCGGAAGTTTTAGAGCTCGAGAAGACTGGAATTTATTTCAGTAAAGACTTATCGAAGTCGATTCTTTATTCAATCGCTGCACCCGGAACGTCGCAGCACATCGCGATGCTGGCGTTTGACGTTAATGAGTTTGAGAATCCTCGGGTGCGCGAAATCATGGCGAAGCATGGTTGGTTCCAAACAGTGCTGAGCGACCTACCTCACTTCACATTTCTTGGTTTGAAAGAAAAGGACCTGCCAAAACACGGGCTGCGTAGTATTGAGATCAACGGGCAGATGTTTTGGATACCGAATGTGCCGGGCGTCCATCCCGGGTTGGATAAATAACAAAACCATCCACAGATTACGCAGATAGTAAAAAAGAATCTGTGTAATCTGTGGATGGTTCTGCTAAACTAGCGGGCCTCTTCCCCCAGCCCAAGGTAAAAACCGGCGTTGCTCATGACCTTTTAGCCCGAAGGAAGGTCTGATATGGATGTCCCCCAAGTTATCGCTGGCAGATTCAGAATCGAACGCGAGATCGGGACCGGCGGCATGGGCGCGGTCTACCTTGCCACCCACCTCGGACTCGAACGGCCGGTAGCAGTAAAGATCATCAGACGCGAATTCGCGGGCGATGCAGATGTCGCGGATCGTTTTCTGCGCGAAGCGAGAACGATGGCCAAGCTGCGGCATCCGAACGCCGCGATGATCTTCGACGCCGGAAATCTGCCTGACGGACGCCACTTCATTGTGATGGAGTTTGTCGAAGGCGAAACTCTGTCGCAGGCACTCGGACGCGAAGGACGCTTTTCGCCCTTAAAAGCCGTCAACATCGCCACACAGATTTGCGACGTGCTAGAAGAAGCACATCGCATCGGGATCATTCATCGCGATCTGAAACCCTCAAACATCCTGCTCGGCAAGCGAGGCGTTTGCGTGCTCGATTTTGGTGTGGCAAAAGTGCTTGCCTCATCCGCAGAGTCGACGTTCACACACGCGAGCACCGGTTCGGGACAGTTGATCGGAACGCCGCGTTACATGTCGCCGGAACAGTGTTTGGGTCAGCGAGTGGGCGCACGCAGCGATCTCTACAGTCTTGGTGTTTTGTTGTACGAGATGCTCGCCGGCCGTACGCCCTTTGTCGATCCACTTCAATCAGCGCTTCTGATCAAACAAGCAACTGCGCCTGCGCCTCCGCTGCCGCGTTTGCGACAAGACATCGGTCGCCCGCTCGCGTTGGCAGTTCATACTTTGCTTGCGAAACGTCCGGAAGATCGCCCGCGCACGGCAGCATTGGCGAAAGTGCTTCTCGAACGCAGTCTCTCGCAACCTGAACGCACGTTGCCAGAGGTCTCACCGATGTCGGCCATGGTCGCCGCGGCTGATGCGGGACGCGGTCTTCTGTTCCGTGTGGGTGCTCCGGCTGTTTTGGTGACGACTTTTAGCGCGTTGCTCGCGTGGGGTTATACCGGTCAGAGCGCGTCAGAGCCATACATTCCAAACTCAGCACTTCCGGTCGCCGCTTCGCAGCTATCAACAACACCTGTTTCGTGGCATCCCGATGCTTCACGATTTGGAAGCCCAGCAGAAACACGCGACAACCGCGCGCCGGTGGAGAAGTTATCACTCGATCAAGCGCGCAAGATCGCGTCGCGATTTGCTCGTGGAATCGTAGGCGACCTGGAGATTGTCGATACTGACTCCGGGCCGGCAATCGTCGCAGTCAACAACCAAAGAAAATCCGGCAATACCAGTTTTCTATTACTGCAAAAGCGCGACGGAAAATACCGGCTGGCTGCGCAGGGCCGACTCGACACTGACGGCTTTAGTCATGCAAGCTGGAGTGCGGAGGTGGTTGATGCTGATGAAGATGGTTATCCGGAATTACTCTTCAGCGGTAGAGACTCGAGTGAGAACTACAAGCTACGGCGCTTGGTTCTGTTCGTGCCGAACGACAGACGCACCTACTCGATGCAGATGACGGGTGAAACTACACCACGCGGTACACCGCGCATTCAATGGTTAGCAAACGCAGCGGGAGCCGATGCCGCTCCATATAGAACCGTCCTCCGTCAAAAAGCGCGCGCTATCATCGCGAAAAAGTAGGAAGAATTCACGCGCCTCCTTGGAGTGCGGCGGCTTGACGCCGCACTCCAAGGAGGTGCCTAATCTCTATCCTGTACAATTTTCAGCCGTCGAGATAACCTTTTCCTCACGACTAACATCAATTCACAACACCGTATGGAGTTATCTGTGAAACGAAGTCTTATTGTCTTTTTACTCTTATTAACCCTGCTATCACCGTCGACTCTGTTGGCGCGAGTAATGCCGCAGCAGCGCACGGCAAGACCGGCGCCGGCGCCCACAGCGACAGCAACAGCGTCGGCGCGGCTGCCGGAAGCGAAGCTGATTAGTCAGGTCCTTCCGAACGGCCTGGAAGTAATCATTCTCGAAGATCACTCGATCCCTTTGGTCACGATTGAACTCGCAGTAAAGAACGGTTCTTACACTGAGCCGCCCGAGTTGAATGGTCTGTCGCATTTATACGAGCACATGTTTTTCAAACAGAATCGCGCGATCGCGAATGCTGAAGAATATCTCCGCGCAATCGGCCAGATGGGGATTGCTTACAACGGCACCACGCGCGAAGAAGTGGTCGATTATTACTTCACTACCACAAGCCCGAACCTCCGCACCGCGATGCAGTTCATGAAAGACGCAGTTCGTTATCCGCTCTTCGACGAGCGGGAGTTTGCGCGCGAGAAGCAGGTAGTGATTGGCGAGATCGATCGCAACGAGTCGAACCCATTCTTTTATCTCAACCAGGAGATGAACGATCGTCTTTTCTTCAAGTATCCCAGTCGTAAGAATCCGCTTGGTAACAGACAGACGGTTTCGACATCGACCACCGACATGATGCGGTTGATCCAGCAGCGTTATTACGTGCCCAACAATTCGGCGCTGGTGTTGACGGGCGACGTGAATCCAACGGAAGTGACAAAGATGGCGCAGGAGTTTTACGGCGACTGGGCCAAACGTGAAAAAGATCCCTTTGTGGAGTTTCCGCTAGTCGAGCATCCGCCGCTGCCGAAGAGTGAAGGCGCGGTGATCGCCCAACCGGTCGCGAATGTGATCATCAACATTGGCTGGCAGGGACCGTCAATCGGCAAAGACAATCCAGCGACTTACGCTGCCGACGTGTTTTCGTTCATCCTGCGGCAGCCGAATTCACGCTTCCAGAGAAATCTCGTCGACACCGGTTTAGTAACCGGAGTGGATCTGAGCTACTACACGCAACGCAATGTTGGTCCAATCGCGCTCGTCGCGCAAACCACTCCCGACAAAGCGCGCGCTGCGATCAAAGCTCTTTACGAGGAGGTGGCCCACTTCAACGATAAAGACTATTACACCGACGAACAGCTCGAAAGCGCCAAAGCACTTCTCGAAGCCGACGATCTCTACTCACGTGAGAAGCTGAGCGATTACACCCATACCTTGAGCTTCTGGTGGGCATCGACGGGACTCGAATATTTCCGCGGTTATCTGACGCGGTTGCGCGCCACTTCCCGCGCCGATATCAGTCGTTACATCACGACCTATATTCAAGGCAAGCCCCATGTCGGCCTGGCTTTAATGTCAAATGAATCGCAAGCCAAGGTCAAAATCCAACCAGAAGAACTAATGGGACAGTAAACAGATGAATCAACCGGTAAACCCGTCAGGACAAACCTCCAATCGCACGAGATCGTTTCACCAGATGCTCAGCAGCTTCCTGCTGGCCGTGGTGCTGGTTATTGCAGGCAGCGGTTCTTCGTTAGCAACTCAACAAGGCAAGGGACAGGCACAGCAAACGGTTCAGAGTGTTGTCGCCAAACAGGCGGCGCTCGTGAGCGAGTTTGACGTCAACGGCCTTAAGGTTCTTTTGAAACGGCGCGAAGGAAGTTTGACTGTTGCAGCCGGTCTCTTCGTTCGCGGCGGGGCCTCCAACATCAACGCGCAGAACGCAGGCATCGAGACGTTGATGCTGAGTGCGTCAACTGAGGCGACAGCAAACTTTCCGCGTGAGCGGATGCGCAGTGAGTTGTCTCGCATGGGCACCGTAATCGGCAGCAGCGCCAATAACGATTACTCCGTCCTTTCGCTCGCCACCACGCGAATGCACTTTGATCGCTCGTGGGAGATCTTTACGGATGTGGTACTGAGACCCTCCTTCACGAAGGAAGACGTTTCACTGGTCCAGCAAAGAATGGTTGTCTCGCTCAGCGACGACAAAGATAACCCGGATGTTTACTTGCAGAAGTTGCAGGAACGTGTCGCTTACGCCGGTCATCCTTATTTGAATGACACTGAAGGCACGCCTGAGACGATATCGAAACTAACGCCGGATGATCTGCGTCGTTATCATGACAAGCTGATGGAAACGTCGCGCTTGCTGTTGGTGATCGTGGGTGATCTCAACCCGGCGGAAGTGCGCGACCTGGTGACTGCCAGTTTCGGCAAATTGCCGCGCGGCAGTTACAAAGCGACGGAAGTGCCGCCGTTAACGTTTGATAAATCGTCCGTCGAAGTTACGCCACGCGAGCTACCGACGAATTACATTCAGGGTTTGTTTACCGCGCCTTCGCTTACTTCACCGGATATTTACGCGATGCGCGTGGCGAGTTCACTGTTGCGCGATCGAGTGTTTGAAGAAGTTCGGGTGAAGCGAAACCTTTCCTACGCGCCGGATGCGTTTTTGCGAACGCAGGCGGCGAATGTTGGTGGGCTCTACGTGACGGCGGTCGATGCGAACCAATCAATTCGCGTGATGCTGAACGAGATCGCGCGTTTGCAGAGTGAGCCGGTTGGGGCTGACGACATTCACGCTGTGGTGGCGCAGTACTTGACCACTTACTATCTCGGACAAGAGACGAATGCTGCTCAGGCTGGGGAGTTGGCGCAGTATGAGTTGATTGGAGGCGGTTGGCGCAACTCAGTTGATTTTCTTGAGAAGTTAATGGCGGTGACACCGGCTGACGTTCAGCGCGTGTCGCAGAAGTACATGCGCAACATTCGGTTTGTGGTGTTAGGCAATCCGAATAGTGTTGATACCGGCATCTTCACCGGCCAGGCTGGTTAAAAAACCAGCCGCGGATGACGCAGATTAAAAATCCGGATTTTATCCGCGTCATCCGTGGCCTACATCGTCTCGCGCAGGTATTTCTCGTAGAGTTTGGGATCGAGTCGCTGCAAGATGCGCGCTTCCGTGGCGGCCATGCTCGGATTACCGCTCTCGTTATAAGCAATCGCGAGGTTGTAGAACGTCTCCGCGCAATCAGGCCGCAAACGCGCCGCTTCGGTGTACGAGTCAATCGCTTCACGCAAACGTCCGGCATAGTAATAAGCGTCGCCGAGCTTGTTATGAATGTCCGCATCACCAGGCTTCAATTGCAGCGCTTGCAAGTAAGCACGAATCGCTTCCTGATTTTTCCCCTGCTTCACTTTGCAGTAACCAACCTGCACCCACGTCTCAGCGCGCCTCGGATTCTTGTTTGCCGCATTCTCGAAATATCCAACCGCGTTGTCGTAGTTGCCCAGCCAGAGCGATTCGAGTCCGGTGCGATACAGCGACTCTGCCACGTCACCCTTGTTTTTCAAATTGAGCTCTGCTAACGGCTGAAGCTTACCGGCAGTTAACTGGCCCACTCTCGCGGCCGCGATCGCAAGGTTGATGTTCTGGCCATTTGTGACCTTGACAGTCACTACACCCAACACCTGCCCGCGCAAATTAAAAACCGGACTACCACTATTACCATGCGAGATCGGAGCAGTAATCTGAATGATTCGATAGCTGTTCGGCACTTCTCGGACCGCCGACACAATTCCATCGCTGACGGATCCCTCGAGTTTCAAAGGGTTGCCGATAACAAAAATTTGCTCGCCTTCGTCCGGCAATTCAGGTGCGAGTTCACTGCTGCGCGCTCGCTCGAGCGGCATGTCAACCTCGAGCAGCGCCAGATCGCCTTCCTCGTCCAGTGCCAAAGTGCCGTTCACCGGAAAAACTTTTCCTTTGCCGTCGAGAGTCTTGATCTCGGCGCGAACAGCACCACGAATCACGTGCAGATTGGTCACAACCTGACCAGGCCGCAGGAAGAACCCGCTGCCCGTCATCAACGGTTCGCCTGTCGCGTCATAAGTCGCGATCGCCACGACAACGGGCTTTACGCGTTTTACCAGTTGCGGAAGGGTTTCTTGTGCGTGAACGGCGGAGGTGAGAAGTAAAGCCAGTACAACCGGCAACAGAGGGAGATAGTTTCGCTTGGTCATGTCGTTAACACTCAGGGTAAACGGAGTCTTCGGTCCGTGAGGGGGAATTCACGGCCAGGGGATCTCACTGTCAGTTTGAAAGAATGGGCTTGAACTTCAACCCGTCGGGAGACCTAAGGTGCTCAGCACAGCTCTCGCGCGAGCATATTAACGCAAGATGGACCTCAAGTGGTAGCATTTTGTGAAACATTTGACACAAAAAAGGACCGCCCTCTCGAGCGGCCCGCAAAACATCCCTTTGTCAGAGACTAAGGAATAATGTGAATCGTGCCGACGGCTGGTCCCACCGGCGACACTGCTTCAGGTGCTTCCATCGTAACCAAGAGCCCAAAGTCCGGTAGAGGCGTTTCGGCCGTGAATTCAGCTTCGTTACGGTCCTTGACGTTCAATACCTCGCCGAGTTTGGTGTATTGGTTATCCGGTGAAACGGCCCAGACGATGAACTTCTGGCCCGCCGGAGCTTCCTTCAAATCATGGAAGCGCATCTTCACCTCTGTTGGTCCACCCTTATGCGGGGTGATGAACACATTCGCACGCGCGCCTGTCAAGGCACCTGTGAAATCAACTTTGATTTTTGTGTCATCTCCCTTTTTGAAATTCGGGATGCCCAACATTGGAGCGGTGTAGGTTGTTGTCACCACAGTGCCACTAGGAGTAGCGACCGTCGTGCTACCGCTCGGCTCCGTCGTTGCAGCTACTTTCTCTCCCGATGCACTACTGGTCACCGGTATGACCGCCAGCCCTTCTGGTACGGCGCTTCTGAAGAATATCTTCGTGTTCGGATCGTATGTGGTCAACGTTCCTTCTGGCGAAGCAATCAACATGAATCTGGTGAGTGGTGTTGTGGTGCTCAGTTCACCCACTCCGTTCGTGATTGCGATCGGTCCAAGAGCTGTAACCATGCCCTTGTCGTCAACCGCATAAAGCGTCATAGCGCTCAGATCTGCTGGAACATTCGTCAGGTTGAGTTTGACCCTGGTACCGGTATCGTCACGAAGAATCGTTGCGACACCCTTCGCGCCCGTGATGTTTACTGGCGTCAAGTTAACCATTACTTCTTTCTTTACGGGATACTCAACGATCGTGTAAGTTCCGTCCGGATTCTGCACGGCCTTCTTAACAGTCGTCGTTGTCGTCTGTCCGAGAGCGATGGCGGCGAGTGTGAGAGTCAGTATCACAGCCCCCAAAATGCTCAAAACTTGTTTGCTCATCAGTTGTACCTCCCTTGTGTTTAATTAATCGCGATTAATTGTCGACGTGGGGGAACAAATGTCGGGGAGACGCTCAGAGGCGTTTCTCCTCCAATAATTGGGCAATATTTATGCCTTTACGTTTTCGAGTTGAATTAGGACAAATAGAGGAATTTAGCGGAATAGAACAATACACGCCTGTATGAGTACAAGCGTTTTGTCGGTTTAATCCGTGGCTAATACGCCTTCAACTCTGCGATTGCTTTCGACACATCTGCGACCTGCGGGAGGATCGCGTCTTCGAGTTGGGGAGCATAGGCCACGAACGTGTCGAGCGCGCAGACGCGCTTCACCGGAGCGTCGAGATATTCGAAGAGTTCATCGGTAATACGTGCGGCGATCTCGGCGCCGTAGCCGAACGAGAGTGAGTCTTCATGGGCCACGATAACGCGGTTGGTCTTTTTAACTGTTTCCGCAATCGCGTTCCAATCAAACGGAACGAGGCTGCGTAGATCGACGATCTCGACGCTGATCCCTTCCTGCTCCATTTGCTTTGCAGCGACGAGCGAGCGTTGGACCAAAGCGCCATAAGTGACGATGGACAAGTCGGTGCCTTCGCGAATCTTCTTCGCTTTGCCGAACGGGATCATGAAATCGTCGCTCGGATATTGCGACTTGTTGTAAGCCTGCCGGTAAAGATGTTTGTGTTCAAGAAAAAGGACGGGATCGTCACAACGAATTGCTGTGCGCAACAGGCCATTTGCGTCGAGTGCGTTTGACGGATAGATGACGCGCAGACCGGGAATCTGTGTAAACGTCGAGACGCCCGATTGCGAGTGATAAATAGCGCCGCCTTTCAAATAACCACCGATCGGTACGCGAACCACCACCGGCGCCTTCCAGTCATTTCCCGATCTCCAACGCATCAGCGCCAGCTCGTTGCGAATCTGGTGCATGGCCGGCCAGATGTAGTCGAAGAACTGAATCTCGACCACCGGCTTCAATCCCCGCGTCGCCATGCCGATGGCGCGTCCGACGATGTTTGCTTCCGCGAGTGGTGTATTGAAAACTCGCGTACTGCCATACTTCCGCTGGAGATTTGCAGTGACTTTGAAAACGCCGCCTTTGCCCTTCACACTTCCGAGATATTGTTCACGCGAACAGTCGGCCACGTCTTCACCAAAGACAACGATCCGGGGATCGCGCGCCATTTCCGTGTCGAGACAACGATTGATGAGATCGACCATCGTCCCCGCGTTTCCGGAAAGCTGCAGTCTGTCTTCGTTATCGAATGCTTTCGACGCCGGATCGACGTCCGGTGAGAAGATGTAGTCAGTCGCAGTTTCTTTTGCGGGCTGTGGGCTGGGCAGCGCTTTTTCAGCCGCTTCGTTCACTTCACGATCGACTTCGTCTTTGATTCGTTGCAAGCCTTCCTGGTCGATTACGCCTTCGTCGATCAGCAGCGCGCCAAAGCGTTTTACCGGATCGCGTTCAGCGTCAGTCGCGCGTTCTTCGTTGGGCCGATAGAGCTTTTCGTCATCCGAGAGCGAGTGTGAATAAGGCCGGATGACTTTCGCATGGACCAGCGATGGTCCTTTGCGTTGGCGGCAATAATCAACTGCGCGTTGCATTGTTTCCAACGACTCGATCGGATCGGTGCCGTCACACTTCTGAACGTAAAGCGACGGGAAACTTTCGACTAACCGCGATGCGTCGCCGCCGGCAGTTTGCACTTCCACCGGAACACTGATCGCGTAACCGTTGTCTTCCAGCAGAAACACGATCGGCAGTTTCAAATTGCATGCGGTGTTGAGTGCTTCCCAAAACTCTCCCTCGCTGGTAGTGCCGTCGCCGAACGAAACATACGTCACTTCGTCAGCGTGAAAACTACTGATGCGCTTTTGTAGTTCAGGAATGAGTTGACAGCGATAAGTTGCTTCCGAACAACCGACAGCCTGCAACAACTGCGTTCCAGTTGGAGACGACTGTGAGACGATGTTTAGTTTCTTGTGACCCCAATGCGAAGGCATCTGGCGCCCGTGTGAGTTTGGATCAGCCTCGGCTCCGACTGCGGAAAGCAATTGCTCGAGCGGAGTCATGCCGAGCTGCAAACAGAGCGCGCGATCGCGATAGTAAGGATAGAACCAGTCGTAACCTGGCTTGAGCACCATGCCGGCAGCGACGAGCACAGCTTCGTGACCGGCGCCACTGATCTGGAAAAAGATCCGGTTCTGACCCTTGAGTTGAATCTCTTTGTCGTCGAGCCGCCGCGACAAGTACATGGTCCGATACATCTCGACCATGAGCTTCGCATCCGGCAGTTCCGGAGCTTTAGCCGCGGGATGTTCCCGTAGTTCGGTTACTGATGCCGGCTCGGTCTTACGGACCAATTTCAAAACCTTAGTATCCATTCTCTTTGTTTGTTTGTGCCTCTTCGTGGCTCACTTTCCGATGATCAATTTAGCGATCGTCTGCAACTGCATGTTCGACGTGCCCTCATAAATAGCGCCGATCTTCGAGTCGCGCCAATATTTCTCAACCGGATAGTCTTTCACATATCCATAACCGCCGTACAACTCGATCGCTTTCGAGCTCACGCGCTCGGCCACGCGCGACGAGTAAAGTTTCGCCATCGCTGCTTCTTTGACAAAATTCACACCCGCGTCTTTCATGCGCGCGGCGTTGTAGACCATCAAACGCGCGGCTTCGAGCTCCGTGGCCATCTCCGCCAGTTGAAACTGAACTCCCTGAAACTGATTGATCGACTTGCCAAACTGTTGTCGTTCTCCGGTATAGGCCAGCGCAGCTTCCAGTGCACCCGCGGCGATGCCGATCATCTGCGCACCGATGCCGATGCGGCCTTCATTCAATGTCTCAATCGAGATCTTGTAACCCTTCCCCACCTCGCCCAACACGTTTTCTTTCGGCACGCGACAATCTTCAAGTATCAATTCGACTGTTGACGAAGCGCGAATACCGAGCTTGTTCTCTTTCTTTCCAATCGAAAAACCCGGAAAACTCTTTTCGACGATGAAAGCAGTGATGCCTTTGTATCCGGCTTCCGGATTCGCGTTGGCAAACAACACGAAGATCTCGGCCTCGATGCCATTTGTAATCCAGAGCTTTCGCCCGTTCAGTACGTAGTGATCGCCGTTATCGACCGCACGCGTTTGCATCGCAAATGCGTCCGAGCCTGAGCCCGGCTCGCTCAGTGCGTAAGCACCAACACTTTCAGCCGCGAGCTTCGTGAGATATTTCTTCTTCTGATCCGGATTGCCCCAACGAATGAAAGCATTGTTGACGAGCGTGTTCTGCACGTCGACAAAAACTCCGACCGACGCATCGACGCGCGAGAGCTCTTCGACAGCAAGAATAGCAGTAAAGAAGTTCGCGCCTGCTCCGCCAAACTCTTCGGGCGTCTCGATACCCATTAATCCGAGTTGGAAGCACTGGTTAATGATTGCCGGATCGAGCTTCGCGGCTTCGTCCATGTGCTCGACACGCGGACGCAACTCGCCTTCAGCGAATTCGCGCACACTCGCGCGAAACATTGTCTCGTCTTCGGAAAGTGTTGTGAGCGGAGTTCCGGTAAGTTGCGTCATGACTGGTTGGGTTTGACTCACGATGTAGTGCCCGTTCTGGTCTCGAGTGGAACATAGCATCATATACCAAGCTGCAAACGTGGCACAAAAAGTCAGCTCCTTGGAGTGCGGTGCCTTGGCACCGCTTTGGCCAAAGCGGCGGCAAGCCGCCGCACCCCAAGGAGGCGCAAAGAAGGAACGGGTGTTGCTTAAAAATCGACTGCGCGTATAACGTAACTCAATGCCGAATGCTGTTTTGACTGAGAAGCGAAGTGGGAGCAGAAGATTCGCGCCACTTGGAATCATCTTCGGACTCGTCGGTCTGCTCTTGTTTGCTTACTTCGTCAGCAGAGCAGGCGTCGGCGAGATCCTCTCGGGCATTCAACGACTCGGCGCCGGCTTCATTCTGATTCTCGCAGTTTCCAGCATGCGTTACATCGTTCGTGCGCTTGCCTGGATTCGCTGTATTGAACCTCCACACCGCTTACCCTTTCGTGATGCAGTCGCGGCACGGTTGATGGGCGACGCGTTGGGCAACATCATTCCTTTTGTCAGCGTTGCAGTAAGCGAACCGTCAAAAGCGGTTTTTGTAAAAGACCGTGTGCCTTTGATAGTCGGACTGTCGGGACTCGCGATCGAGAACATTTTCTACAGCTTGTCAGTCGCGCTCTTTATCTTCGCCGGCACGGCGACGCTGTTGCTCACTTTTTCACTGCCGAAGGCTTTACGTTATGCGAGCATCGGCGCGCTCGTTACGACACTTATAATCATTCCACTGGCCTATTTGATCATCCGCAGCGAATGGAGAATTCTCAGCGGCGTGTTGGGATTTCTCGACAAGCGCGGCGCCTGGCCCAAGGTGACCACGAGGTTCAAGCCGAAAGCCGAGAATTTTGAAGAACTCTTCTACGGATTTTACGCGAAGAGCCAACGCAGCTTTCTTTCGATCTTTGCGCTGGACATGTGCTTTCATCTGGCCGGAGTGGTGGAGATATTCATTACGCTTTCGTTCATCAGCCCGGTAGCGCCAACAATAACGCAGGCGTTCATACTCGAGTCAGTGAATCGAATCATTAACGTCGCTTTTAAATTTATCCCGCTGCGTGCTGGTGTTGATGAAGGTGGAACGGGTCAGGTGTCGAAAGTACTCGGCTTCGCGCGAGGCATTGGAGTGACGCTGGCGATTGTGAGGAAGGGACGCGACATTTTCTGGAGCGCAATCGGCCTCATACTAATTTGGAAAAAAGGCCACGGATTATCCGCGTCATCCGCGGTTACTCATACGCAAGTGCATTGACCGCATCGAGATTCGACGCCCGCCACGCCGGATAGAGCGCACCCAAAACACCACCGACGATCCCAATCACCGCAGCCACGATTGCCCACGTCCAACTGTATTCAAAAACCAGCCCATACGCTTTGTGAATCAGAAACCCGGCGATTAGCGAAACCGCAAAACCTGCAATCAGACCAATCACACTGATGAGGATCGCTTCCTTCTCGATAATTCCCACGATGTAACTACGCGATGCGCCCATCGCTTTCAGAATGCCAATCTCGCGTGTGCGTTCGGTGATCGTCGTGTACATCGCCAGCATCACCACGAGCGAGCTGACCACGGCCGCCAGTCCAACCAGCACACGCAGAAACACACCGAGATACGGAATACTTTTCTCGAAACTCGTAAACACGTCGCGAGTCGGTTGAATCGTGTTGCCCGGCAGTTGTTGGTTGATCCGCTGCGCCACTTCCTGCAATTGATCCGGATTGCGCAGTTTTATAAAGATGAACGTGCACTTTCCCTTGGCTTCGAGCGCGTCCTGCATCGCCTCGAGCGACATCTTCACGCGCGCGCCGGATTCAGGCGAGTAAATTCCGGCGATGCGATACTCCTGAGTGCCGAAGGGTTTGATCGAGTCGCCGACGTGATAATTATTACTCCGCGCTTTGGTTTCGTCGATCACCACTTCGTTTAGACCTTGTGGTCCACGCCCGGCGATCATATTGATCCCGTTCATCTGTGCGTAGCTTTCCCAGTTGACGCCATCGATCTGCTCGATGCCGATGCCGCGCGTGCCTTGAGTGAAGTGGCGAATCACTGGCAGCGCCTCGGCGACACCATCAATCGCGTTCAAACGATCGACGTAGCGTGTATCGAGATTGGCAGTGGTGGCGGTCAGTTGCACGGCGCCGGGTCGCATGAAGATCAACTCGGCGCGGACGTTGGTTGCGCGACGCTGCAAATCGTTTGACATACCGCGCGCGAGGCCGGTGAAGAGCATCACCAAACTGACACCCAACGCGATGCCCGCAACACTGACGAGGGTGCGAATCGGTCGTTGACGAATGTTGGAAGTTACGAGGTTATCCATGCCATTTATTGCATTCAACAGCAATCATATTCCGGCACTCTGCGGCGTTCGCTATTACCATAAAGCATTTTCGTCTAAGCTAACAACACAGGTACAAGCATTGCCACAAAAAGGCACAGAATGCATTTTGTGCCTTTTTGTGGCTAAAGAGGAATCGTAAGTGGCAGGTAATCTGAAACTCAGTTCGACTCCATTAATAAACGCTCCGAGCGCGTTGAAAATCGACCGGCTCGGACTAGTAACTACTCTCGATTGGACCATCGCCGGCACGCTTGCGCTGCTCGTCGTCCTCGGTTTCGGTTTACGCATTACTCAACTCGGCGCGATCGGTTTCGCCGAAGACGAGATAAACAAACTTGATGCCGTACACGCTTACGAGCACGGCGACTTCGCCGCGAACTCCGAGCACCCGATGGTGATGAAGGTGCTGATGTGGGCTTCGCTGCGTGGTGTCCAACTCGACAGCGAAGAGGCGGCTTTGCGTTTTCCGAATGCTTTAGTTGGCGCGTTAACAGTCATCCCGATTTTTCTGCTCACGGCCGCTTTCTTCGATCGTTGGCACGCGCTTTTGGCCTCAGCTTTTTGGGCCTTGGGCATCAACGCCATCACTCACAATCGCATCGGCAAAGAAGACTCGCTGCTGGTCTTCTTCATGCTGTTCGGGTTCTACTTTTTTCTGCGCGCCAAACAGATCTCGCCAAAAAATAGACCGGCGAGATACCGTCGCTACGCCGCGAGTGCGGCCTCATTCGGATTGATGATCGCTTCCAAATATTTCCCTCACTACTTCGGGCTGAACATGCTTTTTCATCACAACATTCACGTGCGCCAGCCAGGCGAGCCGGGCGGCAAAACGCCGGGCTGGTTCTACATCACGATCATTGTTGTGTTTGTACTCGCAAGCCCGGCGGTGTTGATGCCTGAAGTGTGGGGGTACATGAATGCTTACATGGGTGAGCAACTGTTGACTCATTCCGGTTATCTCTTTGCCGGTGAGCTTTACAAAAACAACATGTCGAGCTCGCCATTTTGGGGAACTCCGATCTACTTCTATCTGTTGTTCCTGGCGATCAAAGTGCCCCTGTTGATCCTGTTCGCCTTTCTTGTTGGACTCGCGATCGCAATCAAGCGCTGGCGCCACCTCGGCCATGCGTTTCTGATCTTCATGTTTCTCTTTTGGATCGTTCCGTATTCGCTGATCGGCGCCAAATGGCTCAGGTACACGCTTTCACTAATGCCATTTGTTTACATGCTCGCGGCTGTCGGCGTGATCGGATTGATTCGCTGGGCGACGTCACGGTTCTTCAACTCGAAACGAGCATCGTTGGTTTTCACAGTGCTGGTTGTGGGACTCTTCGTAGCTTTGCCTGGGTGGACCGCATTTGCCCATGGACCTCACTACGCGCTTTACACCAATGTGCTCGCTGCCGGGAAGGGCGGTTACTTTTTCCCGCACGATGAGTTTTATGATGATGGATTGCGCGAAGCGATCAAGTTTGTCTGTGACGAAGCACCGGCTGGCGCGATCATCGCGCATGAAACGCCCGGAGTGACGCGTCATTATCTCGCGGTGTTTGGACGTTCGGATCTAAAATCAAAACCGATCTCGGCAAAGGATTTTGATATACGCATGACGCCTGGACCGCTGTATGTGATCGCGCAGCGCGGGCGGACTTATTTCGAGAATCGAGAGGAGTTGGATTACGTGCGCGCGCATTTTCAGCGGGTGCATGAAGTCAAAATAGATGGAGCCACAGCAGCCGAAATCTTTGTCAATCCACAGATTGCGCAGATTACCCAGAAATAGTCTGCGTAATCTCTGGATATATTCACTCCCAACGCTAGTGATCATGCTCGCGCTGGTGCTCGTCGCTCGCAGCTTCGCGCCAGATCGAGTGCAGATCACCATCCTCGGCACCACCGATCTGCACGGCAACATCGACCCGCTCGACTACTACACAAACAAACCCGACAATCGCGGTCTCGCAAAGATCGCGACGCTGATCAAGCGCGTCCGCAAAGAGCAACCAAACCTGCTCTTGATCGACTCGGGCGATACGATCCAAGGCACCCCGCTCGAGTCGTTTCACAATCGCAAAAACAACAAACCACCGGACCCGATGATGCTCGTGATGAACTCTTTGAACTACGACGCGATGACTGTCGGCAATCACGAGTACAACTTCGGTCTGAAAGTTTTGGAAAAAGCACGCAAGGAAGCGCAGTTTCCATGGCTCTCAGCCAACACTTACGACATCGCCACCAAACAGCCACATTACAAGCCCTACATCATTAAAGAAGTCGCGGGCGTGCGAATCGGAATTCTCGGCCTGACCACGCCTGGCATTCCCAACTGGGACAATCCGCCAAACTATGCGGGCCTGGAGTTTCATGAGCCAGTTAGCGAAGCGCGCAAGTGGGTCCCGATCCTGCGTGAACAGGAGAAGGTAGACGTTGTTATCATCGCGATGCACATGGGTCTCGGCGAAGATCTAGGCACCGGTGCAGTGAATCCCGGACAAGTGCCACATGAGAACGAAGCAATCTCGATTGCGAAGGAAGTGCCGGGCGTCGACGTGATCTTCATGGGCCACACGCATCGCGAAGTGCCATCGGTTTACATCAATGGCGTGCTACTGACACAAGCAAACTATTGGGGCCGTCATCTCGCTCGCGCCGATCTATATCTACAGAAGACGGATAGTGGTTGGCGGATGTACGCCAAGTCCGCACGAACGATCGCTGCTGACGACCGCGTCGAGCCTGATTCTGACGTCGTCAAACTTGCCGAGCCTTATGATCGCGAGACGCAGGATTGGTTGACGCGAGTGATTGGCGAGTCGCCACAGGAGTTGACGGCGCGCGACGCACGCTTCCGCGACACTGCCATTCTCGATCTAATTCAAAAAGTGCAACTGGAAGCGGGCAAGGCTGACGTGTCGATGGTTGCGAGTTTTAATCCGGAAGCGCGCATCGCGAAAGGACCGGTGAGCGTGCGCGATATCGCGGGTCTTTACGTTTACGAAAACACGCTGGTGGTTTTGGAAGTTACTGGTCAGCAACTCAAAGACGCGCTCGAGCACTCGGCGAAATATTTCAAAGCCTATGCCCCCGGCAAATCGGCGAGCGATCTCGTTGACGAAAAGATTCCGGGCTACAACTTCGACATCGCCGAAGGTGTTACCTACGAGCTCGACATTTCAAAACCGCCTGGCCAACGAATACAGAACCTGCGTTTTCATGGCCAGCCGCTCGCGCCTTCAAAGAAACTTCGCCTCGCTACGAACAACTATCGCGTGAATGGTGGCGGTGGCTACACGATGTACAAAGACGCGCCTGTCGTCTACCGATCCAGCGAGGAGATTCGCGAGTTGATCATCGACTGGGTCGAGCGACACCAAATTGTACCTAGGACTCCCAACAACAACTGGCGCATCGTTCCGTAAATACCAGAATGGCAACCCGGGGGCGTTGGGTTGCCATTCTGGTGTGGGAGATTGCGGGCTAACGCGACTTGGCAGTGCGAGACGCGTGCCACCGCGATTTCCTCGAGATTTCTGATTTTTCAGTGGTAGATACTATCTGAATTGTTAGGGCTGCTATCCGTTCAGTTACAGGTTCACATTCTGACGTTCTCTCGAACAGAGCAAGCATCGCGATCGGTGTCGGGTGCGGCAATCTCTTTTAACTCGATTGCTTGCGGCGCAACCAAGATTTTGCTAAGAATGCTCAAACATGAAACCGCAACAACTTTTACTTGTAGAGACGAATGAAAAGCAACAGAACAAACGTACCCAAGGTGGCATAGCTACATCTGATGTTGTGGTATCAGCTCACGTCGCAGGAAACGCCGAGGTGTTTCGCAAAATCCTATATCTGCATGTTCCGAAAGGTTCAGTGGTAGCCGATGTCACTTGGGGCAAAGGGGTGTTTTGGCAAGCTGTGCCGCCGGACGATTACAACGTGAAGGCCAGCGACCTGAGGTTAAATAACATCGATTGTCGCAAGCTGCCGTACGACAGTGACTCGATCGACTGCGTAGTGTTAGACCCTCCTTACATGGAGGGATTATTCCGCAGGTCAGCCGAGCACCTCGCCGGTGGTGGTACGCACGCTGCGTTTCGTGAGCATTATTCAAATGGAGAAGTGGTAGAGGAAACGTCTCCTAAGTGGCACGCGGCGGTTTTGGATTTGTATTTCAAAGCCGGGCGCGAAGCAGGGCGCGTATTAAAAAATCAAGGCGTCTTTATAGTGAAGTGTCAAGATGAAGTAAGTGCAAATCGCCAAAACTTAACGCACGTTGAATTGATCGCAGAGTTTGAAAAACTGGGCTTCTACACAAAAGATTTGTTTGTTGTCGTGCGACAAAATAGGCCCGGTGTGAGTCGTCTAAAAAAGCAAGTACACGCTCGTAAAAACCACTCATATTTTCTCGTGTTTGTGAAGCAGCCAAAAGGCACAAATCTAAAAAAGGTTAAGTCCGGCAAATGAATTTATTATTCCTTCCGGGCCAATTGCGTTTAGATACGAGCGCGTCGGGCGACCACGTTATCACCGTCGCAGGCGAGGAAGTATTCCGCTCGCGTCACGAAAAGCGCGCAATTACTCGCTATAACGAAATTCGAAGTGAAATGGAAGGTCAGTTTCCGGCGCGAGAGCTAACACGAGAAGAAAAACAGAAAATTCTGGAAAAACTAATCGGAGAGTTCAAGTACACAGCGGTGCGCAACAGCATGAAGATTCCAAAGAAAGAGAATATACCGAAAACCAGGACTTTTGGTTAGTCCGTCACCTTTATTTGTTGTGCATCCTTAAGAATCATCAACTTGCCCTTGGTTGCCTTCCGTTCAGCTAGAATCTGATCGAGCAATGGATAGGGTGCAGCATGAAATGGCGGTTCGGGCGGCCATGAAATAGGAATTAATGAGGCCAACAGCGACTCTCGTTGCTTGCTTGTATATTTAGCGTATTTACTTCTGGGTAACTCACTGTTTTTAGCAAACACAAATCTCCACTTGTTCTCAAAAGCGAAACAATTGACCGCCAGTAAATCGAACTCACCAGGCAGCAAGCAGGTAGTCGTTATTTTTGAACCATCCGGCAACTCGATTGTTCTGCGATCGCTTGCGTCACATTGAGCCTTTCCAGTCCAAACCTGACCCACTTTCTTAATCATATTTGTCTGAAGCGATTTTGACTCAACAATGAAACTCTCACCCTTGTAAGTTACTACCAAATCACCTTTTCTCTTTCGGTCATGATCATCGTATTTAACCGCATGTGTAATGTGTTCGGTGGAGAACCACATCTTTTTAAGCACCGTTTCTGCCACGTAGCCAAAAAGCATTCCACGAAGGCTTGGATTGCTATCTACCGCTTCAGTTAATTCTTCGAGAGTAAGATTCCAACGCGCTAGGATTGAGTCGTTAGCCACTGAAGCCAAGTCTAATTCTTAGGCTAGAATTGGGCAATACAGATTTACAGCCCAGTCAAATGCTGTAGACTATTACTCGCAAGACACTGAGCTACCTAGACTCAACCCATGCCTCCACGTCTCGCAGCAATCGCAGGCAAACTCAAGGGAGCGATCTTCGCCATCAATGAAGACATGATGCTCATCGGTCGGGAAACGGCCGCGAACCTATGCATCGCCGACGCCTCAGTCTCGCGCCGCCACTCCAAGATCGAAAAGAGAGAAGAAGGTTTCGTAATCACCGATCTCGAGAGTTTGAATGGCACGTTTATCAACGACGTTCCGATCAAGTCGCGACTGCTGGAACATGGCGATCGTGTGCGCATAGGCGATTCGCAGTTTCTCTTTCTCACGCACGACGGTGAGGTGACTTCCAAGTCGAGTGATGTCAGGCTCGACGAAGCTCACATCGTAAGCGGATCCACTTTGCAGATCCGTTTTGACGACGCCCTTTACCTGATGGCGCGCGACCTGAGCGCGCTGATGAAAGTCAGCACCACGATCAACTCGATTCGTGGTCTTGACGATCTGCTCGAACGTTTACTCGAACTACTCTTCGAAGTTGTTCCGGCAGAGCGAGGCGCGGTCCTGCTTACAAACGAGGGATCGTTTGAGACCAGTTTCGTGTTCGGCCTCGATCGTGCACGCGGAAAAGATCAGGCTGTTCACGTCAGCCGAACGATCGTGCAGCAGGTCTTGCGCGATGGCGTCGCATTGTTGGCAAGCGATCCACAGGCCGATCCTTCGCTTGCGACTCAGAGCTTGATCGCTGCGAGCGCACATTCAGTTATGTGCGTGCCGCTAATCATGGTCGATCGCAAGCTCGGCGTGCTCTATCTCGACACGACACACCCGCGCGATCAATTCAATCGCGATCACCTGCAACTCGTCGCTGCGATCGCCGGCATCGCCGCCGTCGCGATTGAAAACGCGCGGCAGTTTGAGTGGCTGGAGAACGAGAACGAGCGCCTGCTCGCCGATGTAAACATCGAGCACAACATGGTCGGTGAGAGTCCCGCCATGCAGCGCGTTTATCACTTCATTTCGAAAGTCGCGCCGACGGATTCGACTGTGCTGATCTCGGGTGAGAGTGGTACAGGCAAGGAGTTGGCCGCACGGGCGATGCATCGCAACAGCAAACGCGTGCACAAACCTTTCATGGCGGTAAATTGCGCGGCGCTGAACGAGTCGTTACTGGAAAGCGAACTGTTTGGTCACGAGAAGGGATCGTTCACTGGCGCGTTCGCGCAGAAGAAAGGTCGTTTGGAAGTTGCCGATGGTGGCACGGTTTTTCTCGACGAGATCGCTGAGCTGACTCCGCAGTTGCAGGTCAAACTTCTGCGCGTGTTGCAGGAGCGTGAGTTTGAACGTGTAGGCGGAACAGTAACGATCAAAGTCGATCTGCGCGTGATTGCTGCAACGAACAAGAATCTCGAAGAAGCAATGGAAGCAGGTCAGTTTCGTCAGGATCTTTATTATCGACTCAATGTTGTTTCACTCGAGATGCCGGCGCTGCGCGAACGACGCGACGACATCATGCTGCTGGCGAATTATTTTGCCGACAAGTGCGGCGCTAAATGCAATCGAAGGTTGAAAGGGTTTTCGGCTGAAGCGCGTGCGTGTTTGACGTCTTACGATTGGCCCGGCAACGTGCGTGAGTTGGAGAATGCGATCGAGCGCGCCGTGGTATTAGGAACTACCGACCTCATACTGCCGGACGATCTGCCCGAAGCGGTTTTGGAAAGTGAACTCTCGCCGACATCAACACTGCGTTATCACGAGGCTGTAACGCAAACGAAGAAACAGATCATTCTGCGGGCTATCGAAGAAGCAAAAGGCAACTACACTGAAGCCGCAAAGCTCCTCGGTGTTCATCCGAATTACCTCCACCGCCTAATCCGCAACCTCAACCTACGAGCCCAGCTCAAACAGCAGGCATAGAATCGGTTAATCTGTGGATAAAAAATTTCGATTTATCTGGAAACTCGGTTTAATTGCGCCTTTGTGCCTTTTGTAGCTGCAGCCAGTATATCTTTTCGTGGTCCGCCTTGACTTCACGGCAGGTCCGCACTAGAATCCGGCTGCTTATTCGCTACAGCCTCAGAAGCCTGGTCCCTCGCAAGCTCCAGGTTATCTGTCAAAGAGCCCGATTGGGCAGTTCTCGAATTCTTTGAACAAAGGGTCCTGTGTCCCTGCGCAGCAGCATCTGGCCGGAGTTTCGCAGCCGGTATAGACCATCATCATCAGCCGGTCTTCAAATTCCCATCAAGAATTGATGACGACAAAATACAAAGGAGTTCTCCGATGCCCCATAGTGAAAAGGTCCAACCTCCCAGAAAAACTACTAAATTCACTAGATCAAATCGACATTTCTTCTCGGTACTGATAGCGGGCGTTGCTGTATTGGCAGCAATCGCCTTCTCAGTTTCGGTTGAATCCCGAAGCGCAGGTTGGTTATGGAAGGCACAACCCAGCGGCCATCCAGCATCCGGTGGCGGCGCCGGTCCAGTGGCAAATAAGTCTAATACGCACTCAAATGCTTTAAGTCCTAATCTCAGTCCCGGTCCGGTTGCCCCGCTTCCGGCGGTCTCGCCGACTGTTACTGCCACTAAGAACGATTCCCTCTTTACCGATGTTGATATAGACGGGAAGGCTGATCCTGGTGACACGTTGAAGTATACGGTCCAGATCGGCGCCAGCGGCGCGGACGCCACTGGAGTCACGTTCACGGACACGGTCGATCCGAATACCGCCATAGTCGGTGGCTCGACCGCCGCATCGCCGGTCGCCGTTAACGATACCTTCCCAGTCACTGTAGCCGGCAATGTAAGAATTAATTCGGCGAATCTGGCTACTCCTTTTAGCGTTGTTTCGAATGATTATCTGGGGTTCAATCCGACGTCGACGATTAGCGCTTTCGACGCTACAACGGCAAATGGTGGGCAAGTCGTCATGACGACGTCAGGGGCCGACATCGGTAAGTTCACGTACAACCCACCAGCGGGATTTGAAGGCACCGATACTTTTACGTACACGCTGAGCGACAATGCGAACGTAACGAGTGCCGCGTTAAATCGCACGGCGACGGTCTCAATCACCGTCAGCGGCATGATCTGGTTTATCAATAACAACGCCTCATGTCCCTGCGACGGCCGATTGACCAATCCATTTAATACGCTGGCAGCTTTTGATGCCATCAACGATAGCGTTGATAGTGGCCTGAGTCATCATCCAGCAACGAATGACAATATCTTCGTCTACGAGAGCGCGACCGATTACGTCGGGCCAGTGACCTTGGAGAATGGTCAGAAATTCATCGGACAAGATGCGACCGCATCCCTTTCTTCGATTACAGGCATCACTCCGCCCACTGGCAGCGATGCTCTGCCACCACCAAATCCGAGTGCCGCAATCGTAAATATCACCGGCAACGGAATTACTGTAGGTTCGGGCAATACGTTGCGTGGCTTTACGGGAGGCAATTCAACCTCGGATATCAGTGGCACCAGTTTCGGCACACTCAACGTTTCAGAAGTAACGTTGAACGGTACCGGGAATGCGCTGAACCTTTCGACTGGCACACTAAATGGCACCTTCGGAAGCATCTCTTCCACCAACAGTGCTACCACTGGAATCAGTCTCAGTAGCGTCGCTGGTAGTTTAACTACTGGCTCGACGACTGTCGGGAATTCTACCGGCATCGGCATCAGCGCAAGCAGCTCGAGCGCTACGCTGAGTTTCGCCGCTACGTCAGTAACCGGATCAGGCGACACAGGAATCAGCCTGACAACGAATAGTGGCGCAATCACCTTCGGCGCTCTGACCATCACGCCTGATTCGACCAAGCGTGGTCTGCTCGCGACCGACAACACCCAGACGATCACCATCCCGAGCGGCACTATCACCACCTCCGGAGCCGGATCAACTGCGGTCGAGATCACCCGCGCGAGCGGCACGACGCCACTGGCGGTTTCGCTGACCACCGTCTCGGCTAACGGCGGAACCAGAGGAATCATGCTGTCCAATACTTCAGGCAGCTTTACTGTCACCGGTACCGGTGGCACTTGCACTAACGCAAACACGGCCGGCTGCACGGGCGGCACCATCGCCAGCTCGACCGGCGCAGACGATTCGACTGCGACGCCTGTGGGAACCGGCATCGTGCTGAATAATGCGACGAACGTTTCGCTCACCCGCATGTTCATTCACGACCACAGCAACTACGGCATACGTGGAACGAGCATCAACGGCTTTACACTCGACACTAGTGTGCTCAACGGCACCAACGGCACGAACGCACCGGCCAGCGCCGCGTCACCGTTCAACGAGGGCACGATCAAAATCGATAACCTGGCGGGCTCGGCCACCATCTCCAACACCTTCGTCAGCGGTGGCATCTCGAACAACGTCCGCATTGACAACACCAGCGCAGTCGTGAACCGCGTCACCTTCACGAACGACACCATCGGAGCGAACAGCACCACCAACGGCGAAGATGGG
>DATFHH010000039.1:0-50814 GCA_035248565.1 Pyrinomonadaceae bacterium | reverse complement strand
TGGCCTGGGTGCTTTTGGTGTGATCTACACGCGTTACGATACGCGCAACGGTCTCTTTCGACTCGAGCAGGCACACAACGATTATCTCCAGGTGCTTTCCGATGCCGGGATCATTGGTGCAATTTTGGCGCTGAGTTTTGTGGCGCTGCTGTTCTACAAGGCGCTGTCGCGTGCGAAATCGAAGGATGACTTTCGGCGTGGAGTTGCGCTGGCCGCATTGAGCGGATGTTTTGCGGTGCTGGTGCACAGCTTTTTCGACTTTACTCTGCACACCACCTCGAACGCGCTACTGTTTCTCGTGCTCGCCGCGCTTGCCACTTTGAATGGTCGCGTCGAAGAAGCGCCGCGAAAACGCCGCAAAGAATCTCCACAAAAAGGCACATAAATGCCTGATGAACGTTCAACTTCGAGGGAAGCGTCTTCCATTCCTGGTTTGGTGCTTGACGCGGTGTTGCGTCACAACAAGACTGACGCGCTCAATTACCGAGCCGACGGCAAGTGGCACAACATACCTGCCACGGCCTTCGTCGATCGCGTCAAGAACGTTGCTCTCGGATTGTCGGGCCTCGGCATACGTCCCGGTGATCGCATCGCACTGCTTTCCGAGAACCGGCCTGAGTGGTCCATTGCGGATCTTGCCATCTTGAGTCTCGGCGCGATCAACGTTCCCATCTACACCACTCAAGCCGTCGATCAGATCGAGTACATCCTCTCCGACTCAGGCGCGCGCGCCATCTTTATCTCCTCTCGAAAACTTTACAAACATGCGCAGCCGGCGCTGGCCAGGCGTTCACTCGAACACCTGATCTTTTTCGATCCGGAAATTGCGGACGACATCGATCACGGCTTCGACTTGACTATGCTCGAACAACGCGGCAATGAACTGGCCCAACAACGACCGGGCGCGTTTGATGCTTATCTGCAAGCCGCCAGGCCCGACGATTTGGCGACCATCATTTACACGTCAGGCACAACCGGCGAGCCGAAGGGCGTGATGTTGACTCATAACAACTTCATTTCCAATGTGACATCGATTGGGAAAGGACTGCCGATTGGACCAACCGACATCGCATTATCGGTGCTACCGTTATCGCACATCTTTGAAAGAGACGGGTTCTACGTCTTCTGTTATTGCGGCGTGTCAGTCTATTACGCCGCGTCGTTCGAGCAGGTTGGAGAAAACCTGCGTGAAGTTGCGCCGACGGTGATGACTGCGGTGCCACGTCTGTTCGAGAAGGTGTATCACCGGATCATCAAAAAGGGCATGGCGCAGAAGGGATTTAAGAAGTCGGTGTTCCTGCGCTCGCTGGCAGTCGGACAGCGATACGGCGCACGCAAGGACAAACGAAAATGGATCTCACCACGCTTGCGAATTCAACAGGGGCTTGCGAGTAAGTTGGTCTTTTCAAAATGGCGGGAAGGCGTTGGTGGACGACTGCGATATTTTGTCTCCGGAGGCGCGCCGTTGTCGCCGGCGTTGTCGTACGCGTATCTCGCGGCAGGAATACCGATCCTGCAGGGTTACGGCGCAACGGAGACGTGCATCGTCTCTGCCAACCGGCCTGATAACAACCGCGTCGGGTCGGTCGGCATTCCTTTCGAGGGAATTGAGATTCGAATCGCTGAAGACGGTGAGATTCTCGTGCGTGGTCCAAACGTGATGCGTGGATACTACGGACAGCCCGAGGCGACCGCGGCTGTGCTCAAGGATGGCTGGTTCTACACGGGCGACGTTGGTTACATGGAGAAAGACGGCCAACTTTACATCACGGATCGAAAGAAGGATCTGTTCAAACTTTCCAACGGCAAGTACGTCGCGCCACAGTTGATTGAGAGTCTTTTGAAGCAGAGCGAGTTTGTCAGCCAGGTGGTGGTGGTCGGAGCCGGAAAGAAACAGCCGGTGGCGCTGATCGTGCCGGATTGGGAAAGTCTCAAGCACGCGCTCGAAGAAGAGGGCGAAGACCCGCCGGCCGATCGAGTGGAACTGAGCAAGTATCCAGCGGCGATCAAGATCGTGCAGCGCGATATCACAGAGTTGACTTCGTCGTTGGTAGATTACGAGCGCATCCGGCGTGTCGCGCTCTTGTCGAAGGAGTTCACGATCGAAGGTGGCGAGCTCACGCCGACCTTGAAGGTCAAGCGAAACGTTATAGACGATCGCTTCGGGGATTTGATCGAGGAGCTTTACTCGTAAGACTTTTCAGCCGCGGATTACGCGGATTCAAAATCGACTCAGCCAGGATCCGCAGGTTGATTGGCATTTCAGGAGGCTTTGAGGTTCCCGCCACCGGCTCGTGAAAGGCCAGTAAAGGCAGCTCCGCACTGCAAAAATCACACAGCTTGAGGTGATCTCTGACGCTCACGGCCGCGTCTGCCGGAAGGTTATCGGCGCGGTACGAGAGCAGGGTCGCGGATGCAGGACAGGCCGCCGTTTTCTTGAAAGCCGATGTTGTGTGAGTGCCCTTCATCCGAATTCCCCACGAGTCAACGTAGTAAAACATTTAATAAATCCTACATTCCAGAGCCTTTTTCTCACCTTTTCCGCACCTTTCCTCCGGTGTAAAAACTTGTTGCTCGTTCTTTAAAATGCTGTTACCATGACCTTCGTCGTTCGGGGAGCAAGACAACTCTCTGGCGCCTCCAGCCATTAACCACTTCGGCAACGAATGGTCCGCCACACAATTCAAGCGCTAAAACAGGGGATAAAACCCACCATTTCTCAGACGCAAACTCGCAGAAGAGCACGGCAACACGGACAATCCTGTGAAATCGATAAGTCAAGATCCTGAAAATTCAACGGACTCCGGATCGGTCGATAAGCGCCCTATGCCCAGAGAGCGCCGCCACGATCGGCCAACGAAGAATCCGAAGTGGGTCGAAAGTCTTCGGTCCTCCGATGTCAATCGTTTGTGGACCGAGCTTCATCGCATAGTCTCGCATCATCCGCTGGTCCGCGCATCGCGCAGCGCCGGACTGTTGGTTGAAGAGGGGACGGGCGCCGCTTATACGGATCTGACGCAGGAGTTGTTTGTGCAACTGCTGAGCAAGAACCGGTTTGAGCATTATCTCGAAACCGAGATGTCTGACTATGAAATCGAATGCGAAATTAGTCAGATCGAGTTGACCAATCTGTTGACTGCCGAATTGCGTAAACGGCATCCCGAGAGTTATCGACTCGCCCGCCGTATCTCCACCTTGATTCAGTCGAGCCCGAATTTTCGTCGCTTTGATTCGAGTGGTGTTGACGATGAACCGCATCGCCGTTTGGCCGATCGTGTTTATGGTTTGAGCGAATGGAAGGACGACAAGCCTCGTCGTGGCGCGCACGACGTCGAACAACGCGTGCAGATCGTTCCGGTCCGGCAGAGAGACACGCGAATGGTCGGCTGCACCGGTGATTCGCAGATCGTCATCAGCAATGCGGATTTGGAAGATCTGATCGTGTCGGTGCTCGATGCGGTCGATTCGCCGGTTGACGTGCGCACGCTGAGAAGTCTAGTGATGTCGCGTCTGCCGGTAATGGACATTTACCTCGTGCCACTCGACGGCGACGACAGCGACAACGAAAACAGCCACAGTTACGAACCCGTGGACAAGCGCGAGAATCCCGAAGAAGGGCTGATGCGACGCGAATCGGAGCGCGAGGCTGCGGGTTTTGTCGACCAGTTCATGGCGAGTCTAAATGAGGCGGTGCGAGGCAAAGTAAAGCAGTACAATCGCATCATCGGTGTCCTTTGGTACTGTTATTTGAGTCCAGACCATGCGACGCAACTGGAAGTCGCAGCGGCATTGGGCGTTTCAGATTCATTGGTATCTGACTATCGCCGGCGCATCGAGCAGGAGTTGCGGGCGTTGTCATTTACCGAGGTAGAAGAGGCCAAGCAGTTTGAGTTGGCGTTGCGCGAGCACGTCAAGACATTGGTTTTTGATTTGTCAGAGAAAGAAGTGAGTGTCTAATCCGTGGATCGGGCCTGATCTCTGGAAGTCCGTGTTTTATCGGCTGCCGCGCGACCAGCGCAGCAGCTTTTTTATTTCTTGCCACAAAAAAGCACCAATGATTGTTTCTGCGAGGTAAATTGTTTATCTTGAGCGTGACAGCCGCCCCGTAGCATCGCCCATGCAGCAGAAAAAGCGTAGAGATACAGGAGTGCTGGTTCGCGGTTTGTTTGCGGTTCTCCTGGACCAGCCCCAAGGCCTTCCAATCGATGCAGCCCTGAAAAGGTGTCTTCCAAGAGAGACCAATGCTGAGAGCAGACATCTCGGCGAACAGTTGCTGCGCGGTTGCGTCGCGCCTATCAAAGCCGGTTGGCTCGTGATCAATGGCAAGGGACTCATCGTTTCTCAAAAGGGCAAAATCGCTTATCAAACCTACAGCGACCCCGACGACTTTCTTCTGAACGCCAGCAAGCATTCTGTGCGTGGTTGGATGTCGGTCCATTTCCCTGAACCGTATTTCTTTCTCGGAAAACTTCGCGATCAGTTCGCTTCGGAATACCGTGTTGCCAAACGCATTGGTATCAAAAACCTGTTCGAAAAGGCGATCGGCACACCGGCAACCTGGCAGGACGTTCTGCCGGTTCAATCTGCACGCCGTATCAGCATTCCAAACCTCGATCTTTCGAACCTCGATTCCTTTCTGAGTGAATTGAAGCGGTCCGGCTTGTGTTACGGCGCCGGCGGTCACGCGATCTATCTTCCCCCTGAAACGATTAAAGCCACTCCGTTCCGCGAGCTCTCGAACTACTATCCCTCAAACGCCGGACTAAAGATCGTCAAACATCCCGGCGGACTCTCTGAAAGTGTTTATGTTTACAAAGGTGAAGGCGAGAGCCGGCTGCATCTGAAGTTAATTCACAACCTGCGACACCTGACGCTTGTCGCCAACCTGCTTCACGTAAACCGTGTTGGTCCAAGGCTCTACGATCTGGTGGAATTGCAGTGCAATAACAGTCTCTGGACGGCGTTTGTGGTCGAGCATGTTGCGAAACCAATGACGTCGATGGAGGTGTGCGAAAACGGAATCAAGACCATTCGAGATCTGGAGCGGCGAAACCTCGTCAAGATCATTCTTCCATCGGGCTTTGATGACCAGGAGTTTCAATGTCCTGACTGTAGCGGGAATGCTTACATGACGGTTGACGGTGAATTCCGCTACATCGACTTTCAGAACTTTGCTCTTACCGGTTACGCAACTTACCTGAAGAAGGTCGCAAAGGACGGCGCCGACGCATCGCACTTTGGCGACAAAAGTATTCTTCGCGGTGGTCGATATCTTTACCAGTCGGTGCCGGGGCTCGATCTGCCCGGCAAGCGTCACCCGGAGAAGCGAGCGGAAGTGCTCCATGTATTGATGAACACCGCGGGCGTCTCTGTTGAAAATCGCCTCGTACTCGACATTGGCTGCAACGTCGGAATGATGATGGCCCAGTATCTAAAATTGGGTGCTCTGTGGTGTCACGGCTGGGACCAGGAAGTGGTTGTACCGCACACTGAAAAACTGTTGTATGCATTGGGTTGTACGAGGTTCTCCACCACTGGCGGAGTTATCACACAATCCACCGATCTCAGGTGCGCGCTGGCGCCGCATCTGAAGAGCCATTTGAACGGTTGCGTGATCTCTTATTTGGCCGTGCGCGGCCATATCAATTGGCTCGAAGTCCTCAAAGACATCTCGTGGGCATTTATGATTTATGAAGGTCACGAGGGCGAGACAACCGAACAATCTCTTCGCTATCTTGAGGAGTTTAAGAAAACTGTCCCCTTCCGAATCGCTGCGCAAGGCGAATATGCCGACGGTGACAGCGAACCGCGCACTGTTGCCATTCTCATTAAAAACTAATCTATGTAAAAATATTTTCTCGCGCAAAGACGCAAAGGAGGCCTTTGGAAACGCGGTAGCGCTTTGCACCTTTGCGGCTTTGCGTGGGAGATCTGGTCGCTATAGAACACTTTCGTGAGTCAGGAATATTTCGATACGGAACATCTGACTGCTGCACTCGGTAGCCGGACCGCGCGCGGTGGAGTAGTCACGATCGTCTCGCACGGGTTGAAGTTTGCCCTCAGCATCGTCGCAACCGCGATCCTTGCCCGCTTACTCACGCCACAGGATTACGGACTCATCGGAATGGTCGCGGTGTTTACGGGCTTTGTGGCGCTGTTCAAGGACCTTGGTCTCTCGCTCGCCACCGTGCAACGAGCAGAAATAAGTTACGACCAGATCAGCACGCTCTTCTGGGTCAACTTAACGATCAGCGTGGTAATCACTCTATTCATGATCTCACTCGCGCCATTGATCGGTTGGTTTTATGGCGAGCCGCGTTTGATTTTGATCTCGATTGTGACGGCCATCGGTTTTTTGTTCGGCGGTCTGGCGGTCCAACATGAAGCACTACTGAAACGGCAGATGCGCTTTTACGCGCTGAGCGTGATCGCATTCCTGTCGATGATGATGGGTTATGTTGTCGGGATCATCTTCGCGTGGCGTGGCGCGCGCTATTGGTCTTTGGTCTTCAGTCAGTTGGCATTGCTGTCAACTAATGCTCTTGGTGTTTGGTTGACGTGTCGCTGGCGGCCGGGTCGTCCGAAACGTAACACGGGAGTGCGCTCGATGCTCTCGTTTGGTGGTAACGTCACGGGTTACGCGCTTACCAATTACATTTCAAAGAACTGCGATAACCTGATCGTCGGCAGAGCATTTGGTCCGCAACTTTTGGGGCTTTATGCAAAAGCTGCGCAGCTCCTCGCTCTACCCACGGATCAGATCAACGAGCCACTCTCAGCGGTGGCGATTCCGGCCCTCAGCCGGCTCGCTGACTCACCCGAACGATACCGGCAAGCTTATCTGCGAATCATGGAAAAGATTGTCATGATAACGATGCCGGCAGTTATGCTGATGTTGGCGACTGCCGACTGGCTCGTGCTGATCATCCTGGGTCCGCAGTGGGGCGCCACGGCAAAGATATTCATCTTCATGGGTGTGGCTGGACTGTTTCAACCGGTTGCGGCCACGGGTGGTTGGTTGCTCGTGAGTCAGGGACGTGTCAGAGACATGCTGCGCTGGGCGCTGATAAATGCACCCATCTCGATCTTGTCGTTGCTTGCAGGTTTACCCTGGGGTGCGGTTGGCGTTGCCGCTTCGTTTTCACTCGGCAGAATTCTGATAGCTTTTCCGCTTTTGTTCTGGTTCGTCGGGCGTTCAGGCCCGGTAAGGATGGGCGACTTTTATCGTTTGCTGGCGCCGTTCACCGGCGCGTCCGTTTGTTCCCTGGTAGCCTGTATTGTATTTCGGAGATTCGTGGCAGTGCCGAATCCCGTCGTCGGCTTTATCGCTTGCGGAATCATTGTGGCAATCACGACACCTGTCTTTCTCGCTCTGATGCCGGCAGGCAGAAAAGCTCTCGTCGACATAAAAAACTCGATGTTGCTGTTGCTTCCGCACAAGGCGAAGGTCGTCTGAGTGTTGTATGAGTGTTGCCTTGAAAAAACTGGCGGGTCAGTCGAAAACTCTGATCATCGCTCACCGGATCTTTGACAACTGGCGACGCCGGAGAGCGTTCAAAGCCGGCAACACAGTCACGCATTATGGTTCGACGCATGAGTTTTGGAGTCTCGAGAAGAGTGTCAGTTATATCGAACAAGTCTACCGCGATTATTTGGAGTATTCAGGTCTTGGGCCGGATGCATTTCGTGGACACCGGATTCTCGAAGTTGGGCCGGGAGATAATTTCGGTGTCGCGTTGAAGTTTCTGATTGGCGGTGCGACGCAGGTAGTTTCTCTCGACAAGTTTTATTCAGAGCGCAACGTCGACCAGCAGACCAGGATCTATCTGGAACTCAGAAAACAACTCTCGCCTGACGAACGACGCGTGTTTGACGAGGCGATCAAGCTGGACAACGGAATCGACGTTAATCCCGAGCGCCTGAAATACATCTACGGTCACGGAGTCGAAGAGGCGGATAAGATTCTCGAGCCGGGTTCCTTTGACTTCATTGTTTCGCGCGCGGTGATTCACAACGTCTACAACATCGATCGTGCTTTTGAAGGCATGGATCGTCTGCTCAAGCCCGGCGGCCACATGCTTCACAAAATCGACTTCACCGACGAGAACATGTTCAGCAGCCGCGGCATGCATCCACTCACATTTCTCACCATCCCGGAGCGCATCTACTACCTGATGGCCATCGACTCCGGTAAGCCGAATCGCAAGTTGATTAGCGACTACCGCGAGCAGATGCAGAGGCGCGGATACGAGGCGAAGCTGCTGATTACAGGCGTGCTCGGCGAGGGGCCATTGACGCCGCACAGGGAAATCATCGAGCCTGGGGTTGACTATTCCGAAAAAACGCTCACACTTATCGAGCAGATTCGGCCAAAGCTCGCTGCCCCCTACCGTAACCGTTCTGATGCCGAGCTCGCCGCCACCGGGGTCTTTTTGATCGGAAGAAAACCAACTGATTGACGCCTCTTTGGAGTGCGGCGGCCTGGCGCCGCTTTGGCCTCGATCTAGCATGATCGATAACAAAGCGGCGCCAGGCCGCCGCACTCCAAGGAGGCGCCCAATGTGACGCTTTGTGGCTGGAAAACGGCCGATTTTCGTTGTTTAATGAGCCTGAGTTGAGTACCTACGTCGAAATCATCTTCTGGACCGCCGTCGTAGCCATCGTTTACACCTACGCCGGCTACCCACTTTTACTAATGCTGATCAGCCGGTTACGCGGAAAACCGGTGCAGCAGCGCGAGTTTACTCCGAGCGCAACCGTAATCATCGCCGCCTACAACGAAGAACGCGATTTGGCCGCGAAACTGGAAAATACGCTGGCTCTCGACTACCCCAAATCGAAACTCGAAATTCTCGTCACTTCCGATTGTTCGACTGACCGTACCGACGAGATTGTCCGCAGCTTTGCCCCGCGCGGCGTGCGACTCCACCGCCAGGCCGAACGGCTGGGAAAGACTGCCGCACAAAACGCCGCCGTCGAAAAAGCCACTGGCGAGATACTCCTGTTCTCTGACGCTACGACGCACTATCGTCCAGACGTTCTGCGCAAGCTGGTGCGGTCTTTTGCAGACGCGAGCGTTGGCTGTGTTACCGGCACAGTGATCTACGCGCACGCCGCTGACTCGAGCGTCAGTCACGGTACACGTTCGTATTGGAATTACGAGTTTCTGTTGAAGAAGCACGAGAGCGCGATCACTTCGTTGATTGGTGTTTGCGGCTGCATGTACGCAGTGCGCAAGTCAGCCTACATACCGCTCTACCACGAGGCGTGCAGCGATTTCTTAGTGGCAACCACGATGGTGCGGCAGGGACTTCGAGCCGTGTACGAACCAGAAGCTATTTGCGTCGAAGAACCAAACGCGAAAGCGCATAAGGAACTGGCTGTGCGCGTGCGAATCATCACGCAGACTCTCGCCGATCTCTGGCGCAATCGCGACATGCTGAATCCGTTTCGCAAAGGCTTTTATGCGGTGCAGCTTCTTTCGCACAAAGTGATGCGTTACCTCGTGCCGCTGTTCTTGATTGTGCTGCTCATCACTTCGGGCCTGCTCGCATTCAAGAACGTTTTTTACGCAGCAGTCTTTATCGCTCAAGTCGGGTTTTATCTCGCGGCGGTTGCGTCTGCTGTAATGGTCCGGCTGGGCGTCAACTCGCGCCTGTTGGCTTTGCCGCAGTATTTCGTGATTACGAACGTCGCGTGCTTGATTGCGCTGTTCAAGCTGCTTCGCGGCGAGCGCTACATCAAGTGGGAGCCGGTCCGTGAAAGAGTTGTAACGAGTACATGAGAAACGCTATCTCGATCGATCTTGAAGACTGGTTTTGTGTGCACAACCTGAGTGGGGTTATCAAACCGCACGACTGGGACAATTGTGAGTTGAGAGTTCGTGAAAGCACTGAACGTCTGCTGGCGCTTTTCGAAAGACACAAAACTCGCGCGACATTTTTCGTGCTCGGTTGGGTCGCCGAACGACTGCCGGAATTGATTCGAGAAGTCGAAGCACAGGGTCATGAGATTGCGGTCCATGGTTACAACCATCTGCTGCTGACTGAAATCACGCCGCAGGAGTTCGAGGAGGATCTGGCGAAGGCGCTCCAGGCAATCGAGAAATGCGGTGTGAAATCCCGCCCGATCGGATTTCGTGCTCCTTCGTTTACCGTGGTTGAGAAGACAAAGCCATGGGCGCTGCCGATTCTCGAAAAGTACAATTTCAAGTACGACTCGTCAGTGTTTCCGATCGGTTTTCATCCGGATTACGGCGTACCGAATTCGCCGTTGGTTCCGTACAAGATCAGCGATGGTCTCTATGAGTTTCCGATGAGTTGTTTGGAGATGTTCGGCAGGCGTTTTCCGTTTGGGGGCGGCGGCTACTTTCGTCTGTTTCCCTACGCGTACACGAAGTTTTGTTTGAAGAAGGTGAATAACGGCGGACGGCCCACGGTGTTCTACCTGCATCCGTGGGAACTCGATCCCGGTCAACCGCGCATTAAGGATTTGTCGCTCTCGCAAAAGATCCGGCACTACCGGAATTTGGATCAAACCGAGAAGCGATTTGCGAAATTATTAAATGATTTTGAGTTTACGACGATCAGAGAGGTACTCGGACTGTGAACGAAGAGATAGTGGCCCAGAGAAGATATTGGAACAACGAAGCTGATGCGTTTCAGCGAATTTACACGCATCGTAAGTCCACCTTGTCAAACCTGCTCGACGGCATTTTTCGCAAAGACATGTATGAGCGGTTTGTATTTACGATCAAGCATTGCGAACCAATCAAAGACCGAACATTCCTCGACGTCGGCTGTGGCAACGGTCTCTACAGCCTCGAGCTCGCGCGCAAAGGTGCTCGCCGCGTGTTGGGCATCGACATTGCGGAAGTCATGGTTGGACTGTGCAAGCAGGCCAGCGAGAGAGAGCATCTCGATTCAGTTTGCGAGTTTCGGCAAACAGATCTGCTTGCCTATGAAGGCAATGAGAAGTTTGATGTCAGCTTCGGCATCGGGCTCTTCGACTACATCAGCGATCCGTTACCGGTGCTGAAAAAGATGAGAGAGCTTTCGAATGACAAAGTGATTCTTGCTTTCCCGAGATTTTGGACCTGGCGCGCGCCGATAAGAAAGGCGCGATTAAACGCGCGCGGCTGCGATGTGTTCTTTTATACCAGAACGAAGATAAAAGAACTGTTGGACCAGGCCGGTTTCAAACGTCATGAAGTTTACCGAGTCGGAAAGCTTCATTGCGTAATCGCTTATCCGTAGCCACAAAAAGGCGCACAGCTCATTAATGCGATATAACCCTGAACTTCTCGATTACGAAGGAGTATTTCCTTCCAAGCGTTCCCGTCCTGCCGGCGAGGAGCCGATCGGGAAGCCTGTCTTCAAGGAGCTTGATCTCGAACATCCTGCGACGCAGCCGGCCGATTCTGCACCGAGAGAAGAACTCCCACCGAGGTTTGTTGACGTCGAAGCCGGACAGTGGACGGCGAAAAAAGGTCACAGTCTCACCTTCGCGTGTCTATTTGTTTTCAGTATCGTGCTTTACGTCCGGCCTTACGAGACGATTCCCGCGCTCGCGTCATTCAAGCAGATGGCGTTTTACACGGGCATTGTGACGCTGGCGGTGTACGTCGTCAGCCAGTTGTCTCTTGAAGGAAACCTGACAGCGCGGCCGAGAGAAGTGAACATGGTCCTGCTGCTCGGCGTGGCGGCGCTGTTGTCGATTCCGCTTGCGATCGATCCTTCAGAGGCGTGGGGAGCGTTCGTCGATCTTTTTATAAAGACGATCCTGATATTCATCGTGCTCGTGAACGTACTGCGTACTGAGCTGCGAGTGAAGCTTCTGTTCTGGCTCGTGCTTGCTGTCAGCATTTATCTTAGCATCAATGTAATCCGCGACTATCAGGCGGGAGTGTTCAAGATCGGTTTAGCAGAGACGAACACACAGCGCGTTGCGGGCTCTATCAAAGGTCTGTTCGAGAACTCAAATGATCTTGCGCTTCATCTCGTAACGATGATCCCGATCGCGGTAGTGCTGGCTCTCGTAAAGAAAAACCCGCTCCGCAAAATCGTCTATTTCGGCATTGCCTTTTTGATGCTGGCTGCCGTGATCATAACGTTTTCGCGCGGCGGCTTTATCGGCTTAACGGCAATGACGCTCGTGATGGCGCGCAAGCTTGGCCGTCGTAACAAGACCGCTACACTGGCGACGCTTGTACTCGGCATCATCTTTTTCCTGGTTGTGGCGCCGGGTGCTTACGGCGGACGCCTGGCAACTATTTTCAACTCAGCGGCAGACGTCACCGGTTCCTCGAGCCAACGCACAGAAGTGCTGAAACGATCGATATGGGTAGCTCTCAGATATCCGCTCTTAGGCGTGGGCATCGGAAACTTTCATCACAAGTCGGAGCACGAACTGGGCACGCACAACGCTTACACGCAGGTCGCGGCAGAGACCGGTATTCCGGCGATGATCTGTTACATCATCTTTCTTGTGCATCCACTGCGAAAGCTACGCTTAATCGAACGTGAGTTGTTTGAGCGAAATGAAAATTCGCGATTCTATTATTTGGCTATTGGGCTGCAAGCGAGTTTGGTGGGCTACATGGTGTCGAGTTTTTTCGCTGCCGTTGCCTATCAGTGGTACGTCTATTATCTCGTGGGGTATGCGATTGCACTGCGGCGTATCTATTATCTGCAAGCCGTGAGTTTGACGGATGAACCTAAATAAAGTAGCCAATCAGTATTCATCTGTGAAGATCCGTGGTCGGCCGATCCGGATCATTCGACCGGTTTCCTTCTCGCCGCTCGACCTCTTACGCGAACTGCGCGGGCTCTGGCACTATCGCGACCTTTTCTACACGCTAACAGTTCATCGCATAAAGGTCCGTTACAAGCAGTCGATATTAGGTTTGGCCTGGGCCATCTTGCAGCCGCTGTCACTGATGTTGATCTACACCGTCATCTTCTCAGTGGTTGCGAAAGTTTCGAGTGAGGGCGTGCCTTACGCCGTCTTTGCCTACGCGGCGCTGTTGCCGTGGACTTTTTTTTCGAGCTCATTGACGAATGCGACGCAAGGGCTGGTCAGTCATACTCAGCTCGTAACGAAGGTTTACTTCGCCAGAGAAATCCTGCCGCTAACTTACGTCAGCGCGGCATTGTTTGACTTCGTCGTTGCGTCATCGTTTCTGTTTGCGCTTTTTCTTTATTATCGCGTGAGCATCACGATCTATGCGCTTTGGGCGATTCCGATTCTCGTGTTGCTCGCGACGCTTGCGACGGCTTTCTCACTGTTCTTCTCCGCTCTTCAAGTGCGGTTTCGCGACGTCGGAGTCGCAATGCCGCTCTTGCTGCAATTGTGGATGTTTGCAAGTCCAGTGGTCTATCCGTTGAGCGCGGTGCCGCAGCGTTTGCGCGGTGCTTATGCGTTGAACCCCACAGTCGGTGTGATTGAAAACTTCAGACGCGTCGTATTGCAGGGAGTTGCGCCCGACTTTTATTCGTTGGGAGTCTCGGCGCTTCTCGCCGCGATACTGCTACCGTTGGCCTACCTGTTTTTCAAACGCGTCGAAGCAACAATGGCCGACGTAATCTAACCTTGCATGATCGATCTCCGGTTAAAAACGGTTTCGAAGAGGTATCGAATTCGCCGCGAGGTGGATACCAACAGCTCTTTTGTGCAAAAGCTACTATTGTTGCGAAATAGGAAGGAAGACTTTTGGGCGCTCAGAGACATCAGTTTCAACGTGCAAAGGGGTGAAGCGCTCGGAATCATCGGTCATAACGGCGCCGGCAAAAGCACGATCCTCAAGTTACTTTCCAGAATTACAACCCCGAGTGCGGGTGAGATCATGATCAACGGCCGTCTCTCGGCCTTGATTGAAGTCGGTTCAGGTTTTCATCCGGAGCTCACCGGACGTGAGAACATCTATCTCAACGGTTCGATTCTCGGGATGTTACGGCGAGAGATTACCAAGAAGCTTGACAGTATTGTCGAGTTTGCCGAGTTGCGGCAGTTCATCGATACACCGGTGAAGCGCTATTCGTCGGGTATGTATGTGCGTTTGGGATTCTCGATCGCTGCGCATCTCGATCCGGACATCCTGCTGTTGGATGAGGTCCTGGCTGTCGGCGATGCTGCGTTTCAACGTAAGTGTATTCAACGGATCATGGAGCTGAATAAAAGCGGCACGACTGTTGTTTTTATTTCACACGATCTGCAAGCAGTTCAGAGACTCTGTGGTCGTGTGATTCTGTTGAAGAAGGGACACATTGAGGCTGATGGCGATCCAACCGAGACGATTGCATTGTATGAAAGCTCGTCGCGGCAGCTCCACGCGCCCGAGCGCGTTCTCGCTGGACATGGACCATCGCATGAAGCGGTAGTGACGTCGCTGACTTTTTATGACGGAGCAGGCAAGGAGTCTTTGTCGTTTGAAACTGGACGTCCGATGAAAGTGACGTTGAACTACGAAGCTTATCAGCCACTCGAAGATGTGATCTTCGAAGTGCAGTTCTATTCACAGGAGAACCGTTTGTGTTCGTTCTTCAGCAGTGAGACGCTTGGAGAACAGATCGATCTCGAGGCCGGTAAGGGCTCAATCACATTTGATTGCTCTTCTGTAGGACTTGGCCCGGGTGTTTATTTCGTCGACACGGGCATTAGAAATCGGCTGGCGCCGTTTGGCATCGACATCGACTGGCGGCGACGTTGCCTCGCAGTGCGAATAGACTACGACCGCCATCTGCGCGACACATTTTATATGCCATATACCTGCCGCCACTCAGTGAGCCACAAAAAGGCACAGAAGGTATTAGTGCCTCATGGGTAGAGACACCGCCACAAAAAGGCACAAAAGGCACAAAGACTCAGAAAAATCATTTGTGCTTCTTGTGCTTTTTTGTGGCGAAAACTACTTTTGAGGCAAAGCCCCTTAGGAATATGAGCGAGCCTGACGTTTCGGTAATCATCGGCACTTACAATCGCTGCGAGGTCTTGCGTGGGGCGATCGAAAGTCTGCTCAATCAGGACAGTGGCGACACTCAATACGAAGTGATCGTCGTCGATAACAACTCCAGCGACGACACTCGCACAATGGTTGAAAACCTGCGCGACAAGTGGGGCTCGGATAACCTAATCTACTGTTTCGAACGCACGCAAGGCGTGTCACACGCGCGCAACCGCGGCATCACTGTCGCTCGCGGACGCGTGATTGCTTTTACCGACGACGACATCAGGCCATCACGAAATTGGATCGCTTCGGTCCGCAAAGGTTTTGAAAAATTCCCAAACGCAGATTGCATCGGTGGCAAGGTTTTGCCGCAACCGTCCACTCAATTTCCTGTTTGGTTGACGGCGAAACATTGGACGCCGCTGGCGCTGCTCGATCTCGGTGAGAAGCCAGTAGACTTGGACGTGCGAAATGGTCCAGGACTCGTCGCCGCAAACTTAGCCGTGCGTGCTTCGGTTTTTACTGACGTCGGACTTTTTCAACCACAGCTACAGCGAGTCAAGAACGGCATCGGCTCGATGGAAGATCACGAGTTTCAGTTACGACTGAGCGATGCGAACAAAAAGTTGAAGTATCTTCCTGAACTGGTGGTGCACGCGAATGTGCTGCCGGAACGTTTGACGAAGGAATATCACCGTCGCTGGTATCGTGGTCATGGCTACTTTTACGCTATTATGCGAGCCGCTGATTTCGAGGCTTCGAAGATGCGTGTGCTTGACGTCCCCGCTCACGTCTACCGCCGCGCGCTATCGGATGTTTACCTTTGGATGAAGTATCGTTTGAAGAACGAACCTGAGCTAGAGTTTCAACACGAAGTCGAACTTAGTTTTTTCTGGGGGTTTTTCCGTAAGCGTTTTGCTGATCGCCGCTCCCTGCTCCGTAAATCATAGAATCTATCCACAGATTACGCAGATTGTTTCTATCATGAAGTCAATCCTTCTTCTCTTCGCCCTTCTTCTACTAATTACAACATCCGCAATTGGAGCAGAAGTTCCCGACGGCTTCGCTGTCACGCAAGTTGCGACCGGCATGACCAGCGTGACTCGCATGGAGTTGCTGCCTGACGGTCGCATACTCGTCTTGGAGCAGGGCGGCAATATTCGCGTGATCGAAAACGGCCTGCTTCGGGGCACCCCATTTTTAAGCCTCGATGTCGACTCATTTAGCGAGCACGGTCTACTCGGTATCGCGTTGGATCCGGCTTATGAGACCAACCACTACTTCTACGTTTATTACACCGCGAAGACTCCCATACTTCACAATCGCGTCAGCCGATTTACCGTCAGCGGAGCAAGTGCGGATCCGGCAAGCGAGGTAGTGATCTTCGAGCTTGACGAATTACACGGCGAGCTCGGTTGGCACCAGGGCGGAAACTTGCGCTTTGGACGCGACGGCAAGCTATACATCGCTGTCGGCGACGATCGAAACGGCGCCAACTCGCAAGTAACTACAAACCTCTTCGGCAAGATCTTGCGCATCAACAGCGACGGCTCGATTCCGACCGACAACCCGTTCTATCCAAGTACGACGGGCAACAATCGCGCGATTTGGGCCATCGGTCTGCGAAACCCTTACAGCTTTACGTTCAGCAAGGCCGACGGCATTTGGATGCTAATCAACGACGTCGGCGAAGACACCTGGGAAGAGATCAACAGAGGACAGCCCGGCGCAAACTACGGCTGGCCTGACACAGAAGGTTTTACGAGCGATCCACGGTTCCTGAGTCCGCTTGTGGTCTACGGCCATGGTTTCGAGGACGATACGGTTGGTTGTGCAGTCACTGCCGGTACTTTCTATGAGCCGGCAACTCCACAGTTTCCCTTGAAGTACGACGGTACATATTTCTACGCAGATTTTTGTCAAGGATGGATTCGATCACTGCGGCTCACCGATCTTACGTCGGAAGTTTTCGCGCGCTTTACCTACTATCCGGTCGATCTAAAAGTGGGGAGCGACGGCACTCTTTACTATCTCGAGCGTGGTCTCGACACGAATACTGATGGAGCTGTCTTCAAGATTGAGTATACGAAGCAAGTTGCACCACACATCGTCACGCAACCTGCAAACACAACAGTCGCAGTCGGACAACCAGCGAGCTTTACGGTCACAGCTTCCGGCGAAGCGCCTTTGAGTTATCAATGGCAACGCAATGGAGCAGATCTCCAGGGCGAGAATTCACCCACACTTAATCTTCAGAGCACGGCCTTGTCTGATAGTGGCGCCAGCTTTGTTTGCATTGTCTCGAACGCTTTTGGCAGCGTCGCGTCGCAACCTGCTGTGCTCACGGTAATCGCCGGTAGTCAGCCTACCGCGACGATAACGCTACCCACTGAGGGCACGACTTATCGCGGCGGCGACGTCATTCAGTATGCCGGCACCGGCACAGACGCCGAAGACGGCAATCTACCCGCAAGTGCTTTCACATGGCAGGTCGACTTCCATCACGAGACGCACACGCATCCGTTCATTCCGGCCTTTTCAGGAACGACTTCGGGACAGTTTACGATTCCGACAAGCGGTGAAACATCGACGGTGGTCTGGTATCGGATTCACCTGACTGTGCGAGACTCCAGCGGGTTAACTCAAACGACTTATCGCGACATCACGCCGGTGATAGAGACAATGGATCTCGCTACTAATCCGGCTGGATTAAAAATCAAGTTGGACGAGCAGCCGGAGAACACACCGCTCAGCGAGCCGACAGTCGTCGGAGTTACGCGAACGCTGGGTGCGGTCTCTCCGCAACAATTCAACGGACAATGGTATGAGTTTGATTCGTGGTCTGATGGTGGCGCCGAAAGTCACACAGTGGACCATGGCGGAACGTTTGTGGCAAATTATCGTCTGGTTCCGACTGAGCCGGATGTAGTGCTCTACGCGTCGGAAGGAGTGCGTGTCGGAAACTATCAAGTGGTGAACGATGCGACGGCCGCAGGAGGCGCGCGTCTGGATAACTCGGACGCAGGCGCAGCGAAACTGACGAATGCGCTGGCCAGTCCGGACAGTTACGTGGAGTTGCAGTTTACGGCACAGGCAGGAACGGCTTACCGCTTGTGGATTCGAGGCAAGGCGCAGGATGACAATCCTTTCAACGACTCATTCTTCGTGCAGTTCAACGACAGTGTGGACGATCAAGGCGTGGCAAAGAGCCGGATCGGCAGCACGAGCTCTGAAGTGATAAATCTCGAGGACTGTTTTGGCTGCGGTTTGAGTGGCTGGGGTTGGCAAGATAATGGCTGGGGCGTGGATGTGTTTGGGCCACTGGTCTACTTTGCGAACAGCGGCACGCACACACTGCGCATACAACCGCGCGAAGATGGTTTATCGATCGATCAGATCGTGCTATCACCGCAGGTGTATCTGAACACCGCTCCGGGAGCTTTGACGAACGACAATACTATTCTGCCGAAGTCGAGCGGCGGCAATCCGAGTCCGACGCCTACGCCCACGCCGAGCCCCAGTCCAACTCCAACACCAACCCCGAGTCCAACACCGACGCCTACGCCAACGCCGATCCCGACTCCGACGCCCACGCCGTCACCCAGTCCTTCGCCGTCACCAACGATAGGTCTTCCTCCGGGAAGTTCAGTTGAGATCGTGAGCCCGGCGAACGTGCGCGAACTTCCATCAATCACTGCGGCCGTTAAGTTCATTGCCACTACCGGACAACAAGGCGTTACCGCAGGAAATTGCCAGCAGGATACGGCGAGCGTCAACGTTTACTGCTTCGTCAACTTTACCGACGCCACGAACGGCTTTGTAGCCGCACAATTTTTGAGGCTTGTAGCAGGACCAACACCAACTCCAACGCCCACACCGACGCCGACACCAACGCCGACACCAACCCCGAATGGTCCAACCGACGTTGTGTTGTATGCGTCGGAAGCAGTACGTGTCGGGAACTATCAAGTGGTGAGCGATGCGACGGCTGCAGGAGGCGCGCGTTTGGATAACCCGGACGCGGGTGCAGCGAAGTTAACCGATGCACTCTCCAATCCGGCAACTTATGTGGAATTGCAGTTTACGGCACAGGCTGGAGTGCCTTACCGCTTGTGGATTCGAGGCAAAGCGCAGGATGACAGTCCTTATAACGACTCGATCTTCGTGCAATTCAACGACAGCGTGGACGATCACGGAGTAGCGAAGAGCCGGATCGGCAGCACGAACTCAGAAGTAATCAATCTCGAGGACTGTTTTGCCTGCGGGTTGAGCGGCTGGGGCTGGCAGGACAACGGCTGGGGCGTGGGTGAGCTTGGACCATTGATTTACTTTGCGACCAGTGGCACGCATACGTTGCGGATCCAAGTTCGCGAGGATGGACTTTCGATAGATCAAATCGTGCTGTCGCCACAGACGTATCTGACGATAGCACCTGGTGCAGTGCGAGACGATACGACAATACTCGCAAAACCGTAACACGGATGACGCGGATAGATACGGATTGAAGCATGCAGCTCGAGGTCGTTATTCCAACCTACAACCGCAGCGTTTTGCTGAAGAAGGCGATCGACAGCCTTCTGCGGGCGCGAGTGCCTGCTGAGCTGAGTGTGCGGATCATCGCAGTTGACAACAACTCGACTGACAATACGAAGACGACGATCAACGAAGCAGCCACACGATCGGGCGGCCGTGTCTCATACGTCTTTGAGAAACAACAAGGGAGATCGCCGGCGCTCAACGCCGGTGTCGCAGCGGCGACTGGCGATCTGATCGCTTTCATCGACGACGACGAAGAGATTGACGAGTCGTGGTATGAGACAATCCTTTCAGCCTTCACAAAGAACGAGATCGATTTTATCGGTGGACCTTACGTGCCACGCTTTGAAGGTGAAGTTCCGAAGTGGCTGCCGAAGGATCACACAGCGGTAGTCGGAATTGTTGATGGCGGCGACAAAATGGTCCCGTTTGACGATGCTTATCCGGGAATTTTGATGGGCGGCAACGCAGTGTTTACTCGCGAAATACTACAGCGCGTTGGTCCATACTCGACTGCGCTCGGTCGCAGCGGCTCGCGTTTGTTGTCGTGCGAAGACGAAGATATGTATCAGCGGTTGCGAGCTGCCGGTGCGCACGGACTCTATCTGCCCCACCTCATCGTCTACCACTTTATCCCCCGCGAAAGACTCACCAAGCGCTATCATCGCTCGTGGTGTTTCTGGCAAAGTGTTTCCAGTGCGGTACTGGATCGCATTCGTCCGCAGTCGATCCCGTATGTTTGGGGTGTTCCGAGATACTTTTACGGCCGCGCGTTTCGCGGGATGTTGCAGCTTGCGAACCTGCTAAACCGCGAGCCGGCTTCGCGGTTTTCGAACGAGCTGTCGTTGTGGGAACTGGCAGGTTTCTTTTATGGTAAACACTTCTATCGCCCGGACGGTTGAGAATTAACGGAACGTTTCGCATATTTGGTCTTTAATTAAATATATGTGCGGTATCGCTGGATTCATCGATTTTTGGGACAGAAACGGGAACGACTCATTCGAGCGCGGGCGGCTGTTGAAGGGTATGTGCGATGTTATCAGGCATCGCGGCCCTGACGACGAAGGTTTTCTGTTGAAAGACGGAGTCGCCCTCGGCATGCGACGGCTCTCGATCATCGATCTTGCAGGCGGCCACCAGCCGATTTCCGGTGAAGACGGCTCGGTCACAATCGTCTTCAACGGCGAAATTTACAGCTTCCAGGAGCTGCGCTCCGAACTGGAAAAGCGCGGCCACACCTTCAAAACTAACTCAGATACCGAAGCAATCGTTCACGCTTACGAAGAGTATGGTCCGGCTTGTGCTGACCACCTGCGCGGCATGTTTGCGTTTGCGATTTGGGACGACAGGAAGCGCGAGCTTTATATCGCGCGCGATCGCGTTGGCAAGAAACCGCTTTATTACACCGTCACACGTGGGCAAACACTCGTGTTCGGATCGGAAATCAAATCGATCCTCGAACATCCAGACGTCAAACGCGAAATAAATCTCGAAGCACTCGACGCTTATTTCACGCTCGGTTACGTACCCGATCCGCTGACGATCTTTCAAAACGTTCACAAGCTTCCGCCGGGACATTATCTGACCTTTTCCGCGGGTCGAGTTGACGTTCGCCAGTATTGGGATTTCAAGTTCGAGCCCGCTGAGTCGCGCAAGCCCGAAGACTACATGGAAGAGTTGCGCGCGCTGCTGAGCGAGTCAGTGCGGTTGCGGCTCATCGCTGATGTTCCGCTCGGCGCGTTTCTTTCCGGAGGAGTTGATTCCAGCACTGTCGTTGCCCTCATGGCGCGAGAGATGAATCAACCGGTCAAGACCTTCTCGATCGGGTTTCACGAAGACAGTTATAACGAGCTGAAGTACGCACGCCTGACAGCGAAGAAACTGGGCACAGACCATCACGAGTTTTTTGTAACACCGCAGATCTGCGACATCATCGACGACCTCGTCTGGCACTTTGACGAGCCGTTCGCAGATCCCTCGGCAATACCGACCTTCATGGTTTCGAAGCTCGCACGCGATCACGTGACTGTTGCTTTGTCAGGTGATGGCGGTGACGAGTTGTTTGCCGGCTACACTCATTACCTGGTCCAGGAAAGTCGCCGCGCGTTTTCCGCACTGCCAAAAGCGCTGCGGGAAGGCGTGATGCGGCCGATCAGTTATCGTCTGCCGCACGGTGCGTGGGGCCGCAATTATCTTCATAACATATCGCTCGATCCGATCGACCGTCATCTAGACACTCTTTCTTACTTCACCGAATTGGGTAAGGAATCGCTTTACACGAGTGACTTTCAAAAACAACTGCGTACCAAGGATCAAGTCGCCCGGAGCTTCCGTGAATTCGCCGCGCGTGTGAAAACAAACGAGCCGCTGGACCAGTTGCTTTACATCGATAGCAAGACCTACTTGCCCGGCGACATTCTCACCAAAGTTGATCGAATGAGCATGGCCACTTCGCTCGAAGTGCGCGTACCGCTTTTGGACCACAAACTGATCGATTTCGTCACCACGGTGCCGGCGCCACTAAAACTTGCAGGCACAGAGACGAAGCACTTGCTGAAACGAGTGGCGAAAGATCTCATCCCTGCCGAAATTCTCGACCGGCCCAAGCAGGGTTTCGGAATGCCTCTCGAAGAATGGATCAATCGCCAACTGCGCGATCAGATTCAGGAGATTTTGCGGGAGCCACGCACGCGACAACGCGGTTACGTCAATCCAGACTACGTCGATTTGATATTGGACGAGCATCACAAGGGTCGTCGCGATCATTCGCAGCCTCTCTGGTCCCTGTGGATATTCGAGTTGTGGCACCGCCGGTACATTGACCACACACCGCATCTGGCGGAATCCCACGAGCACACTGCCTTACCCGTGACTGTTTAGCTGATGGCGGAGCAAGTCGAGAAATCCGTCCGGCTCAGAATCGGCCTGATAATCGATTCGTTATCTCAACCTCGCTGGGTGCGGCGGTGTCTGGAAAAGATCGCGGCGGCGAATGTCGCAAACTTCGTCGTGGTCGTGAAGCTTGCTCCGGCCGAAAAACCCGAAGGATCCCTGCTTTACAAACTCTATAACCGGCTCGATCGCAGCGCGTTCTCTGTGACACCCGATGCGTTGGAACAAGCGAGTATTGACGACCTCGTCGATGGCTCGCCGAGTTTATCGTCAGACGAGTTGGAGAAGATAAGAACTTTTGAATTGGATGTGCTTCTGAATTTTGGGCCAACCGAATGGAATGCGAAATTTGCACAGCTCGCGAAGTATGGCGTTTGGTTTTATGCATTTGGCAACGACGAAAACAGTCTGCCTGGGCTCAGAGAAGTCATGACTCAGGATCCAGTTATGATCTCCTCGCTTAGATCATTATCCGGACAGCCTCCGACGGAACAGATTATTTATCAGTCAACTTCGCCCACGCTGCATCGCTTCTCGCTCCGATTGAACAATAACTACTGTTACTGGAAGTCGGCAGCATTTGTCGCTCGCAGTCTTGTTGATCTGCACGAGAGCCACGACGTTGTGGCACTCGACGTCAGTCATACTGGCAACGGTTCTGTCGAACAGCCAACAAACGCCACGATGGGCCAGTTGTTTCTCAAGCTCTCCGGTCGCGCAGCCTCGCGTGTACTGGAGAAGCTTTCATCATTCGAGCAATGGGTCCTCGCGTATCGCATCCACAAAGGCGATTTCCAATATCTGATTCCTCCGGTCGATCGCTTCTGGGCGGATCCATTTCCAATCAAGGTAGGCGAACAGTACTACATCTTTTTTGAAGAATATCTGAACAGCGCCGGCCGCGCTCACCTCTCGGTAATCCAAGTCGATCAAACTGGGATCGTGAGTGGTCCGGCAGAAGTATTAAAGCTCGATTGTCATCTGTCGTATCCGTTTGTGTTTGAATGGCGCGGCGATTACTACATGATTCCCGAGACCGGCGATAAAAATGTGGTTAGTCTTTATCGCTCCGCTTCATTTCCTTTCGACTGGCAGCTCGAACAGGTGCTACTGGAAGCAACTTGTCCGCTCGATGCAACTCTGGTTGAAGTAGATGGAACGTGGTGGATGTTTGTGAATATTCAAGAAGAAGGAGTTCTGGTCAACTGGGACGAGTTGCACGTGTACTATGCCGACAGCCCGCACGGACCCTGGAAACCGCACGCTCGTAATCCGGTTATTTCTGACGTCACGCGCGCCCGACCCGCCGGCAACCTGTTCTGGTTGAATGATGTTTTGTATCGGCCAAGCCAGGACAGCTCGATGCGATACGGCTATGCCACGACGATCAGCAGAATCGACAATCTCAGTCCAACTGAATACAGCGAAACGGAAGTTGCTAAAATTCTTCCGGACTGGGACAAAGACGTTATCGGCGTTCACACGCTGAACAAATTCGATGAAATCACGGTTATTGACTGTTTTATGAAAAGAAGACGTTTTCGTGCGCGGACGCCCCGTCCTCCGGTTCTGACGACGTTTGGGCCAAGGCAGGATTAAAGCACCTCTTTGGAGTGCGGCGGCCTGGCGCCGCTTTTTATCGATTACGCTGGTCGAGGCCAAAGCGGCGCCAGGTCGCCGCACTCCAAGGAGGCTCGCTAGATCTTGCATCGTTCGGCTAACATAGTTCTGCGACCGAGAAACCCTCAGTTGGCAGCAGACTCAAAGTAAAACGGAGTTCTTCGTTGGAGCAGACCGGAAGCCCTCTCGTCAGTGTCATCATTCCTGCGTATGAGGTCGCCGAGTTTATTGGCGAGGCGCTCGACTCTGTGTTGGCGCAGACGTTCACTGACTACGAGATCATAGTCATCAACGACGGGTCACCGGACACAGGAGCTCTCGAACGCGCGCTCAAGCCTTACATGTCGCGCATCGTTTATCTCAAGCAAGAGAATCGCGGCGTGAGCGCCGCCCGAAACAGCGGCATCGCGGCGGCGCGCGGGTCGCTGATTGCTTTTCTCGATGGCGACGACACGTGGCTGCCGAACTATCTCGAGGTGCAGGTGGCGAGGATACAAGCCGATCCCACGATCGACGTGCTTTACCCAAACGTGCTCATGTTTGGTGGTTCGTCGGAAGCCGGCGAAGAGTTCATGACGATTTGCCCTTCGAATGGTGAGGTCACGTTCGAACGGTTGTTGCTACAGGAATGCAACGTCTCAAACTGTTCCATCGCTCGCCGGGAGACGATTGTTCGCGCCGGACTGTTCGATGAGTCGTTGCGAAGCGTCGAGGATTTCGATCTGTGGCTGCGTGTGATCAAAGAGGGCGGTCGCATCGCTTACCATCGAGACGTGTTGGCGCGTTATCGACGACGGACGGGAAGTTTGACTGCCGACCCGATCTGGTTGAGCAAACACGTTTTGCGCGTGCTGGAAAAAGTCAAGGAAACCATGAGGTTGACTCCTTCGGAACTCGAAACAGTGGATCTTCAGCAACAACGCTTCCACGCGTTATTGCGACTTCACGAAGGCAAGCGCGCGTTCTTCTCCGGTGACACTGCCGGCGCGATACACGGACTGACGGAAGCAAATCGATTCTTTCGCAATCGCAAGACCGCCTTTACGTTGATGATGTTACGCATCGCGCCCGGACTCCTGCTGCGTGCTTATGACCTGCGCGACCGCTTCTACTTTCGCATGATCACGAAATACTGAGCCGCGGATTTTCGCGGATGAACGCGGATCTGATTGCGTGATGCCAAAACCAAGCGTGCTACAAATCGGTCACGGCTTCATCGAGGGTGGGTCGGAGCGTCAGATGATCCAGATGGTGAAGCTGCTCCGCGACAGCGGTGACTATGACGTGCACGTCGCTGCTGTGAGCAGTGGTGGTGTTCTGACACCCGACGTCGAGCGCCTGCAATTACCAATCGTCTACTTTCCCCTGACCAGCTTTCACGATGCAAACACGTTGCGCCAAACGCGTCGCTTCGTTTCTTATCTGAAAAAGCACCAGATAAGAATCGTTCACTCACATGATTTCTATTCGAATATCTTTGCCATGAGCGGCTCTACTCTCGCAGGCATTCGCGGCCGCATTGCGTCAAAACGCGAAACCACGGGAACGCGCACGCCTCGGCAAACAATCATTGAACGATATGCGTTTCGTTTAGCGCATGCAGTTGTCGCAAATGCAGCCGCGGTCAAGCAGCAATTGGTCGAGCAGGGAGTGAGCGGCGAGAAGGTTGAAATCATCTACAACGGAATTGACCTGACACGCTTTCAGCAGAATGGTCATGCGAGTGAAGCGCTTCAGCGTTTGAACCTGGCTTCAGTTCAAGGGCGTCCGCTAATCACGATGGTGGCGAACTTCGAGTTTCGAATCAAAGATCATCCGATGCTGTTACGTGCAGCGCAGCGCGTGAAGGCAGAAGTGCCGGAAGCATTGTTCGTGATGGCGGGCGAAGGCGAGTTGCGTGAACAGACACAAAAACTTGCAGAGCAACTTGGTTTGAAAGAAACATGTCTGTTCGTGGGCCGTTGTGCCAGTGTGCCCGATCTGCTCGCGGCTTCTGACATTTGCGTGTTGAGCTCGCAAGCCGAGGGCTTTTCGAATTCCATTCTCGAGTACATGGCTGCGGGACGTGCGGTGGTTGCGACTGATGTAGGAGGCGCAAGCGAAGCAATTCTCGAAGGAGAAACAGGCTACTTAGTCAAGGCTGGAGACGATCAGGCGATGGCCCAACGAATCATTTCGTTATTACGAGATCCGGATCGCAGGCGGACGATGGGATCGAACGGCCGCCGGCTCGTCGAGCAAAGATTTTCCTGCGAAAGTCGTTTGGCAAATACTTCGGCCCTCTACCAGAAATTTATATCCACAGATTTCACAGATTAATATGCCCGAACCAGTTCGAGTCTTAATTGTCGCCGCTTCACTAGATATTCTAGGCGGACAGGCAGTTCAGGCCGATCGCCTTGTCCGACATTTACAAAACGAACCTTCAGTTCAGGTTTCATTTCTTCCGATCAATCCTCGTCTGCCCGGCAGACTGAGAAAGCTGCAATCGATCAAATATGTGCGTACGGTGACGACTTCACTTCTGTATTGCCTGAGTCTGCTGAAACACGCTCGCAAGTTTGACATTATTCACATCTTTTCGGCCGCGTACCTGTCGTTTCTGATCGCGCCCACTCCGGCGATACTGATCGGCAAATTGTATGGCAAAAAAGTCCTGCTGAATTATCACAGCGGAGAAGCTGAATCTCACTTGCAGCGTTGGCGACGCATCATCGCTCCAATACTGAAGCTGGTGGATAAGTTCGTAGTGCCGTCGGAGTTTTTAGTAAAAGTGTTTTCGAAATACGGAATCGAGGCCTGTGCAATTTTTAATGACATCGATTTGAATCGCTTTGAATTTCGAGAGCGTGCGGTACTACGGCCACGGTTTCTTTCCAATCGCAATTTGGCAGCTCATTACGGCGTCGATTGCATCCTGCGTGCGTTCGCTCTTATTCAACAGCAAGTGCCCGAAGCAGCTCTGACGGTTGTTGGTTATGGCCGTCAGCGTGAAGCGCTCGAGAATCTGGCGCGTGAACTGAATCTGAGAAACGTTTCTTTCACCGGACGGATCGAGCATGAAGATATTTATCAGCACTACTCATCAGCTGACATATTCCTCAATGCCTCCCGAGTCGACAATCAACCTCTTTCAATTATCGAAGCATTCTCTTGCGGCTTGCCTGTCGTTACTACCGACGCAGGCGGGATCCCTTACATGGTCACGGACGGCGAAACGGGGTGTGTTGTTCGCGTTGGTGATTGCGAGGCGCTGGCAAATCGCGCCTTGGATCTACTTACCCGGCAGAATATTGCCAGTGCGATGATTCAGCGCGCACGAGGTGAATGTGTGAAATACACATGGGAAGTTGTATGTGCGCAGTGGCTGCGTGTGTATCGCGATCTCGCACAAAAATAATCCCGTTTACATCAAAATGTAATATTGGCCCATGACCGCCGCGGCTCTCGAAAAAAGTTTTTGACAGCCTCACATTCAGGTGTTAAGTTTCTCACGTCTGAGTGGAACGCGTTCTGTTTCCACTTCCATCGTCAAAAAAGTAGAGCAATGAAAACTCTCCACCCCCTATTGACGAGTCTGTCTGTCCGCATCAGCACAAGAAAATACCCGGCCAAATAAATCAAGAGGAGAAGTAAGTTTTGAAGAAACTGGCCTGTTTGTATACCGCCCTTCTATTCGTTGCAATACTAATCTTAACTAACGCCCCTGCCGGTAAAGCTGAAGCCCCAACGTTCACTCCGTTTGCTAGTGTTCCACTGCGAGTCATGAGTTGGAACACACAATTCGGTGAAGGGACCGATGCGGTGACTAGTTACGACCGCACCACGTCGTGGATCGCTTCGAACAATCCCGATCTCGTTGGTCTTTGTGAAGTACCGGTGGATGCAGTACCTGCAATCGTAACTCTGTTGACGCAGAAAACTGGTCACGTATGGTTCCCGCACTTCGTTCCGAAGTACATAGGTACTGACGAGGGCAATCTGATCCTTTCCCGATATGCCCCCGTGTCGGTAAATGGACGCTTTCTGAGCGCAAGTCGATCGGTAGCGCAAATGACCGTTAACGTGAATGGCCAAAACGTAAACTTCTTTGCCACGCATCTGGACGATGCAGCATCGTCGAATCGCGTCGTCGAAGCAGGAGAGATAAAAAGCTTTGCGGCAAATTTTTCCGAGCCACGCATCATAACCGGTGACTTCAATGGCGGTCCTGATACTGCTGAGGCGCTCGCAATGACTGATAGTTATAACGACGCCTGGAACGAAGCGATGAACCGCGGGACCGCGTCTGCATATCCCGATAACCCTGTTGGCACGCAGACCAGAACACGACGCGGGCGAATCGATTACGTGTTTTACTCGCGTTCGTTGCTTGCGATGAATGCGGCGAGAATTCCCGACAGCCGGGATTTAAACAACCCGAATGTTGTGGTCAGGTTGGGGACACTCGACGACAAGGGTGTGCGGCCATCAGATCACAACTTCGTAGTTGCCGATCTTGATCTCAGCGTCAACACGACAAGTCCGACGCCAACACCGACTCCAACGCCGACGCCGACACCGACTCCAACTCCCACACCTACGCCGCCGCCGCCGCCGCCACCGCCACCACCACCAGCTCCAGTGCTGCTCACCGATCTTTCGACAGGTCGCGGTCTTGCGCTGCACTCAACGTTGTTCACGCGAGATCCGTTTTCGATCACGACGCCTGTTAATTTGAGCTCCGACAACCGCACGCGCGTGCTGCTTTTCGGCACAAACATCAATTTATTCTCAGGTGAAACTGCCTCTGCGGTTAGCGTGAGAGCTGTGAGCTCGTTTGGTGGCATTTACGACTTACCGGTGGAGTTTGTCACAAAAGTTCCCGTTTACGATTGGTTGACGAGCGTGACTGTGAGGTTACCGGAAGACCCTTCGCTTCAGGGAACTCTTTCGGTGAGCCTTACTTTACATGGCGTTACGAGCAACAGCGTCACGCTACTCATAGGGCCACCTTAGGCCCTTTTGCCGCGGATGAACGCGAATTATTGCGATCGGCTTGCGAAGATGTTGTTTTCTCGAAGAAATTCGTTAGAATTTTGACACACTCTTTTTTACTGTGATAGGGTATGGACCGTCGAGCTGGGGTGGCGTTTAAGTTGGGCTCTTGTGCGGCAATTGTCTCTTTGTCAGATTAGCACCTCAGCAAGGCTGGTTAGAACAACGCTCCATCCGTTCTAACCTCTCGAAGATCTCAGAGCCATCGAGATCGATAACACTAAAACCTGGCGTTCGACTTCGCACTAGCTAAGTCGAGCTAATTCTGTTTCCGGCACTGGTCTGCTCTGCGTTTGTGCGTTGAGCAGCAGGCAGATCGTTGTGTCTCGTGTTGTGTTTCGGAGGTCGATATTAGCTTAGAAGTTTTGCCGGCCTTTGATGTTTTTAACCTTCGGCTGCTCGGATCCCCCAACCTTGTCGGCTCCCTCTCTAATTTTGTTTTTGCATTCATACCTAAAACGTTCACACCCGACACCATGGCCATGAGCTACAGAAGGGAGAATTTATAAATTGTTACTTCGACCCATTCGCTTTCTTTCTGCACTGACCTTCGCATTAATTTTTCTCGGTCTTGTTCATTCCGTTTCCGCTCAAACCATTGTCTTGTATGCATCGCAGGCACCGGTAAAAGTAGGTAATTGGACCACCGTCGCCGATTCCACAGCCGCCGGAAGTGTCCGGCTGGCAAATCCCGATAAGGGCGCAGCCAAGGTCGTAACGCCCGCTGCTGCTCCTGCAAGCTATGTTGAGCTTTCATTTTTTGCTAACGCCGGGCAGCCATATCACTTGTGGATGCGCGGCAAAGCCGAAGGTGACTCTCCGTACAATGATTCTGTTCATATTCAGTTCTCAGGCAGCGTCACCAGTACGGGCTCACCCGTCTACCGCATCGGCACCACCTCCAGCACGGAATACAATCTGGAGGATTGCATGGGGTGTGGTATTCAAGGTTGGGGCTGGCAAGACAATGGCTGGGGCAACCTCGGTCCAGACATTTATTTCCAGTCTACCGGCACGCAAACAATTCGAATTCAACCGCGTGAGGATGGTTTATCACTCGATCAGATCGTGCTCTCGCCGAGTACTTATCTCTTCAGTGCGCCAGGAGCACTGCGAAACGACGGCGTTATCCTGACGCAAAGCGGTGGCGCACCGGCGCCCACACCGACTCCAACGCCGGCACCAACTCCGACACCCACCCCAGGCCTGGGCTTTCCTTCCGGAACTTCAGTTGAGATCGTGAGTCCAGCGAACGTGCGGGATAGTCCATCCGTCACTGGGAACGTCAAGTTCATTGCCACTACCGGGCAAGCAGGTATTACGTCGGGAAGTTGCCAGCAAGATACGGCGAGCGTCAATGTGTATTGTTTTGTCAACTTCGCTAACGCAACGAATGGTTATGTAGCCGCCCAGTTTTTGAAAGCTACTGCATCACCGGCGCCGACGCCGACACCAACTCCAACTCCAACTCCAACACCGACTCCAACACCAGGAGTAAATCAACCACCGCAGTTGAGTATCTCTGCGACGCCAACTTCCGGAACGAGCCCGCTGTTTGTGAGCTTCAATTCATCGGCGGTTGATCCTGATGGTTTCATCACGAATTACTACTGGCAATTCGGCGATGGCGCCACGTCCAACGCTGCAAATCCAACGCACACGTTCTCAGCGGGTTCATACACCGTTTACCTAACGGTCTATGACAATCTGGGCGCGTTGACGAGTAAGAGCGTTCAGATAAACGCCAGTGCTTCATCGGGTACGACGCAGATCAAGGTTTTGAGTTGGAACATGCAATTCGGTCAGGGAACCGACGCCGTTACAAACTGGGATCGGACTTCGAATTGGATCGCCAACTTCAATCCGGATCTTGTTGGGCTTTATGAAATGCCGCCCGACAGTATTAGCACGCTTGTAAACATGGTAACTCAAAAGACCGGTCGCACGTGGTATTGGACCTGGGTCGCTAAGTTCCCTGGTTGTCAAGAAGGGAACTTGATTCTCTCGAAATACAGTTTCGTGAGCACCAGTTCTCGCTATCTCAGTTACGACCGATCGGTCGCACAGGCAACGGTTAATATCGGCGGCAAAAATGTAAACTTCTTTGTCACTCACCTCGATGATTCCTCTTCAACGTATCGTTATCAAGAAGTAACAGAGTTGCAGAGTTTTGCATCGGGCTTTGCTGAATCGCGAATCGTCGTCGGAGACTTCAATGCCGGTCCGGATCTTTCGGAAACGATTCACATGGCTGAGCTTTATTACGACAGTTGGGTTCAGGCAATGAATATCGGCACTGCGGTCGCCTATCCTGACAATCCGGTTTATCTACACACTCGAACGCGCAGGGGCCGGATCGACTATGTGTGGACATCGCGTGGCGCCGGTAATCTGGTGATTAAGAGCACACAGATTCCGGACGTGCGCGACTTGAGCAATCCAAACGTTGTGGAGACGCTCGGTACGCTGGACGACAAGGGTGTGAGGCCCTCCGATCACAACCCAATGATCGCCATACTCGAATTGCGTTAACACTTCAGACTACAAAGGCAGGGGCCCTTCTTGGTCTCCTGCCTTTTTTTTTGTCTTTTGTGCCTTTTTGCGGCTACGGTTTCGCGGCTTTGAAGTTGTCGAAGATAACCGTGCCGGGATTCGCGCCTTCAGTTCGCCACGTGCCCGCCTTCAACTCAAACAGCACTGAACCAAGCGGCACTGCCGACGTATTCCACGGCTCTGAATAAATCACTGCCCAGGCCCCCGGCGTTCCGGCATTCGACGGCGCGGTCTCAAAGACGACTTGTCCAGAGATCGCATCGTGACGTATTCGCCAGAATGCCTGATTGGTGGCATTGAACGCGGTGGTGAGCATCGTTACCTTCGCGCCACCGATCTTCTTCTGCACGATCAGACTTCCCAACTCCACATACATGCGGTAGCAATTGTCGACACTTTGGCCGATCGTGTAGAACGCGTCAGCCGCAGTCACTGGATTTGGCCCTTGCACGATCTGCACGTAAGCGTATGCGCCGGTGAAATCGAAGGCAGCTACGGATCGAATTCCGTTGTAGTGTGAGCCATCGATGTTCTGTTTCAGTGGCCCAACGGCGAATGTCGTAGTCTCAGCGAGCGCTACAGTCGAGTCCGTAAATCCGCTAAAGAGATTATTGGCGGACCACTTCGAAGTGTTCAGCGATGCGTCGTTGAAATCGTCGGCGAGCAGTATCGTCTCACCACCAGGCGCGTTGTAAGTGAAAGCATTCAACTTACTGCCGCTCTGACCATTTGAATTGACGACTACGTCCACAGTGCCAGCGGCGTGAGCCGGAGTGACCGCAGTGATCGTGGTGCTGTTGCTAACCACGACACTTGTTGCTGCAGTTCCACCGAAAGTCACAGTAGCGCCTGAGGCGAAGCCAGTTCCCGTAATGGTGATCGAAGTTCCGCCGGCAGTCGGTCCCGATGTCGGATTGACACCGGTTACAGTCGGCACTGGAGTTGTCGCATACGTGTAACCATTCGTGCTGGTCGCATTCTGCCCGCCAGGATTGGTGACGACAACGTTGACCGCGCCACTCGCATGCGCCGGTGTGACGGCAGTGATGGTTGTACTGCCAACAACGTTTACGTTACTAGCTGCGGTGCCGCCGAAAGTGACGGTTGCGCCAACGGCGAATCCGGTTCCTGAAATCGTAACGGTCGTTCCGCCAGCCGCTGGACCAGACGTTGGCGAGAGACTACTGATGATTGGCGCAGTGTTCAGAGTAGTAGTAAAGAACTCCGACATGTTTGGCGCGGCGGCAGCACCTCCGGGATAACTGCTAAGGCCAACTCCTTCGCCAGCCAACCGCAGCAGGCTTTGATGTTGATAAAGCGTGTTTGATTGGAACGTCTGCTTCGCTTTTGGACTGATAACCACAGTGATGATGTGACCGCCGCCGTTCTGCGTATCAGTGTCGATCGACTCATCAAAAGTGATCACGAGCAAACTGTTTTGACGGAAAGATGTGCTCGCGATCAGCGGATCGATATTGTTCTGTAGCCACTGATCAGCCGTGGTGAGCTTGTCAGCGTTCGTACAGTTTGGAATCGACGGTGGACAATCGTGCGAGTTGTCGAATTGATTTGGAATTATGAACGCGTAGTTTGGTAGCTGATTGTTCGCCAGATCGAGTGCGAACTGCGAAAACGGCACCATGTTGTTTGCCTGCGCCTGATTGCCGGTGACGTCAGACAGATATGCGAATGGATTATGCCGTTTGACATACGGATACTGATCGCCGCCCGTGTATCCGATCGACGGCAAGTTCTCCGCGTAAGCTCGCCAGCTCTTACCCGCGAGACCAAGTTGCCGGACGATGTTGTCGGCAGTCACCGTACCCGCGAAGCTGTCGTCGTTCGTGATGCCTTGTCCGGTCGTAAGCCAGAAGTAATTTCCGATCGACGGATGCGTATTGGCGAAGTAGTTAACTGCCAATCCGTAGCGATTCGCGAGCTTGTTCAGGAACGGCATGCCTCCGGTGGCGTTAGTAAAGCTTTGGTTTTCCAGCGCCACAATGTAGACGTGATCGAATGCCGGCACTGAAGGTTGCGGTGTCGGAGTAGGTGTCGGCGTCGGCGATGGTGTCGGAGTGGGAGTAGGTGTCGGAGTCGGTGTGGGAGTGGGGGTTGGAGTCGGAGTCGGACTACCACCATTCGACTTGGGCAGAATGGTATTGTCGTTCTTCAACGCTCCCGGAGAAGTGTTGAGATACGTCTGTGGCGAAAGCACGATCTGATCGATCGATAGACCATCTTCTCTCACCTGAATGCGAAGTGTGTGCGAGCCGGTTGATTGGAACCTGATTAGCGGTCCAAGCACGCCGACCCCCCAACCGTTGTCCTGCCAGCCCCAACCTTGAAGGCCGCAGCCTGAGCAGTCTTCCAGATTGTATTCAGCCGCCGCAGTGGTGCCGATGCGAAAGGCGGGATTGCCGCTGCCGTCAACACTGTCGGAGAACTGAATGAAGACAGAGTCGTTCCCCCAGAAATCATCCTGCGCTTTGCCACGCATCCACAACCGGTAATTCGTTCCCGATTGACCGTTGAACGTCATTTCAAAATAGTCGGTCGGGCTTGCTAACGCGGTCGATCGCTTGGCAGCTCCGGCGTCAGGATTCGAGATGCGATTTCCACCTGCCGCGCTTGCGTCTGCGACGACAGACCATTGCCCAACGCGCACTGGCGCCTCAGACGCCCAGAGAACTATGTCCGTTGCAGAAGGTGGTGGTGGTGACGGCGTAGTGGCAGTCGCGACATTGCTGTAGCCCGAGAAGCCACCGGTATTCAGTGCCCGCACACGATAAAAGCAGGTTTGCTGTGCAGTCAGGGCCATGTCCGAATAGCCTGTTACATTCGCGCCGAGACTAGCAATCTCTGCCCAGCCGCTCGAGCCGTTCGGACTACTTTCTACTCGGTAACCTGTTTCTCCGCCGACGTCGTTCCACGCGAGATTGATTTGAGACGGCGAAATGGGCGTGGCTGCCAATCCAGTTGGCGCTGACGGCGGGGCTACGTCGCCAGCAGTTGTAAAACTCCAGACCGGACCGGTGGCGGTTTGATTCGCCATCGTCTTGCTGACGATCTTCCAGAAATAGGTTGTTCCAGGCTGAAGCGTGACTTGAATCTTGTACGACTCCATTTGTCCATCATCGACCGAGCCCGTATCCAGCAACGGCTGCCCCACTTGAGCGCCACTCTGAAATGTGCTCGCGTCGGCGACGAGCAGCGGCGGATTGGACGTCGTACCAAAATAGATGTCGTATTTGTGCGCCCATGGACCACCTTCCCACTGTAGCGTGATTGTTGTGGGTTGTGCGATTGCGGAATTAGCAGGCGCAACATAGCTCGGTTGGCCCGGCGGCAAGGGAACAAATGGTTGATTTTCCGTTGTCGAGTTCCATTTACGTTCAAACTGATTGACGAACCAGGTAAAGAACCAGGCTTTGGTGGTGAAGTAATTGTTCTCTTGCTGAAAATTCGCCGATGGACCGGTCCAGTTTGACGAACCAAAGATAGTCATGCCCTGGCCGTACAGAAGCACAGACTTCTGGTGATTGAGACCCAGATGCTTGCGCATCTTTATTTGCACGCCGCCCATGTACATGCGGTCAACGTTCCATGCGTCCCATTGCCGCGCCAGATTGCGATACTCGTCAGGTTCGTGAATCAAACGAACAGGAATTCCGCGAGCGACCGCTGCAATGGTCATATCGCTGAATGCCTGGTTCGTGATGCGATACATGATGGTATCGACCTTCTGTGTTTCCGCGTTCATGCGCTGCTGCGTGCGTAGCAGGTAGTCCTGGCTGGAGTCCTGTGAGGGAGGGAGATTCAGTTCCGGATTGATTGGAAAGGTCGGGTATTTGCGCGTCAACGGGCCGGTGATGTTGGCGTAATTTCCGTAATCGACAGTGTTGGTCCAAATATCGTCGTACTTTGTCTTAAAACTCTGAATTAACGACAGATCGTCAGTGAAATAAATGGCCTCGTCGAAGTAATTGACGTTGGGGTCGTCGGGAACAAAAAAGTTGCCGGAGTAGTTGGCGCCGCTGAATTCGAGCTTATTCTGGCCAACAAACAACATCATCTTCATGTGCAGGATGCCGTCGGTCAGTTTGTAACGCATCGGAATACCGGCGTCGCGCAGCATATTCAGGACGTCTTCGTTGCCGGCGTAGGTCGGATTTGCGCGCGGGTCGACCAGCACGCGAACAGGAACTCCGGCTTTGAATTTATTGATTAGTTTCGTCGCGTAAGACGAATCCTGCATGAACCAGAATGAGACGTCGATGCCTTGCGTTTCCGCATCGATCAATTGCCACAAAGGTGTGCGGCAGTCTTCAAAAGCGGTATCACACAGACGTTCCTGGGCGTAAGTATTAACGGCTGGCAGCAGAAAGAGAGCTAGAACCAGCGGGATGAATAGCTTGGGAGCTGACATGATTTTATTACTATAAAGTCTGAATAGAACCAGAAATCCTTTAGTATCCCGAACGGCCCAAAGGCTCACTGATAAAAGAGGGTAGATTCCGTGTGGGGAGAACCAACAGAGATTATTCGACCCTCGTGATTACACTATGTAACGCGCAAACTAACGCGCCTTTGGTCCACTGCCAAAACAGAAACAGCGACCGGAAGGCTCACGTACCTCGGGTTTGGCGAAATCCTACAGCAAGTATTAGGCCGTGGCCGAAGGCGATCGGCCTCATCGTTTTGTTGACAACTCAGTGGGCGGGTTGAATCAGGGCTGTCTTGTATTCGGACAAGCGTCTAGTTTTTGGAATGTATGAGTACATGTGCTTTTTGTGCTCTATGAGCCTTTTGCGAGTGATATCGTGCAGCCATTTTGGCTGCCTGTGCTAAAGTTAACGTAATCGATGAAGTTTTCTGTCGTTATCGCAACCTACAACCGCGCCGATGAGCTGGTCAGGACACTCGAGTCCCTGAGCACGCTTCAGGTCGCCGCTCCGTGGGAGGTGATAATTGTCGACAACAACTCCTCAGACAACACCAGGGAAGTCGTGCTGAAGGCGGCGGAAAATTTCCCAGTTCCGCTGCATTATTTGTACGAAAAACAACAAGGCCGTTCAGCCGCACTCAACACCGGAATCAAAGCAGCTCAGGGCGAAATCATAGCCACAACCGACGATGACGTGCGGGTCGACCCGAACTGGCTTACCAATGCCGAGCGCGCCTTGAAGGACTTGAACTGCGATTATCTCGGCGGCAAGGCGCTGCCAATTTGGTCTGGAAAGCGTCCGGCATGGATACCGGAAGGACGAAGCATTCATTGGGCAGTAATCGCGCTGCTCGATTATGGTCCACAACCGCTGCCGCTGATTGATTACGTTGCGATTGGCGTAAATATGATCTTTCGGCGCGAGGCTTTCGATCGCGCGGGACTGTGGGACAACACGATCGGACGCAAGGCCGGAACGTTGCTGGGCCAGGAAGTGCGGGAATGGTGCCAACGAGCTCGCGCGGCAAATTTGAAAGGTTTCTATTCACCTGACCTCGTGATCAATCACGTCATCCCTGCCGACCGACTGACGAAAAAGTACTTTCGGCGCTGGTTTTACTGGCACGGAATCAGCCGCGCGATTCTTTATCAAACCAAAGGACTCGACATGGAATCGCCCGAAAGTACCGAGCTGGACTTTTCGAAGGTGCCGCACATCGCCGGCATACCGCGTTACATGTTTCGCACCTATGTGCAGTCGTTCTTCTCGATGATCGCGGGGGTTGTGCGCGGCGACGCTGTTGCTGCGTTTGAACACGAGCTTGGATTATGGTTTTTTGCAGGAGTAATTAAAGAGAGATGGAAAGACCGCCGGCGGCCAATTCCCGCGCGAGCAAATCTGGTTACGCTTCAGGACAATTAACTAAACGATGAAAGCCATCATACTCGCCGCCGGCAAAGGAACACGTCTTAACGGTGTCGATCTTAAACCCAAATGTCTGTTTGAAGTCGGTGGTAGAACACTGCTGGACCGCCAGGTATCAGCACTGCAAGAGTCGCAGTTAAATGAGATCGTCATCGTCGCCGGCTTCGAAGCGGAACGAATACGCCGCCGCTGTCCACCGAATATATCATTCGTCATCAATTCGCGATTTGAAGAGACGAGTAGTCTCTACTCGCTTTGGATGGCGCGCGAACATTTAGTCGACGGTTTTGTCGTTCTCAATTGTGACGTGCTTTTTCATCCACAGTTGTTGGCGAAACTGATCTCGTCGCCATCGCATGACGCGTTATTGGTTGATTTCGTCGACAAGGAAGCGAACCATCTCGGCGACGAAGAGATGAAAGTTAAAGTCGCAAACGGCCTCGTCGTCGACATTCGCAAAGACCTAGATCCAGCGGAAGCTGACGGCGAGAACGTCGGTATGGTGAAGTTCAGCAACGCCGGAGCAAGACGACTCGTCGATACGATGGACTCATTGATTTCGCGCGGTTTCGAACGTGAATGGGCGCCGCGTGCGTTTCGCGAATTTGCATTGCAATTTCCTCTTCATGCGATCAGCACGGAGGATCTTCCCTGGATTGAAATCGATTTTCCGGAGGACTATCGTAAGGCCAAAGAAGAAATCTTTCCCCAAATCACTGCGATGGCCGATTGCTGTCTATGATTTATGGTAACTCCATCGAGTGGTTGCGCGGACTCGATAAACGTTGGCAACGAACTCGCGATGCTGATCGACGGCGAATTCTGATCGATGGAAGGACTGCGATGAACTATGCGACGGTCGCTCCGATCGTCGAAGGACTACAAAAGGACTCGCGCATTAAGATCTTTCTTACTGCCAGCGAAAGTCCGCACCTCGTCGAACGGATCTACGCCGATGCTCGCCTTCCGTATCAACTAATCAAACCAAAGACCGCCGCATTCATGCACTTTGATGCATATCTGACGGCGGATTTTCTTTGGGCCAGATTGCCGCGCGGCGCTTGTCGCGTGCAAACGTTTCATGGTGTCGCCGGCAAGTATCGAACAGTTTATGATTCGCCCGTTAACTCGATGCGCGGTTGGGACAGGTTGTTTTTCATTAACAAGCGCCGGCTGCAACACTTTATCGACACAGGCGCAATCGACGCCGACAGTCCAGCCATTCGTTTGATCGGCATGCCCAGACTCGATTGCCTCGTCGATGGATCGCTCGACCGCGATCAGATTTTGACTTCGCTCGGCCTCGATCCGTCGCGCAAGACCGTTTTGTATGCGCCGACGTGGTCGAGATATTCGTCAGTGGCTCTGATGGGTGAGGAGATCGTCAAACGTCTCGGCGCTGCCGGTTACACCGTGATAGTCAAACTTCACGATCGATCTCGAGAAGGTGATGATTATCACTCGGGCGGTGTCGATTGGGGGCAGAAATTAGAGCCCCTATTGAAAGCGACGGCAGGAGTTCTAGCCAGGGGCAGCAATTCTTCGAAATACTTGATGGCAGCCGATGTGTTAATTACAGATCACAGCTCAGTCGGGTTTGAGTACTTGCTGCTCGATCGGCCGCTCATCAGAATCCACGTGCCGGAGCTGTTGGAAAAAACTGACGTCGAACCGACGTACGTGCAGTTAATGACGGAAGCGGCCCGTACCGTTTTTGATGTCGAGGGTTTGGTGGCGGCGGTGGCAGAGAGCTTCGCAAACCCGAAGGCGAAATCAGAGTCGCGCAAAGCGGTGGCCGGTGAAATGTTTTATGAACCCGGCAGCGCAACGGCGCGCGCGATTACCGAGATGTACGACGTGCTCGAGCTCACCAGGTAAACTCTGTGCCTCTGTGTCTCTGTGTTTTAGAAATACCACGGAGATACAGAGACACAAAGGAAGACAACTTGAGTTCGCTAACGACAAAAATAAAGAAACTCAAGGGCTTGAAGATGGATGAGATCAGTGTGCGCGTCGCGCAGCAGGTCGCCATTCTTTCCGAGCGCAGCGGCTGGTCCAGACACGTCAATCTTCCGACCGATGAACAGTTCCGCAGCCTGTTGTATTCGGTCGTACCAAACGACACGCGCTTCTTTGTCTCGTTCGATGCGCGCGAGCAAACGTTATCGGAGTTTCGTCGCCGCTGGCCTGACGAAGAGCGCGAAATCGTCGAAGCCGCGAATCGGATCGCAGAAGGAACATTTGATCTGCTCGGACTGCGCGAACTCAAACTCGGCAAAAACATCGACTGGCATCTCGAACCGTTATCCGGCAAGCGAACTCCGCTTCGTCACTGGAGCCAGCTCGACTATCTCGATGCCACGCTTGCCGGCGATAAAAAGATCACGTGGGAACTCAATCGCCACCAGTATTTTCTGACGCTCGGTCGTGCTTACTGGTTAACGGGTGACGAAAAATACGTTGAGGTTTTTGTCTCGCACGTCACTTCGTGGATGGATGAGAACCCGCCGAAGCTCGGCATCAACTGGGCCAGCAGTCTGGAGATCGCGTTTCGTTCAATCTCGTGGCTTTGGGCGCTACAGTTCTTCAAAGAGTCGCCGTCGGTCAACGCCGATGTGCTGCTGCGCATGCGGAAGTTTTTGTATCTGAATGCGCTGCATCTCGAAACCTATCTCTCGACATATTTCAGTCCAAACACGCATCTCACCGGCGAAGCGCTCGGACTTTTCTACCTCGGACTCTTGTTACCTGAATTTAAGGACGCCGAGCGTTGGCGCGATTTAGGTCTCGAGATCCTCGTGTCGCAACTGCCGCTACACATCAAACCGGATGGCGTTTACTTCGAACAGTCGAGTTACTACCACCGTTACACGGCAGATTTTTACATGCATCTGGCGATCCTGCTGAGTCGTAATGGAATGTCTCTGCCGCGCGAGTTGGAGTCGAGGCTGGAGTTGTTGTTGGACCACCTGATGTATATAACACGTCCGGACGGCACGACTCCCTTCTTCGGCGATGACGATGGCGGGCGGCTCGTGATGCTGGACCATCGTCCGGCGAATGACTTTCGTTCTGTATTGTCCACCGGCGCTGCACTCTTCAATAGACCTGACTACAAATTCGTCGCAGGCAGTGCGGCGGAAGAGACGCTTTGGTTACTCGGTGCAGAAGGTTTGCGCAGTTTCGATCAAATTGAAGAACGCCGGCCGGCGAAAGAGTCGGTTGCATTTGCAGACGGCGGTTATTACGTCATGCGCGACGACTGGTCGCCGCGAGCCAACTATTTGCTTTTCGATTGTGGACCACACGGAATGTCAAACTGCGGTCACGCTCATGCTGATGCGCTTGCAATCGAGCTCTCCGCTCGCGGGCGCACACTGCTCGTCGATCCCGGTACGTTTACCTACACGGGCGGAAAAGAGTTGCGCGATTGGTTTCGCAGTTCGGCCGCGCATAACACGCTGACGGTTGATGGCCAGTCGTCATCCATTTCGGCTGACACGTTTTCCTGGAAAACGATCACGTCGTGCGAGGCTCTGAATTGGATCGAGCACGAGCGGTTCACCTACGTCTCAGGGAGGCACAACGGCTACGAGCAACTAGCGAAACCAGGCACACACACACGCAGCATCCTGTTTCTCAAACGTGATTACTGGCTGCTGCGCGACCGGATCGAACTGAGCGGCTCGCACCGGATCGATCAGTGGTTTCACTTTGAATCCGGCACAGCGCCAGCCCTTACCGGCGGCGGTGCGATCGAGGAGAATTCTGCTCGCGGAGGCCTGAAAATCTACAGTTTTGCGCCCGGTGGCGCTTGGAGAAAGGAAGAAGGCTCAGTTTCACACTGTTATGCTGAAAAGGAGCCGGCGCCCGTCTGCGCGTTTTCCGCCATGGTCGACGGCGAGTTGGAAGTCGTGACGTTTTTGTTGCCGCAGCAAACTGAAGGCGACGACCTTAGTGTAGAAGAGATCGAAGTCAGTGGCGGTCGCGGCTTTGTCGTGCGCAATGGCAATTCGCACGATTTAGTAATAATTCGCGATTATCGAACCAACGGACTTGCGCAAACGCCCTTAATAGTTTCAGACTTCGATTGCGCCTGGTTGCGCTTCACCGGCGGCAACTCCAATCCGGATGAAATGCTCTTGCTTGGCGGACACAGACTGGAGCTCGAAGGTAAGAAGATCGTAGAGTCGCCCGAACGGCTAGACTACCGGCTTCTGCCATAGCTCTTGTGCTTTTTTGTTTCTTTTGGCGGACTAATAATTTATGTGCGGAATTAATGGCATCGCGTTTTCACGCCAGTCAGGGCGCCGGGCGGATGCGGACCTGTTGCAACGAATGCGCGATGTAATCACGCATCGTGGACCAGACGACGAGGGAATCTTCATCGATGAGAACGTCGGCCTCGGTCACCGTCGACTCAGCATCGTAGACGTGGCTGCCGGTCATCAGCCGATGACTAACGAAGACAACTCGCTCTTCATTATCTACAACGGTGAAATTTACAATCACGCAGATTATCGAGACGAATTAATCGCTCGCGGCCATCGCTATCAAACACACTGCGACACCGAAACGATCCTGCATCTTTATGAAGAGCACGGCGACAGTTGTGTCAACTACCTGCGCGGCATGTTTGCGTTTGCGATCTGGGATCGAAAAAGGCGCGAACTGTTCATCGCGCGCGATCGTCTCGGCGTGAAGCCGCTGTATTACGTTCACACAACCGACGGGTCTCTGTATTTCGGTTCCGAGATCAAGGCGCTGCTCGAAGCACGTGCAGTAAAGCCGGAACTGAATTACACCGCCTTCTCTGATTACCTGGCGAATCATGCAACGTCAGGCGAAGAGACGCTGTTCCTAAACGTGAAGCGTTTGATGCCCGGTCACACGATGACCTGGCGCGACGGCAAAATCACGATCAAGAAATATTGGGACGTCAGTTTTGCAAAGACGACGCAGGACCCGCGCAGCGATCGTGATTACATTGCTGAGTGGAGTGAGTTATTTCGCGAGTCGGTGAAACTGCGACTGATGGCCGACGTTCCGCTCGGCATGTTCCTGTCTGGCGGAATCGACTCATCAGCAATCGCCGCGGTGATGAGCACACTCGTTGACGAGCCGATCAAGACGTTCTCCGTCGCTTTTGCTGAACGTGAAGCGAACGAGCTCGCCTATGCGCGACTGATCGCGCGCGCCTACAAAACGGATCATCACGAAGTAGTCATCAGTCCGGAAGAGTTTTTCGCAGTCTTGCCGCAGTTGATCTGGCATGAGGATGAGCCGCTGGCGCATCCGTCGAGCGTCGCGCTCTATTTCGTTTCTCATCTCGCCTCGCAGCACGTCAAAGTTGTTTTGACTGGCGAAGGCAGTGATGAGCTGATGGCCGGTTACGCTCGTTACCGTAAGACTATTTTGAATCTGGCGCTCGGTGAGCGGTATCACCGAATGGTTCCGGCGGGTGTCAGAGGTTTGGTGCGCGATCAGATCGCCGGTATGTCAGCTTCAAAGTTGCGGGCGAAACTACGGCGCACGTTCCTCAACGTGTCGCCCGATATCGAGAGCATCTACTTTGACAACTTTGCCGTCTTTTCGCGATCGGATCAGGAGCAACTATTAATGCCGGAGACAATCGATCGCACCGGACGGATCGATCCATACGCCGGCGTGCGTCGTGTGCTTTCCGACACTGATGCGCAATCGCTGCTCGATCGCTTGCTCTACGCCGACATCAAAACTTATCTGCACGAGTTGTTGATGAAGCAGGACCAGATGAGCATGGCGGCATCAGTTGAAAGCCGCGTGCCATTTTTGGATCACAAGCTGGTGGAGTTTACGTCGACTTTGCCGGAGCGATTGAAGCTGCATCGCTGGACCACGAAATACGTGTTGCGCCAGAGCATGAAGGGCATATTGCCGGAGCAGATCCTGACGCGATCCAAGATGGGATTTCCGGTTCCAATCGGCGCGTGGTTCCGCGGTCCTTATGCACAAGTGCTGGACGAATACCTGCTTGGCAGTCGTGCGACGGAACGCGGTATGTTCAATGCTGACTTTGTGCGCACGCTGGTGAATCAGCATCAGCGTGGTGAAGCCGATCATTCTGAACGACTGTGGTCGCTCGTGAATCTGGAAATGTGGTTACGCCGCTTCGTCGACGGAGAAAACACAACGGTGGATTCGGAGCGCGTTTACGAAAGCGTGTTGGCCACGGCGAGGGTTTGAAGTCTGCAATGGGTGTTATTGGAGGATCACTAGGTTATCACTTGCTACGTCGGATCAGTGTCGATGGGCAAACGGGTTATTGCGATGGTAGTGCCTATCGCGGCGTCAGCAAGATCGAAACTCTTGTCGGCAAGCAGATTTGGGATGAGACGAAAGACAAGGTGGTGATCGATTTCGGCTGCGGTGATGGAGAAGATGCGGTTGAAGTTGCGGTGCGTGGCGCGAAAAAAATTATCGGGATCGATATCCGCGAACACGCTTTGGCCAATGCCCGCAAGACTGCGCTCGAGCACGGTGTAGCCGAGCGGTGTGTCTTCGGCAGTCAAACTGATGAGAAGGCTGATGTCATTCTGTCGATCGACGCTTTCGAACATTTCGACGATCCCGTGGCGGTCTTGAAGATCATGCGCCGCTTATTGAAAGACGGCGGCTGCGTGATCGCCGCGTTTGGACCAACGTGGTATCACCCGTTGGGCGGCCATCTTTTTTCTCCATTTCCCTGGGCACATCTGTTGTTCACGGAGAAGTCGTTGATCCGCTGGCGTTCGGATTTCAAAACTGACGGGGCGACGCGGTTTGGCGAGGCTGAAGGTGGTCTAAACCAGATGACGATACGTCGCTTTAAAGCGATCGTGGAGAAGAGTGATTTCAAGTTTGCGGAGTTTGAGGCTGTGCCAATACGGAGGATTCATTACCTGGCGAATCGTTTGACAAGAGAATTCACGACCGCAATCGTGCGCTGCAAGTTGGTCCCGCGCTAATAAAATCTGTGTAATCTGTGGATAAAGATTGAGAATATTGTGGCTCAAAACTGAATTGCTTCACCCGGTTGATAAGGGCGGGAAGATCCGCACTTACAACATGCTGAAGGAATTGAAGCGCGATCATCACGTCACCTACCTCACGCTCGACGATGGATCGGCCAGCGTCGAAGATCGCCAGAACGCTGCCGAGTATTGCCACGAACTAGTCTGCATCCCACACGCACGCCGCGAAAAGTTTACCCCTGGCTTTTATGGGGAACTACTTTTGAACTTGATCTCGCGCCAGCCTTACGCAATCAAAAAATACGAATCACACGCAATGCATGAAGAGATCCTCGAACGTGAGCACAATGGCTCATTCGATCTGCTCGTCTGCGATTTTTTAGCGCCGGCCGTGAATGTTCCGCGCGATCTGAATACTCCGGCGATTCTCTTTCAACACAATGTGGAGGCGATGATCTGGAAACGTCACTACTACGTGCACAGCAATCCGCTGAAGAAAATCTACCTGTACGGCCAGTGGCGGAAGATGCGCCGGTTCGAGACGCAGATGTGCCGGCGTTTTGATCGAGTGATTGCCGTTTCCGCAGACGATCGCGAGCAGATGAAACGAGAATACGGCGCGGAATCTGTTTTCGATGTCCCGACCGGCGTGGACACGGAGTTCTTTCGACCGAGTGGCAAGACCGAAGCCTCCGCTCACAATCTCGTGTTCACTGGCTCGATGGATTGGCTGCCGAACGACGACGCGATTCGCTACTTCATGCGCGACATCATGCCGCTGATCAAGAAGCGAACGCCCAATGTTACTTTGACGGTCGTCGGCAGAAATCCCACACCGGCTCTGGTTGCTCTGAGTAAAGAAGATCCTTCGCTGATCATAACCGGGCGTGTTGACGATGTTAGACCATACATCGAGAAGGCTGCTGCTTATATCGTGCCCTTGCGTATTGGCGGTGGCACGCGGCTCAAGATCTTCGAAGCGATGGCGATGGAAAAGGCTGTGATCTCAACCACCGTCGGGGCTGAAGGACTGCCGCTCTCCAACGGAGTTGAGTTGTTACTGGCCGATGACCCGGTTGCTTTTGCCGACGCAGTGGTGCGCATACTGATCGATACCGCATATGCGTTTAAGCTGGGCCGAAAAGCGGCCGCGACTGTCAGGAAGAATAACGGCTGGCGACAAGTCACGGAGAGTTTTGTCTCGCTTTGTGTTAACACAAAAACCCAGCCACAGATTACGCAGAAGTCTGTGCAATCTGTGGACTACGCCTAACCGAATTTAGAGGACGTTTAATGAGAATCAGTATCTTTGGTATCGGTTACGTTGGGTGTGTCTCGGCTGCGTGTTTCGCGCGAGCCGGACACGACGTGATTGGAGTCGACGTTAATCCCACCAAAGTTGACATTATCAATAGCGGCAAGAGCCCGATCGTGGAACCGGGAATAAACGAGCTGATTCACGAGATGGTCCAGGAAGGAAAACTGAGCGCCACTACTGATTCGCTCAAAGCGATCAATACTTCTGACCTCTCGCTCGTTTGTGTTGGTACGCCAAGCAAACCAAATGGCAGTCTCAATCTCGATCACGTGCGAAAGGTTTGCGAAGAGATCGGTGCGGCGATAGCAACCAAGAACGAGCGTCACACTGTCGTGATTCGCAGCACGATGTTGCCCGGCAGTGTCGAGAGTGTGGTACAGCCGGCACTTGAAACATCTTCAGGTAAAAAAACAGGCAAAGATTTTGGCCTTTGCGTCAATCCTGAGTTCCTGCGTGAAGGCACGTCGCTGAAAGACTTCTACGCTCCGCCGTTCACCTTGATCGGCGCAGATGACGAAGAAACCGCTGGCATGGTGCGTAGCCTGTACTCGAATATCGAAGCGCCTGTTTTTATAACTTCAGTCAAGACGGCCGAGATGGTGAAGTATGTGTGCAACTGCTTCCACGCGCTGAAGGTCAGCTTTGCCAACGAGATCGGAAACATCTGCAAGGCGCTCGAGCTCGACAGTCATGAAGTGATGAAAGTCTTTTGCGCCGACACCAAGCTCAACCTGTCTTCGTATTACCTAAAACCAGGGTTTGCTTTTGGCGGTTCGTGCTTGCCGAAAGATCTGCGCGCTGTCAGTTACAAAGCGAAAGAGCTCGACGTTGAAACGCCTCTGTTGTCGGCGATCAGCACCACGAACCGGCTGCAAGTTGAGCGCGCGCTCGACATGGTCCTGCGCACCGGCAACAAACAAGTCGGCGTGTTGGGTTTCAGTTTTAAAGCCGGAACGGATGACTTGCGTGAATCACCAATGGTCACGCTGATCGAGACGTTAATAGGTAAAGGGCTGGAGCTTGTTATCTACGATCGCGACGTTTCGCTGGCGCGGCTGTTCGGTTCGAACAAGGAATACATCGAACACGAGATTCCGCACATCGCAAAGTTGATGCGCAGCTCGATCGATGACGTGTTGAATGCGGCGAATACGATCGTGATCGGAAACAAGTCTGAAGAGTTTCGCCAGATTGAATCGCGTCTCAGGCCCGATCAGACGGTGATCGATCTGGTTCGGCTTTTCGATCGCACCTCGAGTAACGGTTATCAGGGCATCTGCTGGTGAGCCGGCGCCGTATTCTCGTCAAGGTGCTGGTTGCGTGCATCTTGATTTGGCCGTTTGTAGCGTGGATTGGCGCGAAGTTGTTGATAACCGAGGCTCCGCTCGATCAGGCAGATGTCATCGTGGTGCTCAGCGGGTCGGCCAATTACAGGGAACGCGCGCGTGAAGCCGCAGGGCTTTTCCTGGAAGGACGCTCGCAACGAATCTTGATCACGAACGACAATATGCAGGGTCCATGGTCCAGCGCGGATCAGCAGAACCTGTTCTTTTACGAGCGTTCGCTGAGGGAGATCAGAAACGCAGGTGTGCCGGCTGACAAGATTGAGGTGTTGATGCAGCCGGTCGCGAGCACCTATGAAGAGGCAGAGCTTGCCAGGCAGTATGCAGAGGAGCATGGGCTGCGTTCAGTTCTGATCGTTACATCCGCTTATCATTCCCGCCGGGCTTTGTGGGTGTTCTCTCGCGTTTTTCGAAACACAGGCATTCGCATTGGCCTAGTAAGCGTGAGACCTGGATACCAGTCTCCGCGCCCGGCGACCTGGTGGCTTAGCCTGCGAGGATGGAAATTAGTGCCGACTGAATATGTCAAGATGATCTACTACGTGATTAAATACTGAGCACGCCGAAGGCGTTAGCTAATTTTAGCCCAGGGTTCGAGCCCTGCGCGAGAACCCTGGGTCACGAGTCCGAATCATATATCCAACCCTGAAAGGGTTAAGGAATGCACATGCCTAACCCTTTCAGGGTTTGAAAATCACCTTTATCACACCCAGGGTTGTCACTGCGCTCCAACCCTTGGCTGAAATTAGCGAACGCCTTCGGCGTTAGTAGCAAATAACAGGATCCTATATGAACATCAATGCCGCAGAAATCGCGCGTGGCGAGAGATTTGAATTCGGCCAGAACTGGTCGCAATTCCTCTCCGCCATCGACGAAGAGCGTATCCAGCAGGCCGAAAAGTCTTTGCGCAATATGCTCGAAGTCGACTCGCTCGCCGGCAAGACTTTCCTCGACATCGGCTCGGGAAGCGGTCTGTTCAGTCTCGCTGCGCGGCGTCTCGGCGCTCGAGTTCACTCCTTCGACTACGATCCCAAATCCGTTGCTTGCACGCGAGAGTTGAGGAAGAATTACTTCACTGAGGACGAATCCTGGAAGGTTGAGGAAGGCTCGGCGCTGGACAGTGAGTACATGAAATCGTTGGGCAAATTCGATATCGTTTACTCGTGGGGCGTGTTACATCACACCGGCAATCTGTGGGCAGCGATGGAGAACGCGCAAGAGCGCGTCGCTCCTGGCGGCAAGTTTTTTATCGCACTTTACAACGACACTGGGAGCCAGAGCGCGCGCTGGCTGTGGGTTAAGAAGACATACAACAGTCTGCCGGGACTGTTTCGCACACCGTTCGCGATTCTGGTAACTATTCCTGGTGAACTGAAGTTGATGGCCGCAGCCGCGCTCACTCTCAATCCGCGCCGCTACACCGATACATGGACCAACTACCGTCGCAATCGCGGGATGACCAAATGGCGCGACATCATCGATTGGGTTGGTGGTTATCCTTACGAAGTCTCGACGGCTGATGAAGTGTTTGATTTCTGCCGCGAGCGCGGTTTCACATTGACGAAATTGAATTGCGGCTACGTAGGCTTGGGTTGCAATCAGTTTGTCTTCGTAAAGAAGTGAGCAGTAATGAGTAAATCCGTATCTAAACCGTGGGCAATGCTCAGCGTTTTAGCTGTGCTGGGAACTCTCGGTGTAGTAATTGCGCTCAGGCTGCATGGCGGTACGTTTGTTGAAACCTGGGTCAACGGTCAGCGAATCCTCAAGGTTGGTCCAACAGATGATTTACAGGCAGCAATTAATGCAGCGCGACTGGGAGACACCATCGTAGTGCAAGCCGGAACGATCTTTAAGGGTGGTTTCGTGTTGCCTGTAAAGAGTGGGAGGGGTGAGATCGTCATTCAGAGTTCGCGCATAAGCGAGTTGCCGGAAGGTGTGCGCGTCAGTCCCGCGCAGTCGGCGCTGTTTGCAAAGTTGCAGAGTGGGAGGAACTCAGAACCAGTTCTCACGACAGAGCCAGGAGCACATCACTATCGGCTTCAGGGTCTTGAGTTTTCCACTACGACGCCGGCTGTGAAGATTTACGACATCGTGAGGCTGGGTGCGGGTCGTCCGGAGCAGAAGACACTCGATGCGGTACCGCATCACCTGGTAATCGATCGGTGTTACATTCATGGTTTTGACACGCAGGACACGCAGCGCGGCGTGGGTATGAACAGTGCTGAGACCACCGTGAGTAACTCGTATATTTCAGATATTCACACGGTAGGTATTGAGGCCCAGGCCATCGGAGTCTGGAATGGCCCAGGACCATTTCACATCATCAACAATTACCTGGAAGCAGCCGGCGAGAACATCATGTTCGGTGGGGCCGACCCCGCCATCGCCGGTCTCGTACCCTCCGACATTGAGATCCGGCGCAACTATCTGTTCAAACCTCTGTCGTGGAAGGTTGGAGATCCCAGCTATGCAGGCAAGCACTGGACTGTGAAGAACATCCTGGAGTTGAAGAACGCGAGAAACGTGATCATAGACGGCAATATATTTGAAAACAATTGGACTGATGCACAGGATGGCAAGCCGATTCTTTTCACCGTGCGCAACCAGGAGTGCACCGCGCCCTGGTCCACGGTTGAAAACATTACCTTCACAAACAACATCGTAACGAATGCTGAGGGTGGTTTGAACCTTCTCGGTAAGGATAATGAAGTCACCGCGAAATTCGGCAAATGCCACCCTGCGTCAGACTCCGGCAAAGGAACTAACCTGAACGTCAGTAATAACCTCTTTTACAACATCCATGGGCTCTTTCTTCAACTCAATGGATTCGACAAGGTAAGTGTCGTTCATAACACTCACATTCAGACCGGCAATATCATGACGCTTTACGGAACGCCCGCTCAGCAATTTGTATATCGCGATAATCTGACCGTGCGAAACCCCAAGGGTTACGGTGTGGTTGGTGATGGAACCGGAGAAGGCGTGGCTGCTTTGAAAAAGTTCACACCTGAATACGTTTTCAAGAATAACGTCCTGGCGTTTGCGGATAGCTCACTTTACCCTAAGGACAATTACTTTCCTGCGTCTCTGGAACGCGTCGGATTTGTAAATTTCGAAAAGGGCGACTATCGCCTTGCGCCTTCCAGTCCATACAAGAAAAGTTCGTCTGACGGTCAGGCCGTGGGCTGCGACTGGGAGAAACTGGGTTTCAGCGCGAAAACTCCTAAATGACAAATTTGCCGGCTACTTCAAAACGCCGTGTGCGCGTTGCGCTCCTGCTCGATTCGCTCACTCAACCCAGGTGGGTTTCAAATGTCATCAACGAAATTCAATCGTCTGAAATCGCAGAGGTCTGCCTGGTCATAAAAAACGAAACGACGATCCAGCCGCAGGGCCGGCTAAAGAGTTACTTGCGGAACCGAAATTATTTGCTGTATGCGTTTTACAACCGGTTGGACCAGTCAATTCCTCTTGTGGGAGAAAACGCCTTTGAGGACACGGATTTAACAGATCTATTAGCGGATGTTCCTGTTTTGGGTGTGCAGCCGATCATGAAGAAGTTCTCTGATTGGTTCCCGCCGGAAGCTATCGAAGAGATCCGCAACTACGACCTTGATGTCGCGATTTCGTTTGGCTTTCGAATTCTTCGTGGAGATGCGCTTCGCATCGCGAAGCACGGAATCTGGTCGTACCACCATGCGGATAACCT
>DATFHH010000038.1:0-18233 GCA_035248565.1 Pyrinomonadaceae bacterium | reverse complement strand
TCTCAAAGATCTTCAGCCGCTCGCGCTCCTTCGCGCTCATCTTCAAATGTCCCTCCATTTGCCCACCCTTTCGGGTGCGGCATCCTAGAGGGCTTTTCTATTCGGTTTCGCAGAGGGCTGTTTTATCTAGTCACGACACTTGTAAGTACGCGGTTTGACAATCGGAGTGGAGTGGAATAATTTGCGGGCGCTTCCATTCTCTAATCCGGAGGACCCATGATGCACTCTCGCAGACGGTTTCGTTATGCACTGCTTTCGGTGCTGGCCACACTGCTCGCTGTTCACATTAACTTTGCGCAGCAAGGTTACAAGAAGCCGCCCAAAGAAGTACTCGACATTCTTAACGCGCCCGTCACGCCCAACATTTCACTGAGCCCAACGCGCGACGTTGCCATTCTCTCGACCGGCTTGCGCTATCCGCCGCTGGCTGATCTCGCTCAGCCGATGTTGCGGCTCGCGGGGCGCCGAATCAATCCGGCTGCGAACTCTCCGCACCGTTACCAGTATTCAGTCGCGTTAACTCTGAAACGAATCGCCGACGGCGCAGAGGTGAAGATCGATCTGCCGGCGGGCGCGAAGATCGCTGATGTCGAATGGAGTGACGACGGTAAATCCTTCGCATTGCTGAATGGCGCCGCAAATCGCGTCGAACTGTGGGTGGGCGACTCCGCGACCGGAAAGATCCACAACATCAAAGGCGTTGCCATCAACTCAGTCATCGGAAATGCCTTGACGTGGATGACGGACAACCGCACGCTGCTGGTCCAACTTGTCCCACCAACGCGAGGCGCAGCTCCGGTAGCGCCGCCGGTTCCAACCGAGCCGACAACGCAGGAAAGCTCAGGACGACCTGGACCAGTCAGGACCTATGAAGACTTGTTGAAGAATCCTTACGATGAGACTCTCTTCGAGTATTACGCGACCTCTCAATTAGCTCTCGTTGACGCTGTCAGCGGACGCGTGACAACGTTCGGACAGCCGGCGATCTTTCAGAACGTCGATCTCGCGCCCGACGGTCATCACGTATTAGTCACACGACTGCACAAACCCTTCTCATACCTCTTTCCCGACTCTGACTTTCCAAAGGACATCGAAGTTTGGGACACGAAAGGCAAGTTGATTTACAAGGTCGCCAGTCTGCCACTCGCGGATCAGGTCCCCATCGATGGCGTAATCACTGGTCCACGTCTGATTCGTTGGCGGCCCAATCAACCCGCGACGCTTGTTTGGGTCCAGGCACTCGACGGCGGCGATCCGAAAAAGAAAGTTCCATATCGCGACAGCGTGTTGACGATCAAAGCTCCATTCACAGGACAGCCGGTCGAACTATTCAAAACCGAGCAGCGCTTCGCCACCGGCGCTTTCACCGAAAAAGGCGGCATGATGCTTTTCTCCGATTTCGAACGCGATAAGCGTTGGCTGAGAACATTCATTTTCGACCCTGACAACCCCAGTACAGCGCCCAAACTTCTCTGGAGCCGGAACCAACAAGATCGCTACAACGATCCGGGTACGCCCGTCACACGCACGCTCGCCGGCCAACGAGCCATCATGCAAAACGGCGATTGGATCTACCTTAGCGGTAACGGTTCGTCACCCGAAGGCGATCGCCCGTTTCTGAATCGCTTCAATTTGCAGACGCTGAAAAGCGAGACAATCTTTCGCAGCGACGCAAACAGCTATGAAACAGTCGTAGCTTTACTCAACGACGATGCAACGCAGTTCATCACGCGACGCGAGTCGCCTACAGAAACTCCTAATTACTTCATCAAAGGCAACGCGACCGCACGCGCGTTCACGCAGTTTCCCGATCCGACGCCGCAGTTGCGCGGAATCAAGAAACAACTCGTCACTTACAAGCGCGCTGATGGCGTGCAGTGTTCGTTCACGCTTTACCTGCCGCCTAATTACAAAGAAGGGACGCGATTGCCGACTGTCGTTTGGGCCTATCCAATCGAATTCAACGACGCCACCACTGCCGGACAGGTTGCGGGTTCAACTCAGCGTGCAACGGCCATCGTTGGTCCATCGCATCTATTCTTCCTATTGGAAGGTTACGCAGTGCTCGACAACGCAACCATGCCAGTCGTCGGCTCGCCGGAAACGGTCAACAACACGTACATCGAACAGATCGTGATGAGCGCGAAAGCAGCGATCGATAAAGCGACGGAGATGGGCGTCACCGATCCCGATCGCGTCGGCGTTGGCGGACATAGTTACGGCGCGTTTATGACGGTGAACCTGTTGGCCCACAGCGATCTTTTCCGCGCCGGCATTGCTCGCAGTGGTGCTTACAATCGCACGTTGACGCCATTCGGATTTCAAAACGAGCGACGCACGATTTGGGAAGCTCCTGATCTTTACATCAAGGTCTCGCCGTTCATGTTTGCTTCCAAAATTAACGAGCCGCTACTGATGACGCACGGCGAGGCTGACGACAACACGGGCACGTTTCCGATCCAATCAGAACGAATGTATCAGGCGTTGAAGGGAAACGGAGCGACCGTAAGATTGGTGATGTTGCCGCACGAAGCGCATGGTTATGCCGGACGCGAGAGTATCGAGCACGTGCTGTACGAAATGATCAGTTGGTTTGATAAGTACGTGAAGAACGCGCCGCCACGCAACAAAGACACGACCTCCGATCAGCGCAGGTAGAATTGATCGGAGGACCAGTGGCGTTTTCTGCGGATGGATTCTTCGGTCCAGAAGTTTCGCAGGAGTTCGATTTGCGGCGTAGCGTCGTCGGCGAGCACCACGGTGACGACGTCGAAGCGGTAAGGTTCAGCTTCAATGCCGAGCATTCGCCGGTAGACACGAGCGGCGCGCGTGATCTGGCGCCGCTTGCGCAGATCTACGTTGACTTGCGGCGGCGCAAACCAATCGGACGCGCGAGTCTTTACTTCAATGAAGCATAGTGTGGCATGCTCGTAAGCGACGAGATCGATCTCGGCGTTTACGACTGCATCGCGCAGATTTCGTCCGACAGGTAGAGTGAAATTGGCTGCGACCAGGCGATAGCCGCGTTGCTCGAGGTAAGCAGCCGCGTAAATTTCACCGAGTTGGCCAAGTGAGGAAGCCATCGTTAGAGTTATAGAATTTTACACGATGTCATGCATCGCGATCGTAAGCAACTTTGAGCCAGTGCTTGATTTCATCGTCGATATCGTCCATTGACGTGATCGGGATGCGGTGAGTGATGCGATCCTTCTTAGCAAACCCACCCGTGTCGATCAAACGACCAGTTGGTTTAATGTCGCCGAGCGCGAAACCCATATCGATGCGAGTTTGAGTAGTCGGTTTGATCTGCGCGATGACGTGGTTGCGGTAGATCGGCACGATCGTCTGACACGGACAGGCTTTCGCTTCTTTGCCCGTCTTGAGCGCCAGTTTTAGCAGCTTGTCGTACAGAGGCCGGAGTTTAGCTTTGCCACCGGAAAACATCTTCTCCACGTCGCGCTCCGCGTTCTCGAGATAAGCATCGGGATCGCCTCGCATCTTTAGGATGCCCGGATGAAGACTATAAACCGACGTTCGCGGCATTTATCTCCTTGCTTTAGCCACGGATTACGCGAATGAACGCGGATCAAAAGCTCACCGTCGGAAGAAACCTCGGCGTACGGCGCGCCTTCGTTACCTGTTCAAAAGCGTAGGCGATCTTGATTAACTTCGGCTCGCTAAACGCTCCACCAAAGAACGAGATCCCAACCGGCATACCAAAAACATAACCCGCGGGCACCGTGATGTGGGGATATCCCGCGATCGCAGATGCCGATGAATACCCGCCGGTAAAGTGATCGCCGTTGAGCCAATCCGTCATCCACGGTGGTCCTCCGGTCGGAGCAATCAATGCATCCAGGCGGTGTTTCTGCATGATGAAGTCGATGCCTTGTGTCCGAGTCAACAGATGGTTTTTTTGCAGCGCCAGAATGTATGGTTTGCTGGTAAGCGGTCCTTTCGCTTCGGCTTTCACCATGATGTCCTGGCCAAAATACGGCATCTCGCGATCGTGATTCTTTTCGTTGAAAGCGATGATGTCTTTGAGCGAACGCACCGGCGCCTGTGGTCCAAGTCCAGCGAGATAAGTATTCAAGTCAGCCTTAAACTCATACAACAACACTTCGAATTCCGAGTCGTCAAACTTGCCAGTGGTTGGAATGTCTGCGGGATCGACCAGCACAGCGCCCGCGCTTTTAATCTCCGCCAGCAGATCGGTCATCAACTTATCGACACGCTCATTGAATCCGAAATGCTTGCGCGCAACGCCGAGGCGCACGCCTTTCAGTCCGTCTTTATCGAGAAATTGTGTGTAGTCAGCAACGGATTTGCCTTGGCTGGCTTTTGTCGCTTCATCTCGCGGATCGATACCAGTCAAGGTGGTGAGAAGAATTGCGGCGTCGCGAACCGTCCTTGCCATTGGACCAGCAGTATCCTGGCTGTGCGCGATCGGAATTATTCCAGCGCGACTCACCAGACCGATCGTCGGTTTAATGCCGACGAGCGAATTTGCAGACGACGGACACACGACTGACCCATCCGTCTCGGTGCCGATTGCCGCAGCGCACAGGTTTGCGGCAACCGCGACGCCCGATCCGGAGCTCGATCCACACGGATTGCGATCGAGCGCATAAGGATTTCGTGTTTGTCCACCGCGCCCGCTCCAGCCGCTCGAAGACTTAGTCGAACGGAAGTTGGCCCACTCGCTGAGGTTCGTCTTGCCAAGAATCACCGCGCCGGCATCGCGAAGTTTGCGCGCAACTGATGCATCCTGAACGGGCTTCGCGCCTACGAGCGCGAGCGAGCCGGCAGTAGTCATCATTCGATCGTGAGTGTCGATGTTATCTTTGATGAGAATCGGAATTCCGTGCAGTGGACCACGTGCGCCTTTCTCTTTGCGTTCGCGATCGAGCGCGGCTGCGATACTCTCCGCATCGGGATTCATTTCGATCACCGAATTGAGGCCAGGGCCCTTCTTGTCGATGTCGTTGATGCGGTTGCTGTATTTCTCGACGAGTTGTTTAGAAGTGTACTTGCCCGATTGGAGTGCTTGCTGGAGATCCGAAATGGTCATCTCCTCCAGTTCGAAAGCCGGCGGAGCTTCGGGACCGGTTTTCTCGACAGCTAGACTCGAGGCAGGGTTAGCGATTGCGACGACGCAGCTCGCCGCCGTTGTTTGGAGGAATTGTCTACGTTTCATCCTGAACTCGTCTACGATCCGCAGAACGCAGAGAAATTACTGCGGACGTACTTTGAAAGAATTGAAAAACCGATTGACACTGACTGCATCGTCGAAACCCTTCGGCGACCCGATCACGATCTGATAGGGCCGGCGGCCGACCATGTAAACACGCGACTTGAAAACTCTATCGGCAGTCTCCGCTGTAAATTCGAGTGCGGAATAACCGTCGATCACTGTCGTGCGCGTGCTCAGGAGTGTGGCATTGATGCCCTTAACAAAGTTGTCGCGATTTGCCTCGAGCTCTGCCTGGCGGTTGAAGTTGAACGCCGGATCGTAGTCGACCCAACCAATGAGATAGACACTCTGGTCATCTTTAACAATGAATAAGTGAGTAGTGTACGGACCATGCGCACTGTCTACAGTCTCTGCTTTGTCCGTCGGTGTCTCCGGCATCAGCACGGAAAAGTGACCGGCCTCAGAGGTAAACTTTACCCAACCGCTGGCGTCCATTTGGTTTATCGGAGGCGGCGTGCTGCTGGGCGTGCTAGTTGGTGGCCGTTTGGTATGCTCCTGCGCGCTGATAGCAAGGCCCGCAGCGAGGGTGATGATGACTACTGCCAAAAACCTTTTCATATTCATGTCCCTTCGGTAGTTCGACTTTATAAGCCGCCAGATTATAACCCACCATTTCACGCGGATGACATAAAATGAGGCGCCTGGGCCGATGAAGCTTGCTCTGACAACAAACCTGGTTGCGATCGTAGGCCGTCCGAATGTGGGCAAGTCTACCCTGTTCAACCGTCTGATTGGCGAACGGCGGGCGATTGTCGGCGATGAGCCGGGAATCACGCGCGATCGAATCTACGGTCAGGTCGAGTGGTCCGGAGCGAAGTTTTCCCTGATCGATACTGGCGGCATCGTGCCGGATGACGATGCGGTAATTCCGGCGAACATCTTCAAGCAGGCCGGAATGGCGATTGACGAAGCGCAGGTTTTAATTTGGGTCGTTGATGCGCGCACGGGCGTGACACAGCTTGACGAGGAGCTCGCTCGTCTGTTGCGCGGCACTGGCAAATACGTGCTCGTCGCCGCGAATAAGACAGATTCAGCACAACTGGAAAGCGAGGGTACGGAGTTCTATCGCTTCGGGTTTGAAGAGGTGTTTCCCATCTCGGCGGAGCAGGGAATCGGGATCGGCGATCTCCTCGATAGCGTAATTGGACTACTCAGCGACCAGCCGCAACATCAAGAGTCCAGCGAATCACGCGAACTGCGTCTCGCGATCGTCGGCCGGCCAAATGTCGGCAAGTCGTCACTGCTGAATCGGATCCTCGGTGAAGATCGAGTGATTGTTTCGCCTGTTGCGGGTACGACTCGCGATGCAATCGACACAGTCTTGCAAACGCCGGAGAGAAACTTCCGTCTCATCGACACGGCGGGCATACGTCGCAAAGGAAAAACAGAAGAGATGGCCGAGAAGCTGTCGGTCATCATGGCGCGCAAGAGTCTCGAACGTGCTGATGTGGCGATTGTGTTGGTTGATGCGGTAGAAGGAGTTACAGCGCTTGATGCGACGATTGCCGGCTATGCGGTCGATGCCGGATGCTCGATCATTATTGCTGTAAACAAGTGGGACGCGATCGCGAACAAAGAGACCAACACGGCCGCGGAGTTTGAGCGAGGTTTGCGCGAGAAGATGAAGTTTTTGGAATGGGCGCCGGTCATCACGATGTCGGCACTCACCGGACAACGCGTCGAGAAGATCCTGCCGCTCGTAATCAAGGCCGATGAAGCTCGCAATCGAAGAGTTCCTACGTCACAACTGAACGAATTCTTTGAGAGAGCGATCGCACAACCACGTGGCGGAATTGCTCCTTCACCGGCGAAGGGTGGAATGTCGCGTCTGAAAGTTCGGTATTTGACGCAGGTGAGTGTTCGGCCGCCGACGTTCGTTGTTTTCACTTCAGGTGGCAAGCCGGGGCTGCACTTTTCATACGAACGATATCTGTTGAATCGATTGCGCGAAGAGTTTGACTTCTTCGCGACGCCGCTGCGGATCGTAGAGAAGCACAAGAAGTCAGCCACAAAAAGACACAAACAATGACGGCAGCGGCGTTGCAATTCAGGATTGACGCTCAGGATGGGGAGGCGCGCGCGGGTGTGTTGACCACGCGGCGCGGGCAGATCGAGACACCCGTGTTTATGCCGGTCGGAACGGCCGGCACTGTTAAAGGCATTCGCTTTGAAGAGCTCGAATCGTCTGACCTCGACGCAAAAATCATCCTTGGCAACACCTATCACCTTTGGCTCCGGCCTGGAATCGACGTGATCAAAGCCGCCGGTGGTCTTCATCGTTTCATCGGCTGGGACCGCGCCCTGTTGACTGATTCCGGAGGTTTTCAGGTCTGGAGCCTAGGAGCGCTGCGCAAGATCACCGAGGAAGGCACCGAGTTTCGCTCGCATGTCGATGGTTCATTGAGATTTCTGTCTCCCGAAGTGTCAATGAAAGTGCAGGCGGCGCTCGGCTCTGACATCGTGATGGTCTTTGACGAATGCGCTCCCGGCGGTGCCGATCGCGAAGAGACCGAACGCAGTATGAACCTGACTACTCGTTGGGCAAAGCGCTCGAAAACCGCATTTGCGCGGCTGCAAACTGAAGGCGCTGACACAGGTCGCGTTGAAGCTGAAAGCCTGAGCGGCGCGCAAGCACTGTTTGGCATCGTTCAGGGCGCAGGACACCTGGATTTGAGACGGACCAGCCTCGAACAAACCGTCGACATCGGTTTCGATGGTTATGCGATCGGCGGATTGAGTGTCGGAGAAGAGAAGTCAGTAATGTTTGACGTAATCGAAGACATTGCGCCGCGAATGCCAAAAGACGCGCCACGTTACTTGATGGGCGTCGGTACTCCGGAGGATCTCGTCGAGGCTGTGGCGCGCGGCGTAGATATGTTTGACTGTGTTTTGCCAACGCGCAACGGTCGCACCGGACAGGCTTTCACGTCGCGCGGCAAGCTGAATATCAAAAACGCGCAATGGACAAACGACTCGCGTCCGCTCGACGAATCTTGTAAATGTTCCGTCTGCGGGCGGCACTCGCGTTCGTACCTGCGTCATCTATATATGAGCGGTGAAATGCTGGCCAGTATTCTTTTGACTCACCACAATCTGGCGTTCTTCCTTGACACCATGCGAGGCGTGAGGCAAGCTATCCGGTCTGGCGATTTCCCAAAATTTCGGCGTGAGTTCACCGGCCGGCTTGATGCGAATGGGGAATAGTATCTTCTCTGTGTCTCTGTATCTCTGTGGTTATTAGCTGAAAGAACCACAGAGACACAGAGACACGGAGCTTTCACACAGATTCGATGCACACATTTCTAATTTTCTTTCAGGGCGGCTTGGGGGGACTTGCGCAGCTCCTGCCGATCTTTCTGATCATCGCTGTCTTCTATGTCCTATTAATAAGGCCTCAGCAGAAGCGGCAGCGGCAACTTCAAGACACGATAGCAACTCTTAAGATCGGCGATCGTGTGGTCACAACCGGCGGCATCATCGGCGTGATCACGACAGTCCGCGATTCGAGTTTTATTATTCGCAGCGCTGACAAGTCGATTTTAGAGATAGCTCGCTCCGCAATCGCCGGTATCGATGAGGAGCAGAAAGCCACGTAGCTTAGTTTTTGCAATGAAGAAAAAGAACCTTCTCACCCGCGCAATAATCATCGTCATCGTTACGGTTATCGGTTTTTATCTCGTCATCGGCCCGCGCCATCGTCCAACAGTTAAAGACTTCGGTTGGTCGGGTATCAAACGAACGCTCGCGTCCAATATTCGTCTCGGACTGGATCTTCAGGGTGGCTCGCACCTGGTGATGCGAGTAAAGACTGAGGAATTTCTCAAGCGATTGACCGAAGAAGACAACATCGCGGCCCAAAATGCGGCGAAAGACGCGGGATACGACGTTAAGGAAGGCCATGCAGACACAGGCAATGGCAACTATCGCGTGGTCGTTGAACTTGCCGATGCGTCTAAAGCGAAGGAAGCTAAACAAGCAATTGAGAAGAAAGTTGAGCTTGGCGACACCTCGGTTTGGAATTACGCGGAATCCGGGGGACAGCTTAGTTGGACCATGACTCCGTCGGCGCAACGAACGCTCGCCGACAATGCCACTACACAAGCGCTGAACATCATCGAGAGCCGTATCAACGCCCTTGGAATCACCGAACCCACACTGCAAACTCACGGCGCGCAAAGTTCTCACCAGATTCTTTTGCAGATGCCGGGCGTGCAGGATCCGGAACGTGTCAAAGATATCTTAAAGGGTGAGTCACGTCTCGAGCTCGTACACGTCATTGGCCCGCCGAGTCCAGCGCCTGCCGCGCAGTATCCGACGCAGGCAGAGGCAATCGCTTCACTCAACACTGGCGGCACGATTCCAGCGAACCGGAAAGTTCTTCCGTACGCCGAGCGAATGGAACTCAGTGCCGACGCCGCAAAGGACCAGAACCAGCAGAAACCGAAGCAGTGGGTTGTCGTTGAAACACCCGCAATCATCGATGGCAGTGAGTTGAGAAATGCCACTGCTGTTCCCACGCAGGCTGGCCGTTCAGACGACTACGAAATCAATTTCTCGCTCAAAAAGGGTGGCGCTGACAAGTTTGGCGCGTGGACTGGCGCTCACATCAACGACTACATGGGAGTCGTGCTCAACGATGAAGTGAAGTCGGTCGCTTTTATCAAGTCGCAGATCTTCGACTCAGGACAGATAACTGGCCGTTTCACCAAACAATCCGCGGAAGATCTCGCGCTGACGCTTCGCTCCGGAGCTCTGCCGGCGCCGATTGAGTATCTCGAAGAGCGCACAGTTGGTCCGAGCTTGGGACAGGACTCGATTCGTGCGGGAGTCAGAGCTTCTGTTGTCGGTCTCGCGCTCGTCGTCGTTTTCATGCTTTTTTACTATCGGGGTTCGGGTATCAACGCAGTGGTGGCATTGATGCTGAATATGATCCTGATGCTTGCGGGATTGATCATGTTTGGCGCCACGCTGACATTGCCCGGCATCGCCGGCATCATTCTGACGATTGGTATGGCGGTCGACTCCAACGTGCTGATCTTTGAGCGAATTCGCGAGGAGTTGAGATCGGGCAAGACGGTCCCTTCGGCGGTCGATCTCGGATTTCAACGCGCGTTCATTACGATTATAGACACGCACGTCACCACCGTTATTTCGTCTCTGTTTCTGTTTGTATTTGGCACGGGACCGATTCGCGGATTTGCAGTCACGCTGGTGATCGGACTGCTAATCAATCTGTTCTCGGCCGTTTATGTCTCACGCACGATCTTCATGTGGGAGCTGTCACGCAAGGAAAAAGTAGAGTCGCTCAGTATTTAGTGAGTCATTATGTTTCAGATTTTGCATGGCGTAAATGTTGATTGGCTGGGTAACCGGCTGTGGTTTATCGGCGTATCTGTGCTGCTGATGCTGGCTGGTTTGGGCTCGGCGATTATCAGACAAGCAACCGGTGGCCAGGCTTTTAACCTCGGTGTTGATTTCAAAGGCGGCACGGTTGTAACCGCCAAATTCAAACAGCGGCCACATGACGATGCGATCAGGACCGCCCTGACAAACAAGGGCGTTCGTGATGCAGTCGTCCAGCCGGTGACTGACAAGCCTGACACTGTCCTTATTAAAGTACCACTCGAAAGCGAGGGACAGGACGGGCGGGCGCGAGTAAGAGAGGCTTTGAGTCAGTTTGGCACGGAAGCGGCCCCGTCGCAGGAGCTGGAAGCAGATCCAAATGCCGCTTACAAGATCATCGGCACTGACGCTGTAGGCGCAATCGCGGGCGCACAACTGCGAAACAAAGCGATCGCGGTCACTCTCGCGGCATTGGTCGGAATCCTTATTTATATTGGCGCTCGTTTTGAATGGACGTATGGCGCGGCGGCCGTGATTGCGGTGTTCCACGACGTTTTAGTGACGTTGGGTTTCTTCTCGATCTTCCAGATTGAGGTTAGTCTCAACGTTATTGCGGCACTCCTCACACTTGTCGGATTTTCCGTGAACGACACGATCGTGGTGTTCGATCGTATTCGTGAAAACCGCAAACTTCACCGGCGTGATTCGCTGTACAAGATTACAAATGACGCTATCAACCAGACGCTTTCGCGCACCGTGATTACGAGTGGTCTCGTGTTCCTGTCGGTGCTGGCGATGGTGCTTTTCGGTGGCGAGGTACTGCGTGGATTTTCGCTAGCCTTGCTCATCGGCGTAGTCTTCGGAACCTACTCATCGATCGCGATTGCGAGTCCGATCATGGTGTGGTGGGAGCAGCGGCTCGAGGCGGCAAATCGGGCTGCGACATTAAGTTTCAATCAACCAATCAAGGGTGGCGTGCGTGCGCCTCGCGTGAATGCGACTCGAAGCGCAAAAAGTACGAAACAAAGTTTCTCCTAACGGGTTCTAAGTATTCGGCGCTTTTTGCTCTTTGTGTGGCGAATGATTTGGCTACACCGGTTACTAGTTTGCGCTTGACTTTGAAATGGCAGGCGGACTAGACTGCGACCGTTGCTGGCCAATTAAATATCTCAAGTGTCGACCCCGCGTGTGTGAAACAAAGTTGGGCGCGGCGGCGGTGTGTTGAGCGGGCCGGCGAGTTGTTCTCGCACAGCGGCTTTCCAGTCTAGTTTCGGTGTGCTCAATATCGCAGAAGCTGCTGTTCATCCCCTTCTTTTTGACGGAATTCAAGCGGTAGTAAGTCGACATTTGCGAGGCAATTACTGCTTAAACTTTCGTAACCCCTGATCCATTTGGCGCCGGAGTCGGAGGATAAAAATGTTCGATAATCTTGTTGAGTCAAGTTCGCACAAAGACGATATCACGCGAAAAGGCTCATTCATTGGTATCACCGCGTTAGTCTACGGTGTGCTCCTGTTGGCATTCTTTGTTGCTGGTATTTACTGGTATGACGCGCACCTCGATGCGCAGGATCTCGAGCTGACTACGCTCGTCGCTCCCGTACCCATTCCGCAGCAACAGAAAGAACCGGAGCAGAAACAAGAAGTTAAGCCGCAGAAAGTCGATCAGAACGTCGACGTTCGCAAGGAACTTGTTGCTGACGTTGCGGAGAGCAGGTTGCCTCCGAAAGAGATTTCGGCAAAAGCTAGTGATGTACCACCCGTTCGACGCGGTGTGACGACCATAACTGGCTCCGGAAACTCGAATGCAGCGGCGCCGATGCCTGCGGGACCAGGTGGGGGAAACGTTGTTACCGCACCTGCCAAAATAGACATCGGAGACGAGCCGCCACCACCGGAAGCTAAACCGACTCCGCCTCGTGCGCCGATCTCCGGAGGCGTTCTCAACGGCAAAGCGATCAGTTTACCGAAACCGGCATATCCGCCGATTGCCAGAGCAGCACATGCTTCGGGAACGGTGGTGGTCCAGGTGCTGATCGATGAGAACGGCACCGTGGTTTCTGCGCATGCGATATCCGGACATCCGTTGTTGCAGGCGGTGGCGGTAGCGGCTGCGCGTCAAGCAAGATTCTCCCCAACGAAGCTTTCGGGGCAGCCAGTAAAAGTTACCGGCATGATCCAATACAACTTTGTGGCGCAATAACTGCGGAGAGCTCTTGTCGTGTCGCCGCGGTTAACGTGGGTCGTCCCGGCTTCTCTGCTTGCTATCAATCTAATAAAACCTTTTGGAGGGGTTTACCGTGACAATTCTAATGAGTCTTTTTGGAACCAAGGCCCTCGGGTTCTTGATGCTGTTGCAGGAAGCGGCAGCCAGCCCATCCGCTGAGGCCAACGCAAACACGTTCACGCTGACTGAAATGGTGAAGAACATGGGTGGCGTGGCGATCGCGGTCGTTATCGTGCTGCTGATCATGTCGGTCTACTCGATCGCGATCATGGTTGAGCGTTACCTGACCTACTCCGCGGCCAAGAAACAGTCGCGCGAGTTTGCTCCGCGCGTGGCCCAGGCGCTGAAGAATGATCGCATTGAAGAAGCGATTAATATCAGCGACAAACACCGGAAATCACACCTGGCAATGGTCGTCAGCAGCGGCTTGCAGGAGTTTCGCGCACACGAAGCGTCGACAGATATTTCGGGTGATGAGATTGAAGCTTCGAAGCGCGCCCTGCAGCGTGCAATTGCCATCAAAACGGCGGAGTTCAAACGCGGTCTTTCTGGTCTGGCGACCATCGGTTCCACCGCGCCGTTCGTGGGTCTGTTCGGAACCGTGTTCGGCATCATCAACGCCTTCCGCGGCATGAAGAACGCTGAATCGGCTGGTATCGCGGCTGTGGCCGGCGGTATTTCGGAAGCGTTATTTACCACCGCGCTCGGATTGTTGGTGGCGGTGCCGGCGGTGTGGCTGTTCAACTACTTCACCGGTAAGGTCGACGGCTTTGTCGTCGAGATGGATAACTCGGCCTCAGAATTGGTCGACTACTTCATCAAGAACCGCACGAAGCAGTTGAAGGCGTAACTCGCCGGAACTCGAAACGCCGGATCGTGAACCGCCGGGATAGTGAACTGTATAGTGCGGCCTGGTCGCTCCGGCGTTTAGCGGTTTGAATTAAAAGGAGATTTGCTATGGGAATGTCAGGTGGAGGCGGTGGCGGCGGCCTACAGTCCGAGATTAACGTCACGCCGATGGTCGACATCATGCTGGTGTTGCTGATCATCTTCATGGTGGTCACGCCGTTCTTGCAGCAGGGCATCACGGTTGCCCTGCCAAAGAACATGAACAATCCGGATGTCGATCCAAACATTATCAAGGAGTCGTCGATCGTGATTTCAGTCCCGAACGATGGTGAATATTACCTTGGTAAGAAGCGCGTGAGTAAAGAAGAGCTGAAGGACAAAGTCGATTCGCTGCTGAAGGGTATTAAGAAAGAAGAGGATCGGATCGTCTACATCAAGAGTGGTGTTGGCGTCAGCTATGGAGACGTGGTCGAAGTCATCAATCAGGTCCGGCAGCTCGGGGTCGACAAGATCGGATTAGTCGCCGATAAGAAGAAGAAGGGCGCGGTGGCAGCGCCGGCTGCTTAGTGATGTATTAAACGAGGAGAAACTTAGAAATGGCGATGGGTGTTGATCCTGGCGAGAAAAGAAGTAGTACTACGGCCCAGCCGTATATCAACGTAACACCGTTGATTGACGTGTTGCTGGTGCTGCTCATCATCTTCATGGTGGTCACGCCGCTTAAACCGAGCCGGTTCAAGGCTGACATTCCGACCCAGCGGGATCCTAATGAAGACCTGAGTAAACTGAAACCAAATCCACTGACTCTGGTTGTTTCAATTGCGTCTGATTTGTCGATCAAATTAAATCAGGACAGCCTTGGTTCAGTGAACGATACCACGCCTCTCGCCGTGAAATTGTCGCAGGTATTTAAACAGCGACAAGAGACGCGTGCCTACAAAATCGGTTTTGAAACGCGCACTGATATTAAAGAAGAGGATCGCATCGAGAAGACAGTCTTCGTTAAAGCGCCGAGGTCTCTCAAATACGGCGAGGTCGTAAAAGTGATCGATGCCATCAAAGGCGCAGGCGCGAATCCAGTCGGATTGCAGGTGGATGATCTTCCTCAGTAAATAAAAGATCGTGGGAGCATCGACAGTCATCCCAGAATTCGCTCGTCTGTCGATGAGCCGATCTTATTAAATTGGAGTCCGCATAAATGAAACTCTCTCAAACCAGGATCGCCATTGTTTTGGCGGTCCTTGTTGCCACTAGCTCCGGGTGCGGAGTTATCAATCGAATCAGAGCCAAGAATCAGTTAAACGAAGCTGCGCGCGCCTACCGCGAAGGCAGATTCGTCGAGGCGGAACAGCATTCACGAGAGGCCGCTACACTCGATCCGAATAATAAAACCGCCCCGATGTTTATTGCTCGCACTATCCACGCCCAATATCGTCCTGGCGTGCAAACTCCTGAAAACATCGCCAAGGCCCAGGAAGCAATCGCGGCATATCAGGAGATACTCAATAGAAACCCAAAGGATGAGGAGGCTTACAAGGCCATCGCATATCTCTACGGATCGATTAAAGAAGACCAGAAACTCCGCGACTGGATTGCCGCTCGTGCCGCCAATGAAGGGACCGAACCCGAAAAACGAGCCGAGGCGTACGTGGTGCTGGCCAGCAAGGATTGGGATTGCTCCTTTAAGATTACTGAGCTGCCGACAAACAAAATAACTACCGTCGATCAAGCGACCAATAAAGCTAGTGTCTCTTACAAGAAACCGAAAGATCAGAAAGACTTCGATCAGGCGCAGATGTGCGTGAAAAAGGGGCTGGTCGAAGCTGAGAACGCGATCAAGTTTGACCCACTTAATGAATCAGCGTGGTCCTACAAGACCAACCTGCTGCTCGAAGCTTCCAAGCTGGCTGAGATGGATAACCAGACCGAGCAGAAGGCGCAGTATCAAAAAGAATACGAAGCCGCTTTGAAGCGCACCACGGAATTGAGCGCGGCCAACCAGAAGCGCAAACAGGAAGAGGAAGCAAAACAGGCCGCCTCCCCGCCAAAGGGCTAGAAGAGCTAAATAGTAAAGCCATCCGCAGATTACGCAGATCATTTCTGTGTAATCTGTGGATGGTTTTGTTTTTGTTATAATTTTTGCTGTAGTAATGATTCGAATCGATGACATTGTTGAGAAGGTCGCCACCAATCATCCGCAGGCGGATCTCGATCTACTCCGCCGCGCTTACCTCTTTTCTGCCAGGGAACACAAGGGCCAAAAGCGCGCTTCCGGTGAGTCGTATCTCGTTCATCCCCTCGAAGTCGCAAACATTCTTGCCGACATGAAACTCGACGAAGTGTCAGTGGCCACCGGCTTGCTGCACGACGTCGTCGAAGACACGCTGGTCGATCTCGAAACCATTCGCCGTTATTTCGGCGAAGAGATAACGCACCTTGTCGATGGTCTGACGAAGATTGCTCAAATCAGCAACATCTCGCGTGAGGAGCAACAGGCCGAGAACGTTCGCAAGATGCTGTTGGCGATGGTCGACGATGTTCGCGTCGTTCTGGTGAAACTCGCCGATCGTCTACACAACATGCGCACGCTCCAGTATCTCAGTCCAGAGAAGCGAAAGCGCATCGCTGAAGAGACGATGGACATCTTCGCTCCGATCGCGCATCGCCTGGGCATGGGTAAGTTGCGCGGCGAACTGGAAGACCTGGCGTTTCATCATCTTCATCCTGAGGACTATCGCGAGCTGGCGGAACAACTCGAGAAACGTCGTCCGGAAAACGAAGCTTTCCTGACTGGTGTCACGGCGCGCATCGAACAAAAGATGACGGAAGCGGAAGTGCCGTTCGTTCACGTCGAAGGACGCGTCAAGCGACTCTACTCGATTTGGAAGAAGCTCAGACGACAGAAGATCGGTCTCGATCAGGTCTACGATCTGGTGGCCGCGAGGATCATTACTCCGAATGAGATTCGTCACTGTTACGCTGCACTCGGTGTGGTCCATAACAACTGGAAACCGGTTCCCGGCCGTATCAAAGACTGGATTGCGACGCCACGCGACAACCTCTATCAGTCACTTCACACTTCCGTGATTGGTACGAACGGGCAATCGTTTGAGGTCCAAATTCGTACCGAAGACATGCATCACATCGCTGAAGAAGGCGTTGCGGCCCACTGGAAATACAAGGAAGGGAAACGCGGCGCGCGCGACGACGATCAGGCTTTGCAAGCGTTGCGCTCGCTCGTCGAATGGACGCAGGAAGTAAAAGACTCTAAAGACTTTCTCGACTCGCTCAAGCTCGACCTCTATCCAAAGGATGTTTATGCGTTCACGCCGATGGGTAAGGTCATTCAGCTTCCACGCGGCGCCACCCCTGTTGACTTCGCTTACATGATCCACTCCGAAGTGGGTAACACGTGCACTGGCGCACGTATCAATGGACGCATGGTGCCGCTGCGCACGCAAATTCAAAATGGCGACGTGGTCGAGATCATCACGACTGCCAACTCGCATCCATCACGCGACTGGTTGAACTTCATCGTCACTTCACGGGCGCGCAATCGCGTGCGTCACTGGGTCGCAGAACAGCAACGCGCCGAGTCGATCGAGATCGGGAGAAAACTGTTCGAGAAGGAAGCCGTGCGTTTTCAGCTGTCACCAAGGAAGCTTCTGAGCGACACCGACAAAGACATGAAGCGAGTCGCCAGTGATTATGGTTATGGACGAGTCGACGATCTTCTGGCGGGCATCGGCTATGGCAAACTCGTGCCGCGAAACGTGATCGCAAAGTATCTTGGACCAGAACAGTTTGAGCAACTCGATAAACAGAAGGAATCTCGCCTGCGCAGTGGCGTGCGCGCGGTCAAACGTCTGATTCGTTTAGGTGACGATTCGATCGTCGTGCGTGGCGTCGATGATTTAATGGTCACGCGCGCGCGTTGTTGCAACCCACTTCATGGTGAAGACATCATTGGTTACGTCACGCGCGGCAAGGGCGTCGCTGTTCACACCACGCGCTGCAAGAACGTCACGCAATTAATGGTCAATCGTGAGCGGATTGTGGAAGTGGAGTGGGCTGGCCGGCCGGAAAAGACGGCATACGCGGTGAAGCTTTTGGCGATCACGGAAAACCGTACCGGCATGATCGCCGGCATCACTGGCGCTATCTCGGATATGAAAACTGGAATTCGGGATGCGCGCGCTTCAGTGGCGTCTGACGAGCGTGGTCATATCGAGGTGACCGTTGAGGTGTTCGACGTCAAGCACCTCGACCGCGTAATCGGATCGATCAAAGGCGTTCCCGGCGTGCTCGACGTCGAGAGACTGCAAGGCGTTGCATGAGGCTGGTGGTGATGCAGTTTGCGCCGAAGCAAATAACGCCGAAGGATAAGTAACGCTGAAGGCGTTGGCTAATTTCAGCCCGAGGTTCGAGCGCGAGCGAGAACCTTGGGTAGCCTGATCCGAGCGATGAAACTCTGAAAGAGTTCGCCAATTGCCGAACGCTTTCAGCGTTTGACTAACTTCCAAATCGCGATCCCAGGGTTGTCGCTGCGCTCCAACCCGTG
>DATFHH010000037.1:0-70874 GCA_035248565.1 Pyrinomonadaceae bacterium | reverse complement strand
TCTCAAAGATCTTCAGCCGCTCGCGCTCCTTCGCGCTCATCTTCAAATGTCCCTCCATTTGCCCACCCTTTCGGGTGCGGCATCCTAGAGGGCTTTTCTATTCGGTTTCGCAGAGGGCTGTTTTATCTAGTCACGACACTTTTTAGGCAAAGCCTTGACAGGCTGATTTCACGCGACTAAATTGGGCGGCGATCACTTAGGGTCTGTTCGTCCCAACTTCTGAATTCAGCCAATGAGAGTCCAGCGTTCAGCATATCGTTTTGCTGCTCTATGCGTCGTAATGTGTGCTCTGGCAGCACCGCTCTTTGCACAGCGCGACATGCAGTCGCGTGAGTGGGCGCTAACGCATATCCCGGATGAAATTAACAAACACTTCAAGAAAGAAAAGATCTCATTGTTCGAGCAGATCAGAGAGGACTTCACCCGCCTTCAAGTGATAAATAATGAGATGATGCGCACCGTTTTTGAGAGGCGCAACGTCGATCGCAAACTGATTGCGACGACAACTGCGGAATCAATAAACGAGCGTTGCGGCTGAGTGCAAACCTGGCCCTTCCGGAAATTGATGACAAGACGAAAAAACAGCGACCTGATCCCGAGCGCAACGATAGTCAATTGCAAGCAGGGCTCTTGGAGCTCGACCGTTACATCGTGAGTTTTACCGCTAATCCTCTCTTCAAACAGCCGAAGGTGATTGATTCTCAAGGCGCACTAAAAGCACGAAGCGATCTCAACCTCATCATACGATTAAGCGAACAACTCAAAAGAAGTCGCGACAAGTAAAGCGTTAAGCAATGGATGGGAGGGTTTGCCTATTAAGTTGCTGATCTGCACCGGCAGCTCTCCATTTTCAGTTGTCAGATAAGCCAAACTGCCGAAGCAACGGTCGCGAGTTGCTTTTACTTCACTGAATGAGATACACCTCACTTCCACTGGGCCAAGTCTGGCGAGGATGCACGTCGGCGAAGGCGCTTATGACCAAACCGAAGAAGTGATTAAGAAATTGTTAGAATAACGGTATGAACAAAAAGAGGCTGTCACCAAAGGAACGTGAAGAATTACTCGGCACATTGAAAGCCCGTTTTGAGAAAAACATGACGCGCCACAAAGGTCTTGAATGGGCCAAAATACAAGCAAAGCTGGAAGCTGATCCTGAGAAACTGTGGTCACTCAATGAAATGGAAAGAACTGGCGGTGAACCGGATGTTGTTGCTCATGATAAGAAGACCGGCGAATACATCTTTTATGATTGTTCAGCGGAGAGTCCTAAAGGTCGCAGAAGTGTTTGTTACGATCGCGAAGCGCTCGACGCAAGGAAAGAACACAAACCAAAAGATAGTGCTGTTGATATGGCCGCTGCCATCGGCATTGAACTGTTAACGGAAGAGCAATATCGCGAGTTGCAGAAGCTTGGAGATTTCGATACGAAGACCTCAAGCTGGGTGAAAACACCTTCGGACGTTAGAAGACTCGGCGGCGCGCTCTTTTGCGATCGCCGTTACGATCAGGTCTTCGTCTATCACAACGGCGCCGACTCTTACTATGCCGCTCGGGGATTCCGTGGCTCGCTAAGAGTTTAGACTTGCACGCCGACGCCTCAAACAGGCTCTATTTTTGTATTTTTTGCGCCTCTTTGTGGCTAATACAAACGGAAACCCTCACTGCAGCTCCTGTGCGGCGTCGAGAACTTGTTCAGGCCGCGCGATCACAAAAAAGTTCTCAGTCACCATTCGCCAGTCTCGTGTGTCGCGAGGTTGTTTGCCGTCGCCGCGGCGTCGCCGGCCACAAACAGCTTCGCTGGAATGTAAATTAAACGAAGCGGCGCGGCCATCAAGAGCAGGTACAACAGACCCACGCGTCTACCGGGATTCTTGATTAGGTTCATAGTCGTTCTGCGTAATCTGTCCAAAGTTTGAGCTGCAACATCCTCCAGGCGTTGTTTCATTTGCTGCTCTACAATGGTTAATCCCTGTCGCAGGTTGTCCTTGAATGCGCCTTTGGTTTTGTTCTCAAGTTCTGTCAGCGATCGATACTGCATGTAAGTCAAGACCAGGACCGGAAGGAACACGCCTATTAATGCCAGTATCGTCAATTTTTTTTCGGAGCGATAGTTTGCTGATGGCGTCCCGGAACATACTGGGCGATAGCATACATGACCTAAATCGCGGTCTTCATCCACAGATTACACAGATTTTATAAAACAATCTGTGCAATCTGTGTAATCTGTGGATAGAAAGTCGAAAATAGGGCACTGTTAAAGCTCAAGATGCCAAAATCGTCCTTTGTACATATCGGTGGCTTGCTCGACGTCGAGAGCTTCCGCTCTCATCTCGCAAAACTTCAGATTCATATCCCATGCGACGATGAGTTGATCTTTGGTGATTCGTCACCGCTGGCACAACCAATTCATAAGAGTGGCATTCATCTGGGAAATCGGTTTGCAATTCAACCGATGGAAGGATGGGACGCCACTAACGATGGCCGGCCCACTGAGCTGACATTTCGCCGGTGGAAACATTTTGGCGCCAGTGGAGCAAAACTTATCTGGGGTGGTGAAGCCGTCGCTGTCCGGCACGATGGTCGTGCGAATCCCAACCAGCTTGCAATCAATGAGCATTCGAGAACAGATCTCAGTGCACTTCGCGAAAGCGTGATCGCCGAGCATCGAACCGTCACAGGCTCGACAGCGGATCTGCTCGTTGGCCTGCAACTCACTCATTCCGGACGCTACAGCCGGCCGAACGCCCATAATCGACCTGAGCCACAAATCCTCTATCACCATCCGATTCTGGATCGACGACTCGGTATTTCGGCGGACTATCCAGTGTTGACCGATGGGAATATTCGGCAGATTGTCGAAGACTTTTGCCACGCGGCCGTCAGCGCCGAACAGGCAGGCTTCGACTTCGTCGATATAAAACATTGTCACGGTTACCTGGGACATGAATTTTTAAGCGCCCACACGCGCGAGGGAGATTTCGGTGGCAGCTTTGAGAACCGCACACGGTTTCTGCGCGAAGTAGTGCTCGGTGTTCGTGCGGTCGCGCCGCGCTTGTTGATCGGCGTTCGAGTTTCGGCGTTCGACACGATTCCCTTTCACGCCGATGTGATCGGGAGCGGAATTCCAGAACGACGGGAGGACCCACTTCCGTACCGGTGGGGCTTTGGCGTAAACATTGACCATCCGACTGAGCCAGATCTTCGCGAACCAATTCAGTTCATGCGTCTGCTCTCTCAATTAGGAGTGACACTGGTTAACATCTCCGCCGGCAGCCCGTACTACAATCCACACATACAGCGACCGGCGTTTTATCCGCCATCCGATGGTTATCTTCCGCCTGAAGATCCACTAATTGGCGTTGCGCGGCAGATGGAAGTAACTCGTACACTCAAACAACAGTTCCCAGACTTGATCCTTGTGGGTTCGGCTTACAGCTATCTGCAGGAGTTTCTCCCCTATGTCGCACAAGCCGCTGTGCGCGAAGGCTGGACTGACTGCGTTGGCCTCGGACGGATGATCTTGTCGTATCCATCCTTGCCTCTGGATGTCATCGACGGTCGTACCCTTCAGCGGAAAAGAATTTGCCGAACGTTCAGTGATTGCACGACGGCGCCACGAGCTGGTCTTCCATCCGGCTGCTACCCTTTAGATCCACAATACAAACAATCTGAAAATGCAGTGCTACTTAAGAAATTAAAAGCGCAGAAGAAAGACGGTCGATGATAATTGAACAACTCATCAGTCGTGTGCGGCCGCGTCGTAAGGTGAACGGTATCGCCGCTGCACTATTGCCGTTTCTCCCGAATGGAAGCATTGCGGTCGAGGCTTTTCAGAATCACCTACAAGCGACCCATGCTGCCGGACTTGGTAACGCAGTTAATATGGATACGGGCTACGTCAATTACCTAAGCGAAGCTGAACAGTTGGACGTCTTGAGGTGGACGCGTGAGGCGCTTGGTCCGAATGTCAACTTTGTGGCTGGTGTGTACATCGAGCGACTCGACGGCGACGTTGTTTCTTTGTATCGCCGCAAGATTGATCAGGTGATCGATCATGGCGGAATGCCAATCATCTTTCAAACTGAGCGCCTTCATGGCAAAGATTTTCGCGAGAAAGTGGCATGCTACAAGTCTATCTGTCATGGCTACCCTGCGGTGCTAGGTTTCGAACTGGGCCAGATGTTTATTGCGAATGGTGAAATTTTCGATGAGGCAACGATTCGCGGGCTAATGGATATATCGGAATTGATCGGTCTGAAGCACTCATCTCTCGATCGTCAAACGGAATGGAAAAGACTCGCGCTGCGCGACGAACTACGACCTGACTTTCGCATTTACACCGGAAACGACCTGGCGATTGATATGATTGAATATGGCTCTGATTACTTGCTTGGGCTGGCTACGTTCGCTCCGGAGAAGTTCGCTGAACGCGATCGTCTTTGGGAAGATGGTGACCCCGCGTACTACGCGCTATCCGACGCCCTGCAACACCTGGGCAATGTCGCTTTTCGATCACCTGTTCCGGCGTATAAACACTCGGCAGCAGTCTTCCTGAATGTCACTGCCAGAATTCCATCAGATCGAACGCATCCAAACAGTCCGAAGCGTCCGTCATGGGAAGCCGATCTGATGCGCGAGTGCGCGCAACGGCTGAAGTGAGTTTCACGCAAAGGCGCAAAGGCGCAGAGAAAGGCAAAGAGCGAGCTGGATTTCTTTGCGGCTTCCTTTGCGTCTTTGCGCCTTTGCGTGAAACTCTTCTTCTAGCAATCACGACCGACTGCGCTCCCATGCTCCTCGTGTAAAATCCGGAAACTTCACCGGTAAACTACCTTTCGCGACGGACATTTGACTCAATGGACCGGGCACACTCCACGCAGCCGCGTCATACACATCAATATCCGGCTCAAGTCCTTCGCGCATACATTGGACCAACCGGTAGCACATCAGATAATCCATCCCGCCATGCCCGCCTAATTTGCGCGCCGTCTCACCCTGCTGCTTCCAGAGTGGCGACTCATATTGGTCCTTGTACTTGTCAAGCGTGGTCCAACTGTGTCCGCCCTCCTGACCGTCAATAAATATCCGCGGCGGATAGTCGCGGAAGATTCCCTTCGTTCCCTGAATCAGGTTAATGCGATCGTATGGCCGCGGCGTGCTCACGTTATGTTGCAACATGATCGTGCGGCCCAACGCAGTTTTTATGATGCTCGTATTGTAATCGCCGGTCTTATAGATCTCAGTCCACTTCGGATCTCCTGCCGGCACGTGCTCTTTGCGATATGCTTCCAGTCCGAGATGCATTGAACTCATCGAAACGATGTGATCGAACCTGTCGCCGCGATTGATACTCATGTAGTGCGCCATTGGTCCAAGACCGTGGGTAGGGTACAGATTGCTATCGCGAAGCGTGTGATGCCGCCGGCGCCACAGACCTTCGTCTTTGTTCTCAAACAGAATCTCACGCAAGTCGTGATTGTACGCGCACTCACCGTGTACCAGATCGCCGAAGAGTCCCGCACGGACCATGTTAAGGACCATCGTTTCTGAATGGTCGTAGCAGCAATTCTCCATGATTAGGCAGTGGCGGCGAGCTGCTTCCGAAGCATCCACGATGTCCCAGCAGTCTTCAAGCGTGTAAGCCGCAGGCACTTCGGTGCCAACATGTTTACCTTGTTTCAGTGCCGCAAGCACCTGAGGGACATGCCATTCCCAGGGCGTAGCAATGTAAATGAAATCAAGATCGTCACGAGATGAAAGCCGTTCAAAATCGTGCTCACCGTTGGAATAGATCGCCGGTGTCTTCTGGCCTGTCTTTTCGACCATCCGAGCCGCTCGCACACATTTCTCGTTAACGACATCACACACGGCGTTGACCAACACCTTGTCGATTGCCAAAAACTCACCAAGCACACTTGTACCACGCAGGCCCACGCCGACGATGCCGATGCGCACAACATCACGCGGCTCAAACTTCACGCCAATCATGGTTTGCTGTTTGCTGCGCGATCGCTGTGTCGCCTCTATTTCATTGTCCGCAGCTTCAGTATCAGCACTGGCGAACCGCGCTCCGCTCAGTCCTAAACCAGCGATGCCGGCCGCCTTCAACAGTTCACGGCGCGATAGCCTGGAGCTGCCTTCGTCCAATTTCTTTGATTCGTTCATCGGGCCACCTTTCGAGGTAACTATACTCCGGATGATTCGCTCTGCCTTTACATGGATTACGCGCTGCGTTGTAGCAACAGATTAGAGACCAACGCGGATTTGGACTTCGATTAGCATCAGATCGGTGAAGCAAGTTGGCGTGAAAGAAGAGCGCTGTGCCTGGTTCCATTTCACAGTACACGAGGTCAAGGTATTTCAGCGCTTCGTTAACACGATTGATGTCGGCGCCAGTTTGATCGCCTGTCTTGTTATGGTCGATACGGCCCATCAGGTGCGAACCTCTGATGACCTGAAGACAGCCGTTATCTTTCGTCGCCCTGTCAACCGCAATGAGACAGCTCGCCATGTAAGGAAACAGGCAGTTGTTTGAATACCAGTAACCATAATCCTGATGCCACTCCCAGGAGCCGCCAACAAACGGTTCCTTCAACATCATCTTGTGATGATAGTGATAAACCTCGCCGCCCAGAAGCTGTTCCATTGGTTCGACAATTCGGAGACAACGCACGAAGGCGCTGTAGATGTCGTCCTCCAAAGCATCGGTCAACCACAGCTTGCTGGTAGCCGCGTTGGCATCCTTACGTTGCAGAGCTTCACGTTCCAATCGCTGATCCGCTTTGGCGATTCTGATCAGCAGATCCATCTCTTCCGCGTCAAACAAGGCTTCCCGCAGGAGATAACCGTCGCGGTTGAATTGATTGATTTCGTTTTCAGTCAGGTAAGGCATAGTCACTGTTTTGGAACGCGCTGGTCTGTAAAAACAATTTCACCCAATCGGGATAAGACATGAAAATCACCCTGCAAGGTAGGAGACCAGGCCAGCTCCGCAACCTCGGGTTTGCTTTCCACACGATATAAATTCATGCGCCAACGATCACCAGGTCTTGGCGGAAGATGCACAGCTGTCGCGACGTCTTCAAACGGCAATGCGATTTCGCAAGTCCACTCTCGATCTCCATCTTTACCATCAACCGTTCCCTGCACGTGGACTGCCCAACGCAGCTTTTCACTATTCCAACTCTCGTAATGAAGTGGTTTGCGTGTGTCGATCAAGTAAATATCGAGCAAAGTGCCCAGTGGATTCACCTCGAGTTCGATGTAGTTCGGTATTTCCGGATTCGCCTGGAGAAACACTTCGACGACCTCTTCAAGCCACAGATGCTCGTCGCGTCGTTTCATGGTGGCCCAGATGTTGGTGTCGACAGCTCGAAAGGCGAAGTAGATAAATTTGTCGTCGTACAAGACTCGCGCTTCCGTCGTGAGCTTACTTGGCGAGCCATCACGATTGTTTACGAAATTACTAACGGCACTCGCGTCGGCCCAGGCTTGTTCGTCGAGGCGGCCATCGATCTTTAGTTCTGTCGTGACACGGGCTACTTGATAAGACGGAACTTGTTGAGCAACGGCCGTCATGCTAACAAAGCAATACAAGAGCAGTGTTACGCAAAGGCTCAAAGACGCAAAGAAGAAACATCGTTGCCGGATTTCCTTTGCGCCTTTGCGTCTTTGCGTGAGAAGCATATCTCTAAATCGCATCAGATAATCGCTCCGCTGCTGCGAATGGCCATTGTCTTGTATGACGAGACCAGAGGACAAAACACAACAACCCGATTACGAGCGTACCTAATCCGAATGCAATGATGGTCCAATTCGTTGTCGCAAAAACGAATACCCAACCAATCAGCGCGAGAAGGTTTGGCAACGGGTACAACCAAATGCGGTACGGCCGCGGCAACTCGGGTTCGTTTTTTCTCAAGAGCGATACGGCCGCAATTTGCCCGATAAACTGAATGAGAATTCGCGTAGTAATCAATGCATCGATGACCATGCCAAGCGAGAAGAAACTGCATACGATAGCGATCGCGCCCAGGACCACAAGTGAGATGTAGGGAAAGCTCTTCTTTGGATGAAGACGCGCAAACACCTTAAAGAAATATCCGTCAGTGGCAGCGGCGTAGGGCACACGCGAATAACCGAGTAACAACGCAAACACCGACCCGAACGCGGTCCACAACACCATGGCAGTGAAGAGAGTGGCTAAGCCCTTGCCGTAGATCTTCTCCATGAAAATAGAAACGATGAAGTTAGATTCCGGATGCTTATCGGCCGGCACGAACTCGCGCCACGGCACGACTCCAATCACTGAAAAGTTTATGGCGATGTAGATCAGAGCCACGGCAATGACGCTGATGATTATGGAGCGCGGTATGGTTCGGCCAGGCTGTCGCACTTCCTCGCCGATGTAACAGATATCGTAGTAACCGAGGTAATCGAAGATTCCGATTCGAGTTGCCGCACCCAATCCCAGGAAAAATCCCAGCGAGAAATTAAATGCCCCCGGCGGAAAATCGAAAGCGAGCCCGGGCTTAAAATTAAATGCGCCCGTCACAATTACAGCGAGTGTCGTCAGGATTGTTCCGATCCACAGACTGACGGTCAGCTTGCCAATAAAAGTGATGCGCCTGTAGAGCAACGCGATATTCAGCACACCGAGCACCACGATCACAGCAAGCGACTGAGGCCGGCTAATGTCTTTCCAGATGTAGCCGAGGTATTGCGTAAAGCCGATGTAACCCGACGCGATTTCTAATGGTCCACTCAAGATGAACTGCCAGATGAAGAGGAAACCCATCAGCCGGCCAAAAGTCTCGCGTCCAAATCCTTCGCGCAAGTAAACATACGAACCGCCAGAGCCGGGCATCGCGGCGCCCAATTCACTCCAGATCATGCCGTCGGAGATTGTTATCACCAACGCCACGAGCCAACCGAGCATTGCTTGTGGTCCACCGAGGGTTGTTAGCAGGAGTGGGATCGTAATGAACGGCCCGATGCCGATCATGTTCGTCATATTGAGCGCAGTGGCTTCCAGTAATCCAAAGCGCCGCAACAAGTGCGGTTGTGCGCCTGGAAGTTCGTTGTTTGAATGTTCAGCGCTCATTGTTGAGGGGCCGCGGGAAAGAAAAATATTTCTCGCGCAAAGACGCAAAGGCGCAAAGAAGCCCCTTCAGAAATGGGGTAGCGCTTTGCGCCTTGGCGCCTTTGCGTGAGAGATTTTCTCGACATAGAGGCAGCTTTCGTGCGAAGCCGGTAAGACGTACCTCTTCCCTTAACACTTGATCGACCGGTTGCCATCCAGGTCTTGAAATCAGTCCCTACGCCGCCAGCGAGCTTTGGATCTTCTTTGCTGAATCCCGGCTCGCGGTTCGGATCTGCCAAGCCACCAACAGGTATGTCATGTCCGCCATTAAAGAAGGTGTTGTCGCGATGGTCGAAGGCATTGACCTTCACCCCTTCACCGCTAATCTGGTAGAGCATCGTCTCGTCGACAACGCCCGAAAGTGCGAAGATGTTATTTCTTACGGTCAGACTCTCCGTTCGAGTCAAACGAACAGAACGTGCACAGCCTTTCGCCGGACTATCGACCTCATTGCCAGGACGAATCAACACGACGCCTCGTTCGCCAATTCCAACAAATGTATTGTGTTCAATGACCGCGTTCTTTGCTGCCCAAATCGCAATCGGTTCGACAGGTCGCTCACCCGGACGCGTCGACACTACGAGGTTATTGCGTGCCGTCATGTCGTAAGATTCGTACACCGCGAACGAACATGGATCACCATAGTGCCCGTCGATGAAGAGATTCGGATCGGTCGATCCACCAGAGAAAGCTGCTCCCGAATTATCTACAAATACATTCGCCTCAATCAGCACGCGCCGGCCTCCACCTTTCGAGACGACACCTCGATGGCAGTTGCGAATGAGATTGCGCCTCACAATCACGTCGTCGCTGCAAGGCAAGTCTATTGCAGGTTTGCGTTGAGAGTTCTTGCCGTCGAAGAGTTCATTATCTTCGATGGTGATGTGATGCGACTGATTGAACTTGATTAGATACAGGCGATCGTCGTCCTGCATCGGATCGTAAGCGCCGCCGCATCCTGTTGGTGGGCACTCATAATGGACCTTGCAGTTGCGAACCGTTACGTAGCTGGTCCAGAGATCGCGGTCGTACCAGGCTGCGGTGTAACCGCCCGGCGGATCGTTCGTCTTAACACGATTGAATTCATCCTCAGGTTCGTACACGCTGTCACCGTGAATTCCATCGCGTCGTGAATTCAACTTTTTGCCTGAGTCGTCTCGGTAATAAGGATTCGGAAAGATGTCAAAGCCATCAATCACGATTCCTCGCGCCAGATGAAAACGAATGTGATCGATAATCACGCCGTGCTTCGACTCAGCACGTATGGTCAACGGATTTTGCGGGTCGTAACGATAAATGCCGGCGGTGTCGGGCCTGCCAGAACTCTTCGGATGAGGATCGTCAGCTTCGAGCGGATCTGCCAACGTAAGGATGAAATCAAGTCCACCCCACTTCTGTTCCCGCCCGGCTTTTCGATAATCACCATTCTTAGCGACGATCGTGTCGCCGCTGGTTACGTGACGAAGCGCGACGCGCCATGATTTGAACGGATGCTCGTAACTACCATTGCCGGTTTTATCGTCGCCGTTAAGCAGGTGGACGTAAACGGTTTTGGCTGAAGCCACGGATTGGCAGAGTGCAGCAGCAAGAACAAACAAAATTGCGCGCGCAGTTCTCATCACTTGGGGCCGGACTCTGCCTTTTGCCACTGGCCATTGAGCATCACGCGCTTAATGCGACGCATGTTCGAGATGTCTTTTAACGGATCGCCTTCGACGAGAACCAGGTCCGCCAACTTGCCGGGCTCGACACTTCCGAGCCGATCCTGGATTCGAAAATAGCGAGCATTCTCCATCGTCCCTGCTACGATTGCCTCCATCGGCGTCAAGCCTGACTCGACGAGTAACTCGAGTTCGCGTTGATAGGCCCAGCCGCGTTTCGCGTGCGGAACATCGGAGTGCGAACCAACAACAACCTTCGCACCCGCCTTCTTTGCGAGTCCCACAAATGCCTCCATCTGCTTGAACGCATGAACGTGAACTTGCGTGGTGTCTTTGTCACCAGGCTGCCGTTCGAAGACAGCGAGAGTCGGCGAAACAACGACACCGCGATCGACGATCAGTTTGAACAGGGATTTAGCCTGAGCTGTCGTCAGATCGATTGAATTCCAAACCTGGTAGCGGCCCTCGCGACGGGCGTTGTTATCCGCAAGCACTGCTTGTCGATATTTCTCAGCTTCGCGTAGCGGAAGTAATGCCGTACCGAACGACGTCGCATGTTCGATACCATCGATACCCGCCGCGATTGCATTGCGCGCATCAACGATTTCGAGATGGCCCATGACCGGAACTCCTCTCGAGTGCGCGGTCTCAATTGCAACTTTGATCAAAGCCAACGGCAAACGAAAATAGACTTTGATAGCAGACGCGCCCTCGTCCACGAAACGATTTACGGCGAGTCGCGTCTCATCGGGATCTCTAACTATGTATGAGTCAGCGGGATAGGCAGCAGGAGGTGAATCCAAGTGCGGGCCACAGAGAAACAGGCGGGGTATGGGAGCAGCAGCTTTTCGCGCGGCGTCATAAGCCTCAGTCCATTGGCCCGGATCGCGAAGAGAAGTGATTCCATGAGAGAGATAGAGCGCGGGTAAAGGATCATCGCCGTCGATGTGAAAATGCGAGTCGATAAGTCCGGGCAAGAGCGTGAGGCCTTTCGCGTTAACGACTTCCGCTCCGGTCGGAATCTTGATTGATGATCTCGTACCCACTAACTCGATGCGGTCGCCACGAATCACAACGGCTGAATCGCTAACAGGTGGTCCACCACGACCGTCGATGAGTGTCGCACCGACGATCGCAATCACTGAAGTTTCCGACGGCTTGGCCACCTGATTGATTTCGTGCAGTTGTGCGTTCAGCACAGTAGAACTTGCAATCAGGACGAGGATTGAAAGAAATATTCTCATAGGCTGATTTTCTCTGAGTCTTTGTGTCTCTGTGGTTGATGAATACTTACCACGGAGACACAGAGACACAGATGCATGTTTTCAATTCGTCGCCAGGAGGCGAAGCCGCAGCCTGCCATCCTTTTGACCCTGGAAAGGAATAAACAACACACCTGAACCGTTGGCTGTTCCGATGAAGGTTCCGGCCGGGACACCATTAAAGAGACCTCCACGCCAGTTCGCACGCCCGCCTGTCATTTGCAGCTCGTACTTCGCGTGTGGCTTCAGACCACTAATAAGTAAATTTGCGGTCTCGACATTCGGAATCGTAACCTCACCTTCAGTAACGACGTTTTCCGTTGTCGCAAACAGGACAACCGTTCCTCCTTCAATCAACCCGCCGATCAGGTTTACCCCATCGACTAATTCAACTTTCGGCGTGTGCGGATCTCCTTTGTCTCCGATCTCGAGTACGTGAAGAAAAAAGTCTTCCTTTGCCGGCTTCGCCGGAGACACTTCCACACGCCACGCCGCCGGCACTACCGCCCGAGTATTCGAACGTAGCAGCTTTTCGAAATCGTCACCCCAGAATGTCTTCCACATCTTGCGCAAATACGGATCAGTCGGTAACGGACCACCTGCTGGCGGATCGAGCGGCCAGTTTTTCCCCGAGCCCCACGCTCCTCCGAATTCATCGCCCGGAGTCCAGAACTCCCAACCTGGTCCACCTCTCGTAACCACCTCTCGTTCGCGCGGAAGCAAAGAGTGAACGCGCAATCTCCCGCCGCCATCTTCATAAGTAAAGGTCGTGGCGTTTGCATAAGCGGTGCCGCCGTGCCCAATGTCTCTACCCTTTTCAGACGCCGACATCTGCGGTTTGGATACACCGTGCAACAACCAAACTTTCTTCAAATTGGGATCTGTGGTTCGAACTCGATCAAAAACGACCATCACGTTGTTGCCGGGCGTGTAAGCGACCTCACGAGTGAACCGCTCCATCTTCGATGGTTGATAAGCATGCGTTGCATTGCCGCGAGCATAAACATACGAGCCGGGCACGTAATCAGTGACTTCCATGCGACCCGTGTCCCACAGATCGCGAGTCCGTTCGAAGTCTTCGCGGCTACGCACGGTGTTCCAATAGCGTGACGAGTCCATTCGCTGACCACCGTCATTCGCAGCCGGCCAAAGATTCTCGGCCCAAAAGAACTTTTCGCCCGTCTGATAGACGAGCATTGAATTGTGCGCGATTGTGCGACGGTAGTAGTTCAGATAATGAGGGCTTTCAGTGTCGGTGTAATCGGCCCCGCTCTCGGTCGCGAGATAACCTTTGTGGTAGATGACGAAATGATTTTGATCGAGATGATCGTGCTTCGCGAGGTAAGGACCGGAGTTGAATTCAATCCACGTTGAATCCGGTCTGAAGCCATCGCGCATGATGAGATGGCCCACTCCTCGAAAAAAATAAGTTCGCGGGATCTCAGCTTCCGTGCTGTCCGCCGGATTCCTCGGCGTCACATCCGGGTCATCCCACAAAAACTGTGTGATTGGAACACGCCATTTGGCCTGCGCCGGCCAACCACTCTTTCGCAGCATCCACGCTGCGTACGGATCTTTAAAGCGATTAACAGCGTACCCAAAGCAGATGTTGTCTTCCCATTCGAGATATGGAAACTCGTTATCGTCATCGCGTGCAGTGGTTCCGTCTGGAAGAACTTTGTAAAGGTATGTGTCGGTATAATGGTGAAAGACGGTGTAACGAAGTGCCGGGTCGCTGTTGCCACTGGTCCGTAACAGTTCGGCCATCATCGCCAGCGGTGCATACGTGATGCGCTGGTAATCCATCGACTCGTGATAGCCGCCGTCGGGCGTGATGAAGTTGGTGAGATCGAGGATGTGGTCCAGTACTGCTCGCGCATGTTTCCGCAGCGGAGCGGCGCGGGTTTCAACTGAAGGGTGACCTTCGATCGCCGTCAAAGCAAACAGGGCCAGCGTCAAGTAACGAACGGTGTAGTTATGGTACATGGCCAGTTGCACTTCTTTGAGCGACTGGTCCTCCATCATTTTTTCGGCCGCACGCAAGAGTTCACCGGCGACGCGATCTTTGAGCTGGTTATCAAAGCCTGGATAGTTATAGAGCCAATCAAACGCCAGCGACCATTTCACAAACTCGGGATAGGTGCGTGAGCCGACTTGCTCGGGTGTGTGGGTTTCTTTGATTTTTTGAACAGCGCGCTTCGCGAAAGTCTCATCGCCAGTGAGCAGATATGAGAGAGCCCATCCGTCGATGTCGTCGGGAGGACGCGCTCCTGCGTCGTATCGAGCTCGGAGGATTTTGTAGCCGCTGAGTGGGTCATGCTCGCCGATGAGCATCCTCGGATGAGTGATCGCCTGCGTTGAATTCTCAGGCGCTTTGTTGCCGCGCGCACCCGCAAGATACTTGAGCCACTCTTTTGCCATCAGCCGGTGATAAGGCTCAGTCATGTGAATGCCATCAAGGCAAATGAACCTCGCTCGATCGGGAGAGTTGGCGAGTATCTCTCCGACTTCAATCACTTCAATGCCTGATTCTTCGGCCGACTTGCGTGCACGTTCAACCGTTCCCGGAGTTACGGCTGCGGGATCGTGCACTTCGTCAAACATGTAAGTTTTAATTCCCGTGGCATGGAAGCCTTGGCCCATCTGCTTCAGAGCGTCGTAGTCCTCGTCGGTTCGAGTCATCAAAACGAGCAGCACTTTGTCGGGTTTCCACGCGAGCACGTCCTGATAAAAGCGCTTCTGCGCACGCGAGGCTGTCAGACCTCCCGCCGCAAACTGCTTGAACTCGACCTTGGGATTCTCGCGGCGAAACACATCGATGACGATGGGCACGAAACTCGATGGCGAGGACCAATGCAATCCCATCGTAAAGGAGTGGCCCACTACGGCAATCTTCTGCGGCGGAAGTGAGCGAAGGCGCGTCTGAAGATTCTTTACTTCAGGTTCCTGCAACAACTCCGCAGCGAGCATGTGTTCGTCGCGAATGTGCAGGTTCTTCTCGCCCCAGTTCCAGATCTTTCTGCCGGCGATTTGCCACTCGGCCGCACTCGTGCCGACCGGAGCTTCACATGATTGACCCTCAAGTTTGCGACCAGCGGCGAGGAGGTCTGCGTCTGTTCCTGGTAAATTGAGTTGGCCCACATAAACAGGCAGTCCGAGACCGATGTAGAAAGCGTATTCCTCTTGGAGCCGATCGCCGTCACGTTCGACTTCGAGAACGGTTTGATAAAGACTCGCAACGGCGCGGATCTTTACTTCACTCGCATTAGTATTTTGGCGCAAGTAGGAAGTGAAGACATTTACCGGCGCCTTCTCAGGTACTGTCAGACCCGATTTCAGAATTGGCTCCAGATCCTTCGTTGGATCGAACGTGCTCTTACTTCCCTGCACCCACGCTCGCACAGCGCTCAAATCCGATTTAAGTAAGCTCGCTTGATGATTAGAAAGGGAAGTCAATTCCGCATCGGAAAGGTTACCCGGTGAGAAACACGATTTGTCTCCTTTGCCAGATTGCTTCGCAAGGAGCACCTGGAAGGCATGAACGGCAATGACGTTAGCTTCGACAAGCTGAGACAAGCGACGATTGGCAGATTCTACTCGTTGCGCGTTGGAAGAGCTTGCGAGTAATAGTGCCAGCGCGAGAATTAGAATTAAGAGTCTGTTTCTCATGTAGCTTTAAATCAGAGCTATAGATTGCCGGGGCGTGCTGCACCTACAGTTGCGCTCGTCGTGCGTTTCAACTCAGCGAGCTGCGAAATGGCGAGTTCATTTTGCGGATCCATTTTGAGCGCTCGCTCGAGTGCCACACGTGCCTCGTCGTTGCGGCCAAGTGCCTTCAAAGCGGCGCCCGCAAGTACGAAACGAATCGCGCCCGATGGAGGCCAAGGTTCCGCTTCCAACATCTTTTGCTCGTCGTTTAGCAATGCCAGCCGTTGGTAAAGCTTTCGTGCTTCAGCAGCGCGCCCGACATGCTCCAGAGCAACCGCTTTGTAAAAATAGCTTTCGGACCAAGGCTCTTCCGGCTGCGAAGGTGCGTTAAGTTCCTCCGTCGCAGCTCGTCTCCACCAACGCTCAGCTTCTTCACGTCGTCCTGCCGCGTCATACTCACGCGCAGCCGCAACGTAATATTGCGCCTGCGATTGCATGGCCGGTCTGCCAACTCCAAAGTTGCGCGGAAACTCTGTCACTGCAGCAAACTCTGTCGCGGCTTTCAAGTGATCACCGGCATCGCGATACTTGCGCGCCAGTCCAAGGTGGGCTTTGCGATAAAGACCCAACGCCGCATCTTCACCTTCTCCCGATGTGAACGTCGTCTTGCTTAGTAATTCAGCCGCCTCCGTGTAACGATTCGCGTCGACGTAGGCACCGGCCAACGCTTGCACTGCGCCGGACTGCGCAAGCACCGCAGCAGGAGCCGACTCGAATAACTTCACGCGTCGGTCAGTCGCGCCCATCTCCGCCAACAAGCTGTCGAATTCTATATAGAGACGATAATCGGCCGGAGAGGTATCGATGGCCCGCTGATACTGAGCTGCTGCTTCTTGTTTGTTTTGCGCGACGAGCCACAACGCTCTGGCAAAGTTGCGTTGGGCTATTGTGTTGCTCGGATCGAGTTTGATCGCATCGCGCCACGCAGCCAGTGCTTCTTTATCTCTATTCTTCGACGCCAGCACATTGCCGAGATAGTAAGCAGCCCTCCCATCGTTTCTGTTTGCCTCAATGGCCGCCCGCAGCACGTCGATCTCTTCAACACGATGTGGAAAGACGAATGCCGGATCTCCCTTCATTCCCAAGGCGTAAGCAGCGCGCGCTCGATCGTGTTCTCGATTCTTGTCGTACAGGTATCCGAGTGTGTAATACAGCATCGGATGAACGCGCGTTTTGTCTATCGCGAGATTGCCGGATGGCCCACGTTTAATCGCCTCTTCAAGAACTTCTATCGCGTCTTGCCGTTGACCAATTGCTAAGTAGTCAAACACCAACTCGAGTACCGCATCCGGCTCGCGTGACAGGAGATGCTGGAGTTGATTCGCAGCGGCTCTGGCTTTTGCCTCATCACCCGTAGCCTTAGCGATTTCGTATTGTTCGTGAACTGCCAAATAGTCGATCGGTAACTCAGTCACTACTTGATCGATTCGCGCCGTAGCGGATCTGAGATCGCCATTGAGACGCGCCGCCACAGCGAGTACTGTTCGCGCTTTCAAGTCTCTCGGGTCGAGCAGTACTGCTTGTTGCAGATGCTCAACGGCCTGTTTTGTCTCGTCTTTTGATAACGCGATCTCTCCAAGAACATATCGCGCCAGGGATTCTCGATAACCAGCGCGCACGAGCCAGATCAAATGATCCTCAGCCTCTGAGGTTTGGCCCATTGCACGCCGGACGAGTGCGAGGTAGTAGTGCGCATCGCCGGCATCTTTGTTACGGACCAGTGCCGCCTCAAGATGATTCGCTGCGGTTTCATACTCACCGCTTCTATAAAAGGACAGACCTAAAGCAATGTGAGCCGGCGCAAACCCTGGATCGCGCCGCAGAGCCTCCTGATATGCATCACGAGCGTCACGTTCTCTACTCTTTTTATCGAACGCCAGCCCTTCAACGTAACTTTGCTCCGCACTCATTGGGTTCTTCGGATCTGGAATCGGGCGAGTAGCAGGTTTGAAGTCCGGATTGTTGTCTACTGGGGAATCGGTTCGGTATTGAATGAGTACTCGCCCGTCTCGATCCTTCAACGTGACTGTCAGTGCTTTACGCACCGTCGCGGCGGGTAAGTTCACCGTGGTCGTAGCGAGCTTGGCAGGATCCAAATCAACCCGGCTGGAGTGAAACTGCTTTCCTTCACTGGTTAGGCTTAGTTCGGCTTGATTGAACCGTTCGTTAGCGGCTAGAACAATCGTTGCGCGATTGTCTCGCTCACTGATTCTCAGCGCTGCGTCGCGCGTCGCTTCATTCCACGCGCCTCCCATCTTGTTAACGCCGAACCAGTACTCAAAAAAATGCTCGACGCGATGTGGCGCTATGAACTGATGTTCCATCTGAGTCTCGAAGCGGCCGCCTTGAAACTCGACGTACTGCCCACCTCCGTCGGTCAACTTGTCGATCCATATATCGCCGTTCTCGTCTGTGCCCCACGTCCATGTCTTCTTGCCTGGTAACTCCCGATGATCGGCAACGTGGACCACACCCCAATCCGACTGCTCGTAATAAATTCCGAAATAGTCTCGCTTCGAATCGCGTGCGAACAATGAAAGAAAATTCGGGACCTCACTAAACCGTCCGATATCGACGCCCTTCTCTTTGGGAAACTTGAACACCGGCCAGAACGCGTGTGGATACGCTTCCCGCATCGGATAGTTGAAGCGTAGATCCGGTGCAGCCGGAGCACCCGCAGTGGACCAGTACCAATATCGGCCCGGCAGAGGACGACGATTGTTGAGTGTCACTTCGGTTTCGAGAACACGTCTCCCGGGTCGCAGTCTCAGGATCACCTGCCACTGCATTCCCTGGACACGTTCCGTGTCGCCGACGGCTACGGCTGCGCTGCCGTCTGGTTCGGTGCGAATCACATAGTCGATCGGCGCAACGGTTGTGAGCGTGTGACCATCGGGAAAGTTCCACTCGATCCCTCCAGAGACCCACGCGCCACGCAGAGCAACCATTGCGTATTTCATCACTGGGTTTGAATAGATGATGTCGCGATTGAGTGTCTTGTCAAAGATCTGATAGACGTGTCCACCCAACTCGGGCAGTACCGTGATCTTCAGGTATTCGTTCTCGAGGTAAACAGCTTTCCACGGTTTGTCTGTCTTCTGGGTTCCAAGTGAATCGAGAAATGGATATGGATAAACCGGACGCCACTTGCGTCGCTGCCAATCCAGCAGTGCCGGATATGGATTTGGCGGATTGAGCTCGTATGTTGGAATGACAAGCGGCGCTTCCCAAACTCGTGGCGTGTCTTGCGTGGATTGAGCAGTGACAAGCTGGACCAGAACCGTGGCGCCTAAAATCAAACCGTATATGATTCTGAAGGATACTCGCTTCATAAATACCTCTCTGTGCTCGACACCGCAGTCTGTTAAGCCAGATCTGCGCGAGATGTCTTTTTTGAACATCTCTCTGTGCAACCTCTGTGTCTCTGTGTCTCTGTGTCTCTGTGTCTCTGTGGTTCACTATTGCCAGGGAAAAACAACCACAGAGGCACAGAGACACAGAGGTCGCACAGAGAAGAGCGCGCGTGCCGACTTTTCGTGCGAGGCCTATTAAGCCACAAACTTCTCGGCCGCGATCGAATATCGCCCAATCTTTTCACGCGATACCTTGAACCCGCTTCCAATTCCTTCGGGAACGTTGATAAATCCACGCGCATCGATTTCGATAAAGGGTTCGATGATGTCGTCAACGTACCAACGACTTGATGCTTCAATGTCGGTCGGAAATGAAAAACCGTTGTGCATCGCCAGCTGCAAACCCTGGGCGGACGCAATACCTAGCTCGGGCATAGTTCCAACCCAACACTCCAGCTTTGCAGCCCGCGCAGCCTCAAGCATCAATAGTGCTTCGCTGAGTCCGCCGACTCTTTGCACTTTGATATTGACGATTCGCGCCGCCTTTTTCTGAATCAACCGGTTGAGCGCGGTTAATGAGTCAGCAGACTCATCAGCGCAGAGAGGCGTTTTCAGACTTGCTTGCAGTTCACCAGCTTCATCGATTGTGGCGGCCGCGAGCGGCTGTTCGATCATCATCAATCCAAAGTGGTCCAACTCACGAAAGATCATCTTGTCGGCGAGCGTGTAGGCAGCGTTCGCGTCAACCATCAAAGGAAGTTCAGGAAACCGCGCTCGTAACGCCGCAACAGGCTCGACGTCCCACTCCGGTTGGATCTTGATCTTCACTCGTCGATAACCCTGCCCGACGTACCGCTCAACGCGTTCGATTAGCTCATCAATCGTACCGAAAATTCCAATCGCAACTCCTGAGGGAACAGGACGTCGAGCTATTCCAAACAGATCGCAAAGTGCGGTGCGCTTGGTATGTGCGTAAGCATCCCAAACCGCTCCTTCGATACCTGCTTTGGCAAACGCATCGCCTGGCCACTCGCGGAGTTGTTGGTAAAGTTCATTCGGATCAAAAGCTCCCAATTCCAATAACCGCGGAATCAATTCTTCATTGAGTGCGCGCCAGCAAGTTTCGGGAGTATCAGCGGAGTAAAACGACCCTGACATCGGCGAGGCTTCTCCCCAACCAACCACGCCATGGTCCATCTTGAGTTCGACCAGGATCGATTCCTTCTCCGTGACGATTCCGTTGCTGATCCGAAAAGATTCAACAAACGGTATCCGAACGCGATGAAGGTGAATGCTGTCAGGACTCACAAAGCCTCACGTCATCGTCGCAAGCATTTCGCGCGTTACCCGGTTGCGCGGTGGCTGCCCGTGGGCAAACCGAACTACTTCATCGACAGCTAACGCTCCCATTTCACGCCGCACCTCAATCCCGCCTGCTGCAATGTGCGGAGTTAGAATGACGTTACTCAGTTTTCGTAACTCATGCTCGCTCGGAAGCGGTTCAAGCGGATCGGTAACATCAAGCGCTGCTGTTAATCTGCCGGTGCGCAACTCAGCAAGCAACGCATCTGTATCGATCAAGCCGCCGCGTGCGACATTGATCAGATAAGTCCCATCAGCCAAGAGAGAAAGCAGTCGCGCATCAAATAGGTGCTTCGTCTCGGGAGTTAATGCGGCCGACAGAATCACGACCGAACATGTGCGAGCAAGATGATCAAGTTCCACCAGTGTCGCGCCGTGTTCGGCGACGAGCGTCACTTGCGTGTATGGATCGCTGACTAAGAGTTCGACGTCGAATGGCTTAATCAGCTCGGCGAGCGCGCGTCCGATTCGACCGAAGCCAACAATCCCAACCTTGCGGCCGCGTAACGTCTCACCTTCGCCAACTTGCTCGTTGGTCCTGATCGCTCCCTCACGCATTTCTGCGACGTACTCTGGGATCCGACGGACAAGAGTCAGCACCAGGGCCAGCGCCATTTCTGCAACTCCACGCGCCATGGGATCCGCCGCATTGGTTACGGTGACGTAATCAAAGATCGGCTCTGCTACGCGTGACTTCACTTCCCCACCACAGTGTGCAATCAGCTTTACTCGCGGACGAGAACCTAGCATCTCAGTTGTCAAAAAGGGTGAATGCCAGGTCGTCATCAATACATCGGCATTGGCGATCTGGTCTCGCAAACTCGGCGCGTCTTCGCGTAGAGAAGATCTCGTCCAGTCGCTTACTTCGTCGAGCCTTTTCTGATCCCTCTCGCTAAAGAAGTGCGAGAACAGAGCATCACTGGCCAACACCAGAACATTTGGTCGTGTCACTTTGCAGTTTCCTGATTGCGTTGATGAAATCTGGCAACGCAACTTCCGGCTCCTCAATTTCCGGATGCCAATATTTCTCCCATTCAAAACTCACGTAGCGGTCGTAGTTCAGGAGTTCGATCGCCATCAGCGTCTCAGCGAACGAAACACTTCCACAGCCGGCGAGCACCGGCAGCCAGTGTTCAGAGCCTGTAATCGGTTGCGCGTCTTTTAAGTGAATATGGGCCAGATAGGGTTGGACGTTTCGCGCGGCATGTGCGATCGAATCGCCGGCCGCTAGTGAGTTTGCAACGTCCCAGATCAATTTTACTTTGGGATGGTTCGCTAAGCTGACAATCGCAACCGCAGATTCGCTCCGCGCAAAGTCGCCGTGCGTTTCCAAAGCAACCTGAACACTTGCCGGGAGTTGTTCCGCGATCGTCCTGAGACTTTCAGCTATGTAATCACGTGTTTGTTCTCTACTCACTCCGGGCTGAATCCTGTCGGGGAAGACGCGAATCAGGAGCGCCCCCAATTGCGCGGCGATTTCGGCGTGGGCCAGCGCAAGTTCCACTTGATCGAGTCGCTCACTCGGATCGGCAGAATGAAACGTGCATGATGTATCAACGCAGCAGATCTCGATGCCATGCTCTTCAAAGTAAGCCCTGGTCTTCGCGATTTCGTCGCGTGCGAACTCAGGACGGCTGAGCAAGTCCAGAGTTCCAGCGACAGCTCGCAACTCGACACCGTCGTATCCCAGCCGCCGAGCAGCTTCAACGATCTGCTCCACGGTCCAATCGGGACATCCCAATGTCGAGAAAGCGAGCTTCATCGTTAGTTAACCGCGGATGACGCGGATAAAAATCCGGATCTTAACCCGCGTCATCCGCGCTATATATAAAGGACACGCCTACGGTGTGTACTCGTATGCTCCTATATCGATTGCCCCGAATACCGGACGCGCCATCGCTGTCCCCACCGCCAAAGCGGTATGCAACGGTGGTACAAACGCCGGCGGAAACAACGGATTGATGAACGGATGACCCGGCGGACTCGCCGGAGCTCCGTTTCCAGCATCAACGAGTGGACTCGTCGAGATCGGACGAACGTCGTAAGTGCTGATGTTCGTAAATCCCGGATTGGTTCCAAACAATGTTCCCGTCCACGCAGTCGGAATCAAAGCGGAGCCTGTCGGTACCCAGTTATTTGTGCCGGTGCTGACACGACCGGAGACCCACTTCACACGAGTTTCCAACACGACCTTGTCGATTGGCGCTCCACCAACGCGGAAGAACACGTTGTTGTGCATTTCGAGACTCTCAATACCTTCAAAAATCTCGACGCCTGGACTCACTTGACCTTGACGCAAGATAAAGGTGTTGTTCACAAAACGGTATCGACCATTTGTGTAGCCGGTGCCATCGCCACCAACGCGAGCCATGCGGGTACCTTGCGTTGGAATATGTTGGAACACATTACCAACAACATCGGAGTCTTCACGCGCAGTATCGGTCGAGACGTTCTTATTCCCGTGCGGGTCTGGTCCTATCAACTCTATCTCTCCATAGAACCCACCCGACACCCAGTTGTAATAGATCTCGTTGCGTTCGGCGCGACTCTTTATATTGTTGCCACCATTTTGATCGTGGAGGTAGCAATACTGCATGCGAAACACTGAACCCGGATGTGCAAACTCGTCGGTGGCCATGTAGACCGGATGCTGACCGGTTCCACTTCCGCAGTGATAAACCTCCACGTACTCCATCAATAACGATCCAGAATCAGTGTCGGCTCCAAGGATTCCGTGCGCGGGGCAATCATGTACTACACAATCGCGCAAAGTGATGTCGTCCGCGTGATGATAGATTCCGCGAAAGCTGCCGCCAGTTACATCGAAGGCTTCGAAGACATAGTGATCTGACAGACGAAACTCGACAGTGTTCGTCCCGCCCGAGATAATCGGACGCAATCCGTTTACACGGATGCCTCTAATGGTGATCTTGTTTACAACCGTACCCGGCCGCGTGAAGATCAGGTCACCGGGGTAAGTTGCGTTTCCGTCGACTTCCGCTACGTCTCCAGGGTTAAGAAGCGGCGCAACATCCTGCAACTTCTTAAATGTCCGGGTTGGACCAACCTGATACGTGGTCGAATAAGCTGAGGTACAGCAAAGCACAACCAGGAATAGTGTGGCTATGACGTGTTTCATGAATTCTCCTTTCCTTCGCGAGGTCGAAGCGCCGCTTTCCATGGCGATGCTCGCCGATCCTATTGATGGGCAGAACATCGCCGCTATTTCGCACTCTGCTTCGCAATCGCTTGCGCGAGTTTGTAGCGAGCGCGCTCGTAGTCATTTCCGGCTTCGGAAAAACCAACCGCCGGACCTGAGTCGGAAAAAACACGGGGGACCACTGATTGGAGAACTTCGTTAACTAATGAATCGAGTTTCAATTTACGCGCGAGTGTCAGATATTGATGGTCCTGCAAGCCTCGTCGCAGGTTTGCAAGTTGAATCGTGGAAACTGGTCCTGCGATGCCGCGATCCTCTTCGGGATGAAGTTTGTCTTCGCCCGGATACATCAAGACGCCGTCGCCATTTATGTATCCCTGATCGGCAATTGGTTTATTTGGCTGACCTCGGTTGTCAAACGTTATTGGATTGGCCCAAACATTCTGCTTTCTTTCACCAACCTTTTGCCGGTTGTGCTGCCAATGAACGCCATGCCAGTAAAAGTAGTTATCGACGTCGTGTTTGAAGCAGGCCCAGATCGTGGCGCGCGGATCGGTCGCCGGTGAGTCGATGACGATCGCGCCCGCAGCCGGACGGCCGCCGTTGTAAATCCAATACTTGTGACCGCGTTGACGTTCTTCAGCGGCGCGCTTGATGTCGTAACCGAGCGGTCCGGTGTCCCAGATGTCGATGGCGCCGTCGAGTTCCTTTACATAATGTTTGGTGACGAAGGTGGGGAGCGCTTTACCCGGTCCTGGGTTGGAATGGACGTTGTCGGCTAGTTGACGGATGTAGTTGTACTGCGATCGGCCGGGTTCGTCTGGGAGATAGAGAAATGTGATCGCGTCAGGAAATCGCTGGCGAAGGAAAGTGATCCAATCATCAGCTTCACGCCAGGCACTCGCGCGGTCATCAAACAACTTTCCCGGACCATAGAATGTGCGCGGAATGATCTGGTTTCCGACGTTTTCGCCTGGTCCTTCGTATCCTCGTTTTCTGGAAAAGTCAGTGCCATCAAATCGCCCGATGGCGGCTTCAACTGCGGCTTTGTCGTACGCCTGGACCAGCTCGATGCGTTGACGATGTGCGAAACGATGATACTCCGCATCGAGATCGCGACCTTGATATAACTTCGGTTGCAGACTCTCGTAGTAAACCATCGCTTGCATGCTGTTCTGGTCTGGAAGTGTGAAATCGAAGAGTTCCAGTTCAATCGGAATCGTTTGCTTGTGATCGTCTGCGGTCACGAGGACAGTTCCGTTGTACATGCCCGCCGGAAGACTTCGCTCGGTATAAACCTCGATCCAGATAGCTTGCGTGGAATTACCCGGCACGTTTAGCGGAAAACCACCACGTCCCGGATGAGCGTTTTCAGGCACCAACTGAACGGGTTTCCAGCCGGTAGGATCTTTCGGAGCCGCAGGCGAATTTTGTTGGTACACCCACTGAGCATGCGACGCCTGCTCGACGTTCATGTAGTTGACGGAAAAGATTTGAATCGGACGGTTTACATAGAGTGTCGGGTCGAGCTGCGGCGCCAGATATTTGATGTTGGCCCGTCCATGTGTTTGATGTAATTCCGGCAGGGCGACTGAAAGTGCAGTAACACCGTCTTTGTCAGTCTCGATAATTATTTGAAAGGCGATGATTTCATTTCGCGCGCCAAATATTTTGATCTTGTGACCATCCCAGGTTGAGTTTCCTGCTTTGTTAACGTTGTTGAGATCGTCCCGCTCGATTTTTTCTCCGTCGTTCACCGCCCAGATCGCACGGACTGATCCCGAGGCAGATATACCTGCTGCGAGCACAGTTGCCGCCAAGACAAAATTTGAAAAACGACTCATTTACTCCTCGATCAATGAAACTCGGGCTACGTCAATCGCCTCTGAATTCTCGTCCTGTCTCGCGCGTGCTGTGCGTCCAGTGAGAATAAATGCGAGCCCAACCAGCGTTGTAACAACGGCGTAGATCGCGACGACCAGACGATCGCGTCCGGCGGAACTTGCCACCACCAGCAGAAAACACGCGAGCCCCATTCCGGTCGTGACTTTTCCAACTAAGGCCAGTTGTCCCCGACCTGATACTCCAGCAGTCCCAAGTTCAGTCGTCGTGTCGATTGGCGTCGCTAATTTTGCGAAGAACGCGTCGACGCGTTTTGCGAATTCGCCCGCTGGTTGAATCAATAAGACTGGAAGAAAGAACGCGATGGTCGTCGTGATAGCCGGAATGCCAATGAGATATGTCTCATTCAATCCCATGCCGCGATAACGGTTCAAATAAAAATTCACGAACAAAGACGTGATTGCGCCGATAACGTAGGCACAAACTGCGGACCACCATGGTCCACCCTTTGTAAGAAAGCCATAGAGCAGCGGTAACCCCAGCGGAATTAGAAACATCGACTCAAGAATGAAGAGCAGAGTGAAGATGCCGGTTGCTCCCTGCGCAAACAGTAACGCCACACAAATCATCACCAGCCCGACGCCGAGCGACGTGAGACGACTCGCAGTTAGCATGTGACGATCGGATGCATCTCTTCGCAGGTATCCCTGGTAAATGTCTTTTGCAAAGATTCCGGTGATGATGTGATTGTGCGCTGACAAAGATGCCATCGACGACGCCAGCATGGCCGCCAAAAGCACGCCGATCATTCCCGGTGGAAGAACGCGCAAACCCATCGCGATATATGCTGCTTCCGAAGGCTGCTTTAGACCATTTGCTGTCGTTCCGAGAGCTGGCAACGCCACGCGCGCGATCAATGGCGGTAGATAAAAGATCACACTACCAATCGTGAATAGGACCATGCACAGAATGGCGATTCTTTTTGCTGACTGCTCCGTGTCAGCGCAGAAGTAACGTTGCGCGTTGCCGAAGTTGTTGTAGCCGGTTGTTTGTGAAATTGTGTAGACGATCAGGAAAAGCCAACCGTACTCGCCCGTCAAAGGATTGAAGTAACTTTGCGGCGCGTGCGCGATGAAACTGCTAAACCCGCCCACATTCGTCAGTGAAAGAACCATCAACACGCACGCAATCGGAAACAGAAACATAAACTGAAACATGTCGGTGAAACACACCGCCCAATACCCGCCCAGTACCGTGTAAGCCAAAACCACCAGTCCGCAGATAATCACGAGATACTCGACAGGAATGCCGAGAGCAATTGACATGAAACTCGACAACGCAAAAAGCCGAACCGATCCAAACATCAACTGGCTTGGACCAGTCAGCCACGAAAACGTCTTGTGAGTTCCTTCGCCGAAGCGACTGCGAATATATTCGACGACTGTCGTGACGCGCGAACGTCTCCACGCTTGTGCGAAGACAAGATAGCCAAAGAAGAATGCCGGCACTGCGAGAGCCATCAGGAACACGCCGATCACGCCTTGCCTGTATGCGAATCCAGCGCCGCCCGTGAATGTCCAGACTGAAAATCCGGACATAAACGAAGCCATTCCCGCTACCCACCACTCAACTCGATTTCCGCCCTTCAAAAAATCAGCACCTACACGCATGAAGCGCATGAAGTAGGCGCCGATACCGGCCATCAACAACAGGTAACAGACAAGCACCACGTAATCGATGACGTGAACTGAACTGTGCATGCTGTCTCCTTAAATACGCAGAAGTGTTAAATAATCGCAGCCCAGATAAATACGCCGAAGGCGTTGGCTAATTTGCAGCCCAGATAAATACGCCGAAGGCGTTAGCTAATTGCAGCCCAGGGTTGCTTCAACCCTGGGACTCAATTGGCCCATCAGTCTTTAAACCCTGAAAGGGTTCGCCTCCGATCAAACCCTCTCAGGGTTGAATTTGTCCTTGTCTGCCTGACCCAGGGTTGTCGCAAGCTCCAACCCTGGACTGAGATTAGCGAACGCCTTCGGCGTATTCACGACTCAAAAACTCTGCTGAATCTCGATCAATAAACAAATGGGCGTCCGGATGCGTGCGCAAAATGGACGCGGGGCATTGCGTACTGATTTGTCCTTCCACCGTGTTCTTGATGGCTTGCCGTTTCGCCGGGCCCGGCGCAATCGCGAACAGTTTCGGACGCGCCATCAATGTCGGAATCGTCAACGACAACGCATTGTGTGGAACATCATTGAGGGATGTGAACGCTCCGTCATTCACCTGCTGATTTCTACAGACTTCATCGAGTTCGACAACTTTAACCGCCTGCGGATCGTTAAAGTCACAAAACGGCGGGTCGATAAACGCGAGATGCCCATTCTCGCCGATTCCGAGCACCGCAAAATCCGGCGGATTCTCTCGCAGAAGTTCGGCGTAGCGATTCGCTTCCTCCGCAGCATCGGGTGCATCACCGCGTAAACCATGGAACTCACCAATCGCGACTTTGTTCACCAGGCGATCAATTAAGAAGCGGCGAAACGACTGCGGCGCTCGATGATCCATTCCCAAATATTCATCCAGATGGAAAGCTACAACGCGCGACCAGTCGATGTCGGGGGCTTCAACCAAATTTCCAAGAAACTCATTCTGCGAAGGCGCGGACGCGAGTACCACGACCGCTTTGCCGCGGTCTTGAATCGCGCGTCTGATCTCCGCCGCGATCACAGAAGCTGCGGCCTTCCCCATTAGCTTTCGAGTCTCATAGACGTACACATTCAAATTGTCCGCACGAAAGCTTTGGGCCAGCCCTTCTTGAATCGCTCCTGTAGATTCCATAGTTGTCCTCAGTGTCACCCGATTTCCGGACCGGCGATCGCAAATACCAACGAACTGGTCGGGACCGCATCGCCGCTTTTCATCCGTATAAACTCGCGCTCTTTTTCAAAACCACGTTCGCTCAACAACTGCTGTCCGTCACCCCAGTTTCGATTGAAGTCAATGTACACAGGCCGCGGATGTAATTGCTCCAGAAGCCGATCGAGTAGCTCTATCGCCTGGCTTCTTTGCGACGACACAATCGGACCGATATAAGCAGGGTTGCTGCCGGCGCGAGCGAGTCCATAACCAGTCACAGCACCCTCGCTTTTTGTTACGACCGGCCGAACACGTAACAGTTTCAGTAGCTTTGAACGATCGGCGCCGAAAGCTGCGCGATCAAGCTGCAAGACTTGATGCCACGTATCGGACTCCATCGTTTCCGGCTGTCCATCAAACCTCAAGGGCTCGCCTTTTCTGCCCCATCGCTCGATGGAAGATTCAACTTCAAATCCGAGTCGTTCATAAACAAGCTTGCCATCGGCCGTCGCGTCCAACTTAACGACGCCAACTCTGTGTTCCAAATAAGCGAGCGCGGTTTGTACTAACTTAGTTGCGATGCCTGTCCTGCGTTTTTCAGGACGAACCAGGACCATGCCAATCCAAGCTAACTCACTTCCATAACTCGTCGTTGTTGTCGTCCCCACGACTTGCTCGTCGAGCACAGCAGCAAAGCAACCATTCGGTTCGAGCTGAAGCAGCACGCGCCAATCACTCTCTGTCTGGTTCCAGCGCGCTGAATTTTTCAAATCCATTGCCGCCGCGATATCAGACTCGCGCAGCAAACGTATCTCCACTCGCGATGAATCCGGCATCGAACTTACAACAACACTGATGCGTGCTCTGCCCAAACCTTATTCGACGGTTCCATACAAAACTCCGCCATTTGCTTAATGTCCCACTCGATGGGCCAAGCGAACATGCGACGCAGATGAAGCAGCCATGCAAGTAGTCCTTCCTCGGGATGAAAATAAAGCTCGAGTAGCGCGCGTGCGGTTTTCCCTCCGGTTTTCATCGTGTATTCACCGCTCGGCAACTGAAAGTATGTGTGAATTTGAAAACTACTTGCGCCGCGTACCAAATACTCAGCCGCGATACGTCCTGAGACGATGTTGCCGGTCGCGCTAATTGGGAGCTTGCAAACGGGAATCGCTCCCTGCTGTTCGAGCAGACGCATGTCTCTCAGCACTGCCAGATTGCGCGTGCTTAGATCCGGGCCGCCATACGCAATCCCACGCACGCCATCGAATTCACGATTCGAGTCAAACAATCGATTTGCGTAAACCAGAAAATCAGGCACATCCTCGCCTGAACACTTCTCATTGATCGCGCGCAACATCTCGAGTTGAAACGCATCGTCAAGAATTGCGTTGAATACTTTCAGACCGATCTTAATCGCAGCCGGAGACGCTGCTTTCCTGATTAGACCTGTGACGCGAATCAACCACTGGATGATGATTTCTGCTTGCGCCGCACGGTCCGAACCCGCAAGCGTCGGACTGAAATCCTTCTCAATCGGCATTGGGGCGTTCGCGGAATGACGCTGCCAAACATCCAACAAACGTCGTGTTGTGTACTCGTATTCGCCGATTTTCCATTCACCCTCACCCGCACTCGGCAAGTGATACTTGCAAGAAGGTGCGACCAACACCGAAGCAGGTGTCGCAACGGACAATGCTTCGTCGAAAAATTCTAAATACTCTTCAAATGTGTCGTACCAACCGCGTCCTTTCCAGGAGACTGTCCAGCCTGCGGTCTGGTCCTTGCCGACAATTCGCTCGACTACCATTCTGGTTTCTTCGATGGCCCATTCGCTCATCGACTGAGCACCGGAAGCGTCTTCGGCGATGATCGACTTCAGCACAACGAACCCGAGCCCCTCTTCGCAGTCGCGACGTACCTGCGAGATGTTCAACGACAGTTGGCCGGACCCTTTGCCGAAGGGGTTCTTGATTGGATGATCACCGTACTCACTACTGAGATCGATCGCGTAGACATCTTGAACATACGTTTCGAGCGATTCGGGTAGACCACCACTAAACCGCTCATAATCGCGCAGCAGCGCCGCCCTACTTGCGGGGTCAATCTCAGGCTTTCCTTTGAGAAGTGAGTGCATCATTCAGTGTGCGCAACTGCGGTTAGCGTATCCAGCGCGACTCCGATGTTGTCGATTTCTTTTGCAGTCAATTGCGGTCCCCAGGGATCGAACGCAGCATCGCGAGGAATTATTCCGAGTTTCGCAAGTGCGCATAGAATTCTTCCGATGTATCCCTCCATCGGCGCCACGAATAGAACTTCAGCGAGTTGGTCGACCAGGTCAGAGAGCTCGAGGAAGCGTTCTGCATTACCTTCAAAGTGTGACGTAATGAGTTCCGCTTGCAGATCGCAACAGACCGAACCGAGCCCGATCAGTGCGGCGCGCGCGCCTCTTCGCAAGCTGTAGCCGAGGAAACGATCTTCGCCAGTAATTAGAAGTTTTGCCGGGTGTTTGGCCTGAATGTGACGAGTAACGTCTTGATAGGTCATGACACTGTCGAGCGTTGCCATCTTAATGCCCGCAACATTCGGCAGCGTTAACAATTGGTCCAACACGCTCGTGTTGTATTGAACACCACCGGCAGCTTCATACAGGTAGAACAGGACCAGAGGAATACCCAGCTCGGCGAGGCGCGCGTGGTGCTCGACAATCAATGAGTCTCTCGACTCGTGATGTTTTAACCAGGAAGGCGGATAAACGAGCAACGCGTCTGCGCCGTGTTCAAGAGCGGACGACGCCATTCGCAGAGTCGCGTCGGTCGCTTCCTTCGGACTCAATTGCTTGTCGTTGCTACCAACACCAGCGATGAGAGGCTTGTTTGGCAATGCTGTTCGCCAGTCGTCGATAACTTGTTTCGCGGTATGCGCATCCAGATGAAGTCCTCTTCCGGTGTGCGCCCACACAGCAACTCCCGCAACCGCTTGCGTGCGCATGTATTCAACGTAAGCTTCATGCGCGCGTTCGTGAAAATGACCATCGCGATCAAACATCACCGGCGCAGCTGGAATGAGGCCGCCCGTCAGCGTCGCCTTGAGTTGATCAGCAGTGGTCCTATCCTGAGGCATGCGCGGTATCATCCCATGTGCGGAACGGAGAGTAGACTGTTCTGAATTAACGTCAGAGCGCCCTTCAGACTCGGCCGCACTTCAAAAGCCGAGGGTCGTATCGCCACGCTGTGTGAACGAGGTGCAAGCAGGCTGCGCTTGGTTTCTTCGACAATGATCGGCTCAACCAGACCCCATACTTTTGTGATCTCTCCTCCGATAACCACGACTTCCGGATCCAATCCGTTGATGAGTCCCGTGATTCCGATGCCGAGATAGCGAGCTGTTTCGCGAACAGCTTCCGTTGCAGCCTGGTCTCCGGCATCTACCAACTCCACGAGCTTGCGCATCGTAGAGACGCGTTTGCCGTTCGTGCGACGCAATTCGGCGTAGCGCTTGAGAGTTGCTTTGTCTGACGCGTAAAGATCCCAGCAGCCGCGCTGGCCACAACGACATTCGTTGCCGTTCACGTCGATGGCAATGTGTCCAAACTGTCCCGCAGTGTTGTTTCCGCCGCGATAAAGCCCGCCATCAATTACAACGCCACATGCCAAGCCGGTGCTCAAACCCACATAAAGAAGATTGCGCACGTGCGCGTATTGAGCTTTGCCATGCCAGATTTCTGCCAGAGCCGAGCAGCGTGCAGAGTTGTCGATGATCACGGGAAGTCCCGTCGCTTTTTCCAGCAGATGGACCACCGGAACATCACGCCACGGCAGGACCACGGAGAGAAGAAACTTACCGCTGTGATTATCTACCAGTCCGGGCAGGCTCACGCCGATTCCAGGGAACTCGATAAACGAGTCGTGTTTTGTGCGAAGCTTGCGAATTTCCTTTCCAATCTTGTTTAGAAAGGCAGTTGCATCAGACCCCGTTTCATAACTAACGCGAGCAACGATGCGATTGTTGAAATCGCTCAGCGCCAGGATCGTTTCATCGGCGCGAATGTCGACACCGAACAGTCCGAATCGCTTGCTGTTGAGGCGAAGTGGCGTCGGCGGTTTGCCGCCAATCGGCGTAGTTCTTCCCGACCCTTCTTCGACGATGCATGAGTCCTTCAGCAGTTCGCCGGTGATGGTCGAGATCGTCGCCTTGTTGAGGCCGCTGATTTTTGCAATTTCAGCACGTGAGATTGGTTGTCGATCAGAAAGGATGCTGAGCAGTATCCGGCGATTGACCAGTCTGAGCATGTCATGACCGGCTGCCTTAACGTCGGCAAGATTTGGTTTGCGTGTGAAGCTATGTCGCGGACGGGACACCATCGTGATTCCCAACTCGTTTAGTCACCTGAGATTACTAACATACTTAAGTCTGCCCGTTGAACGAAGGCAGACGCTCGAATCAGAGCCTGCCTTCGTTCTGATACAGGTAACTAAAACGTCAGCCGCAACTTCAAACGCACAGAGCGGCGATTGTCAATTCCCTCTTGCGTAAAGCTAAGGTTGTTGCGACCAAAGTCAGGATTTCTATTTACATTCTCGGGCAGGATAACCGGTTGTCCCGCGGCGTTTAGACTTACGGAGAAGTCTCCGAGATTTGCAAACTCGATATCCTGAGGCGAAAGGAGAGGATGGTTGAAGATGTTGTTGAAATCAACTCCAACTTCTAATCTGGTTTGCTCGTTGAAAGCAAAGAATTTCTTAAAGCCCATATTGACGCCCCAGGTGCCTGGTCCAAGCAAGGAATTTCGTTTGGCTACCGCTGGGTTGTCAAAAACGTCTGCGCCGGTCGTTGGCACTGCAAACGCGGCCGCATTAAAGAAGTGATCCGGACCAACTCCCGCATAAGGATTTCCATTAACCAACGGCCGGAAAGATGGTCCACTGAAATCCCCAACGGCATCGACAAACCCACTCGCGATGTTGCCGGGAAAGACAGGGCTGCAGTTGTCGCAGATCCAGAACGGCGTGAATCCCGTCCCGCTTTTCGCAAACATATTCCACGAAATCTGGAATCCGCCGATCAAAGCATCTTCCAATTTCGATATCGAGCGTCCGTAAGAGCGACCACGACCAAACGGAATGTCATAGGCGCCGTATGAGACGAGCCGGTGCCGTGAGACAAACGAGTCGCGAGATAAGTCGTTGTTCGGATTGAATTGGTTGTAAAGCGCACCGCCGAGACTGGAGTCGCCCACGTCCAATCCGCTCGATTTTTGATCGAGAAGAGTATAGGAAACATTAAACATAAATCCGCGGGCGAATCTGCGGTTCAGTTCAAACTGAAGCGCATGCGAACGTCCCGCGCCTCTATTCCCGTAGCTCGCGAGGAAATCCCCCAATCCACTAGGAAACGGTCTTCGCGCCTCATCCGTCGGCGATTCAACGCAGTCTCCTTCGAGTGGATCGCAACGATCACCGTCCTCGTTTGTGATGCCGAAGGGAGTATTACTTGGCGGCAACTCGTTGAGGTCGAAGCCCGCGATGAGTCCATGCTGGCGCCCGCCGATATAAGACACACGGAAACCAGTGTTGGGCATGAACTCGTTTTCATACGTAACGTTGTATTGTTCGAAACGCGGATCCTGCAGATCGAAAGGAATGGCGTTGGCAGCGATGCCCTGGACACTAACAGTGCCGCCGCTGAAAGGAGTAATGCCGCGCGGGTTGATTCCTCCGGGAAGTCCTGACGTGTTTCGTTTTGTAATGCGCTGGTTAAAGGTGTTCGTCGCGATGGCGTCACGCATTGCCTGAGCAGCGGAGGTAGGATAGAAAATTCCGAAGCCTCCGCGAAGAACCGAGTTCTGCGTGAGACGCCATGCACCACCGACACGCGGCGCGAAATTGTTTTTGTCAGTCTTGATTAGACCGCGACCAACTCCTGCTTCATCTGCGGTGACTACACCATAGGCGACGAAGAAGGGATGGATCCTCGAAATTACGTCAGCAGTCGGTACGACGAATCTGCCTTTTCTTCCGCCATTACCCGTGCCATTGGGATCGAAGTTCACCATCAAATCATTTTTGTCCACGAAGGGAGTGTGAACTTCATATCGCAGACCCAGAGTCAACGTGAATCGATCGTTGACTTTAAAGTCGTCATTTACGAAATAACCGTGCTCCCAGTTTGAGACGTCCAAAGCGGGACGCACGTCACGGACGAAAGTGACACTAGCCGGTGGCAAGCCCAGCAGGAAACTCGCGAACCCACCCAGATTGTTCGCGTAGTTAACTGTACCGCGGGGATTGTTTCGGTTAAGAGCAAACCCATCGACTGCCTGATTGCGCACTATGTCGCCTCCAGCGCGAATCGAGTGGTTGCCGATGGTCCAACTGATCGTATCTCCGAACGTGGAAAGTTTTTGGTCCATCGGGCGATCAGTATTGCGGCCGCCATTGGGAATTCCCGGGAAGCCACCAAACACGAACGCAACCTGTCCGGGAGTATCGACCAGACTCGAACCGACAATCGATCCGTAGGAATTTATTTCGTCAGACGTGAAGCCCACACTCGAAAGCCACTCGCCCGTTTTCAGGTTTGCCCGGCGATAAAGGAACTGGTAGTTGATGCCGCCGCGTAATTCGTTTACGAAGCTATTCGAAAAGATTCTGGTGTACGAGAGCGACAGTGTGTGATTAGTTTGATGCTGAGAAAGTAGCCCGAACGCCGGCAAAGGGTTTGCCACTAAGCCGCGGTTTCCGTTGCGAGCCTGGAAATTGTAGACCGCATAAAACTTGTCCTTATCAGAGAAATCGTGATCGACGCGAAGAGTGGCGAGGTCTCGCGTAAGTAAGCCTCCAAAGCTCTGCGCGAAGTCCGTCAGCCGTCCGGTGGTCGCGCTAAAAGGTGCGGAGGGACTTGCATGCGGGTAGTACCCATTAACAATGCCAAGAGCGATAGGATTCAACAATCGAGTCGGAATGCTCAAGAATCTTTGCGTACCATTCGTGACGACAGTGTTGTTTGCTAATTCTGTCGGGGTGAGCAGCGGAATAACACTTGCCGGAACCGCTGGCCGGCTGCCCGCTGCGAGGGCCGTAAAGTCGCCGTTGAGGATCAGCGAGGTTGGGATGTTGCCTGCCCTGACGTGTACTGGCGCAAAATCCCACCGCCGCTCATATGAGAGAAGGAAGAATGTATTTTTTCGTGAGAAAGGTACTGGACCACCAAGCGATCCCCCAGTCTCATTTAGATTGAAATAAGGAGTGGGGAAACTTGAAATCGCGGGCGTGGGAAGGAAGTTAGCCTTGTCTACTTTGTCTTGCGTGGCCCAAGCTGCCAGCGCAGAGTTCTTGTTGTTGTAGAACAGCGAGCCGTGATATGCGGCGCCTCCACGTTTTGTCTCGATACGAATATTCGCGATCCCTGAATACTCGGCGCTGAAATTCTTTGACAGAACAATCAGCTCGCCGATAGTTTCGAGGGACGGCTGGCTTGATGTTGGTTCGCCGAAGATACCGCCGTTGGTGCGCTGCCCATCCAGTGAAAACGATGCGCCATAACTCTGCGCCCCGATAAACTTGAAAGTACCGTCGGTCGCCCCTTGCGTTATGTCGGGATTGAGATAAAGAAATTCCAGAATCTCACGACTGTCGCGCGGCACCTCGTTGAGTTGTCGATTGTCGAGCGTAGACGAAAGTACAGGCTGGTCTTTTTCAATTACTCCGGCCTCGCCTCCCACGACGATAACGTTTTCCGTCTGAGCACCCACCTCCAGCTTCAGATCGGCACGCACTGTATCCGAGCCACTGACCACGGCGTCCATGCTGGTGGTTTTAAAGCCGGCGGCAGACACACTGACTTTATAGGTCCCGGGTTTCAGTGCCACCACTTCGTAATTACCTTCACCATTCGTGGTGAGGTCTCTTGCGAGACCGGTCGCCTGATCCGTAACTTGCACGGCAGCATTGGGCAAGACGGCGCCATGTGCATCAGTTACTGTTCCGCGGATTGTTCCGAGATTACTGCCTTGGGCGTAACCCGTGGTGCTGAAACAAATGAAAACTGCTACCAGCATAAGACTGGCCATCGCGATGCTTCCGATTCTCATATTCGTACTCCTGGGAGGTTTGTTGACGTTTCAGACGAACCATCCAAAAATTTGGCCCCGTTCGAACTTTTGGAAGGTTAGTTTACGTTCAGAACTAACGTGGACGACTGTATATAGCACTCACAGATGAATCATGGCAAGGAGATTTTGTGGGCGCAGTCAGTGAGCGCCTTCCTTGGAGTGCGGCGGCTTGACGCCGCTTTGTTATCGATCGCGCCCGTTCGAGGCTAAAGCGGCGTCGAGCCGCCGCACTCCAAGGAGCCGTTGAATTCTTCAGTTGCGGGGGATGATTGGCAGCAGCAACGCCGAGGGATATTTCCCTCCGTGATAAATCATTTGATGTGCAACTTTTGAATGTGAGGAATTGAATATCGGCGCGCCTAGATTAAGATTCCGATCGAACCTTGGGAAGTTGCTACTCGATATATAAAGTCGAATTCGATGCCCTGCTTTGAAGACATTTCCTGTTGCCCACAAATCGATCGTGTACTTGTAAACCTGACCCGCAACGACCTGAATTGCTTTGGCCGTGCTGTCTCGATAGCGCGCGCGCACGATTCCGTCTGTCAGGAACCGCGCATAACCGCTCGGATCAACATCAACAAGTAGCGCCGTAAAATCGGTATCAACTGCCGAGGTTGAAGCATACAGTTCCACGGTTACGAAGCCTGTAGCTTCTACATCTTTGTCCTGCGGCGCCGTCGAAAATACAAGGACGTCGGAGCGAGATTCGTTTGGCCTCTGATCAGCAGGACCCGGCGGTAACGCTGTTCCGCAACACAGGCGTCCACCGATCGTCGGCACAGGGTTCATTGGGTCGTAGTCGAACTCATCTTTTCGTTCAACGGAAGGTAGAGTTTGAGTCAATTCGCCATCACCGCTGATGCTGTTCGCACGATTTGTCGAGTGGAGGTAATACTTTGTGTAGCGCGTGCGCGCCAATGGGAACTCTTGCTCATCCCGCCAAACGTTGTCGCCCATTATGAAGAGTCGAACCGGCGCCGAGCTGGAATACTCGTTCTTTATTCCTTTAAGCGAGTAGTCGAACCATTTCAGCGCGGTGCCTGTCATATCCAAGACGGCGGCTCTTCCGAACACAACGTCGCCGACTTTTCCTTCAGGCGAAGTCGGCGTATGGCCCCATGGTCCGATGATTAATCGTTGGCCTGCACGCGATTCGGCTGTGGCCGCTTTTTCGTGCAGTCCGGTGTAGTTCTTGATTGAGCCCTTCAAAAAAAGATCGTGCCAACCACCGGCGTGCAAACCAACTACTTTCATCTCGGCATAGTGATCAGACACACGCCACCTCTGCCAGAAAGCGTCGTCACTTTCGTGCATCAGCCAGTCACGAAAGTAAGGCGCAAATGCGGAAGGTTTTGGTAGTTTGAGAATGGGATACGCCTCCAAGGGCAGTTCTCTTACCCATTGTTTTGGAGATTGGCTACTCTCTGTCCGTCGACGCAACGTATCGACGGCAAGAATCGACGTCCATGAACTGCTGAACCATTGCATCAACGCGCCGTTTTGATAGGTCCAACCATCGTAGTATTCGGATGCCGTCACGTAGGGGAAGATCGCGACGAGATGTGGAGGCACTGCCATGGCCGCGAGCATCTGAGTTGCTCCGACGTAGGAGCCGCCAAACATTCCCACCTTGCTGTTTGATCCGTTGACTTGCGCTGCCCACTCGACGGTGTCGTATCCGTCTGAGCTCTCATCGCGAAAGGGATAGAAGTCGCCGCCTGATTCGTACCGTCCGCGAGTGTCTTGCAAGACGACGATGTATCCATGCGACGCTAACTCGTTAGCCATCGCTGCTTCGTCAGTGCGGTTGTAAGGCGTGCGTTCGAGGAGCACCGGGAACTTTTCATCACTCACCGGCCGGTAGATATCCGCCGCAAGCAACACACCGTCGCGCATTTTCACCTTGACGCTCTGCTCGATTGCAACTCGATAAAGTGTTTGAGCATTCGCACTCGCAACATTACCGGCTGCGAATACGGCGACCACCAGTAGTATCCATCGAGCCCGCTTGAATTGAGTACTCATACGTTTCTTTAACGCCAAAGGCGTTTACCCTGATGCTGCATGAAATAAATGAGCTGACTTGTAAATTGAAAGGCCCAATTGAACGCGCGAGCCGGATGGTTCACATCCAGTTTCACTGCCAAATCCAGAAAACGCTTGAAACGATTCCGATAGACATCTCTGCGCTTTGGGTCATTCGTAAAGAACATGCCGAGCGCGAACATATAGGCCATCTCCGTGTTATGCATCTCCATGTCTGGGCCAATCTCGCCGGGCGACGCTTTCGGATCGAAGGCCGCGAAACAGTTAATGACGTAATAGGCCTTTGATCCGTCCGGCACGATTCCCTGTCGATCGAGAAAGTCACACCACTTGACGACCATTTCAGGAACGCGCGAGTCCTTCGTCAAAGTCCAATAATGAAACAGCGGATCCAGCAGCAGTGCCATCATCCATGCAGACGTGGCGCCCGGAAACGTAGCCTCATTTGGATCGTACAGTTCCCAGTTCTGGCGCAACGAACCATCGGGAGGACGTCCATCGGGAGGTTGTTGCTGATGTTTGTAATAAGCATCAACGCATTCGCGCGCCTTGGTCCAATACTTTCGATCACCGGTCATTTCCCAACCATGGAGGATGCCGACTAGACCGTATCCCTGATGACGCAACGTCCAGAAATTTCGTCCGCGCTCGGGATCGACGCCTAAAGGAACCGGCTTGAGCAGGTCCGGACGATAGACTGGATTCTGGTGGTCCAAACAGTACTGCGCCATCAGCTTGCCACATGCGAGAGCACGCTCGTCTCCAGTCAATAAGTAATGGATGTGCATCGCTCTGGGATAGACGTATTTCAGATCCGGCCCCTTAAGCGTAAAGATACCTGCATCTGGCCCATCTGATTTAGTATGCAGCCGAACGAAATTAGCTGCATGATACGCCGCGTCCAGATACCTCCGGTCCCCTGTTCGCACGTACATTTTGTAATAACAGGAGGTTCGATCGAACAGCCATTCGTGATAAACGGAACTGTCGAGATAGGCGAGCGAACCGGGAAAGTTCTTTTCGACGAACCGGTCGTAGCTGGAATATTCACCTGAGTCGGCGGCGGGTGTCTGCGGACCAACGATCTCTGACGCGCACATCCAGTCCGCAGGCAATACTGCCTGGACTCCTGGACCTGACAAACCGTTCTCATCGATCAGAGTCTCAGCTACTGCAACAAATTTCGATTCCGTCCTGCGCGCTCTTCCGTCAAATCTAACTGTGACACGCTGATTTTTCTGTTTAGAAAAATCGGCTTTGAACTGGATGAGTACGGACCTGATGGAGCCTTCGTGACCTCCTGTTCGCCATGGCTCGAGTGAACGCACCGCGGCGGCGAGTTCACTTCCATCTTCCGCAATTAGTCGTATCTCACGAGGGTCGTTAAGAAAACCAAAGGGTAAGGGCAAGCCAAAACTAACGATCTCCTCGCGCAGATCTTTCGCGCGTCCCTCGAGCTGAACAACCACGCGCTCTGATTTGGGTAACAGCGCGCGGCGTGCGATTGGAATTGCAAATAGAGACAGCAGTCCACTTTTAATAAACTGCCGGCGCGAGTGTTCGTCAGCCATAACGCTATAAACCTGTTTCTCTCACGCAAAGGCGCAAAGCCGCAAAGCGCTACCGCGTTTGTAAGGACTTTCTTTGCGCCTTTGCGCCTTTGCGTGAGAACTATTCTTCTTATAGACCTAATAACCGAGCCGCGTTTTCATAGTAAACCTTGCGGAGAATGTCTTCGGGCAATCCGATGCCGTAAATGCGCCACCGTCCCTGCGGCGGGATCGGCGCCGGCGCATAGTCGAAATATTCATCTTCGGTTTCAAGGAAGCGGTAATAGATCTCATACAATTCGTTCCCGAAGATCTGTTGCGGTGTTTCATTTCCGTGAGGCGTCGCGTCTGTCGCAAACAAGATGCGGTCTTGATATTTATCGAAAAACTTGCGCGTCATGCGCGGCTGTCGTCCGAGTTCGCCAATGCGAGCCGCAATATCGACGTACATGTTCGGATAGCGATCCAAACACTCGGCAACATAAGGGAGGTTCTCCGAATTAGCCGTGTGTAGCGCAACAAACTTCGTCTGCGGATGCCGCTGTATCACACGATTCCGCGCCTCTTGCAGTTCAGCGTTGCTTGGAAAATCCTTGCCGTGGAACGACCAATCCGGATGAGCGCTGAGTTCCTCATAACGTTCGTTGAACCTGTCTGTCGGCAAAAAGAATGCCTCGGGATCAGAGACGTGAATCGCAACGGGCATGTTCAAAGCGCCGGCTGCTTCCCACATTTCATCAAATCTCCTGTCGTCAATCTTGACCAGCGGACCAGTGGTCACATTTTCTCGTAAGTACAAACCGAGAGTCTTAAGAACCTTCAATCCCCGCGCTCCCGCTTTCTTCGCAGCTTGCAGTTGATCCGCCTGAAATCGAGAGTAATTAGCCATCTTGATCTTCGAGTACCACGGTTCGGTGAATACGATGAATCGATCCGGGTGCGGTTGCTGCCAATGCCTTACAGTCTCTTCGAGCAACGGACCATATCCGCCTGTTAAATTCACCATGATCCGCACATTCTTCGCATCCATCACCTGCAGAATTTCAGCGAGAGTGGCAGCGTGATGAACAACGTCAGCCTTGCCCTTGCGATCGATCCACGAGAGATGCGAATGGAAGTCGATGTTCGGGAAACGCGATCGCGGGACATGTGTCTCGGGCACGTGCAACATGCTCTTCGGTTGATAATCTTTGAGCGCGAGTGGCTGAACCACCTGGCCCTGAGCGCGATTTGCAATCTCTGCTGCATCGGCGTGCGTGCTGTTGAGAAACTGCGAACCAGCCGCGCCTAACCCTGCGGTCGCAATTGTCTTCAGCCATTGTCTTCTTCCTTGTCGAGTCATGTGTCCCTCAAAATTAAAGTTTGACAGTCGACTGAGTATTCGATAAGTATGCTTGCGCTCTTGAACAACTCGAATCGACTAGATCCGGTGAATTGCGGCATAGTTTGTAAGTAACCTGAACTAACCTTATAGCATTCACAAACTGAAACTGACAAAGGTTTTTGACTACTGACGATAACGGTGTGATTGTCAGTCCTTGCTCAAATGAAGCTGTCTGAAATCAAAAATGCATTGGCGCAAGTGGTCGCAGACGGTGATCCCGATCTCGAACAGAGTTGCGCGCGGCTTTCACGACTCTGCACTCTTTTTCTTAGCCAGTATGGCGACGGCACAGTCTCGTTGCTCCGCGCTCCCGCCCGAATGGGTGTCCTTGGCGAGCACATTGACTACGTCTCTTACTTGCCAACGGCGTCGCTCACCTTTGGCAGCCGTGAACGCGATGCGCTCATGCTCTACAGAAGCTCTGATGGACCACAAGTCAGAATTGCTTCGACTTCTCCGCGTTATGAACCGTCGTCGTTTAACGTCTTCGAGGATCAGGTACCCGCGCTTGGAAAAACCGCCGCCGCTGACTGGCTCTCCTATCTTTCTGAGCTCGGCACACCGGCGGCCCATTGGCAGAACTACATCCGCGGCGCAGTGAGCTTCGCACGCGGCAAGTTTGGCGAAGAGGTCAAAATTGGTTTCGAATTCGCACTCGACTCCGACATTCCTCCAGGTGGTGGGGCTTCGTCTTCTTCAGCTTTAGTAGTCCTCGGAGGCGCTGCGATTCGGCAAGTAAACGACATCGCATTCAGCCTTGAAGAGCTGGCGAATGACTCCGGGATGGCCGAGTGGTACATCGGCACGCGTGGCGGATCTATGGACCACATAACTATCTGCCTGGCGCAAGAGGCGCGTGCTGTTCTGATCGATTATTTCAAACACGGAACCCGGCACGTCTCATTACCAGATGATCCCTTCCACTGGATCACTTTCTTCACCAAACCCGCAGACAAAGGCCGGGAGATAATGATCGAGTATAACGAGCGCGCCGCTGTGTCGCGCTTGCTGATTCCGGCGCTCTTACAGAGATGGCAACTCACCGACGCGGAACGTTATGACGCCTGGACCAGTACGATCGATGCACTTGCAAATGGCTCACTGAGCGCGCTCGGCGAAGCTGAAAATTTACTCCTGACTCTACCGGAGACAATTTCAATAAACACACTGCGCTCGGATTATCCTGAGACTCTTTCAGACTTGGAGCGATCATTCCCTGCTCTCCTGAACGACACTCCACGGTGGCCGCTGAAGCTGCGATCGCGCGCCTTGCATCATTTGGGAGAAGTCAGGCGCGTCGCACTTGCAACGCGCACGCTGGATTCAATTCAAAGCAACTCGACTTCTGAAAGTCGCCTCGAGGCGATGCAACAACTCGGCAAATTGATGGACGAATCACATGCGAGCCTGCGCGAGCTTTATGGTGTTAGTACGAGCGAAGTTGAACAGTTGATCGACATTATCCGTTCTCACCCGCACGTCATGGGCGCCCGTGTAATGGGTGGTGGTTTTGGAGGAAACGTACTGGCACTCACCACTCGTGATCACTCTCGATCTTTGATCGAACGAGTTCAAAAAGATTACTACGATCCACGACAACGAGATGGCCTGCGCGAAGGATCGATCATAGTTTCGACGCCAGGGCAGGGTTTGGCCCACCTCGACTTCAACGAAGTCTGGCGCAAAGCCATAACTCACATGAGCCGAACGGGCACGAATGTCTGCTCGCTATTGGACGTGCTGCCGCGACAGTGTTCGCAGGAGATCTGGCCCGTGATTGTCGCCGCGGGAAAAGGGACCAGGGCTTCAGCCAGTGGCCTCGACGTTCCTAAGCCGGTCGCGCTTATTAATCGAGAGCCAGCCATCGTTCACGTCCTTAACAGCATCCGCAAGGGACTCGGTGAGACGCGACCTCCGCTGATTATTATTTCGCCTGAAACAGAAGCCGCAGTGCGCGAAGCGCTGAAGGATGAAGAGGTAAGGTTTGTTACCCAACAGGAAGCGCTGGGAACCGGTGACGCCGTTCTTCAGGCATACGACGGAATGCGCGACTTTAACGGTCTGACACTCGTCGTCTGGAGTACTCAACCTGTGATTCAGGCGAAGACGTTCGAGCGGACCGCGAAGCTGGCAGAGATACTTCACGATTATGACATGATAGTTCCGACCACACTTCGAAAACATCCATACGCGCCAATCAGACGCAACGAATTGGGCCAAGTTCAATCAACGGCAGAAACTCATTTGGAAAATGCTGAGCGCGAGGATTTCGGCGAGACAAACATTGGAATGTTCCTGTTGAAGAACCAGCCGATGTTTGAGGTGTTGCTAGATCTGAGGAGTCGCTACTGGAACGAGTCGAAGCATGACTACGATCGTAGTCGTGGTGAGCTTGGTTTTCCTAACGAAGTTATCAACGCTCTTGCAAAGCGGAAGAACGGCGTGTTTGCCTCCGCGATTGCAGACTGGCGAGAAGAACAAGGCGTTAAGCAATTCGAAGATGTGTCGACCTGCGAGCGATTAATTCGCGAGTTATCCACAGAAAAGAATCTGTGAAATCTGTGGATGGATTTTGCGGTGCGCTAATACTATGTCGAAGCCGATTTCAAACTTGCGTTGGTGGATCGGCGGCCTGTTGTTCGCTTCGACAGTGATCAACTACATCGACCGGCAGACGCTGTCAGTGCTGGGGCCTTATCTGAAAACCCAGTACCAATGGAACAACCAGCACTTCGCGACAATCGTTATCGCCTTTCGCGTCGCTTATTCAATCGGACAAACCGTCGCCGGCCGTTTAATCGATCGCATTGGTACTCGCAAAGGTCTGACGATTACCGTCATCTGGTATTCGATCGCCGCGATGCTAACGTCGTTTGCTGTTGGACTGCGCAGCTTCGCGTTGTTTCGTTTTCTGCTCGGCGCAGGTGAATCTGCGAATTGGCCCGCGGCCACGAAAGCGGTTTCCGAATGGTTTCCCAAGAAGGAACGCGGCTGGGCCGTTGCGCTTTTCGACAGCGGCTCTTCGATCGGCGGCGCAATCGCGCCGTTGTTGGTTATCGGTCTGTATAAATATTTTGGCGGCTGGCGACCGGCGTTTGTGATTACCGGAACGTTGGGATTCCTGTGGCTCGGCGCATGGCGCGTGCTTTATTACCCGCCCGAATCTCATCCTCGAATAAGCGAGGCTGAACGAGAGATGATCATGCGCGACCGCGGCCAGTTGGAAGAGCGAAGTGACATTCCACAGCGCTCGCGATGGCGCGACTTGATCAAGTTGCCGCAGACGTGGGCCGTGATAGCAGCCCGAACGATGACGGATCCAGTTTGGTTTTTCATCACCGATTGGTTTGCGATCTATCTCGTCACTAAAGGCATTAACCCGGAACAAGGGCTGCTTGCTTTTTGGATTCCGTTCGTAGCGGCGGATCTCGGTAACTTTTTCGGCGGTGGTCTATCGAGTTGGCTAATAAATCGCGGCTGGCCCGTGATCAAGGCGCGCAAGGCTGTCGTTGTGTTTGGCGGCCTGGGCATGACTCTTTTGATCCCAACAATTTTTACATCGAGCCTGGTGGCACTCGCGGGTTTGTTTGCCGTTTCAACTTTCGCATACGCCTCGTTTTCCACGATGGCTCTTGTGTTGCCCTCGGATCTTTATCGAAGTCAATCTGTAGCGACTGTTAGCGGCATGAGTGGCACTGGCGCAGGTTTAGGCACGATCATTTCAACTTACCTGATCGGTTATGTTTCAGATCATTATTCCTTCGAGCCCATTCTGATTGTTGCGAGTTTAATTCCGCTTGTAGGAATGATACTGGTGTTGATTCTGGTGCGACCAGGAAATCACGTGATAGATGCGTAGACGCACGTTTATAAAAGCAGGAGCAACGTTGTCGCTCGCCACTGCACTGGGTGAAGTGAAGGCTCAGGAAGTGCCGACTCACAACTGGGACAAGCACGACTTCGGTTCAGGACCGCCCGTAACCGAGCGCCTAAATCAAGGACCATTCGGCATCGAGCAAGACGAGGGGTGGTACACCGTCCTCGTCACCTCGCAATCCTCGAAGCCGGTGAAAAACTACGGGCTCGGTTTGGTCGGATACACCTGGGAAGAGGGCGGGCCTTCGCTCGCCGCTCGCGCTGGCAAAGAAACACTCGAGCAGCACGTAGAGACAATGGCCTCGCTGCCGTTTGTCGATGTTCTTTACATTCGTTGTGACTGGCGCGACGTTCAAAGTGCTCCTGGAAAGCTCAGTCTCAATCCGGTCTTCAAACTGACGCTTGACGCAGCCAAGCGTCACAATCTGCGTATTGCCTTTCGGATTCAAATGTCCAACACAGAAGGTCAACCAGGCCGGCTTGCTTTGCCGGATTATCTTCAGAAGCAAGTTCCGTTAGTGAAAATCGGTAAGACGTACGGCGCTAAAGCGGATTTTGTGGAACCGAGATATGACCATCCGAGGTTTCAGTCTGCGTTCAAAGAACTAAACGAGTTATTAGTTGAAGAATTTGATCACAACCCGCTGATGGAGTTCGTCGATTTGATGATGTACGGGTTCTGGGGTGAGGGACACACAAGCAATCTTCCCAATCCATTTCCTGATTACCTGACCGCCGCGAAAACTTTCCTCAACATGACAAGACTGCAGTTGGACCTTTGGAAGAATGTTCCGCTCGCTGTGAATACTCAACCGGACATAAGCAACGTCGGCAACAGAGAGGTTCAGGATCTCTGTGTGCGCTCTGGTTGTTGGCTGCGTTCCGACAGCATCGTGATCGAAGAGCCAATTCAGATCGAAGAACTGGCAAACCGGCCGCCGTGGTTGGCGACGATCATGGAAGACGGTTATTACCGTCAGTACAAAGTTGATCCAACTTATCTTCCTGTTGATGAAGCAGGAGTGAACGTGCTCGAGAAGTGGATGTTGCACTCAATCGATCTAGGCGCGAACTACTGGTCTCTCTGGACAGAGTCTGACAATCTGCGGCGCTATTACGAACGTTATCCAAATGGCTTTGACACGTTGCAACGGCGTCTCGGCTATCGCGTGCGTCCTTCATGGATCTGGCAGCGAAAAAGATATGGGACGGATGAAGTCATCGTGGCTGTAACCAATGACGGCGTCGCGGGTGTTCCCGGCGTGCTGCGCTTGTACGTTGAAAGCTTGGACGGAAAGATCAAGTTGGGGGGCTCACTCGATGCCGGACAGCCCTTTGCCGGCAAGATAAGACAAGCATCATTTCTACTGCCGAAGAACAGCGATGGACTCACGCTTAAAATCAGAGCTGAGATCGAAACAAAAGGCGGCAAACGACGCCCCGTGAATTGGGCCACTGCACAGCCAACCAATACTGATGGCTCGATAACTTTTCAGTTGCTTAAGCGCGACGACCCAAAATGGAGAAAGGGTGTCTAACCCGTCCGCGATGAGTTATTCAATCGGTATCGACCTCGGTGGCACTAACATCAAGATAGTGGTCCTATCGCCTGACGGTGAACTGCTTGACTATCTCACTTGCGATACAGGCGATTCAGAAAGATCGTGGGCTGAGACGATCAAACGCAATGTGTTGGAGATTCGAACTAACCGTGGCGAAGCTCCTTGCCACATTGGTGTAGCTTCACCGGGTCTGGCCGCGAAGGATGGTAAATCAATCGCCTACATGCGCGGCCGACTCGATGGACTCGAGGGGTTTGTCTGGACGGATTTCCTCGCTACACCCAATCCGGTCTTTGTGCTGAACGATGCGCACGCGGCATTGTTGGGCGAACTCCGGCAAGGCGCCGCCAAAGGCTACAGCAATGTAGTTCTACTGACTCTCGGCACAGGCGTGGGAGGCGCAGTGCTCGCTGATGGCCATCTCGTTAAAGGTCACATCGGTCGGGCTGGACATCTCGGTCACATATCGGTCAATTCTGATGGTGCGCCGGATATTGTAGGAACTCCGGGCAGTCTCGAAGAGATGATCGGCAACTACAACATCGCAGAACGGTCCGCAGGTCGATTCAATTCCACCAGTGAACTAGTTACAGCACACCTCGATGGAGATCCAGAGGCAACACGAATTTGGCTTCGCTCTATCTTCCATCTCGCTGTAGCGATCGCGTCGTTCATCAATGCTTTCGATCCGGAGATCGTCGTGATTGGCGGCGGCATAGCTCAAGCCAGAGACGCTCTCTTTGAGCCGCTCAGTAAATACCTGGATCGATTCGAGTGGCGACCAATGGGCGCGCGAGTCCTGGTTAGACCAGCCGCGCTGGGCGAACGAGCCGGCGCGATTGGCGCTACGTACTACGCGATGCTCGAAGCAAAACGATGATCTTAGCCGCGGATTACGCGGATAAACGCAGATCAATCCGCGTTATCCGCGTAATCCGCGGCTTTCGTTTGCTTTCGTTTGTAAGTGCCTGTAAATTTCGGTAAATGCTCAACCTCGAACGCAGAACAAAGATCCTCGAACTGCTGGAAAAGCACGGTCAGGTCGCGGTTATCGATCTAAGCCGGCGGTTTAAGACATCAGAAGTAACAATCCGCAGCGATCTGAAAGCTCTCCATGAACGCGGTTTGATCCGTCGCGCTCACGGAGGTGCAGTCAAAGTCGCGACGGTCAGCATGGATCCATCTTTGAAAATCAAAGCCGAGCTTCATGCGGATGAGAAGCGTCGCATCGGCGCCGCAGCGGCCGCGCTGGTTCGTGACGGAGATTCCATCATTCTTGATTCAGGAACCACGACGCAGCAGATTGCGCGGCAAATCAAGACACGGAAAGATTTGAAAGTGATCACGAATGGTTTGAACATTGCCATGGAGTTGTTTGGCGCCAAGGACGTTCAGCTTATTTTTCTTGGCGGAGTCATCCGTCACAACTCGTTGTCGGCCGTGGGACATTTTGCAGAAGACATATTGGCCCAACTCTCAGCCGATAAGCTCTTTCTCGCAGTCGACGCCTGCGATGTGGGCTTTGGGCTGAGCACGCCGAACGTGGAGGAGTCGCAGGTTAATCAAGCGATGGTGCGGATTGCGAAAGAGAAGATCTTAGTCGCTGACTCGAGTAAGTTTGGCAAGAGAAGTCTCTCGCGAATCGTTCCGCTTTCGGATATCGACGTCATCATTACAGACCGCGCGCTTCCAACGGACACACAAGCAGAGTTGCGTTCGCTGGACCTCAAACTGGTCCTGGTGTAAGTGATGCATCAATGAATGGTGACGTGAGAAACGACGCGACTGATTGCGCCTCGAGGACTCGGCTCGTCCGGCTTTAGTCCTTGCCGCAGCGAAGCAAACAATCCCAGCAGCTGACCAACCAGCACGAACAGCGGTGGAAGGTATAGATCAGAGATCTCCTCTCGCAGTTCGAATGAAAGCGAGTCTTTAATTAAAAGCCTCGTATTTTCTACCTTTTCTGATGTCACAATCAGGCATTTCGACGTCAGCTCTTTGTCACAAATCTCATGGACGAGGTCTAGTTCGAAGGCTCTTCTTCGCGGGTCCGCTGACAAGAAGACAACGATCAAAGTGTCGCTATCGATCGCGGACAATGGACCATGTCTCAACCCGAGAAATGATTCCGCCAAACTCATTACTCGCCCGCCGCTAAGCTCCAGAACCTTTAGAGCCGATTCGATAGCAGCACCTTTCAAAGAACCCGTTCCGAGAAAACATACTTTAGCGAACCCTTCGCTTACGAGTCGTTCGCAAGTACTTGCTACGACCGGAAGTGTTTGCGTCGCAGACGCCGCGAGAGTCTCTACGATTGGACCATAAGCACTGAGCGTGCGAAAGTGCGCCAACGCCTGCGCCACTACAACCATATTGGAGAAAGAACTCGTCATCGCCAGGCCGCGATCATTCACCTGGTCATCGAGGACGATACTGAAGAGGTTTTCCCTGCCGTGAAACGAGCGGGCCATCTTCCCCTGTTGATTACAGGTAACAATGACGTGTCTGATTTGAGGATAGAACTCCAACGCCGCTTCTAACACTGCTACACCTTCGGAGCTATCGCCTGATCGGGAGAACGAGATCCAAAGATAGTCATGATTAGGAACGACATGGTCCTCGATGTTCGTCAGCAGGTCCGTGCTCGGAATTGCCTGCACGTCGCAACCCCACTCTCTTTGCAACAGTGCGCAAACTGATTTGCCGATGTAATCTGAGGTACCGGCGCCCACAAGATATACTTTCAGAAGCGCCTGCCGAGCCGTACCGATACCAGCATTTTGAAGAAACGTATTGATTGGCCCCGCGAGGTTCGCGATCTTTTGATAAGTCTGGCGCCACATTCGCGGTTGCTGCAAGATCTCAGGGAGTGTGTGCGCGATGCCCAGCGACTCCTTTTCAGCTGTTGGCAGGTCAAGAAGTTTAGATAAAGAATATTCTTTTTGCATTCGCTTGGCGCCTATATTAGAATCCAAAACCATTCGAAAGCAATCAAAAGTAAATCGATAGTATTTGAAAGCGCCGCGGCGAAGTTAGGATGAGTAGGTTATCAAAACCTCGAATTCTCGTTGTCGGCGAATTGAACGTCGACATCGTCGTGGCAGGTTTGCAGTCAGTTCCGAAGGAGGGCGCCGAGATCCTGGCCCGCGATTGTGAGTTAACACTCGGCAGCGCTTCCGCAATCTTCGCTGTCGGCATGTCGAAGTTGGGCCACCCGGTAACGTTTGTCAGTCAAGTCGGAAAAGACAGCTTCGGCGACTTCTGTATCAGCGCGCTGAAGCAGTCGGGGGTATCAACTCGGAACGTGACACGCACCGATGAAAAAACAGGCGTGACAGTCGCACTGAGTAGCGTTCGCGATCGAGCTCTCGTCACTTTTCAAGGTGCGATCTCCACCTTGACCGAAGACCGCATCAATCGATCTTTACTACAACGACATCAGCATCTGCATCTAACGTCTTACTACCTGCAACAAGGACTACAACCGTCTTTCGCGGATCTCTTTCGACAGGCCAAGGCGCTGGGCTTGACGACATCTTTCGATCCAAATTCTGATCCTGCGGGCGGCCGGAGAAGCAAAAAGATCGACGCCGTTCTACGTCACACTGACGTGCTGTTCGTTAACGAATGTGAGGCTTCAAACCTGACAGGTATGCCGAGCGCGAAGAGTGCACTCAAATCTCTCGGCAAGTTAGTTCCCTGCGCCGTCGTTAAGCTCGGCCACAAAGGCGCAATCGCTATTAAGGACAACCAGGTATCCACTGACTCAGGATTTAAGATCAGAGCGCGAGATACAACCGGCGCAGGTGATTCATTCGACGCGGGTTTTATCTCGGCATACCTTCGGGAGTCGCCGATTTCAGAATGCTTACGAATCGGGAATGCATGCGGTGCGTTATCAGCGCTGCGAGTGGGCGGCACTGCAGGCCAACCAACTCAGCAGGAGTTGGAAGTATTTCTGCGATCGGCAGCAAAACGCTCGAGATGAATTAACATGGCCAAGCTTTGCCCGAGTCGCGAGCTGCTCGACACTGCAACAGCAGCGGGCCAAGCTATTGCGGCTCTTAACTTTTATAACGCTGAAACATTACTGGCCCATATGCATGCCGCAAACGCGCTCAATGCGTCCATCATCCTGCAAACAACCGAGGCCACTATCAACTACCTGGGACTGCGAATGATTGTCGCAATGGCCAATGCCGCCGCAGACGAGATGCAGCAACCTGTGGCGTTACACTTGGACCACGGCAGCAGCTACGAACTGGCGGCACGTTGCATTGAACATGGCTATACCTCGGTCATGATCGATGGATCGAAACTGTCCTTTCAAGACAATTGCGCCATCACGCGCCGCGTTACTGACTTGGCGCACGCGGCTCGAGTCTCAGTTGAAGGCGAATTGGGCCACGTTGGACAAAACACTGAAGCGCGGACAGTCGAAACACAATTCTTCACCACCGCTGACGATGCAGCGCGTTTTGTGAGCGAAACTGATGTCGACGCACTCGCTGTCGCAGTCGGCACTGCGCATGGTTTTTACAAAGGAGCAGTTGAGATCGATTTTGAGCGGCTCAAACAAATCAACACTGCAGTGCCTAATATTCCGCTGGTCCTTCACGGAGGTTCGGGTATCTCTGCGGGATTGTTGCGCAAGGCTATTGCCTGCGGCATTCGCAAAGTCAACTTCGGTACGGAATTGAAAAACGCTTTTACGCAAAGCATTAAAGCTTCGCTTTCGTCGACTGATGATATCGATCTGCGACGAACTTTTTTGCCGGCTATTTCGGCGGTGGAAGAATTGTCAAAATCCAAGATCCGGATTTGTTCGCATTCAACTGACGAAAGGCACGCATCCAGTTCATGACAAATTTCAATTGGCTGTTGGATGGCAGCATCGTTGGCTTGTACCTGCTGGCGACTATGGTCGCCGGACTCATGGTCAGAAAGTATGTGGGCAAGGTTGAACAGTTTTTGGTTGCCGGTCGAGAGATGGACGTTTATCTCGGCATTGCATCGCTCGCAGCCACTGAGTTTGGCATCGTTACGTGCATGTATACGGCCCAGAACGGTTATGAGAAAGGCTTCGCAGGTGCAACTCCAGGCATTCTGATGGCTTTGGCCATGGCTGCAGTTGGATTAACGGGATTTGTGATCAAGCCGCTTCGTGATGCAGGCGTTATCACGATTCCGGAACTACTCCAACAGAGATTCGGCCAACGCATACGCTGGGCTGCGGGAGTCGTGATCGTGCTGGGTGGTCTTCTGAATATGGGTGTGTTTCTCAGGACCGGCGGTCAGTTTCTCGTGCTGGTTGCAGGACTCGACGTGAAGTACCTCGAGATCATGATGACCGCGCTGCTTGTTGGCGTCGCCATCTACACGATCCTCGGCGGAATGCTTTCGGTGCTCGTTACAGACTTCCTGCAATTCGTCGTCATGAGTGCGGGATTGATCCTGGTGACGATTCTTATTTTAGTGAATGTCGGTTGGGAACAACTCGTCACTGCTGTGCAAACAAATTACGGCGTGGGCGGCTTCAATCCGTTTGTGAATCCAACGATGGGATGGCAGTACGTGCTGTTCAATCTCATGTTGAATACCGCAGCAGTGCTCACGTGGCAAACGACCATCGCGCGCGTGCTGGCCGCAAAAGACACGAGCACTGGACAGAAGGTTTACACGCGGACCAGCTTCTTCTTCGTTTGCAGGTTCCTGATTCCGGGTCTTTGGGGCATCGCGGCACTTGCTACTCTCGGGCCGGTTGCAAACACACTCGAAGCGATGCCGCGCTATCTCAGCACTGCGGTACCAGCCGGACTAATGGGAATCCTGATCGCTGCAATGCTGGCCGCGGACATGTCAACTGACTCCTCTTACATGTTGACCTGGTGCAGCGTGATTTACAACGACATCATGGCGCCGTTTCGCAAGAAGCCGTGGTCCGAAAAAAAGGGCTTGTTCTGGAACCGAACCATCATCGCGCTCATCGGCATATTCCTGCTGCTTTATGGACTCTGGTACCCGCTGAAAGGTGATCTTTGGACTTACCTGGGAGTGACGGGCACGATCTATTTAGCAAGTATTTCTGTGCTTCTGATCGCGTGTTGCTATTGGCGAGGAGCTAATAGCTGGGGCGCGGGCGCCTCCATTTTTATCAGTGCCCTCATTCCTATTACGTATCTCGTTATGGAACAGGTGCCGTCCACTGCTTCATACGCAAAATCTATTGGTCCGTACTATTCAGGCATTGCGACCTACTTGCTGTCAGGTGTGGCAATGGTCATTGGCTCGTTACTTAAACCGCGTTCGCGACAGGAGGCCGCGTAATGTCTCAGCATTGGTTCTGGTGGGCACTGACTGCTGCGTGCGTGCTTTGGTATTCGACTATAACTGTTTATGTGGCGATTAAAGGAGCGAGCGACATCAAGCACATGCTGGCGCGTCTCGATGCAACGAACAAACGAGAAGCAGCGGAAAACCAAAAGTAGTTTTCGCCACAAAAAAGCAGAAATGATTTCCTGAGTTTTCGTGCTTCTTGTGCCTTTTTGTGGCTGTGTGATAGCTCCACCGGAGGCTGGTTTTTATGCTCGTGTGCATAAGTGCGAATCCCGCCATTGACCGCAGACTGCGTCTCGAAAATATCGCTGTTGGCGAAGTCAATCGCGCACTCTCCGCTCAACCTTTTCCTGGCGGCAAAGCAGCTCACGTGGCGATGGTTGCAAAGTCTCTCGGCGTCGATGTGATGTGGGTTGGTTTTCTTGGCGGCGCAACGGGCGAAGAATGCGAGTCTGGTCTCTCTGCTCTTGGCGTTCCGCTGACAGTCGTTCGCACTCAAACAGAGACGCGCGCCAATCTTGAAATTATCTCCTCCGATGGCAGCGTTACTGAGATTCTGGAACCAGGCGGCGCAGTCACTGAAGGTGAAATCGAACGTTTGTTTGCAACCTGCCGTGACATCTTCGCCGAAACCGATCGAGGCACACAGGTCGCGCTCTCTGGCAGCCTTCCACCTGGAGCACCGGCGGATCTCTACGCCGAGCTCATTCGCATGGCCCATTTCTACGGTTGTCGCGCTCTGCTTGACACGAGCGGCGAAGCTCTGCGTCGCGGACTCGAGGCCGCACCTGATTTTGTGAAACCGAATCGCAACGAAGCGTCGATATTTGCAGGTTGTCCAATACCCGATGCACACACCGCCTCGGAAGTTGCGCAGAAATTCTTCGAAGCTCAGGCGCAAAGCGTAGCCATTTCGCTAGGCGCGGACGGAATAGTCTGGCAAGAGTCCGCGAGCAGTGACCCTTTGATTTCACGTCTGCAAGCAATTGAGCACTGCTCCTCGGTTGGTTGCGGTGATGCGGCATTGGCAGGATTCGCAGTTGCGCACGAGCGTGGGCTCGGCGATGAGGAAACACTTAGACTGGCTGTTGCATGTGGCACAGCTAATTGTTTCGCAGACGCTCCGGGACAGATCGATTGTCGAGACGTACTGCGGCTTGGTCAAAACGTGCAAGTAGAGCGTTACCATTCGCAGTTCTCCAAGACTGTCGAGGCTAAATGATCCGTATTGCACTCGCTGGCTGTGGTGAGCACTCTCGAACGAGCCATGCTGCTCCGCTCGCCAGGTATGCGTCAGAACATCCTGGCGAGATCGAACTTGTAGCAGCGTGTGATCTGAACGAAGACAAAGCCGCCGAGTTCTGTCGCTCCTTCGGTTTTCTTCGCGCCTACACGGATTTGGACGAGATGTTGAAATCAGAGAAACCTGACGCCTGTGTCTCTGTTATGCCAATCGAACAGATCATGCAAATCGGAATTCAACTACTCGAGCGAAGAATCCCCTGTGTAATTGAAAAACCGCTGGGTGCTTCATTGGGTGAAGCTGAAAAACTAAACCGAGCCGCGCGCGAAACCCAGACTCCGCACATGGTCTCGGTCAATCGACGCTTTATGCCATATCTCAATCAAGCACGGGAATGGATAAGCGACAAAGGTCCGCTCATGTACGCAAGGGCTGCGCAGATAAGACATGCTCGCAGTGAGAAAGATTTCATCTGGTCAACTGCCATTCACGTGCTTGACGCGTTGCGTTACGTAGCCGGAGAGATTCAGAACTATGATGTCAAAATCATCCGCCACGCAGGTGCAGCCACGTGGTACATCATTTCGCTCGCTTTTCTCAGCGGTGCAACCGGTCGCATCGAAATCCTTCCAACAGCGGGAATGGTAGAAGAATCGTATGAACTTTTTGGCGAGGGCTTCAGAGCACGCATCACGGCTGGAGCGGGAACACAGCGCACGCTTGAATGCTGGCATGAAAACCAACTAGTCATCGAGGCAAGTGCAAGTGAAGATGAGCCAGAAGATCTTCGTAACGGCGCGTATCAGGAAGTAGAAGAGTTCGTTCGAGCGCTTAGCACAGGTACTCCCCCGCATCCTCAAATCGATGAGATCTTACCTTCCGCTCGGATCTGTTTTGCCATTGCCGAGTCCGTTAAGTATGCGTAAATACATCTACCTCGTGATCGCGGCAGTCACTGTTTTGTTATTTCATGTCTCCGCTCAGAACCAAAAGAACACCGGCGGAAGTAGCTTCGCAAGGAACGACATTACTTACTCAAAGGAAGTAGTCACTCCCCACGTCGCTTGGGCCACAAAGCTACCGCAGGGTCCTCTCAAGAGTTTCTTTATTCCCTCGATTCAATACGGACGTGACCTGGTCGAGTTGATGCAACGAATCGACTTAGACCCAACCACTGACTCGATCGATCGCGAATGGGACATCAATTGTTGGGGCATCGGCGACTACTACGGCCACGAATATCGAGGCGATCGAGACGACTTCCAAACGGTTTACAGCTACGTCGAAAAGGATCTCACCGGAACCGCGAAGTACGAAGTGATGCTGATTCCCGGCATCAATGGTTGGTCGCGCATGACGCGCGCAACTCGCGACGCGATTCTTCGTCGCGTACAGGAAGGCGTTGGTTTGGTGCTGCTGCATCCTTTTGTCGGCGATGTGAAAGGTCATCCGTTCAAGGGTGATGAGCCTGCCGGCGATCAACGTATATGGGACATTTCTCCGTTGGTCGATGTTCCGGACGATACGGTGAACGAACGTGGATATCCGGAAGTCAATCGCGATGCGATAACAAAAGGAAAATGGGAAATCAATCAGCCGCACTTCATAACTGAAGGACTGCCACTCGAGCTTTTGCCCGAAGGAATCGTGGGTGGCTCGTTCTATCAGTACAAACCACGCGGCGATGTTCTGATCAAGTCAGGCGCAAATCCGATCGTGGCGGTAAAGAACTACGGTAAAGGCCGAGTGGTCGCGATGGCATACGTTGAAGAAGGGTTCACGCCTCAAAGCATTAACCCAACCGAGAACAAAATTTACTGGGACTACTGGGAATATCAATACTCGCTGCTTGCGCGCTCACTTCTGTGGGCCTCCGGCAGAGACATTCCTGTTCACATCAAGTCTCTCACGGCGACTAATTCGACTATAAACATTTCCTTGGTGTCTGCGAGTGAGGAACCTGTCCAAATCGAGGTCACAGGTAAGAACGAGTTTGGTCAAGCCTTGGGTTCAACTCGTATCGATAAACGCCTGAGTTCAGGGTCCAATTCGGTCGAGATATCGATGTCCAGTCTCCAACCTGCAATTGGATGGCCGGGTGGCCGGCAGATCTTCAACGTCATCATTCGAAACTCGAAAGACAACTCAACCCTCAACTGGGGCGCCGCAACCTTCACCACACCCAAACGCGCAATGATGACCAGCACTAAACCCGCCGTCGATGTCTACAAGCGTGGCGAAACTCTGAGTGCGGTATTGCGAGCCGCCGGAAGTCTGTCTGACCTGCAAATGAGAATGTCGGTTTCTGACGACTTGGGCCGTGTACTCGGCGCGGTCTCTGCGCCTGCACGTGGAGAACGCACATTCACGTTTCCGCTGAAAGATTTTCTTGGCAAGTTTGCGATCGTTAGCGGTGAACTGGTCGACGAACGAGGAGCACTCGTCGATCAGGTTCGAGCTAAACCGGTGATGGTCGTACAGGAGGTGCGGCGAGTTAAGGAATACACCGCGCTTGTCTCCTTTGGCGGGACCAAACATTATCTTCAAGATGCACAGATGCGAATGGTCCGCGGCGCCGCAGCCGATACGGGATTTACGTGGGGAGGCGACGTCGACAATTCACTCAACATCCCACGCGGTACGTTTGGTGTCTATTGGTACGATCGTGGTCCAACTACTCCTGAAGCGATGGAGAAGGCCATTGCAGAGTACAAAAAGACGGGTGATTTTGAAGCACTCGGTTATTTAACGAAGAAAGAATTGTACAAGCGCACTGGAGATAAGAAGTTTCTTCAGCGAACACCTTCCTTTAACGATCCCGTTTTCTTAAAGAGTCTCGCTGACATCGTGCGCGCCTCTGCTCGCAACAAAGCTCGTTACAACATGGACTACTACTTCGTCGGCGACGAAGGCTCGTTGACCTCATACGGAGACGCCGTCGATTTCGACTGGAGTCCGCAGGCACTGGACGAATTTCGCTCCTGGCTCAAACAAGAATACAGAACATTGGCGGCTCTCAACAAAGAGTGGCGAACAAACTTCGCCGATTGGAACGCAGTTCTGCCTTACACAACTGAAGAAGCGAAGAAGACTCACAACTTCGCTCCGTGGGCCGATCACCGCACCTTCATGGAGATTACCTTCGCGCGTGCCTACCAGATTGCTCGCGACGCTGCAATAGAAGGAGATCCCGACGCCCACATCGCAGTTTCAGGAACACAGGCAACTAATGCTTACGACGGCGCCGATTGGTCGCGACTCGATCGCGTAATCGATGATTTCCTCTCTTATGATGGCGGCAATCAGTGGGACATGCATCGCTCCTTTGCGAAGCCGGACGCCATGATTGGCTTTTGGACCGGATATGGATCGCATGGCCTGGCAGTCCAAAATGCCATTTGGACAGCGGCAATTCACAACGTGCTACACCCAAACATTTTTTGGATGTACTCGTTTCTGAATCCCGACATGACCTATTCAGCATCTGCGCGTGATATGGGCCACGCGTTTAGTTCGCTCAGATTCGAAGGTGTTGGAAAGCTATTGATGGAATCGACGCGCCAACAGGACGGCATTGCGCTCTATTACTCGATGCCCTCAATTCATGCAGCGAGCATTCTCGGATATCACCAACGTAATAGCGACGACGAGGATGAAGTACCGGACAAAGCTCGGTTGAGTTTTCCCGCAAACAGAGACGGATGGGTCAAGACGATTAAAGACCTCGGGCTGCAGTTTGACTTTGTTTCCTCTGAAGACGTCGCTAAGAATCCGATCTCGAACGAGAAATACAAAGTGCTGATTCTGCCGCTCGCGTTCGCGCTATCTGACGCGGAGATTCAGCACATCCAGGAATTTGTTGCGCGAGGAGGCGTTGTTATCGCCGATTCATCGCCTGGATTGTTCGACGAACACTGCGCCGCTCGAACAGATGACGCAATCAACAAACTGTTCGACCTCAGCAGGGCCGGGGCTACGCGTAATATCGGAAAAGGTTGGACCATCTACCTGAACAAGTCGTGGGATGAGTATCCCAAGCAACGTGCTGCCAACTTTGGCGGAGCAGCTTATCGCGAGCTCGTAAATTCAATACTTATGAAAGCCGGTGTTCATCCTTCGATACAAGTGTTATCTCCGGATGGGCGGCCGGTTTCGCAGGCACAAATCGCACGTTACAAGTTCGGCAGTTCCGACCTGATCACGATCGTCAAAGAGAACGTAGCTATTGCCGGAATTGTCGGTAAGGACGGCGTGACGACGTACAACGATGCCAGCCTGGGCCAAGTCGCACGGCAAGAGCTTACTATCAAACTTCCTCGCAAGATGTTTGTTGCCGATGTGAGATCCGGTAAGCAGTTCGGATATACGGATGTCATTCACACGTCAATCTTGATTGGCGACGCGCTGGTCCTGGGACTTACGTCCGAACAGAACGAGATAAAAATGGAAGGGGCCACGGCAGCAAAGACAGGTCAGCACATTTCTTTCAGTTTAACGTCGACTTCTCCTGGGAATAGTCTGGTGCGCTGTCATGTCTTCACGCCTGACGGGACACGTTCGCCGATCTATTCGAGCAACGTCCTCGTTCAGAATGGACGCGGAACATTTACCTTGCCGTTTGCTCTTAATGATCTTCCGGGCAAGTACGTCATCCGAGCGACGGATGTTGTAACGGGTGCAGTGTTCGAAAAGACGATCGAACTTAAATAGCGCTTCAGCAGAAAGATATGTCTCACGCAAAGGCGCAAAGGCGCAAAGAAGCTCTCTAGAAACGCGGTAGCGCTTTGCGGCTTTGCGCCTTTGCGAGAAACATCCGTTGATTGTTGACGAACGATCATGAACATAAAAGTGTTCGATAGTAAGTTGGCTTTGGGCCAGGCCGCGGCTAACGACGCTGCGAAGATCATCCAATCGATCGCAGAGCGTGACGTCGCGTATTTGATCGCTGCGACTGGCGCGTCTCAATTCGAGTTTCTCGATGCTCTCGTGGTCCAGGACATTGACTGGAGCAAGGTCGTCTTCTTTCACCTGGATGAGTATGTCGGTTTACCTGAGACACACGCTGCGAGCTTTCGAAGATATTTGAGAGAACGGATTATTGACCGCATCCATCCGCGCGCGTTTCATCTCATTAATGGCGAAGCTGCGGATGTTGTAGCGGAATGCAAACGCGTCGGTAAGTTGATTTCACAGCAGCAGATCGACGCTGCGTTTGTCGGCATCGGCGAGAACGGACATTTAGCATTCAACGATCCGCCCGCTGACTTTGAGACGGAAGAGCCTTACATCATTGTCGATTTGGATGAAGCCTGCCGTAAACAACAGGTCGGGGAGGGATGGTTTGCTACGCTGAGCGAAGTTCCGCGGCAAGCGATTTCAATGTCAATCAAACAAATGCTCGCGGCTCGCAACATACTCTGCATCGTTCCCGATCAAAGAAAAGCGGAAGCTGTAAGAAACTGCGTTGAATTGAAAGTCAGTCCGCTGCGACCAGCCTCGATACTTCAGAGACATAGCAACGTGACGCTTTACTTAGATCGCGCATCGTCATCGCTTCTGGCGAGCGATGGGCACTCGCGCTGAATGCCACTCTTTAATAACTCTTGACAGACTTGCCGTACTCTCCTACTATATCGCGCGTCGATATAGTAGGAGAGTGAAAGTTTGGCTAAGAATCGCAACCCGGACGACTTCCTGCCGCTCACGCCTGCGATGTTCCAAATTCTGCTGGCGCTGGCCGATCGTGAACGTCACGGCTACGACATAATGAGGGAAGTCGACGAGCGAACGGCTGGTAAAGTACGACTCGGTCCAGGAACTTTGTACGGATCGATTAAGCGAATGCTCAACCACGACTTGATCGAAGAGTTGGATGAGCGGCCCGATCCGGCATTGGACGATGAACGACGGCGCTACTATCGCCTGTCAAAATTGGGTCATCGCGTTGCTGTAGCAGAGGCTGAACGGCTGGCACAACTCGTAAAAGCGGCTAGGACGAAAAAGTTGCTCTCTGCTTAGAACATTCAATCCTGAGTACAAATGAAAGCGACTACAAATCTTTCGTGCCGCATTTACCGAATGCTCCTGGCGGCTTATCCGTCGGACTTTCGCAGGGAGTATGGCCCATCGATGCTTCAGGTTTTTCGCGATAGCTATCGTGACGCATTAATGCGGCAGAAAAAGCTCGCGACAGTTAATTACTGGTTGGCGATCTTGTGCGATCTGGTTGTTACTGCTACCAGGCAACACATTGAAAACGTCGGAAAGGTGAATAGTGCTATGAACAATATCCGTAGAGATTTGATAGCTGTAATCGGCTGCGCCGTTATTATTCTCGTAGCTTTCATGTTGTTGAGCTACGGCAGAGCCCATGAGGTCGGATCAGTTCTTGTTTTCGGACGTGTTCTTGACGCCCTCGTGTTCACGGGTATTGTCGGTAATCTTATTGTGTTCCTGCTGGTGAAGATTACGAGGTGGAACTCATTGCTCATCGCCTGCTGGACTTTTCTCGTTGTCACTGCAGTTCCGGCTATCCTGCTGGCTGTTTTCGGAAGCAGGATCGATCCACAATTTCGCCTTGGACCGACTATGTTGGCTTACGTTGTAAGTTTTATCTTCTGGGTGCTCCTCCATTATCTATGGCGATCTACTGCCAAGAGCGCGCTAGCTAGTTCCTAGACACTTACTTGTAAACCACATCGCCAAAGTTAAGGAGGCTTATGAGAAATGTTCCGCAAACATGATGCGTCAGGAATGAGAGGAACTGAGCGCGACTGGTGATCTAATATAGATTTAAAGACAAGTTAACCGCGGATTAGCATCGATCGAGTTTACTGTTTCGCATACTTGCACTGCTCACGGAATGCGGTCCAGATACTGGGCGTTGGAGTCGCGGACGTGAGTAGCTCAACTATCCCACCCAGCATCCGCGGTCTTTTTCACCTGGGCACCGGCCTCCCCGGCCGGTGCACTTTTTTGTCTGGGCTGAGAAATTGATTGACGGTCGTTATTTAACTTCGCTACTCTTGAGTTGCCCGACGTCTTAACCACCTCACACTGGTTGTCATCTCTCAGAAATCCCTGTCAATGCGCTTCAAACTCGACTCTTACATCGCGCGACGGTTCGCGCCGGACAAGATAAGGTTCTATTGCCTCGTCTTTCTGCTCACGAACATCGCTTTGGTAGGCGCCCGATTCGCGACCGCCACTGCGGGACAGTCCGCGTTCGGTTACCCTTTGGCGCGCGACTACACAGCGTTCTACATTGCCGGAAAGATCGCCAACGAGAAATCATTCTTAAGCGCGTATGACCTTGACCTACAGACAAAGCAGTATCACGAGTTGCTGCCCAAAGAGCCGTCAGACTCACAACTTCCCTATGTAAACCCGCCATTTACATTGCCGGGTTTCTCTCTTCTTTCACGTCTTCCTTATGCGTGGGCCTTCGCTGTCTGGTTGGTCATCTCATTCGCCTTGTATGCGGCTGGACTTTGGCTGTTGTTGCGCAGTTCATCTCGACTTCCTGACTATGCAAGGGTCACTGCCTTCATGTTGGCCCTCGCCTTCGCACCTTTTCTTATTTACTGCTGGGGACTCGGACAGCTTTCCAGTATCGGCGTGTTCTGTTTGGCGCTCGCTATCTACTTCGAACGCACCGGTCGACTCCTGTTGAGCGGGCTTGTCTTATCACTCTGTCTCTATAAGCCGCCGCTCCTGATCTTGATCCCGCCGATGCTCATTCTCACGCGGCGTTTCCGAACACTGATTGGTCTCGCAATCGGGTTCGGAACATTGATCGGAATTTCCGCATCACTCGTCGGGTGGCGAGGTCTCCAGTTGTACGCGACAGTGGTGTACAACTTTCAGCGGTGGAAGGCGACTGCCAACACAATTTCTCAGACGTCACTGTATGTCGACGTGAGGACCGCTTTCAAACTATTTATCGACGCGCATCCGGCGTCACATATCGTGGTGCTAGCGGTATATATCGGCGGCATGTTGTTGCTGGCATGGGCCTGGTGGCGGATAGGGCGACATCCTCTCGCCTGGGCCCTAACGATCACCTGGTCGTTGGTGCTGAATGTCTACACACCAATTTATGACGCTACACTGCTCGTAATACCGTCGATACTGGTGGCGGATCATCTATATGGCCTCAACAAGGAATCACTACCTGAGGCATTCAAGGTCGTGATCTTATTTCTCTACACACTGCCGCTGAGTTACGTGTTTCTTGCAAACAGATGGGGCTTTCAGATTTTCACGCTCGTGATCGTTGCTTTTGGGATTTACCAGATCAGAGTCCTTCTGAACGCATACAAAAAAATCGCCGGCCAACAGCCGGCGATTTAGACCCAAAGTCAATAAACCAAAATTTAATAGACGCGCCAAACACGATCTCCCCACGCATTCGCAGAGCCCGTTTCGGAGAGTCGCAACGTCAAGCTAGGTTCCTCATCGAGCACGTCGCCCGCGCACCACGCGAGCACAGCCATCGCACTAGTCATCTTGTGCCTTGCCTGGCGGAAGGCCCGACTCTGCGGTCCATCCAAAACTTCATCGTCAACGTCGACACCTCGCACTGCTGGTAAATCGTGCAGAAAGATCGTGCCCACAGGTTTTGAAACATGGGCCATCAGCGCCTGCGTCACACGAAACGGCTCGAATTTTTCTTGCCAGTTTGCCTCGGCTTTCGGCACTCCCATCGTCTGCCATCGCGTCGTATATACGGCGTCAACGTTTCTCGGCAGCCGGTCGATGCGATGGTGATGCTCGATGCTCGCGCCGTGAATACGCGCAAGCTGGTTTGCTGTTTCGAGAATGTCTTCGTCCAGAGCGTAACCCGCAGGCGTAATAAGGGTGAGACTCATGCCTGGAGTTTGAGCAACAGCCAGCGCGAGTGATGCGGCCGAATTGTTTCCTTCACCCAAATACAAAACGTGCAGGCCATCGAGATGTCCAAACTCCTCGTGCAAGGTGACAAGATCGGCAATCGCTTGCGTGGGGTGCTCGTTGTCGCTCATCGCGTTGACGATCGACATGTTCTGCTGATTCGCCAACGCTCTCATCTCCGCCAGCGACTGATTAGTGCGAATGACGAGAATGTCGAGAAAGTTTGCCAGCACGCGAGCAGTGTCTTCGATGGTCTCTCCAGTCACGATCTGTAGATCGTTAGGACCATACGAGATTGTTGCTGCTCCGAGGTGTGTCGCGCCGACAGTGAAAGCTGTGCGAGTTCGGGTCGAGGTCCCACGAAAATATATTCCTACCACCTTCCCTGCCAGCGGACGTTTTATTTTTTGCTTACCGGCACTGATCAAAAGAGATTCTTGTACCAGATGAGCAAGATTGTTCGCGCCGAGTTCAGTTACTGAAAGAACGTGTCTGACTGTCATTGGAATTTCCTTGGTTAAAAAGATTCTTTGTGGCTAAGCGTAAACGGGCGCTTCGGATCGGGTGACCCAGCTCTCGCCGATGAAGGAATCGAGCGTCGTTCCCATCCGGTTTGCTATCGCCAAATCTCGCACCAGAGCGCCGACGGCAAGATCCAGCACACCCAAACCAAACGGGCTGAATATCGCAATGCTGTCTTCGTCTCTCCTGACGCTGGCGTTACCTCGCAGGATGTCGGCCAAAGTGCAGCGAATGAAATCACGCCGGTTAACAAGTTGTTCAGCCAGATGCACTGACGTGCTTGCCCGACATACATGATCGACATCGTCAACGACGTTGTCGCATGCAAGAATCACTTCCGGATACAAATCCCGTAATGAAATGTGCAGGATGGTTGAGCCTGGAGCACAGTGCGAGAGATCGTTGATATGCGGAGTAGTGGCCGTGGTCGCGAGTGAGATCAGTGAAGTGTTTCTAAATGCATCTTCAATATCGTGCACCACGTCAACCTCGATCCGATCAAATGCGTCATAACATTTATTCTGAAACTGTGTGGCGCGTACGATGTCAAGATCAAAGACTCGAAGCGTTCGAATTTCCGCGCACGACGCAACGAGGAAACGAACCACTTCAAAATTGATCAAGCCCGTTCCAATCAGTCCAACTGTTGAGATCTCCCGACCGGCGGTTAGAGTCGTGGCTGCTAAAACCGCGCTGGCAGCAGTGCGCTTCGCACTGATGAGCGAACCCTCGAGGATCGTTTCAGGCCGTCCCGTCAAAGCCGAGTTGAGAACCATCACGGCTGACGCGCGTTCCAAACCGCGATTAAGATTCTCAGGGAACGAAGAGATCCACTTCATGCCCGCCACTTCAAACTCGCCGCCGAGATAAGCGGGAAGCGCGATGATTCTGTTTCGTTCGTTGTTGAAGAACCGGAGGAAGATCGACTGGGGCAGCGAGCTTTGCCCGGCATTGTGCGTTTCGTAAGCCTTTCGCACGGTTTGCATCAATTGGAGTTCTCGTCCGGCCAGAAGCTCATCTACTTCATGACCTTTGACGATCAAGATATCGCCATCACGCATTGTTGACTCTCTTTCTTTGCCACTAAGAGGCACAAAAATTACAAAATGGATTCATGCTGAGCATCGATGCCGACCATGCGCAGCTCAGCGGTGTATCGTTGGCCCAGCGCATCCGTCACCCACACTTGATCGGGGTTGGGTATCATCTCCGTAATTGTGATGAGACAGTCCTTCAGCTCTTCACTCGACGTATGCCGGCGTACAGTCCTGGCGAGGAAATTGATCAGGATCGGACTTTCGAAATCAACGTAGAAAGGCTTAGGTTCGAGCGGCGCTTTTACGAAGACGAAGCGCGGGATGCCGTGCTCGCGCACCCACCGCTGAAGTGCGGCGAAGCGATCGGCTTCTTCTTTCTGCTGCAAAAACTCCAGCTCAGACACAGAGAAACTCCAGGCCTCGCGCTGCACTATCAGACGGTCAATCGTCACGCGCGGCGTGTGTTTACCTGGCGCCAGAATCTTGAAATGACCGGCGCAGACCAGCGAGAAAACTGCGCCGAAAAATTCGACGATTTCGAACTCGATTGAGCCATCGCGTGTACGAGCCACGAGACGTCCGTCTGACTCTTCAATCACAAATGCGCTGATCGGCAACACTCGCTCAGTTGCGGAACCGACGGCATCGTAACTGATGGCCAAACGGTAATCCTTCGGAGCCACAAGACAGAGCGCAGTGCGGGCCGTCAGAGTGGGCCATTGCCGCGGAGGAATCGGAATGATGCAAGGTTCCGGCAGGTCAGTTTCATAGGCTTCGAAGAGATCGCTCGGCGTGGGGTGTTGGTGCATGAATATTGAGTTCGCCAAAGTGTTCGCGCCGAGATGAAGCTCGCCCATTACGAATTGATAGTCGCCGCGCGTGATTGCGTCTACGCTGCCGGCCGCGATCATCACGTCCGGACATTGGTAACGTCCCAGACGCCAACCCGCCGACGGCGCGACGAACTGCGCGCGAACCTGCGGCTGCAATTCTTCGCTCGTATAATTCACATGGCGTTCGGTATCGGACAGCGACAGCACCGACGCCCAGCGTTGTTGAAAGGCACTCAGCGCCGACTTGATGACGTGCACATCTTTTGCCACCACGTGCGGTTGGATCCTGTGCCAGAAAGCGACGGCTTCGACTGTTGCTGCGCCCGTCTCGTTCACCAACTCCGCATACGTTCTTGTAAAGACCTCTCGATAGCGTCGAGCGAGCTCACACGTGAACCAGCGTGCGCTGTCCAGCAAGAGCGACAGCGGTGGTCCAAGAGATTCGAGCACGTCAGCACCGATCTCCATCTCAAACGCCCGTTCGCAGTCTTCATAAACAAGCGTTCGCGCAGCGTAAATCTCGCCGTGAGATCTCGTGCAAGCTTCTCCGGTTAGGCGCTCGAAAGTTTCCTCCAGCGCCGCCATGTTTTGGTCCAACTTTTTGGCATCGCCGGCCGCTGCGGCTACTCTGCCACGAGCCACCTGAAGTTCACGAACGAGATCGAGAGCGTCAGCGCGCAGAGTGTCGTCTCTTATGCGCTCTATGAGGCCAAGCAGGTGTTGCTCAGCGTCTTCCCCGACCGGACATTCGAATCCCCAAAGAATCAAGCCGTCGTCACACAGGTCGTCCAACACGTCGAAAACTTCTGTTTCCATTTCAAATCCGAGTTCGGGATTGCTGATCATTTCCACCGCGATCTCGTCCGCCGTGCGAGCGCCATCAGCCGCTGCCAGCACGGCAGCGACCTCATCTGGAATTGTCACTGGACCACTGAACGGATGATGGAGTGTGTTGTCTTCGAGATGAAAGAACGGCAGCACCCGCGGCATAGACCAACGGCGCAGCGATTCATCCGCATTCAAAAGCTCCGCTATTCTGTCGATGGACCAACTCTCCGGACGAACATAGCGCTTTGAGACGAGCGCTGTTCCCGGTCGAGTTTCCACACCGATAGCATCCGAAGCGAGCCGCGCCCAACCTACTGGTCCAAAGAAACCGATCGTGTCGTTCTTCGCACAGTAACGTTGGAGATAAGTAGCGATTAGTTCCTCGTTTGTGCGGCGTGCGCTGTTTCGCGACACCGTGCCAGGATGATGTCGAAGAATCGAGGAGACACCGCTGTGATAGGCCTTGCGGTTCTGCCAGATCACCGCTTCCTGGAACAGATTCGAAGAGGCCAGGTCGTAAATCGTCTGAGAATTCCGTGCTACTGCCTTTGCGTATTCTTGATTGAAACTCGCGCGAACAGCATCCACTTCGGCATAAACGGATCTCAGAGTGTTAAGTAATGGGTGACTGCCGAGCGGAGCGTCGTCAGGACGTGGCAGTGTGCCTTTCCAGATACGACGCAGGACTTTGCGGGCAGCGGTCCGCATTTCATCGCCGTCTTCCTGCTCGATGCGTTTGAGTTGCGCCACAACTTCACGGCGCACTTGCTCCGCTGCGTCTTCGGCGTCGATCAGTTCTCGCGCGGCTCGACCACATTCGAGATCAGCGAGTTGAAGAATCTGCGCGACAGGAAAACCCGCGCCGCGCAGCGCCACCCAACGCCACAACCTCCACTGACCACCAGGCAAATGGGCCAGATGCTTCGGCAGCGATGCATCCTCCAGCATAATCGCCGGCGAAGGCATCAACCCAGTCGGAGGCGCAATGAGACTCTCGTTATAGCTCATAATCCAATACCCTTATGTGCCTTTTGTGGCTAGGCGAGGGCGAACTCGTGCATAGGTTCTTCGATCCAGATCTGCGGCTCGATAAATATTTCGGGGAAGGTGAAGTCGAAATCCTCCCACAGATGCGAGACGTTGCCGAAGTGTTCATCCACCCATTCGTCAGAATAGATCGTGTCGAGGTAGCGTTCACCGCGATCGGGCAGGATGATCACGCAGTTTGCGTCTTCCGGAATGTCGTCTTTGATCAGAGTCAGCGCCATCAACACGGCGCCTGACGAACCTCCCGCCATGATTGCTTCTTTCGACAGCAGTCGCCGGCACCCGATAACGCAATCCAGATCCGTAACGTGAATGGTCCGATCCGCGAGGTTGGGAGTATACAACTCAGGACGCCTGGCAGCGCCGTGTCCCGGTATCAACCGCTTGACTGCTGGTCCACCGAAAATGACGCTGCCCACAGCGTCGACGGCGATGACCTTCGTCGGCAGATTGTTTGAGTGCACATATTCGGCGCAGCCTCGTAACGTGCCGCACGTGCTGGCAGCACAGAATAGGTAGTCGACCTTTTCATCGAGAGCCATCACGATCTCATGCATCGTTTGCCGGTGGGCCATCGCGTTGAAGATATTGGAATACTGGTTAGGCCAAAAACTGTTTGGAATCGCCTGTCTCAGCGCTCGCACCCGCTCGATCCGCGCATGCAAATATTCTTTAGTGACTGGATCAGGATCTCGGACGACGTCGACTTCCGCGCCATAGGCTTTCAGCAGCCGAACATTCTGCTGTGTGGTTTTTGGATCGACTATACAAATGAAACGGAGGCCGAAATAGGTGCAAGCCTGGGCCAACCCGATCCCCATATTTCCCGAGCTGGATTCAATGATCACTGTGTCAGGCCCGATTTCGCCATTTTCCATTGCCTGCCGGAGGATCGAGTATGCAGCCCGATCCTTGATACTGCCACCAGGATTGAAGCCTTCCAACTTGGCGTACAGATCAAAATGAGTGTTACGTAAAACCCGTGTCAGCTTGGTAAGCGGAGTATTCCCTATCAGGGACAAGATTCCTTCGCGCATGGTTTTTGTTCCTTGTTTGGTATCGCTGCTGGTTAATGCGAGGAGGCTTGGTGGTTTGAGAAGATCTCTCACCACAAAAAGGCACAGAAGTGATCAAAAGCTCGAGGCCACTGTTTCACGCTCTTCAAAATGGGTAGCTACTTCCGCCAGCTCTTCAGTCATGAGGAGCGAATGACTGTCGTACTCCACTTTGCCGTAATCGAGCTTGATGATTCGATCGGCCACGTGATAGTAGCGATCGTCATGGCTGATGACTATCACGAGCTTCCCTCGCGATTTCAGTTCGGGCAAAAGTTCGTAGTAGAAAGTCTCTTTGAACTGCGGATCCTGATCGGCGGCCCATTCGTCAAAGATGTAGACGGGACGGTCCTCCATGTAGGCTGTCAGCAATGCGAGACGCTTTCGCTGTCCGGCGGACAAGTCGATGGTTGAGAAGACTCCGTCCTTGATTTCAACCTTGTGATTGAGCTGCAACTCTTCAAGATAATTTCGCGCCTGCCGGTCAGCCTCTGGGACTCTCACGCCGAGCAGACTGTCGAAGAGAAAGTAATCTGAAAAGACGGATGAGAAACTCTGCCGGAAAGCTTCCCGCGTCTCATCGCTAACAGTTTCGCCGTCAACGATGATGGCGCCGGACTCAGGAGAGTAGAGTCCCATCAACAGCTTTGCGAGCGTAGTCTTGCCGCTGCCATTCCCGCCGGTTAGAAAAACCAGTTCTCCCATTCTGAAACTCAGGCTGATTGGACCAAGCGTGAAACTGCGGTTCTCTTTCTCGAGGTAGTAAGTATGCTCGATGTCTACCAGGTCCAGGTTGCGCCAGTTCGGCGTCTTGGGCTCGCTCTCTTGCACATAACTCACGACAGTATCGCTTATTCCTAACTGTTCGATCTTCGATACTGCGACACTCGCACGACCGATATCAGGTAGACGATTGACCAAAATCTCAAGCGGAACAATCACGTAGAGTAGCGTAAGAGTGTAGCCCGTTAACGTCTGCAAAGGGACCGGCTTGATGTTTGGCAAGACAAAAATAATCAAGCCGATCAGAACGAAAAACATGATCTGGCCCCAACTGCTGGCGGCAACGAAGATCGCATTGCCTCTTACATTGCTCTTCTCCATTTTTCGAGTCGTATGCTGCAGCTTGTCATTCAAGAACTGCTGCCGTCTGTGCCAGTGCAACTGCAACTCTTTCGTGCCCTCAGTAACGGCATGAAAATGCTTCAGCAGCACATCCCACTCATCGCGTCCGCGCTTCAAATGACGAAACGCCCACGACAGCGGTATCTGATAAGTAATGACAGCCATCGTCAGGAAGAGCACTACGACAAGAAACAGCGGCCACGACAGATATGCCAGATAGGCAAAGCAGCCGATCGTGATTGCCAGGTGCATGCACAAGTGGGGCATCACGGTCAGTGCACTCGCGATCGTGGGCACGTCGCCGGTCAGTGTTCCAAGCAAACGGTGAGAACCCAGTTCTTCCAAAGTTCGCAGCCGCGTTCCAAGTATCTGGCGGCACAGTTGCAACCGCAGATCAGACATGGCTCGTTCAGTAAAGCCGATCAGCAGGACGTGAGAGAAGAACCGCGAGAGCGGCAATATCAAACATAGACCAACAAAGGCCCAGATGCCGCGAGATATTGAAGCACCGCCGGTCAACGTCGAATTGATAACCGCAAGCAGGCCGGTGTTGGCCAAGCCGCTGACGATTCCTGCTCCCACGGCGATCGCGATGAGCATTCGTGGATAACGAATGTGCTTCGAGACCCGCATTAGGAACGATGACACTTTTGCGAAGTCTTTAATGACTTTCATGATTGATGTTGCTCCTCTACTGATTCTTACGAAAAGGTTTGGGGCGTGGTGAAGGTTCCGATTTCAATAATTCCATTGACGGCCTGGAGAGTTATGGTTTCGCCGCCTCCATTCAGTCGATAGCTGGCGCGAATCTCTTTCTTGTGACGGTCGCGCACATAGCTGATGAGTTGAAAGTCGCAAATGACGTCGTACTTCTGAACGTTTGTCTCCCAATCTCCCTGGATACGCAGACACGCTTCAATCGTCACGCGGCAGGTTTCGGGCAGGTAGAGTTTGATATCGCCGCCCATTGTTATCAGACGGCTTTGACCGTTGCCGGTCGGAACCAACTTCACGTTGATGTTACCGCCACATGAAACAGCCTCGACGCCCCCGGTTACCTTTTCCAGTCGAATGTG
>DATFHH010000036.1:0-57141 GCA_035248565.1 Pyrinomonadaceae bacterium | reverse complement strand
TCCAACGAAAACCTTTTCGAGATCGTGAGGTTGCGACGGTTGTGGCACGTCCAACAACTTCTGCGCTGGCGACAATCGACCGGAGTTGTTAACTGAAACGTACTCGCCGCCGCGAATCGAAGCTTTTTCGCCTGCATGGTTTGTCGTTTCAATTACACCGCTCGCCACCCGAATTTCTTCAGTGCCTTCGGGATTGACTCCGAAACTCGCGTTGGTCTTCTCGCCCACCGTGTTCTTGGTCTTGGGTGTCTCGACCACGTTTGTAGTTCCGTCTGCTTGTTGTTCGGTGCGAACTGAAAGCTGACCGCTATCGACGACAACGTGAACGTTGGTCTTCTTGCCGTCGTCAGCGCGCGCGTTGTCGCGAACGATGATCGTGCTGTTTGGTTTGACAACCAACGTTGAGCCGTCGGCGAGACTGATGCGGGCTCGGCCGTTGGCCTGCGTTTGCACGGTATCGCCGGGGTAAAGCTCAGTCTCGGCGCTGGCGGAGATGATTTCGCGAGTCGCAGACCGGATGACGCGCACGTCGCCTTCGAACGAGATGAATCTCGCGCCGGCCGGTTGTTTCATTTCCGCGATGTTTTTGAAGGGATTGCCGTATTTCCAGACGTAGAGCGCGGCGCCTGCGGCAATGCCACACATGATGAAGATGGCGATTATCAGATAGACGAAACGCTTCTGAATAATCCACCAATCATAGGCAAATCGACTGGTTTTATTCGTAGCCATTGTCTAAAAACAGGCTGAAAGGAAGGGGTCCAACCCAAGTTGAGATCAGATGTGAGTCCGAACGGTGTCGGTGGCGGTAGACCCACCGGATCCAGGCAGCAACACTACCGAATTGGAATTTAACACACGAGGGAAGAACGGTTCAAGCACGTTTAAACAGGACCGTGACCTATCCGCAGATTACACAGATTCTTTAAAAACGATCTGCGTAATCTGCGGATAAAGGATTTACGGCATTTAGCCAAAAAAAGTGGGGTTTAAAGGGTCTTGCGAATTCTGCCAAACAGGTATATGTTGCGCAGGCTCCAGCTAGTCTCAGACCCTTCCGACATTAGCCGGAGGAAGCCCTTACAGCACGACCCCCTGGAAGGACTCTCACACTCCCTTCACTCGTAACTCTGGGGTTCCTTTCCCAAACTTTGGAGGTTAGTATGCATATCCCACGAAAGCTCACAGTTGTATCTCTCACTCTGCTGTTCGTAAGCGCGCTTGTCACTTATGAAAACACAGCTTCAGCCGGTTTAACCGGAGCCCTCTACACAACGACTAAAGATGGCACTGCCGTAAACAAGAACATCTATGGTTCTCTGCAGGACGTTTACATCAGCGGTGGACCGCAAAATCTCAACGCCTCAGGATTGCCTGACGGTACCTATTACTTCCTGGTCACGGACCCGAGCGGGAAGACTTTGCTCTCGACCGACAATGCAGTATGTCGGCAGTTGATTGTAACGAACGGTCGAGTTGCAGGAGCGGCGGCCGCTGCCGGTGTCTGCAAACACGCGAATGGCACGTTCAATCCAGCCAATGGAACTCTGCCGGTTCAACTGGCGCCCTTTTCCGCCTCGCCGAACAAGGGAAGTGAATTTAAGGTCTGGATCGTCCCGGTGGGCAGCGCGACTGTTTCAGGATCCGATCCGAAGGTCATCACCTTCAACCCTTCAGATGCGGCCAGCGATAGCTTCAAGGCGCGCTCGGAGGAGGTAGTGCAAGGCTCGTGTCAGCCTTCGAGTTCGTTGTCGGTTTTGGTGTCAGGAACAAATGTAGTCGCCTACGTACCGAAAGGTAATTGGGGTGTTACGTTCAGTACAGGCGTCGCCGCAGTGAACGTTGAAGGCGCCAGCATCACAAACACTCTGATTCCCACCAGCAGCGTGGTGAACTCATGTGCTTCCAATCCGCTTACCGGTCAGACCGTATGCACGGCAAACAATTCCAACGTTTACGTGATCAAAGGTACTGCACTGGATCCCGCAGTGGCGCCAAATCCTCTCAACACCGCGGGCAGCGGCACTATCCTCTTCTCGGGTGGTAGTTGCACAAACTGCGGAGTGGCAATGGATGCCACACATAACAAAGCCGTGATTGCTCTCAGTCTTGCGGGGGCTGGTGGTTTTCAGTTTCTCAACCTGGGATCTTCTCCCTCGTTGGAACCAGCCTTCCTGTCCAAGTCCCCGAACTCCATCGGCCTTGCGAACATCTCGGAAGACCCGCTGATCGATCCGATTCGTAACTTGCTGTTGTCTGCTTCTGAGAATAGCAGCTACGAAATCATCGACGTAACAAACTCAACGACTCCGCTGTTCTTTGAGAACATCATCTCGCCGTTTGAATTTCTGGATTCGTCCGGTGAGGATTGCGCTACAGGCATTGTCCTGGCGCCGGCGGAGTTTTCAGGACCGTCGCACGTTTACATTGCCGATATTAGCAATCCCGCATTTGCCCCGTTCACGCCGGGTTCGCCCGGAAGTTGGACCGCGCCCGCGCAGGTTCAAAGCCTCTCGGAGTCGTTTCTTTCGGCAGGCGCAAGCGGGATCGCAGTGGCTCAGGGAACTCATCTGGGCGTTGTGACGGGCGAATTCGGAGGTAACACTCTGACTGCGATAGCGCTTCCGGCGGTGTCCGGTGGCGGTGTCACGCCAGCAATCAGCGACTGGGTAACGTGCGGCATCGGGAATGGCTTCAACAACGGTTTCGATCCGCATACCGTAACCGCGTATCGAAGTCCTGCGAATGGCCATGCGATTGCACTTCTCGCAAATGACAGTGCGAACATGCTCGCCGTAGTTGATTTGAACAATATGCTCGATCCTACCATCGTCTCCCGATCCTTAGCGGGTCATGGATGCACGATAGGTCAGCTTCCGCCATCGGTGGTAAGTTTTATTAGCTTGCCGTAACCGAACTTGCACTGCCGGCTCCTCATGCATCGTGGGGAGCCGGTTATTTTTTGGTCAGGATGCCTTCGTCTTTTTCCTGTGTTTCAGTCGGCTTGCTGTCCGAAGGGCGATCTACCGTTTCGGGCACGTCGAAATCGGGTGGAAGTTCGACCTGGATTGTGCTGTCACTTTCGGGTGCAATCAACAGCGACGCCACAACGGATCCCATCAGCACCAGCGCAACAAAAATGAGCGAAAACTTGATCGAGATAGTGACGTGCACCGCGCCGAGCAGCATTTTGATCCCGATGAACGTCAAGACTATCGCAAGGCCAGTGCGCAGAAAGCGAAACTTCTCCACCACACCTGCCAGCAGGAAATACATCGACCTCAAGCCCAGGATCGCAAAGACGTTCGAGGTGTAGACGATAAAAGTGTTCGTCGTTATCGCAAAGATGGCGGGAATCGAGTCGACTGCAAAGACGAGATCCGTAACCTCAACTACCATCAGCACGAGCAGCAGGAGCGTGCCGGTTCGCTTGCCGTTGGTTTTGGTAAAGAATTTCTGCTCTTCGTAGTGACGGGAAATCGGAAGAAAGCGCGTGACACCACGCACCAACAGATTCTGATCCGGTTGAATGTCGATCTCTTCCTGTCGAAACATCTTGAGGCCGGTGTAAACGAGGAACGCACCAAAGATGTAGATGATCCAGTGAAAGCGATTGATCAGGGTTGCGCCGACGAAGATCATCGTGAGACGCATGATCAACGCGCCCATCACGCCCCAGAAAAGTACGCGGTGCTGAAACTTGGCCGGAACTTTGAAGTAAGAAAAGATCAGCAGAAAGACGAATAGATTATCGACTGAGAGTGATAACTCGATGAGGTAGCCGGTAAGAAATTCGAGCCCGCGTGTTGAGCCTTGATAGTGAAAGACGAGTCCGGCAAAGATCAAAGCGAGCGTTACCCACACACCGCTCCAGATCCACGCCTCTCGGTATTTGATTGTGTGTGCTTTGCGGTTAAAGAGGCCGAGATCCAGACTCAGCATGGTGAGAATGAATAGACTGAACCCTATCCACAGCCAAGTTGAGCCGCTAACTGCGTCCATTCGAGGCGAGTAAAATAGCATTGTTAAGCCACGGATTTCCACGGATGAACACAGATCCGGCAACTGATCGGTGTTTATCCGTGGAAATCTGTGGCTAGATAAGCCTTGGAGTTGCGGCGCTTTGTGTCTCTCCCTTACAATCCGCAGTTTCTGAAAGGTAGTAAACAATGCTCAAACAACTAGGACGCCTCGAAAGAACGCGCAATATCGTCATCCTTGGATTCGCTCTCCTGATGGCCGTGAGTTTGATCGTCTTTTACGCGCCGGGACGCACCGGCCGCAATATCGATCCCACGCGAGACACGGAAGTCGTCGCGAAGGTCGGATCTGCGCGCATCACTGTCGCCGACATCGCGCGCATCAGGGAGAACTATTCGCAGATGCTCGGTGGCCGGATGAGTCTGGCCCAATTGGGCGGCAACAAGCGTTTTCTGGACGGGTTAATTAGCAAGCACGTGATTTCGCAGGAGGCGCAGCGCCTCGGTCTTGGCGCCAGCGACGCCGAACTCGCCGAAAAGATTCGCAAACAGTTTTCCGACGCGTCGGGCCGGTTTGTTGGTCTTGATAGATACAAAGAATCAGTTACGGCTCGTTACGGCGACGTCGAGAAGTTTGAAAGTGAGTTGCGCGATGATATCGCGCAGGAAAAACTGCGCGCCTTCGTAAGCGCTAGTGTTAACGTCTCCGACACAGAGATTCAGGAAGAATACCAGCGACGCAACACAGTTTTCGACGTCAGTTACGTTGCAGTCTCAGCAGACAAACTTGCCGAGAAGATCCAACCAAGCGACGACGAGCTGCGCAGTTACTACGAGAGTCACAAAACTGACTATCGCTATCTCGAGCCACAGAAAAAAGTTCGCTACCTCTTTATCGACACTGAAAAAGTCGGATCGAAGTTGCAGATTCCGGAAGCAGATCTGAAAGCGGAGTTTGACAGTCTCGATCCGAAATTCAAAAGCGCGGGCATAAAAATTCAGCAGATCGTTTTGAAAGTGGCGCGGAAGGATCTGGATGCTCAGGTCGAAAAAAAGGCCACGGACTTAATTACCAAACTGAATAGCGGAAATGGGCCGGTCACCGAAGCGGCGTTTGCCGAAGCCGCGCGAGGCAATTCGGAAGATCCAGCGACAGCCAGAAACGGCGGCTTTCTGGCGACGCCATTTAAGAAAAACGACAACAAACCTAACGGTCTCTACGATCGAGTGGTGGACATGAAGCCGGGCGAGATTTCGGATATTCCGATTCGTTACAGTGGCAACTGGTACATCCTGCGTCGCGGAGACGATGTTCCTAAAACTTTTGAACAGGCGAAGCCTGAGTTGTTGGTTTCGTTGCGTAATCGTCGTGGTTATGGAGCAGCTTTCCAGCTCGCACAAAAAGCTCACGCGCGTTTACAAGAGACAAAAGATCCGCAAAAGGTCGCGCAGGAATTTGCGGCGGAAGCCAACATGAAACCCGCCGACATGGTCCGCGAGACTCCGTTCGTCAAACCGAACGACGACGTTCCACAGATCGGAAGTAATCAACAGTTTGAGCAGGCCCTTGAGCCGCTCAACAATCCGAATGATGTTGGTGATGTCACGGGCGTCAAAGGTGGCTTTGCGATTCCGATGCTGCTTGAAAAGAAGGATCCGCGCATTCCTGAGTTTGACGAAGTCAAGAGCAAGATCGCTGACGCGATGAAACAGCAGCGTGCGAAAGAGCAGCTCGAGCAGAAAGCGAAAGATCTGGCGGCGAGCATAACTGGACCAGATGCGATCAAGGCCGCCGGTGAGAAGGACGGTTACGACGCTGGTGTTGAAACAGACTTCAAACTCGGTTCGTCACTCGGTAAAGCTGGTTCCAGCAATGCGCTGGATGATGTGATCTACAGCCTGAAGCAGGGCGAGTTTAGCAAGACGCCGATCAAGGTTGATGACAAATGGGTGATCGTGGGCGTCACCAAGAGAACTGATGCCGATCCATCACAGTTTGCCGCGCAACGCGACACGTTGAAGCAGTCGATGCTCAATGAACGGCAGGACCAGGTTTTTGAAGACTACGTCGCTGGTGTTGAGCGACGCATGAGACAAAACGGGGACATTAAGATCTACCAGGACGTGCTGGCCCAACTCGAGGAATCAGAACCAGCCGCCGAGCCCGGTCTTCCGGGAGGTCTGAACTTCCCGACGAAGTAAATCCGTATAATCCGTGGCTAATAGCCAAACAGTGGCCCAACCTCAGCCTGGGCCACTGACGTGCGCAGTTGCAGTTCGTTTGCTTGCGCCACGATCGTCATATTCGACAACGCACTCTTTGCTAACACGCCCTTTGCTCCCGCTAACCGGCCCACCAGTGCCGCGCCAAACATTTTCAACCCTTCAAGCGTGTCGCCAAGGTTTTTGGCTGCTTGCGCGTCCACCGCTCGCGCCGCCAGAAACAATTGCAAATCTCGTTCAGTCGTAGCCACCGATCCATATACCTGACGAAGCGTTTTTAGATCGCTCGCGATTGGCGCGTTGCCGATATCAAGATTTCCGATTAAACGTTCAGACAAGTTGCTGCCAAATCCGATAACCGCATTCGGATCGCGACTGGCTAGCGCGATAAGTTCAGCATTTGATTTCTTACGGGAACGACCAGCATCGATCACAGCGCGAACGCCGGCCACGTCGCCGAGGGCCAGTGTGTTGCTATCGAGCGGTGCGGCTGCGAGTTCATGAATGGTGAAATTGAAGACACCCAGCAGTCTGATATTTTCGTCGAGTGTGAAAACGTAGATCGTTTTATCCTGATACTTTTCTTCTCGATATTTGCCATTCGAGGCGACGCGACCGGCTGCGACCATTGCTGCCGAGCTGAACGTGCCATTTGCAAGTGCAACCGTTTCTAACTGCGTTACTCCTTCGGCGGGAAAAGTGAAACGAACACCGAGCGCGATCTGTTGAAACATGCGAGGATCGAGTCCGGTGCGCTCCTTGAACCGGTCAATGCTGGCGTTGGCCTCGATCAGCTTCGCCGGATTGCCGGCGAGAATCCGCGGCATCGCCTCGTTCAGGAGTTGTTTCATTTTTACTTGGGCCACCGCGTCCGATTCAGGCAGCGCGGCCATCAGACCGGGCGCTGCCGGCGTGATACTGCGGCTACGCGTTTGCGCCTGACTAGCGAGCTGCAAACCACTGGTTAAAGCCAAGAGGACCGCAAGATTCAGAAGTTTTCGTTTCACGACCCCTCCGATGCCTGAATTCAATGAGTGGGTTTGCCGACCCTTTTATAATCATGTGGTATTTCAAAGACACTCTTATCAACTTCGAACGAGATGTCTGAGATCTCCATTCGCACCTTGCTGCCATCTGTTGATGTCGTTTCAGATCTGATCGGCATGTGCAACACGTCATCAACCCACATCAAGGTCTCACTTACGCTGACGTTTCCCGAAGTTGAATTGTTAACAACGATTCTATACTTGGTCGTGTTGCGACCGCCGATCGACGCTGGTCCGATCTTTTGATAACTCGTGCTGGTGGTGTCGCTGTGCAGCAACGCCTCGGGAAATGTTTCGTCTTCCTGTTCAGTCGGAGCAGCATCATTTTCGAAAGCCAGATCAGCGTAGATCTTCTCACGAGGCCACAAAACAAAACGTCCTTCGGGAACGTAGAGATAGACCCTTCTAGCCGCGTCATCCGCGGCTAAAGATTCATAGCGGCGCAGTTCGCCGTCTTTAATAATTGAAGTTCTCGTCACCTGAGTTTCGCCGGCAGACGTCGTGATCGTGATCGTGCGTGTAGCGCGATAACGGTCAGGCTCTTTTGTTTGAAACGGAGGAGTTGAGGATACTATTGTTTCTGATGGAGTAGTCGCAGTGTTGATAGGTCCGTTGTTGATTTTGCAGGTAGCGAGAAAAAGAAGCGCGATCGAACCGTAGAGGAGTTTCCTCATACGCGTTCCAGCAACAGAGCGAATCCCATACCACCGCTCACACAGAGCGTCGCTAGTCCCAGTTTCGATCGTCTCTTCTGCATTTCGTAAATCAGCGTTGTCGTGATCCGCACACCCGTGCAGCCGATCGGATGGCCCAACGCGATCGCACCGCCGTTAACGTTCAGGCGCTCGGTGTCGAAACCTAGCTCGCGATCGCAAGCAATCACTTGTGCTGCGAATGCTTCATTCAGTTCGATCAGGTCGATCTGTGCGAGCGTCAGTCGTTGTCGTTCGAGCAATGCTCGCACGGCCGGCACTGGACCAATGCCCATGATCTCCGGAGCGACGCCGCAGATCTCGTAATCGACGATTCTTGCCTGTGGCTTAGCGCCGGAGTTCTTAATGCCGCCTTCACTCAAAATGACAACCGCCGCGGCGCCGTCAGTGATGCCGGATGAATTGCCGGCAGTTACACTACCGTCTTTGTAAAACACCGGCCGGAGCTTGGCGAGATCCTCGAGCGTCGTGCTCGCGCGACAATGTTCATCGCGCGCAAAGATCGTGGTTTCACCTTTATTGCCGCTGATTTCGAGCGGAAGAGTCTCGTCTTTGAATCTGCCTGACTCGATCGCCGACTGCGCCTTCTGTTGCGATCTCAACGCAAACTCATCCTGATCTTTTCTCGTGATCTCATATTGGCGTGCTAGCTTTTCAGCGGTCTGGCCCATCAACAATCCCGAAAGCGGATCGCTGAAACCGTCACGATACATGCCATCGACGAGTTGCGTGTTGCCGCGCATGCCCCAACGTGCGCCTTCGGCGAAGTATGGCACGCGCGACATGCTTTCAGTTCCACCAGCAAGCATGGCGTCGGAGCGGCCCAGCATGATTTCCTGTGCCGCGAGTATGATCGCTTTGAGTCCTGAACCACAGGCTTGATTGATTGTCGCGGCGGGAATTGTTTCAGGTACGCCGGCACGCCAGGTGATCTGCCGCGCGACATTTGGACCACCGCCTGCCTGACGCGCGCAACCCCAGATCGAGTCGGTGACCTGATCGGGCGTTACTCCCGCGCGCCGCAAACTTTCTTTCGCAACGGCGACCCCGAGATCGGCGGCAGTCCACGAAGCAAGCGTGCCGCCAAATTTGCCGATCGGTGTTCGTACTGCTCCAGCGAGATAAACGTTCTTCATGGGTTGACCAAAAATGGTAGCACAGGGTAGAAGTAACCACGAATTGTGCATCTCACCTCACAAACTCAAATCGTTTCACTTATTCGTGAACACGCCGAATGGCTGTATGTCTCGAGTGACGGTGCTGCGCAGTCGCTTCGTAGAGACGACATCGAACTCGTTGTTTTGCACGAGAAGCTCATGCTGTCGTGTTGGACCGAGACCGGCAACCGCTTGTGGCGCGTTCTCAACTGGCACTGGAACGGGCAATCACTCGCATTGCATGTATCGCGAAAAGCCGGCGCCGAGCTCGCGTTGATTGAATTGATTCCGCGTGCGTCAGCGAAATCCATCGCCGCAACTATACAAGCAGCGCGTCAGAGCCGTTGTGAACGCCTGGCCCACCTGGCCGCTGTCTCGCAACCTGCGACAGTTGTCGAACGACTCGCGTTGAGCCGCGGAACGAGACCAGGTCAACCTGGTCGCCACGCACAGATTGTTCTTCTTAACAAATACCAAAGAATCGCCGTCACCGGCCCGGTAGTTTCCAGCCATGCATCGGTGGTGGATGCGTTCTTGTCTTCAGCGCTCTTGTGGTTCCGGCGCATCTCGGATCGAATCAAACCTCCACCGGTGCAGCAACTCTGGTTGATCGTCTCGCCGGAACTCCTCAAGTCGATGCTTTATCGCGTGGCTCTGTTGCGCGAAGGTTTGAGAGACGTCATCAAAATGTTCATTGTCGACGAGAATCTTACGTCGTTGACCGAAGTTGCTTGTCCAAACAAGGACGAGTTGTGGAAGAAAAAGCTCGCGCGCTTTCCTCCAGTCGCTGACTCAAGGATTAGCGAACTGGCTGAGGCAATTGTCGCTGAAGCCTCCGAAGCGATCGATGTGGTCCATGCGCGTCACGGCGAAACTCTTCGTTACTTCGGCCTTCCATTTGCGCGTGTGCGCTCGCTGCTAAACATCGAAAGAGTTTGGTTTGGAATCAACCGCGCACATCGGCGGCTGCTCGAAGAGTCGACGTGGAATGATTGGCAGAACTTGCTGCAGGATCTGCGTGAGCATCGACGCGGTGCGGCGCTTGATCATCGACACGCGCTTTATCATGCGGCTCCTGAAGCGTGGCTCGAGTCGCTGTTACGACGGGACATAACGATGCTAGATCCCGGTTTGATTATCGCGCCGCTGCATGCGCAGTTCAGGACTGCGCGCGGAGCCAAACTCGGCATTCGACCGATCGATCTGTTGGCTTTGCGACAGGACGGCCGACTTGTGGTGATCGAATTAAAAGTCTCGGAAGATCGCGAGCACGTTTTACAAGGCGCTGATTACTGGCGTCGCGTTGAAGCACACCGGCGCCGCGGTCATATCGCAAAAGCAAAACTATTCGGCGAGCGAGAAATCCGAGATGAGCCGCCGCTGGTCTATCTCGTCGCGCCCACGCTGCGAGTGCATCCGGCTTTTCAAACTCTCGCGCACTGCATCTCACGCGATATTGAAATTTATCGCTTTGACATCAACGAAGACTGGCGCTCCGGCGTCCGCGTCATGCGCCGCGAAAGAGTTAATTGAGCCACAAAAAGGCACAAAAGTCACAAAAAAAGAAAAGCGGAAGCTCAATAAATTCCTTTGTGCTTTTTGTGCCTTTTTGTGGCTAATGCTTGACGAAGATACTCTCGGCGTCGTGGCTTTGCGGCGGTGGCGGCGGCGCAGTCGTGGGCGTGGTGATGTGGTTCAACGTGTCATCCGCGGAGTAGATGCCTGACACGCGCATCTTGAATTCATCCGGATTGGTGGCATTGTGCAATGCCTCTTCAACAGTGATGAGGCGCTGCTGAAGCAGATGAAACAACGACTGGTCGAACGTCTGCATGCCGTACTGTGATGTGCCCGCAGCAATCGCTTCACGAATCAGGTAAGTCTTCTCTTCGTTGATGATGTGATCGCGAATGAAGGCCGTCGAGACGAGCACTTCAATTGCCGGCACGCGACCCGCACCCTTCGCTGCACGCACCAGACGCATCGAGATCACAGCCTTCAGAATTCCCGCCAACTGAAGACGCACCGATTTTTGCTGGTGCGAAGGAAACGACGAGACGATACGTGTGATCGTTTCAGTCGCATCGAGCGTGTGCAGTGTCGAAAGCACCAGGTGGCCTGTCTCAGCGGCGGTCAACGCCGTTTCGATCGTTTCGTGGTCACGCATTTCACCGACGAGTATCACGTCAGGATCCTGTCGCAACGCACCGCGAAGAGCCTCAGCAAAAGAACGCGTATCGACGTCGACTTCACGTTGCGTCACAAACGATTGCTTGTCGCGATGCAGGAACTCGATCGGATCTTCGATGGTGACGATGTGACCACTCCGCGAGGAGTTGATGCAATCGATCATGGCTGCCAGTGTTGTTGACTTTCCCGATCCGGTTGCGCCTGTGACGAGAATCAGGCCGCGTCGTTCTTCGGCGATTTTTTCAATCACCGGCGGCAGACCCAGTTGTGTGACGCTCTTTGTGTGGTCGGGAATAACGCGCAGCACGATGCTCACTGTGCCGCGCTGCTGAAAAATGTTTGCGCGAAAGCGTCCCAGTCCTGAGACTCCATAGCCGATATCAACTTCCGACACTTCCTTGAATCGCTGTTTTTGTCGATTGGACATCATCGAAAACGCCATGTCCAACGTGTCTTCCGGCTTCATCCGCGGCGCGTCGGCGATTGGGTGAAGCTCACCGCCGATACGCATTACCGGGAAGGCTCCTACCTTCAGGTGGAGATCGGACGCGTTATGACCGCAAGCAACTCGAAGCAGATCGTCAATTTTTAGGGCCATCGATATCCTGAAGTTTTCCGGTGGATTCAGAAAGACTTGCTGTGGGCGAGTATTAACGCGGGGAGGCGCGGCCGGATTGAATATAGCTTGCGGCCGTGAGGTCCGTCAATAATTTCTGTTTTATCCACAGATTACGCAGATTCTGTGTAATCTGTGGATAAGGATTTAATCTAACGAGGCGGTTTGGTAGGTCAGGAACGGTTGTCCGGTCTGGTCGGCGGGTTCGGCAGTTGCCGATCGAAAGCCGTTACTGTCTTGTGTCGCCTTTGGTTCATTTACATACGTGAGCCACTTGCCAGGCGCCTGTCGCTCACCTTTAGTAATCTCGAAGAATATCTTTTGAATCTTTTCGGTGATTGGCCCGCGCCCACCGCTACCGACCGTGATGCGGTCGACTGAGCGAATCGGCGTTATTTCGGCAGCCGTACCGGAGAAGAACAACTCGTCTGCGACGTAAAGCGCCGCACGCTGGATGGTCCGTTCCTTAATATTAATGCCGAGTTCCTGACAGATCTGGATCACGCTGTCACGCGTGATACCCGGCAGGATTGAAGACGAAAGCGGCGGAGTTAAAACGACGTCGCCGACCACGACAAAGATGTTCTCGCCTGAGCCTTCTGACACGTAACCGCGGTCGTCAAGCGCGATCCCTTCCGCGAAACCATTCAGCAGCGCCTCCATCTTAATCAACTGCGAGTTCATGTAGTTCGCGCCACTCTTCGCCATCGCCGGCATCGAGTTCGGCGTCAGCCGGTTCCACGTCGAAACGCACACGTCAACGCCCTGTTCGATCGCTTCATCACCGAGATACTTGCCCCAGTCCCACGCGCCGATGTAGCAGGCTAGCGGATTCGGAAACGGATTGACACCAAAGGCTGGATTGTCTTCGTCGAGACTGCGAAACAGTATCGGGCGGAGGTAGCACTGGTTCATCCCACCGCGTTTGACGATCTCGATTGCGGCGTCACACAACTGGTCCAGCGACCACGGATGATTCATACGATAAATCTTGGCTGAATTGAGAAACCGCTGCATGTGTTCACGCAGGCGGAAAATGGCTGGTCCTTGCTTAGTGGAGTAACATCTGATGCCTTCAAAAATGCTGGAGCCGTAATGCAGCACGTGCGACATGACATGCACCCTTGCATCGTCCCACTTGATAAACTCTCCGTCATGCCAAACAACGTCAACGATGCGAGGTGTTTTGATGTCTCTTGTCGCGCCGTCTTTTGAGAACATATTGTTTACTCCTTCTGGATATAACGATCGAGGGGGCAGGCCCTCATGTTTGCCGCGCAGAACACTTCAACAAAAGGGAAATATCGATTCGCTTACGTTCGCTGAGTGGTTCAAACAACGCACAATACCGTAGTTCTCCATCGCTTGGCAAGAACGCTTGCTTCCTGCAATCATGCTTCCGTAACATCAAAAATGCGAGCCTTTAAATTAGAGACGATTAACCGGTGGACTCTTCCCACAAACGACCGAAAAATCCTCACAAATTGCGTTCTTATTACGTTCTTTTTGCTCGCAACGTTTCTTTCCGGCTGCCGTAACAACAAGATGAACCAGAACAACCAAACGACATCGACAACTGAAAATGCTTCGACTGATCCACTCGCGATTCACCAACGTGCTATTACCATCGACATGCACGCGGACACCGTGCAGCGCATGCTCGACGAACACGTCGATATCGAGCAGCAACTGAGCGACGGTCACTTTGACGCGGTGCGCGCCAAGGCCGGCGGACTGGACGCGCAGTTCTTTTCGATCTGGGTTGAGCCGCAGTTGTTTGGCGGCGGTGGACCAAAGGCAGTCAGGCGTGCTGACGATCAGATCGCTGCGATTCGCGCGCTTGCTGAAAAAGATCCGGAAACGTGGGTTTTGGCCACTTCCGCCGACGACATTCGGCGTGCGGCTAGTGAAGGAAAAATCGCAGCGTTAATGGGTCTTGAAGGCGGTTACGCGATCGATGAGCGGCTGGAAAATGTTAAGCGTTATTACGATCTCGGCGTGCGATACATGTCGCCGGCGTGGAGCGTCAGTACGAGTTGGGCCGGTTCGTCTGGTGACGAGGTTGGACTCACTCGCGGACTCAACGATTTCGGCAAGCGCGTCGTGCGCGAAATGAACCGGCTCGGGATGATGGTCGACGTCTCGCACGTTTCGGATAAAACTTTCTGGGACATCGTTAATACGTCAACTGCACCTGTTGTCGCGACGCATTCTGCGTGCAGGGCGATCGCCGACGTGCCGCGAAATTTGACTGACGAGATGATCGTAGCGCTGGCGAAGACCGGTGGTGTAGTTAACGTGATCTTCTATCCCGAACATCTCGAACCTGGCTGGGCGCAGTTGAAGAAAAAGGTTGACGCTGAGATCGCGCCGATGGTCCAGCAGGCGTCAGATGCCGAGCATGGCGATGCGGTTCACAAGAAGCTGGCGCGCGATCGAGTGCGTTCGCGTGAATTTGTGCAACGTCTGCCTCCGGTGAAAGTTTCACGTATTGTGGACCACATCGATCACATCGTGAAACTCGTCGGTGTGGACCATGTTGGTATCGGCTCGGATTTTGATGGTGTACAGATCACGACGTCCGATCTGGCGACCGTTGCCGATCTGCCGAACTTGACGAAGGAGCTGTTGCGCCGCGGTTACAGCGAGAGTGATGTCGACAAGATTCTCGGTGGAAACATGTTGCGCGTAATGGATGTAATTAAGAAATAAAGATGCCAAGGATTGGATTTCATGCGCCTATTAAGGGTGGCGTGCACAACGCACTGATCGTGGCGAAAGACACTGGCTGCGACACGGTACAGCTCTTCTCACGGAACCCGCGCGGGTGGATGGCGAAACCGTTGACGCTCGACGATGTTCTGTTGTTTCGAAAAACGCGCAAGCAGACGAAGCTCTCACCGGTTTTGATTCACTGTAATTATCTTGTCAACTTGGCTGCGTCTGACGATCTGATGTTGCAGAAATCACGCGATTCGTTTCGCGAAGAAGTCGAGCGAGCGTTGCTGTTGGGTGTCGATTATCTCGTGGTCCATCCGGGGAGTTCGCGCGGCGCATGTGAAGCAGACGGCATTTCGTTGTGCGCGACCAGTCTTAAAATTGCGTGCAAAGGTATTAAGTTCGATTCACTGCGCATCCTGTTGGAAAACACAGCAGGACAGGGCGACTGCATTGGCCATCGCTTTGAGCATCTTCAGGAGATCATGTGCCTCTGTCCGAAGATACCGCTTGGCGTTTGTCTCGACACGGCGCACGCGTTCACTGCGGGCTACGATATTCGTGAAGAAGATGGTCTCGAAGCGCTCATTCAGCGAATCCGAAAAACTGTCGGACTAAAAAACGTTCGCGCGATCCACTTCAACGATTCACGCGCTGCGTATAACTCGCGTGTCGATAGACACTGGCATATCGGCGAAGGCTACATCGGCGTCGACGCATTGCGACGTGTCGCACAACATCCGAAACTAAAACACGCGGCTTTCATCCTCGAGACTCCCTACGACGATCCCCGCGCGGATCTCAAGAATCTCGCAATGCTCCGGTCGTTTATTGAGCCACAGATGAACGCGGATTAACGCGGATCCATTGCTGATCCATCTGCATCCGTGTAAATCCGCGGCTACTATCTGTATGATTGATTAAAGGTTATGGACGAAAAATACTTTCCGGAACAGATCGAAACGAAGTGGCAGCAGCGTTGGGGCGAAACCCGCGTTTTTGAAGCGAAAACACCGGATCCGCGGGAGAAATTCTACTGCCTCGAGATGCTGCCCTACCCGTCAGGCTTCCTGCACATGGGACACGTGCGCAACTACTCCATCGGCGACGCACTTGCCTGGTTCAAACGCCTTCAGGGTTTCAACGTGCTGCATCCGATCGGCTGGGACAGCTTCGGCCAGCCGGCGGAACAGGCTGCAATCAAACGCGGTGTGAATCCGCGCGACTGGACCGAGGAAAACATCGCGCACATGCGTGGCCAGTTGCAGCGTCTCGGCGTCAGTTATGACTGGTCGCGCGAGATCGCGGCGCATCGTCCTGACTATTACAAATGGGACCAGTGGTTCTTCCTGAAGATGCTCGAGCGTGGTCTCGCTTACAAAAAAGTGTCGCAGGTCAACTGGTGTCCTAAAGAAGAGACTGTGTTGTCGAACGAACAGTCGTCAGGAGGGATCTGCTGGCGCTGCGGCACGCAAGTCGAGAAACGTGATCTGGAACAATGGTTTCTCCGCATCACTGATTACGCAGAACAGCTCCTCGTCGATATCAAACAGATCGAAGCGGGCTGGCCCGAAAAGGTTTTAAAACGCCAGAGCGATTGGGTCGGCCGCAGCGAAGGCGCGTTCGTCGATTTTGCAATCAAAGACGGCGACAAAAAGATTCGTGTGTTTACTACGCGCATCGACACGATCTACGGCGCGACCGCCGTGGTGTTGTCAGCCGAACATCCATTGTTGTCAGAGTTGCTCGAAGGATCGGTGTTGAAAGCCGATATTGAAAACTTTGCGCAAAAAATAAAGACGCAGAGAACAGCGGGAGTCGAGATAGGCGAAGGAGAGAAGGAAGGACTGAACACTGGTCTGCTCGCGATCAATCCTTTCAGCGGCGAGAATGTTCCGGTGTGGGTCGCGAACTATATCTTAATGGACTACGGCACCGGCGCGGTGATGAGCGTGCCCGCGCATGACGAACGTGATTTCGAGTTTGCACAAAAATATTCGCTGCCTATCAGACAGGTCGTCGCGCCGGCCAGTCACGATCAGTTGTTAGCCGAACCGATTGATACCACAGCCGGCGATGCTTCGGCCGAGATGAAACACTCGTTCATTGATTACGGCGTCTTGATCAACAGTGGAGAGTGGGGCGGCAAGCTGTCGGAAGTTGCCCTCAAAGAGATGGCGGCTTACGCAAAAGAAAAAGGCTTTGGCGAACCGGCAGTCACATATCGCATTCGTGATTGGGGTGTTTCGCGACAGCGATTTTGGGGCGCGCCAATACCGGTGATCTATTGCCCGAATTGTGGCATGGTCCCGGTCCCATACGAGCAGCTTCCAGTGGTGTTACCACCAACGGCGGAGTTTACCGGAACAGGTGAGTCGCCTCTGGCTGGTGTGCCGGAGTTTGTAAACACGTCGTGTCCGAAGTGTGACGCTCCGGCGCGCCGTGATACAGACACGATGGACACGTTTGTAGATTCATCGTGGTACTTCTTTCGTTACCTCGATCCGCACAACGACGCCGAACCATTTGATACTGGTATCGCAAAACAATGGACTCCGGTGGACCAGTACATCGGCGGCGATTCGCACGCGGTGATGCACCTGATCTACACGCGCTTCTGGACCAAGTTCATGCGCGACCTCGGCCTGGTCCAATTCGACGAGCCGGTGAAGCGGTTGTTGACGCAGGGAATGGTGACGAACCGCGTTGAAGGCACTGACGAGTGGAAAGCGATGTCGAAGAGTCTCGGCAACGGAGTCGATCCTGACGAAATGATCGCGGCGTTTGGCGCGGATGCGACGAGGATGTTCGTGTTGTTTGCGGCGCCGGTTGAAAACGAGTTGCGCTGGTCCGAAACGGGAATCGAAGGAGCGGTGCGTTTCCTGAGACGCGTCTACACGATGGTTTGGCGTTGGCAAGAGCGACTCTCCGGTGGCAGTGGTCCAATCGCGACTGATTCGCGTCCCGAGGCGCGTGCGTTGCGCCGCAAGACTCATCAGACCATCGCGAAGATTACGAGCGACTTCGAACAGTTACACCTGAACACGAGTGTGGCTGCGTTGATGGAGCTGTTCAATCAGCTCTCGGAGTTCAACGCCGATCCAGCAAAGGCTTCAGAGGAGGATGTCTTTGCCGTGCGCGAAGCGCTCGAGGCGCTGGTCATAATGCTCGCGCCATTTGCTCCGCACGTGGCTGAAGAGATGTGGGAAGGACTGGGACACGCAGGCGGGTTGTTGAGCGAAGCCCCGCGCTGGCCAGTTGCCGATCCTGAACTCGCGCGCCGCGAAGAGCTAGAGATCCCGATCCAGGTAAATGGAAAACTCAGGTCGCGAGTGATCGTGTCGCCGGAGGTTTCCGAGGAAGAACTTCGCACGTCCGCACTGGCCGATGAACGTGTGCGGGCGCAAATCAACGGTCGCGAGGTGCTGAAGGTGATCGTCGTTCCGCGGCGCCTCGTAAACGTCGTCATCCGTTGAGACGGGCGCCTCCTTGGAGTGCGGCGGCTTGACGCCACTTTGTTATCGATCGCGCTTGATCGAGGCCAAAGCGGCGTCAAGCCGCCGCACTCCAAGGAGGCGCCCTACGTTAACTTGTTGCTTGAGTTTCAGCTACTCGCTAAAATCGGATCGTGAACACACCTGACCTTCCGACTAGATGAAAGAGTGTCCCACCTGTAAGCGCTGTTACGCCGACGAGATAAATCACTGTCCTCAGGATGGTGTGGAGACCACGCCGTCTCTCCTCGGTGAACCGACACTCGACGGCCGCTATCTGCTCGAACGTCGTCTCGGGCAAGGCGGCATGGGCGTCGTGTTTCAAGCACGACACATCTTTCTCAAGACTTCCCACGCGATCAAAGTGATCTTGCCGGATCTCGTCGGCAACGATCCGATGCTTACTACGCGTTTTCGCCAGGAAGCACTGGCGGCCGCAGCGATTAGACATCAGAACATCATCGCGGTGACTGACTTCGGTGTGGTGCGCGGCACGATGCCTTTCCTGGTGATGGAATTTGTGAAAGGCCGCTCGTTGCAAGACATACTTGCCGTCGAAGGAGTGATGCCTCCGCAACGCGCGTGGGAATTCATCAGCGCCATTGCTGCCGGAGTTGGCGCGGCGCACCGGCAGAACATCGTGCATCGTGATCTGAAACCACTGAACATCATGGTCCAGGATGATGTTCCGATCGCCGAGGGCGTAAAGATCCTTGATTTTGGTTTGGCCAAGATCAAGTCGCACGAATTACTCGGTTCGTTCATTCAAGCTCAAACCACCGGATTGATGGGCTCGCCGTTTTACATGGCGCCGGAACAGTGGTCCGACGAAGAGCCCGATGCGCGCGCCGACATTTACAGTCTCGGCGTGATTCTTTACCAGATGCTCTCGGGCGAGGTGCCGTTCAAAGGTTCTTCGATTCCGTCGATCATGAAGAAGCACCTCACGACGCCGCCGCCGAGTTTTCAATCAAAAGGTGTTTCAGTGCCACCCGCGATCGAGGCGGTGGTGCGTCACGCGTTAGAGAAAGAGCTTTCGGCGCGTATCGATTCAGTGCCGACTTTCCTGCGAGAACTTCATGCGGCACTGAACTCCTCGCCCGTCGTTGCTGCAGCACTGAGAGAGACGGTGGCAATGGATCCAAACCGGACCATCGCTTCAACAACTGCACCAGCGATCAAAGGTCCCGATCTATCAGCGACAGCAAACCAGCCACGGATTGCACAGGAAACAAATTTAGGCCCTGCTTTTGATTCGCTGGGTGGCGCCGTCAGTGGTGCTCAACTCGATAAGGAGGTTGAAGAAAAGCAAGAGCGAGAGCGAAAGGCGCAGGAACAAGAAGAAAAACTTCACCGCATGGCCCAACAGGCGAAGGAACTGGAAGATCGACTCGAACGACTGTCCGGCAGTATGCCTCCTAATGTGCCCGACAACTCGGAAATCACTCACGTGCAGGCAAGAACAACAACCCCCGAGTTTGCTGCCGGCAATGCACGAACGCCGTTCGCTGGTGCACGCAAGTCGATGATCGTGAATATCGAACCGAAGCGCAGCAGATTACCGCTTCTTCTCGTCGGCGCTGCGTTACTTGTCTTGCTGCTCGCAGGCGCGGGGGTTACGTCTTACTTGTATCTTCGAGCTCCCGAAAAGCCGAAGCTCAACCTGGCAGCCATCGACGGCGGGAGTTTTCTGATGGGCCGGAACAATGGACCACCATTGGAAGCGCCGGCCCATTCCGTGACGGTGCAGCCGTTCATGATGGATCGCACGGAGGTCAACAATACCGAGTACGCACAGTTTGTGAGTGAGACCCATCACACCGCGCCTACGCACTGGGCCGAAAACAAACCACCGTTCGGGCAGGAGTTGTGGCCGGCCGTGAACGTGTCGTTTCAGGATGCCCTCGACTTCGCTGCGTGGCGTTCACAGCGCGATGGCGTTACTTACCGTCTGCCGAGTGAAGAAGAATGGGAGTATGCCGCGCGCAACGGTGGGAAGAATGATCTTTACCCGTGGGGTTCCGATTGGCGGAACAATGTCGCTGTTCTCAAAGAGACCACTCCAGCGCCCGTCGGCTCTCGTGCCAACGGAAACCGCTGGGGCGTCGTTGACTTGATCGGAAACGTTTGGGAATGGACGTCTTCAAAAGCGTCTGTGTATCCAGGCAATCTGGGAACGCTCGCGCCCGAAGGCCGCGACTGGATTGTTATCAGAGGCGGTGGGTACGTCAGTGATCCGGCGCGAACGGATCTGCCGATATCCTCCTGCATGCGTGAGTTTATCGCTCCCGGCACGAAGACCACCCAGTTGGGATTTCGACTGGTTCGCAGCCCATAATTAAGCCACGGATTTTCGCGGATTTTGCTCTGTTTCGAAGCTGATCTACAATCCGAGGTTTAGTCTCGATATCAATAATCGAAACAGCGGTAGGAGAGTGATAATGAGACCTAACGCAATACTGCGCGCAGCGGCCATGACTTCAGCCGCCCTCTGCTTGAGTCTAGGTATCGTCTCGAGTGTGTTCGCACAGGACGTTGGTGCGGATGTCGGAGGCGGCGCAGGGATTTTCCGAGCCAAGAACCCGGAAGCGAAGAAGAAATCGACGACGGCGACGAAGCCTGCCGGCCGAACCACCGGCCCAACCCGGCCGCGCCCGTCGAATGTTACCGAGCGAGTCGAAGACCTGCTCGACAAAGGCAATGAAGCTCGTGACGCGAGCAGATTTGCGGAAGCGGAAGATGCCTACAAGGAAATCTTAAAACTGAAACCACGCGATGCACGAGCGGCTTATGGTTTAGGTAACGTATACGCCGATCAGCAGCGTTGGGAAGATGCCGAAGCAGCGTACCGCAATTCGATTACGTGGGCGCCAAACGATGCTGACGCCTACGTCGCATTGAGCGTGGTGTTGGTCCAACCGCGTACTGAAGGCGACAACGCAAAGAGGTTTTCCGACGCAGAGTCGTTCGCCCGACGCTCGGTTCAGATCGATCCGAAAAATGCAGTCGGCTGGGATCGCCTTGGCGTGGCGTTGCAAGCTCGTGGACTGACAAACAGCGAAACAGAGCATTCTTATCGACGAGCGATCGAGTTGGATCCGCAGTTTGCTGTTGCCTATGCTCACCTCGCACGCATGCTCAATCGAGCAAAGCGTCCTGCGGAAGCGACGCCGTTGTATCAGAAAGCGATCGAGTTGGCGAAAGATCCCGCGACACTCAACCTGATCGCAGAGTCGCTTCAGGCTGAACAGTTGTGGCCGCAGTCGGAGCCGGTATTGAAAAGGGCACTCGAACTTGATTCACGAAATCCAACTTCGTTGCTGCTTATGGGTCGTCTGTTGATTGTCTACAAGCGATTTCAGGAGGCTGAACCATATTTGAAATCGGCAACTGAAGTAAGCTCGCGTGCATTTCAACCTTTCAATCTCCTGGGTCGTGCATACCTCGGAATGGATCGTTTCAGTGATGCCGAAGCGACTTACGAACGCGCTTCCGCATTCGCCGCGACAGGCGAGCGCAAACAACTCGCCGGAATCTTTGGTTTCGAAGGTGTGGGTGACGGTTATCTGAAAGCCAACCAGAAAGACAAGGCGGTTCGCGCATATCAGCGAGCGCTCGAACTTGACCCAACCAACAGTGGCGCTGCCCAGAAGCTCGCCAAAGCTCGCGCGAATTGAGTGCCTAAATCGAATCTAAGTAGTGGTACAGTCTGGAACGGACGCCTCCTTGGAGTGCGGTGCCTTGGCACCGCTTTGGCCAAAGCGCCGACAAGTCGGCGCACTCCAAGGAGGTGCACAATTCAATACCACTACCCGAATTGATTCCCCTTGACGAGGTCAGTGTATGAAGAGTTGCCCCAAGTGTAATCGTACGTTTCCCGATGAAGGTCAGAAGTTTTGCACGTTTGACGGCGGCTTGTTGATCGCACCGCAAACGCAAAACTTCGATCCGAACGCGACGCTGCGCGCTACGTCGATCGATCTCAACGCAGCGGAACGACCGACGAGCCGCGACCTGCCGGATCCCAACGCGACAATCATCGAGAACTACCCGGCGACGGTTGCACTGCCGCGCAACACTGGTCCAACTACCGCGCCCGCTGGAAGCGCAAACACTTCCGACATCGCGAGACCAACTCCGCCGCCAGCACCACCGCCGCCACCAGTAACACCACCACCGGTAACGCCATCAGCGGCGCCTCCGCCGGGCGTGACTACAGGTGAGATCAGGACACCTGCTGCGCCACAGGCTCCGCCGGTTGTACCATCTGCTCCGTTACCTGCGCCTTCTGCGCCGTTGCCGCAAGTCGCGAAAAAGAAGTCGAAGCTGCCGTGGATCATCGCCGGCATTTTGCTGTTATTACTTCTCGGAGGCGGTGCTTTGGCAGGCCTGTTCTTCTTTGTCGTCAAACCGCGATTGGACCAAATGACAGCCCAACGCGTCCCGGAACGACAAAGCGAGAACGCGAATGTCGCTGCCCCGACGCCGGCGAGCACTGTTGAAACGCCATCGCCCTCACCTTCGCCGGAAAATACTTTTGTACCACCACCAGGCACAACCCAATTCGTAAACTCGAAGGACAATCTCGACGGCAAGTTAGCAGAGCACTATTTCGATTTTTCTTTCTATTATCCCGAGTCATGGTCGCGAGATCCGAAAGCCGGTGTGCCTGGCGCAACCAATTTCGTTTCAGTGGGTCGCAGTCTGCCGCCGGATTTCACGCAAGAGAATTTGTCGGTAGGTTGGTACACGAGCAAAGGCACGTTTGCTGCTGATAAGCCAAATTTTCCGCAGCGAGTGCAGGAATACAGCAGCTCGCTCGCCAAACGCATTCCGGAGTATAAAAAGGTTTCGGAAGGCCCGACGAAGGTCAACTCGCTTGACGGCTATGAGTTCAGATGGGAAGGTCTTTCGAAGGGGACCGAACGCGGCGACCTTCAATTGTGGGGTCGAGTCATTTTCCTGCCGACGGGCAACGAAGGCGACACTACCGGCGCAACCTTAACTTTGCTCTCCACATCCCTTGCGCCGGAGTTGTCGAGTGTGGAAGATGTGGGAGACAGGGGTCAGTCGCCGGTGATACTCGAGTCGTTCAGATTTGGTAAAAAGAAGTAATCAACTAATGTCAGAAAGAAATAGAACCCTCAAAGAAGTAAAGTTTTGGACACCGCTTCGGCTGATGTCCACGATCATTGTTCTTGGACTCGTGGCGGCGTTCGGAGTTTCGAGTTGTAATTCGAACGATCCGCCGAGCACGACACCGTCTGCGAAGGTGGAGGTCAAGAAGGGCAGTGCCCCAAACGCCGTTGGTCCAAATGTGCCGCGGCTGGTGCTGGATGCTGAGAACAAGGCAGCGAGCGGTGCGACGCCGATCAAGCTTTCAGATTATTCCGGAAAAGTTTTGTTGGTTAACTTGTGGGCCACGTGGTGTGGTCCATGCCGCATGGAGACTCCTGAACTGGTAAAACTGCACAAGGAGTATCACGGCCGCGGAGTGGAGATGATTGGACTTTCGACTGAAGACCCGGTGGCTTCAGCGGAAAGTGTGACGGAGTTTGTGCGCGAGTTTCACGTCGATTATCACGTTGGTTGGGCCACGCGTGAGTTGGCATTAACGCTGATGAGGGGACAGACATCGATTCCGCAGAGTTTCATCATCGCGCGCGACGGGCGCATCGTCAGACGTTTCATTGGTTTCAATCCACTAACGACACCGCCACAACTGAAGCAGGCCCTCGAGGAAGCGTTGGTCGAAAAAAGTTAATACTAATCTTCGTGATCGGTTTGTAGTAAGCCCTCAGCGACTTCCTTTTTTGTCTCGTCCTCGAGCCTTTTCATTTCCGCCTCAGCACGCTTGTCTGCCTTATCCATCGGTGCGGGCTCGTTTAATTCGTCCTGCGTTTTAACTTTGTTTTTGTCGATACTCATGCCCTAAATTCTCCCCGAAGACTTTGTGCTTTTTGTGCCTTTTTGTGGCTAATTTGTCGACAAAAAGAGATCAGCGGGAGTAGACTGCTGTCACGATGAAGGCCGTGCGATTACTTCTCGCCGTCAGCGTGTCGGTTTGGATGGTCGGTGGTTGTCAGTTTGGCTGTACCAGCGCCATGGCGGCTGACACTTCTGTGCAGACCGTATCTGCCGCCAACAGTTGTCACGCAAAACACTCACATGACTGCTGCGCGGCTAAAAAGTCAAAGAAGCAGATCGCGCGTACACCACGCGGAACGATGAATGACTGTCCGCTGGTTGTTAATGCGACGGCTGTCGTTTCGAAGAGCAGCGGCCACTCAACCGATCCCGCGCGCGGACCAGTTGTCGTCTCACCATTCATCGAGAACACGAACGAACAGCCAAACACGTTCGTTGCGGATTCATTCCCGCCCAATCGTGATCCAACCTATCTTCGCTGTTGTGTTTTCCTGATTTAAAGATCTGCCTGACTGCTGAGTAAAGATCGTCGCTTGGCAATCAAGCGTAATGGTGTGTTTACGCACACCTCTACATCTTTTTAATAGAAGAACAGAAATGAGAATTTCGAGTTTATACGGGCGGTCAATCCACAGATTACACCGATTACGCAGATTGTTCTGTGCAATCTGCGTAATCGGTGGATTGACCGCCTCACACGTCTTCGCGCAGCACGAGGGACACACGATGCCGCCGCCCAAACCGGCGGCGACGCCGATGCCCGCTGCGAGTCCGCAAATGCCGGAAGACACCAGCGAATCAATGCACATGGACCACGGTGTCTTCGTCATGGACGGCGATCGGATGTTCATTCGCATTGGCCGGAAAGAATCAAATTTAATATCGATGGGCCAGATGGGCTCGGGAACTTCGTGGCAGCCCGCATCAAGCCCGATGCCGATGTGGCATAAGCAGTCGGGCGAGTGGCTGCTGATGTTTCATTACAACTTCGTCACCGGCGTGAACCGCCAGGGTGGACCAAGAGGTGTAACAAAATTCGAGTCAGCCAACTGGTTCATGCCGTCAGCCGCGCGACGCGCCGGTCCGGGAACGCTCGAGCTGCGCGCCATGTTCAGCGCCGAGCCTTTCACGTTTCCGCCGGGCGGCTCGCCGTTACTTTTCCAAACCGGTGAGAGTTACAAAGGCCAGCCGCTGATCGATCGACAGCATCCGCACGATCTGTTCATGGAGTTGAGTGCAAACTACATGATACCGATCGGCGAACGCGCAAACTGGTTCGTTTACGCCGGCTATCCGGGCGAGCCGGCGCTTGGTCCAAACGCCTTCATGCACCGCGCCTCGGCCGCGGAGAACACCTCGGCGCCGCTGTCACACCACTTGCAGGACTCAACGCACATAAGTTTCGGCGTAGTGACGACTGGTTTCAGGTATCGCTGGTTCAAACTCGAAGGATCTGTTTTTAATGGACGCGAACCCGGCGAAAACCGCTACAACTTCGAAGCCCATCCGTGGAACTCGCGTTCAGCGAGACTGTGGTTTGCGCCAAACAGCAACTGGTCCATGCAGGTGAGTCATGGTTTCCTGAAAAATCCCGAAGCGCTGGAACCGGGTGACGTGCGTCGCACCACTGCTTCGCTCAGTTACAACCGCATCTTTCCACGCGGCAACTGGGCGTCGAGTTTGATTTGGGGACGCAATCATGAGGGTCATGGTGGCGAGACATTCAACCTGAACGGATACGTTGCGGAGTCGACAGTGAAGTTTCTAGATCGAGACTATCTTTATACGCGGCTCGAGTTGGTTGACAAAAACCAGCTCCTGCGCGCGGCCGATCGTTTGAGCCTCGGCATCGCCGACGATCATCCGTCGTTTCGCATCGGCGCTTACACGGCTGGCGGTGCTCGTGATATTTGGAACACTGATAAAACTTCGCTGGCGATCGGCGGCGATGTTACTTTCTATTCCAAGCCTTCGATCCTGGATTCGATTTATGGCGAGCATCCGGTTTCGTGGAAGATTTTTGTTAGACTACGTCCGGCTCAGATGAGCATGAGCGGCATGCATCAAATGCATTAAGAGTTTTTAGGAGTGGCTTTTATATGAAGAAAAACTGGCTATTGTTAGGTGGGATCGCGCTGTTGCTTGTTGCCGCAGTGCTGATGGTCAATTCATCGCGCAGCGAGCAACCGCAGCCGCACGACTCGAATCATTCAACAACCGCGCCTGCGCATCACCCGCCCGCGGATTCGGCTGCTGAAGCGCAGGTCATTCCGGCGCACTTCGAGACGCCGCCGAGCCGCGCAAGTCTTGGCCCAACGCTGTCGCCGGAAAAATTCGTAGGTCCGACTCGCGAAGCATATCGCGCCGCACAAGAGATACCGGTCACGCTCGCTCAACTGCCGTGTTACTGCCACTGCGATCGAGGTTTTGGGCACAAGAGTCTCTACAGTTGCTTCCAGGACGAGCATGCCTCGCACTGTGCTGTTTGCGTTAACGAGGCGTTGTTGGCTTTGAAGCTCGAGAAAGAACAGAAGCTGACACCGGCGCAGATACGAGAGACTATCATCGCGCAATACTCGCACTAAAACTTGCCACGGATTACACGGATTTTAAAAACGGATCAGCGTTATCCACCTCATCCGTTGGCTCGAATCAGCCAAATGCTTCTGGTCTGTTTTTCCGTTGCGATATACGCGACGAATAGTCTGTCATTTAAATAGATACCCGCCGGCAGTTCTGTATTCAATGCGATGCTGAGAACGGAACCCGTAGTGCCGAGCTCGCGCATTTTAATCTCTCCCGTGTCTGCCGTCTGCCACAGCGCAATCGCGGTGTTCTTGCCTGAAGCCAACACAGGTGTGCCGTGCACCACTTCCTGCGACAACAACTGTCGTGGCGAGAAGCTGCGGCCTTTGTCTCGCGACTCGGAAGAATAAAGCCCAGGCGCCTGGCCTCCACCTGCCGCATACCAAAGCACTTTCAAACTGCCATTCGAATCGACTGAAAGCGACGGCCCTGAAACGGGACAGCCATTAAGCACCCAATGGTCGTCGCTGACGATCACCGGTGATGAAAAACTGTTTCCGCCATCTGTCGAGCTCGCCACCGCAATGTGACGAAAGTTCCCGGGCAACACCTGACGCCAGCCCGCATACAATGTCCCATTCGCAGAAACCGCGAGCGAAGTCTTGCAACAGGGACAGGCTTCCGAAGCAACTTTGCGATTCGCGGAGAAAGTACGGCCACCATCCGTGGAGTAAGCGAGAAATAGATCGCGATTGCTCTCCATGTGATGACCTTCGCCTTTCATCGAAGGCTCGGGTGTGATCACGTTTCGTTCATCGAGCCAGCCGACGTAAATGCGTCCATCCTTCGCGACGGCCATAGAATGCATACCATGAGCGTTAGGGACTTTATCGTCGTTGATCTTTACTTCGCTGGCGAAACTCTGACCTCCGTCATTGGAGACTGACAGGTAAAGATCGGTTCCATGTTTGTCGCCGGCTTCGACGCGTGCAGTCCAGACCACGTAAACGGAACCATTCGCGGAGACGGCGACGCTGGGCTGATCGCCGCGCCATGCTGTTACGACGCCTGCCTGGCGATTCACGCGCACGGGAGAGCCACGCATCTTGCCGTCGGTGTTGAAGTGCGCGAGCGTCACATCGGCTTGCTCAGCATCGTGATTGACCCACGCAACATAAAAACCACCGTCAGGCGCCGCCGCCATCGACGGTTCCGCGGCGTCGATATTCGGGGCTGAGATTTGCACCGGCCGGTTCGTTGCACGTGCAGCATCAACCGCCAGACGATTGCACCCAGCGACAAAAAACAAACTCAGCAAACTGCAAAAGACTAGAATCCGTTTCATCTGTAACTAAAAACTCACTTTCACTCCAAACTGAAATTGCCGCGGATCGAATGCCGCCGTTGGTTGTCCAAACGTTCGCAAAGGCGTCGTGCCAGAGCCGAACGTGTTGTTCGGCACGCCAAAGTTAGCGCGGTTCAGAACGTTGAAACCTTCGGCGAGAAGCTGCAAGTCGACTCCTTCGGTAATGCGAAAACGGCGGCTCAAACGTAAATCAAGCGAAGCGAAGTCGAAGCCTCGTCCAGTGTTTCGTCCAACGCCGACGGGCCGATCGTTATTGTTCGTGTCGAAGTTGCGATCAGTTCCGAGCAACACATTGAACGGCAAACGCGAACCGTAAGTAAAGATGTAACCGAGTTGAAAACCGCGCGCCAGGCTTTGCAGTCCGTGCGTCTTGCCTTGTTGCGGCGCTTCGAGCGAGCCACTCACGACAAGCCGATGGCGCTGATCGTTATCGGACAGACCACGATCGTCACGAATGTCGAGGTTGTTTTGCACGCTCGAAAAGAAGAAGTTGCCGGCGTCGTCGATCGTTTTGGACAGCGTGTACGACACACGGAGGTTGGCCCAGCGTGCGGCGCGCTTGTTGAATGAAACAACCATGCCATCGTAGTAGGAATCTCCGGAGCTCTCAAAACGCGAGATGTTGCCCCAATTCGGATCGGGCCGGCCGAGATTGGGTACACCAGCCGAGGCAGGGACCGTGGGCACGTTCACATTTCGCGAAAGGATGACGTGAAGAGTGCGCAAGTGGAGATAGCCGACCGACACGACTGCATTGCCCGGCAGTTCTCGTTCGATTTGCAGATTGGCCTGCTCGCTGTAACTCGCGTCGATGTTCGGATCGATGCGAGTGATGTTTGGTTTCGTCGGCAGCGTCGCGGGTTGGACTGCGAGAACATTCGGAAAAACAGGCGCGCCAGGTTGCGTTGGCGATAACTGGACCACCAGATACTTCGAACCATCACGTTGCAATGCATTCGAAGTCGCGCGCAGCGGAATGCGATCGTAATAGAGGCCGAAGCCGGCACGCACAACCGTCTTACGATCGCCTGGCGCGTAGACGATTCCTACTCGAGGCGCGACGTTGTCCGTGTTGGTGTTGATCGGCTCAGGCAGGAACTGAGCGTCGTATCGCAGTCCCGTATTCAAAGTAAGGTCCGGCCGCAACCGCCACTCATCCTGAACAAACACGCCGAGGTTCGGATTTGACTGGACCTGATTTGGAACTCCGAATGCCTGCTGGTAGCTGAGATAGTTTCCGCTCAAAAAGTTGTTGAGCGAAGTGAACGTGTAAACGCCTTGCAGCGCGCCGGGGAACAGAATGTTGATACGGTTGTAGAGAAAGTTGCCGCCGAACTTCAGCGAATGTGCGCCGCGAAGCGTCGAAATGTTGTCGACTGCTTCGAACAGATTGATGTCACGCGCGAGCGGCGAAACCGTCGCCGTGCCGAAGTTTGCTACACCGGAAATCCCGACTGCTGGTCCAATCTCGTCATTGACCGGCGCATCGAGGCGGCTGTTTGTAAACTGAAAGCGAGCTTCGTTGAGTGTGCGCGAGCTGAACGTAGTGATGTTACTGACTTGCACTGTCTGGTCGGTATCGCTCAGACCGGTGCCACGACTCACGGCATTCAATCCGCCGACCGTGCGTGAGTTGATGGCGTTGATGTGGTAAAGACTGTAACGTGCGCTGAGTTGATTGCGTCGATTGATGCTGTGATCGATTCGTGTGAAGAAGTTGGCGGTATCAAAACTCGCCGGCACTACGCCGGTGTTGATGAGCGGTCCCGCATAATTAATCTCCCGCAGACGATTGTTGATGGAATTCACCGCCGCCGGTGAGATGGTGACGACCGCGGAATAGTTCCTGCGAGTCTGTTCAAAATTCGTAAAGAAGAAAGTGCGGTTGTGATGCAGTGGTCCACTGAGAGTCGCGCCATATTGTGCTTGCGTCAACAGATCTTTTGTTGGCGCGAGCGGATTACGAGCATCAAAACGTTGATTGCGGAAGAATCCGTAGAAATCGCCACGCCAGTCGTTCGTGCCTGACTTCGTCAAAATGTTTACGACGCCACCAGAAGCGCGGCCGAACTCGGCAATACCGCCTGACGTCACCACCTGAAACTGATCGATGACTTCCTCGCTGTAATAAGTTCCGGTCAGATCGGCAGCGTCATCGTTAGCAGAAACACCATCGACGATAAAACTGTTGTAGAGATTGCGCTGGCCCGCGATCGAAATGCCTTGACCCGGCACAGCGGAGGTTTCGGCAAACCGTTGATTGCTGCCCGTGTTTGTCGGCGAGACTCCCGGAACCAGCAACGCGAGATCGAGATAGTTTCTGCTGTTTAGCGGTAGCTCGTGGATCTCTGCCGGGTGGATGGTCTCCGTAATCTGAGTGCGCGCAGTTTCAACGATTGGCACGTCAGAATTGATGTTTACTTGCGCCGAAACGCCTGCGACTTCGAGCTTGACAGGCAGGTCGAGAGATTGGCCCACTGTTAGTGTCAATTGTTTTGATATTGCTGAAAAACCCGGAGCGTCGATCTTTAGATCGTAGGCGCCGGTGCGAAGGTAAGGGAAGCGAAACCAACCTTCGTAATCGCTCGTGGTGGCGAGTTGTTGGTTTGTTTCGAGATGAGTAGCGGTAACGTTTGCGCCGCTCACTACCGCGCCACTCGAGTCTTCAATTCGACCACTGAGGGTGGCAGACGTGACGTTTTGCTGGCCGTGGGCGACACCAAAGGACACGAAGACCAGCAGAGAACATAAATACACACGGATTTTCATCGAACGCACTCCTCAAACAGACACAAGAGTTCTGTGCTTTTTTGTGGCTATTAGATTGAAGAGGCAGGCGGACCGCGTGGAATGGTACGTGACCACTCGTCGTTTGATGAAATAAAGCGTGGCAGATCTTCGCGACGCGAAATCGTTTGTGCCGGTGAAGTGTGGCCGGCTAATGCTCGCGCGATTGCGCGCTCACGGTTTTGTTGGCGGCTCGAGCCGGCGGTGCAGACGCCGCATTCCATGCGGCAAGGACGAGTCAGCGAAACAGACTTAACAGCAGGACCGTTTGCTGACGAAGATTGAAGTGGTTCTACGACGATCGTGATGCTGTCGTCTTCAGTTGCCGCGTTGTGCAAACCGCACATCGGCTCGGCGAATTTTGGAGGCTTCTTCGCCGCGATGCCCGAGTCGCAGTGGCCTGACTTGCCGGCACAGCAGGGCATCTCGTTTGATATGTTTGCAGACGTCGCTATCGGCAGCAGAATCGAAACAAACGATAGAGCCACAAACAAGCACAGAATTGCTCTGAAAGATACTCCATGCATTTTGTACATTATTGTGGCCATCTAATTTTGAGTGGCGAGTATACACCAAACGCGGGGATTTGCCGGACTCTCCTGCTCGCGCCTGCGCGACGCGTGCAGGAGGAGTCGGCTGAAATGACCGTGAATGGTCGCGTCTGTTTTATATGGTTCCCGGAGCCACTTTGACAGACTGGAAGTTTCCCGACTTGTTCGATGAAAGAGTGGACGACAGAGGGTACCAAGTGGTCTTCTTGTTATCGACGAAAACCGGAAATACGTCGCCTGCGGCGAAGACCTGAACGCTGTCCAGGTACTTGTTGCTTGCCCGGTAAATACCACTTTTCGTACATGTTGTGCCCGTTGCAAACCCACCGGAAGTGCTGCCGCCGCCGGCTGCTAATGTATCTTGACTAAAAGTTTGGCTCATACCTGTTCTCCTTCAGGATGGAAGTTCGTTAACTCGCTTCCCTTGTTCGGGAAGCACTAGTGAAATCTATTGCCGGCACGCGCTGTGGAGTTGCCACCGTCACTTTGACAACAACTCCCATCGCAGCGTTACCGCCTCATCAGGACGATATCCGATCACCACAAGCTTGATGATCCGTTGAAAATTCGTGTCTTTCGCGTCCGCAATACGCAGAAGATAGATATGGCCCAACTTGATCGGCGCATTGGCGCTGGCCTTGAGATCGCTAAAAAGTTGGCGACTCTCCTTAAGTGGTTGCCAGATTGGTTTAGTATTGTCTTCCTGGAGGATCGTGATCTTGCCCCCATCGAGACGCAACGAGGCGAAACCTACGCCACCATTGTCCGCATCTTCATAGCCGTATCGCTCGCGAAGATCGTTGCCATTGCCGAGATCGACGAAAGATGCCAATCGATTAACTTCAATACCGCTAACAAAAGTGCCGCCGGCAGCGAGCGAGTAACTCAGATCGCTGCAACGATTGCCCCAAAGGTTGTTCGCAATCGCCATCCCGTCTTTCCCGTCCTCAAAGCAGAGCGTACGAGATAACGGATCGAGCGCGTACATGGTGAAAATGCCACTATGTTTCCGCGGCTGCATTCCCTGTTTCTCATCGGGCGTGGCGGGCGTTTGTGCGCGCAGGATCTGCGGACAACCAAGCGCGAACAACGCTGCTGAAACAACGAGAAGAGAAATTCTTTTCATAGAAGTAAAGAGCTACCGGCTAGCCATGTTCGCGACCGGCACCAGTTCCTGAAACTTCTTGTAGTCGATATGTCTCGCTTCATTCCGCTTTCTTAATTCCTTGAAGTAGAAGAACGGAATGAATTCGGGACTGTATTCGTTGGCGATCCAGTCGTTGGGATAAACATAGTCGAGCTTGTATAGATCAATTTCGTTCTGACAAAGGTTCAGCGTCTCTGTCACAGCCTTCACGAGCAGAATGTTATTCATCGGAAGAGGTGCAGAGAGCGCAGAGTCCTTGTCGTACGGGAGCATGCCTTCGCGCGCGCGCCGCTGCCACTCCTGCACAACCTTCAAAGCTCGGTCATACTGCTGCGAATTGATTTCAAGCCGCAGGATTACTTCCGAGTCGCCGCGTGCGTCTCTCATATAGTCCTTGTAAGTGTCGGTCGGAACCGTTCCAAAAGCCGCCCTCCCATGGTCAGAGTAAATACCGGCAGCATCGATTTTCGGGACGCCACCAGACAACTTAATCACCATTGGAAATGACGTGCCGCTCTCGTCGTAGAACTCTCCCTTGCGCGCGACAAGGACAATGAAATAACGGTCCGGGTCTACTCTGGTCCATCTCACTGTGCCGGCGTCGGGTATCTGGCAAGTGAGGGATGAGTCGTCGAACAGGAGCACCTTCATGGTAGTTCTGGCGCGACCGAAAATTCGGTTACGGCCAGTTGCCGTGAACGAGATTTGCTCCGGCGCACTCAGGTCGCCGCCGATCTTGTATTTTGCAGTGGCGATCTCTTTCGGTTTCTCAGAACCGGAGACCGTGAGCACTTTGACCACGCCGTTAGCGTCAAAAGTATAAAGACGTGCTTCAGTGGGCGAGATCTGCGCTTTCCAGGTACCGATAATGTTGCATTCACAAACTTTCTGTTGTTGGGCCAATGCTGCTGCGGTTGAGCCCACAAGGATTAGAACCAATAGCGAGATAGTGGTTTTTAGTTTCATTGCATTTACTCCTATGGCCCATGGATTCAGCACTACGCGCTGGGTTGAGTTGGGCCGGGAATAGAAACCGCGTGAAGCGGCTCCTATTCCCGGTGTGTTGATGTAGCTCGTTGCGACTTACAGCCAGGCATCCCGGCGATAGCCGTATTTCTTGACGTCCTCGTTGATCTTGACCTGGAGGTCCCGGTATATGCGAACCATTTCCCCGTATGACTTCTGCGGGTCCTGCCAGGAGATCCGTTTCAGGATGTTCTGGTCGGAAGCATATGCCTGGGCCATGCCCCAGGAGTTTCGGTTGTCGTTGATAATACGCAATAGGCCCGCGTGCGTAGTCTCATCAAGATCGAATCCTGGATGGCCCATGCCGAAGAGCCGGAAGCGGATGGTCTCGATATCGTACGGATCTCCGGTCAGGAATAACCACCCAGGCTCGTCTCCTTTGTTCATTTGCGCATAGCGTTTCATTGCGGCCGGCGTGTCATCCCTGGGTTTTAGGGATATCGAGTAAAAGAAAAGATCATTTCCCATCCGATCTCTCAGTTGGTTATAGATTCTTTTCAGCTTCTGAGTCACGGCGGGGCAAGCACCCTTACAGTCAGCGTAAAAGAAATTGATCACAACCTGTCTGCCCCTGATCAGATCGTCATAGAACCGGACTTCTTTGTTGTCTTGTGTTCGGAGCACGGCATTTGTATACCGCGTCGCACCGGGTGATGCCGGATGCGGTTCAAATACCCTAGTTAGCAGTTTTCTTCTATCCATTACGGCACCTCCTCAGGTGTTTAATCGGGTACGCACTGTTGTACCTCTTGACAAACTTGCAGAATGGCGTTGCAAGCATCCAGCGATGCTTGATCCGGACAAATGTCCCAGCGCACCATCATGAAGGCGTCCTCGTGGGCCATGTTGTGGCAGTGGATCAAGTACGCGCCGTTGTAGTCTCTGAACCGCATCCTGATCCGTGCGCCTTGTCCCGCTTCGACGAAGTTTACGTCCTTTCTGCCTGAGAACAGCGGCGCAATAGGAAGGTTGGGATCGTTGAGCCTGCCTACCACAACTCCGTTTACAAGCCGCTCTATCGTGCGAAACTCCTCGAAGTGAATGTGCACGGGGTGAGCCCAGGCTGAACCGGCGACCATGTTGTTAATCAGCCACTCCTCAGAGGTGCCCCGAAGAATAGCGTGCGCCGGTCGATCCGCATCGAAGACACATCCCAGAGTGTCACCGAGTGTTGGTCTTCTGATCCGGAACATTCGCGGTGGGTCAAGGTGTGTCCCAGCGGGACATGTTACGGCAGGATCGCGAATGAACTGCCACTCGAAGAAATTGTCGACGGGATCCGGTATCGAAGGATACGTGCAGAGTGTCGCTGGAATGGCCGGTGTATCCACCGGGAACCATGGCTCCCGGTTCACCACGCTGAACTGCATCAGAACATTTCGAATGTCGAGTCCTGCGGGCAGTGGATCGGGTGACGGTAACCCCACAAACTGCTGCGCTGCTTCCTTCAAATACAACTTGGAACCAGCCGGGAATTCCGTGAAGTCGATGACAATGTCGTAGCGTTCGGCGACGGCCACTTTCAGTCCACCCGGAACGATCGGCGCGGTGGTAGCGTTGCTGTTACCGGCACCATCGGTGTCATTGATCCGAAGCGGATGCTCGAGGAAATTGGCGTCAGTGGCAATACACGTCATCGTTCCGACGCTACCATCGGGTTTGACGAGGCTAAGAGTCCAAACCTTCGTCGGTCCCGTATTGAGAATGCGGAACCGATATTTCCGCCTTCTCACGGTCAGCTTCGGCTGAATCATTCCGTTGACGATCCACTTGTCGCCGCCGGCCACTGCATTGACCATCTCAGTGCGCCCGTTTGCGGTGGGGCAGAATTTCTTATCATTGAGAATGATTGGAAAGTCGGTGATACCGTAGTATCCGGGCAGTTGAAGCGAGTCCACGGATGGATGTTCGTGGCCAGGGTCTGTCTCGTCATAGACGATGAACTGGCCGTTCAGGCCCATTTGATTATTTGGAGCCGTGAACTCAGCGCGGTGGTCGTGATACCAGAAAGTGCCCATCTTTTCATTGTGATCACCAATCCCGCCAAAAGAGTCGAGGCCGGCGTAGATATTGGGGTAAAGATGGTCCTTATAGAATCCGGTCGAAAAGAAATCACCCGCGAAACCATCGCTCTCTGAACCATGGTGCCCGTTGTGCAGGTGGATGGTCATCTCATTCCTGCCAAACGTGGTGGTGGTAAGCGGTAAGCTGTTTCTGAAACGGACGATGGTTGACTTGCCGTATCTCTGCAGCATCTGTGGGCCTGGATAGAGCCCATTGAAGCCCCAGATGTACGTCGGAGAGTAGTCTGGGTGGAATGTGTGGAGACCGGGCTTGGCTTCCAGCTCGTGTGTAAATTGGGCTGGCGTGAACTGCGCCCAGCGCTGATGATCAGCGCGCGGGGCTTCACCTGCTGCCTCGTTACGAGACTCAGTTGGCGCTGGCATTAAAGGATGGTCCTCTGCAGGAAACGGCGCCGCGAAGTCTTGTACAAAGGGATGATGTGGTGGACTGTTGGTTGGTGTGGTGCAAAGCACCGGCTCTGTAATCGCCTGAAAGCCTAGTGCCTCTTTCGGAGACAGGATGCTCGGGGCCAAAACACCAGCGGCCCCGGCTGCTGCTCCTATCTTGAGCACAGTTCTTCTACTAATTGTGCCTTCAGTTTTCTTTCCGACCTTTTGCCGGTCCTTTGCCTTGTTTTTAGGCATAGAATCTCCTTTCAGCCGTTTGGGTTTGGCCTCAAATCTAAATCCCTTGCTGGTGGTTATGACCCTACTCGAAGAGTGTTGCTATAGAGCTCCCGAATCCTGATCTAACTTCCCCCACAAAGGCGATCAGTTTGAAAGGCGAGGGTTCGCTGAATAACAGTTGAGCAATGTCAGTTGACTAACGAAACTTACAGATGGTGAAAACTAACTACTTGTGCGTTGTGCTGAATCGTGCGAAAGATTACGCTCTGAATTTTCGAACAGCAAGACTTCTTGCTTGGCGTATTTTGTCGTTCGTTGGCGATTTTTGCTTCTTATTGATAATGAATTTCAGAATCGCGCTGTGGCTTAATTCAAACATGCAAATACGTAAATAAAGAGGTGGACCGACGGCAGGATCGAATGCTTCGCAGCTCGTGCAAGTCGTCGCATGAGTTTGCTTGATTGATTTCCGTCGGTGCCGTTGAGCTCTTCTTGGTCCTCTTGCGTACTTTTAAAATGTGATCGATAGAGGGCGGGCGAGAATCCATACGTTGCTTTAAAGTCTCGCACGAAGTGACTCTCGTCGTTCAATCCAACCTGGTATGCAATCTCTTTCACACTCAGAAAACTTGACTCCAACAAATCCTTTGCGCGCTCCATGCGCAACAGTCTCAGATAACGAATCGGCGGCATGCCAACATCGGATTTGAAAATGTGACAGAGGCGCCAGACGGAAAGATTCACCGACTGCGCAAATTCGCTGAGAGATAGTTCACCACGAACATCATCTCTCATCATCTGAATAATTTTTTCTACTCGTTTGTCCAATCGAACACCTGGCGAGATGTTTCTCGAGTCTGATATGCATTTACGATTGAGTGTGAGTTTTAGTGCTGGGCCTAAAGAACCCTACTCGATCGCAAACGTCGGTTGCATAGCAGTGAGGTTATATCGGGTTCTGGGCGTGGCAAAAATTTTGAGTCGGGCAAAAAAAGAATCGCAATTTTGGGAGGTGCGAGTAAAACCTTCGTCGAAACTAATGGGAAGCTTCATGAAGGTCGCGCTTTAATACTATAGGCGACAATTTTCTGTCAATGGAGACACACAATTGTGACTACTTTGATAGAGTCGTTTACATTGCGTCGATCGATGCTTGATGAATTTTTGTCGGTGAGGATATGCGATCGAGCAGAGGCGCACGCGATCAGCTCTATCTGCTGCTGCGCGTAGCCGGACCCGTTAACGAACTAGGGGCGTCGAGATTTGCGCCGTCATCGACGCCCACACTCAAACGATCTACCAACTCTCTCTCCTTTCTTACTCCGCTAAGATCGGGAAACCCATTGCACTTCTTTAAGGGATTTAATTGTTGAGGGAACGGTTTTAGGTTACGTCCTAAAAATCCAAATTGTAAAGTAGTACTGTTTTCGGGTAGTGATGCAGTTTCAGTAACGCCGAGGGCGTTCACTAATTTCAGCCCACGGGTTGGAGCGCAGCGACAACCCTGGGATCGCGATTTGAAGTTAGTCAAACGCTGAAGCGTTCGGCAATTGGCGAACTCTTTCAGAGTTTCATCGCTCGGATCAGGCTACCCAAGGTTCTTGCTCGCGCTCGAACCATGGGCTGAAATTAGCCAACGCCTTCGGCGTTACTTGTCCTTCGGCGCAAACTGCATCACTACCTGTTTTCGCTACAAAGAAGCACAAAAAGCACAAATGATTTCCTGTGCAAATTGGTCGAGCGGTCTCATTGTTTGGGATTGGCTACATGGCACGTTGCGTTTGAATGTGCCGCAAGATGCAATTACGATAGGTATTCCTGCATACCGGAATTTCAAAGATGTGGAGCACGTGAGAGTTCTTGAGATACCATTCTTCGAGCAACGGCCGACGTGGCTTTTGCCCGGTGATGACAAGCCTGAACGCGCTCTTCCATCAATTCCAACGAATCAATTGACGCTTTAACTGCCAACATGACTGATGTTGTTGAAGAGGGCCGTCCTTCAGTTTCCGTTATCGTTCCCACCTTGAATGAAGAGCGATCGATCGGCTGTACGTTGTCAGCGTTAGCTAAGGTCCGAGGTGACGTGGAACTTATAGTGGTCGACGGCGGAAGTGGGGATCGTACAACCGAGATTGCACGGGAACTGGGAGCAAGGATTGTTACGAGCGAGCGCGGACGTGGAATACAGATGCACAACGGGGCGCGGGTAGCTCGCGGCAGCGCGCTGTTGTTTTTGCACGCGGACACTGTCGCTCCTGCGGAGGTGATAAAACAGATCAGCGACGCATTAGCGCGCGATGCTGCTCTCTTGGGTGGCAATTGTTCTATTCGCTTCGATGGTGAAAGCCGGCCGGCGCGTTTTATGACCTGGCTTTATCCCAAACTCGCCCGGCTGGGAATGTGTTACGGCGACTCTGGTATCTTCGTGCGAGCGCATGTTTACGACGAAATTGGTGGTTTCAAACCGTTTCCAATTTTTGAAGACTTGGATTTTATTCGTCGACTAAAAAAGAAAGGACGCATGGTGCGATTGCCCGTCGAGCTCACCACCTCTTCAAGACGATTCGAGGAGCGTAGTTTCGTACTTACGTTTGCGCGTTGGACTATTCTGCAAGTCCTCTATTGGTTGGGTGTGTCGCCGGAAGTGCTCGGCGAACTCTATGGTCGACCATAAAAAAGTTAGCGAAGGTACAAATTATTTTCACAAGGAGGAGACAATGGCGTACTACGATGAGGAAGATCTCAATCGATTTTCAGATGTCGGCAAATACAGACCCGCGAAATTCCGCGGCTAAAGATATATAATCATCAAGTCCATATCAGGAGGGTTCATCGAATGTCATTCACTCGTATTTTGAGCGCAGTCGCTCTACTCGCATTACTCCTTTCATCGTTCACTTCAACGTCCGCGCAAAAGAATTCGCGCACGGAGGACGCTGCGCGTCACGCGAGTGAAGCTGCAAAAACGTTCACCGAAATCATGAACGTTAAGGACAAAGCAATTCCAAAGGAATTGCTCGACACTGCTGAAGCAATTGCAGTGTTTCCCGGAGTCATCAAAGCAGCGTTCGTCGTCGGTGGACGTGGCGGTCAGGGAGTGATTAGTCGTCGCGTGAAAGGAGGTTGGAGTGCTCCTGCATTTTTCAATCTCGGCGGTGGAAGTTTTGGAGCCCAAATCGGCGCGCAGAAGACTGACTACGTTTTACTCATTATGAACGAGAGCGGACTCAACGGTTTGCTCAAAGACAAGTTTGAACTTGGCGGCGAAGTGGGCATCGCTGCTGGTCCAGTCGGCCGTGAAGCAGCGGCTTCGACCAATCCGCGTATGGATGCAGGAATTCTTTCCTACTCACGCAGCAAAGGTGCGTTCATCGGCGCGGCTCTGAAAGGAGCAGTGATTAGTCCCGACAACGATCTGAATGAAGCTATATACGGAAAGAAGGCTGACGAAGTATTGCAATCTCGACCTGTGCCGTTTGGACAGATGCCACCTTCAGTGCGCATCTTTCCGCGCACTCTCGTGCGTTACTCGATTCGTTAGAAATTGATCACAACAAACCCTTGACGCTTTTCCTCCTGCGCCATAGAATGCCTCGTCACCTTTACGGTTGACTTGATCTCTTCTCAACTACAAGCGGGCAACAATCGGGAATAGCTTGAACATGCTCCCTCGAACGCAGCGACAAAAAGAGATTCTCGATTACATCACTCGTTTTCTCGAACGACACGGTTACATCCCTTCGTACGCACAAATCGCGCGGCAGTTTGGAGTTAAATCGCGCGCAACGATCGCAAAACATATCGCAGCGCTCGAGCGTCGCGGTCTGCTGGTGCGCGAGCATGAAGAGGGATCGTTTGCACTCAACGTCAAAGTCGAAGACAAGAGCAGCGACTCGCTAGTCGAAGTCAAGTTGCTTGGAAGAATTGCCGCAGGCGCGCCGCTCGAAGTTGTCGACTACGAGGAACGCATTCCGGTGCCGCGCTTTTTGTTGGGTCGTGTAAAACCGGATCGCGTGTATGCGTTGCGTGTGAAGGGCGACTCGATGATCGACGAGCACATCTGCGATGGCGATATCGCGTTGATCGAGAATCGCACCGACGCGCGCGATGGTGAGATCGTCGTCGCGCTTCTGATCGAGGAGAACCAGGCGACGCTCAAGCGGCTTTATCGACGCGGCGTGAATATCGAGCTTCAACCGGCCAATTCTCAACTTCAACCACTCACCGTTCCGGCAAACCAGGTGCGCGTGCAGGGCATCTTCCGCGGTCTGCTCCGGCCTAGTAATTAGCCACAAATAGGCACAAAAAGCACAAAATAGAAGACGATTTTTTGTGAGTTCTGTGCCTTTTTGTGGCTAGAGTGTACATCGATTGTGAAGATAATTGGCATCGGTCTAAATAAGACGGGAACAAAAACCTTAGGCACCTGTCTGCGTCACTGGCAGTTTAAGCATGTTTCGTTTTCGCCGGTTGCTTTTGATTTCTGGCGCCGCAACGATTACGCGAAATTGCTAACGTGGGTGGCTGCGTTCGATAGCTTTGAAGACTGGCCCTGGCCTCTGATCTTCCGCGAAATCGATCGTGAATTTCTCGGATCGAAATTTATTTTGACGCGACGAGCCAGTCCAGAGGTCTGGTTTGAGAGTCTTTGTAAACATGCTGAGCGCACCGGTCCTACGGCGTTCCGCAAGTACGTCTACGGCTTTGAAATGCCGCATCAACATAAACGCGAGCACATCAGCTATTACGAAGAACATCTCCAGACAGTCCGCGATCATTTCAAAGACAGGCCGGAAGCATTGCTCGAAGTGTGTTGGGAAGAGGGCAGTGGCTGGACCGAGCTGGCCCAATTTCTCGATCGCCCACGTCCCGCCATTCCTTTCCCGCACGAAAACAAGTCGCCAACGTGATCTCGACCAGCCTCCTCTTGTGGTTTTTTGTGCTTCTTTGTGGCTGATCAAACCTCGAGCGCGGGCTCTTCTCTTCGCGAGGCGCGCCGCTCAACCCACTCATAAATCATTGGCAAGATCACTATCTTGATTGGGCGTGTTACCAACCCTCCGACCACTACGATCGCCAGCGGCTTCTCGATTTCTGCGCCGGTCCCAGAAGATATGATGAAAGGAATTAAACTAATGCTCCCGATCAAGGCGCTCAATAACTCAGCGCGCAGACGCACGCTCGCGCCGGTGATTACCGCTTCGCGCAACTCCATTCCTCGGTTGCGAAGCTTATTTATATAAGAAACCATCACCATTCCGTTTTGCACCGCGACGCCGAAGACTGCGATGAATCCAACTATTGCGGGAACGCTCAGAGGAAATCCGGAGATCAAAAGAAAGGTAGTACTTCCAACCAGCGCAATCGGTATGTTGAAGATGATGGTCAATGTGTTGCGCAACGAACTAAAGCAGGAGTAAATCAGCACGAACACCAACAGGAGCGAGATAGGTATGGCAATCAGCAGCCGGCGCTCGGCCTGCTGGGCGTTTTCGAATTGCCCTCCCCAGGTGATGAAATAGCCGGGTGGTGTCCTGACTTGCAACGTGACGGCCTGCTGCGCGTCGCGAACGAAACTGCCGATGTCGCGACCCTTGACGTTGCACATCACTACGACTCGCCGGAGCGAGTTCTCGCGGCTGATGACCGAATCGCCACTGGATAATTTGAATGTCGCTAATTGTCCCAGCGGTATGCGCCCACCCACCGGCGCGGCGACCAGAATGTCAGCCAGCTTCTCTACTTGATTGCGGTAGTCCTCTTTCAGTCGCACAAAGATCGCAAATCGCCGTTGGCCCTCGAGGACATCAGTAGCTTCATCGCCACCAATGGCAATCTTAGTGACCTCGAGCACGTCCGCAATGTTCAATCCGTAACGCGCGATCTTGTCGCGATCGACGTCGACTTCCAGGTGCTCTTCGCCCGCAACTTGCTCGACCGCCAGATCCTCGACTCCGCGAACGTGTGACATCGCATCGCGAATGTTATCGGCCAGCCTGCGCAACGTGTCCTGATCTTCACCAAAGATCTTTACGGCAATTTGTGCATTGATTCCTGAGATAAGTTCGTCATTCCGCGTTTGAATGACCTGTGAAAAATTGAATTTCACGCCTGGAAAACCCTCGACTCGTCTGCGCATTGCATCGACTAGCTCATCTTTCGTCCTGGCAGTGGTCCATTGGTTCTTCGGTTTGAGACGTACGTAGAGCTCATCATTGCTGACACTCTCCGGATCGCCTCCCAATTCAGCGCGGCCGATTTTGGCGACGACTGTTTCGACTTCCGGAAATTGTCGTAAGGTTTTCTCAATTTGCGAAGATACTTCGATGGCCCGTGGCAACGAAATACTCGCAGGCATAGTGGCACGGACGAGCATGTTCCCTTCGTCGATCGTCGGCAAGAACTCACTGCCGAGAATAAACACGTCCGCAACACTCCAAACTATTAGCAAGCCCGCGATCGTCAGTGTTAGATAGCGATGGCGAATCGCCCACTCAAGCACCGGAATATAAATACCTTTGAAAAATCCAATAATCGGATTAGTGCGAACCGGGCCCTTCTTCAGGCGCAGCCACAGTGCGCACAGCATCGGCGCGATGCACAGCGCCATTAACATTGAACCGATCATCGAGAAAGTGACGGCATAAGCGAGTGGCTTGAACAACTTGCCTTCTATGCCTTGCAGCGTGAAGACCGGAAGAAATACGGCGATGATTATTAGAATGGCGAAGAACATCGGCCGGCCAATTTCCTGGGCCGCAACGAGGATGGCTTCGCGCGTCGAGTGTTCACGATGTTCTTCCAGGTGACGGTAGATATTCTCCACCATCACCACCGTTGCATCGACCATCATGCCAATGCTGATTGCCAGGCCGCCGAGCGACATGAGGTTTGCTGACAATCCCGAATACCACATCAGAATGAAGGCCACGAGCATGCAGAAGGGAATCGCAGCAGCGGTAATAAACGAACTGCGAAAGTTGCCCAATAGCAATACCAGAATGATCAGCACGAGTAGCTCGCCTTCGATTAGCGACTCAACGACTGTGTGTATGCTGTTATCGACAAGCTCGGCTTGATCGTAATAGTCGACGATCGTCACGCCCGGCGGGAGCGCTTTGTTGATCTCCGCTACTTTTTCCCTGACTCGCTCGATTACCTGCTTGGTGTTTTCGTTGATCCGCTTGAGGACGATTCCAGTGACGACTTCTCCCTGTCCGTCCTTAGTCACCGCACCCTGCCGGATCTCGTTGCCGATCTCGACTTGGGCCACGTCGCTGACGCGAATCGGCGTACCGCTGCGCGAGTCGAGCACGATGTTCCCGATATCAGAAATGTCTTTGACCAGACCCAGCCCACGAACGACGTATTGCTCGTCACCATGCTCGATGAAGTTGGCTCCGGTGTTTTGATTATTATTCTGGATGGCGTCAAAGAGAGATTTGAGAGTGATGTTGTAATTAACCAGCGCCTGCTGATCGACGATGACTTGATACTGTTTGACATCTCCGCCAAAACTGAGCACGTCAGCGACGCCCGGCACGGTGCGCAGTTGCAGCTTTACAATCCAATCCTGAATCGTGCGTAACTCCTGGTTGCTCTGTCCGTGTCCGACGATTTGGTAAAGATAAATTTGGCCTGTGCCGGTAGTGATTGGACCCATCTGAGGTTCGAATCCGGACGGGATGCTGTCTTTCGCGGCGGACAGTCGCTCGAACACTTGTTGGCGCGCGAAATAAATGTCGGTGTCGTCAGTGAAATAGACAGTTACTACGGATAACCCGAACTTCGAATCCGATTGCACGCGCGTCACGCCGGCGATGCCATTCATCTCGTTTTCGATGGGAAAGGTGATCTGCTGCTCTATTTCCTCTGGCGCCAGTCCTTCAGCTTCGGTGTCGATTTCCACTTGCACCGGCGTGACGTCAGGAAAGGCATCGACGTTCAATCTGCGCAGCGCGAGAATTCCGCCTGCGACGATCAACATCGAGACGACGGCCACGAGCAGTCGTTCGCGATAGAAGAAAGCGATAAGGTTGTCGGTCATAGTCGCATCCGATTTGGAGTGCGGCGGCCTGGCGCCGCTTTCGCCTCGTTCAGGCGCGATCGATAACAAAGCGGCGCCAGGCCGCCGCACTCCAAGGTCATTACTCCCCGGGCTTGCTCTGTTGCAGCAGCAAATAGTTTCCCTTTACAACCACCTTGTCGCCGGCATTGAGCCCATCGACGATCTCCACCCGGTCATTGTTCTGAATCCCAGCTTGCACCTGACGCTTCTTATAACCATTGCCTTCGGCGACAAAGACAACCGTCTTGCCGTCGTCATTGAGAACCGCTGATTGAGGAATCGAAATTGCCGTTCGATTCAAAGCAGTAACTATTTGCACGTTTGCGAACATGTCCGGTTTGAGTCTGCCATCCGGATTAGCCACCTCGGTGCGAACCTTCACCGTCCGGGTGTCAGGATCCACGACGCTGTTAATCAAGATCACTCTTCCTGCGAAAGTAGTTCCGGGAAAGGCGGGTACGGTGAGCTTTACTTCTTGTCCAGGTCTCACTTGCTGAAGATCTTTTTCAAAGACGTTTGCGTCGATCCAGACGCGCGACAGATCGATAATCTTGAACAGATTGGCATCAGTGCCTACGCTGGCGCCGACAGTGGCGTTGCGCTCCACTACGATTCCATCGATTGGAGAGTTGAGTGAAAAGACTGCGGCTAGATCAGTTCTCTTCGGTAGCGAATCGATCGTCGAGTCTTTGATACCAAGTATCAGCAGATGGCGGCGAGCGGCGATAAGCGCGGCGTTGGTCCCGTTTACTGAGTTCTCGGCCGCGGCCTTTGCCACTTCAAGATCATGTTCGGCGGCCTGGAGATTCTTTCCGGCTGTGATTTTTTGTTCGTAGAGTAGCTTGGCGCGATCATAGTTTTCCTGAGCGAGCTTAACTTCCGCTGCTGACGATCGGCGGGCATTCTCATAATCCGCGAGAGCTTTGAGGTAGTCGGCCTCGGCTTGATCGATATCGGCTGACTCAAGATCGGCCAGCTTCTGTCCCTTTCTGACTCTGGTCCCTTGGCCGGCATACAGACGCACAATTCTTCCTTCGTTGACCGGACCGATGACTGCGACACGGTCTTCAGGAACAAGTATTTTCCCGGTTGCAGGAATTACGCCGGCAATGGATTGTGGCGCAACGATCTCAGTCTCGATGGCGCTGTTCTGTGTTGACGTGGGCGTTGGCGAACTGTTGGGCGAAGAAGAAGAATTCGCGGGCGGAGTTCGGTTGCAACCTACCTGCACTATCGCGCTGAGAAGCGTTGGAAAGAATAGTTTCTGAAGTGTCTTTCGGTGAATCATTTTTGCTCCTTTCGCGATTTGAATCACTTGTGCAAGGGCGTTGCTGTAGCGAGTTCAAGATCAAGCAGCGACATCTGATAATCAAAGAGCGTCTGATAAAAACCAGCGAGCGTGTCGCGCCGGGTGCGAATCGCATCCAGCAAATCAAGCGTCGAGCTTTCACCGCTCTTCAAAGCAACCTCGGTCAGGCGCTGGATGTCGTTGACCTTCGCAATCACGCCGGTTCGATAAAGGTCCACACGGCGTTTTTGCATTTCGAAGGCAACGAATGCCTTGTCCACGTCGCTCAGCACTTGATTGGTAATGAGCTGTGATTGGTTTTGAGCTCTCCTTTTTTCGATAAGGGCTTTGGTGCGCTCGCCCTGATTGCGATCTGATACGGGAAGCGCAATACCAACGCCAAAGGTGTAGCTGCTGGTGCCGGTCGGAACTTGTTCGAGGCCACCCCCCACTGTGAGATCGGGAATACGCTGCGCGTTTTGCAAACGGATGTTTGCCTCTGCAGCGCGTTCGCTGAGTTGGGCGGCTTTTAAGTCGGGCCGCTCCGCTAGTGCCTTGTCGCGCAACTCGGCATAGGAGAATTGATAAGGTTCATAGTCAATGGTCCCGGCCACCTCTATGTCCATTACTCGATAGTCGCCGCCCAGCACGAATCGCAGATCGCGTAAGGCAACTTCGTAATCTCGTTCCGAGTTGGCGAGATCGGTATCGAACTTGAGTTTCTCGACTTCGACTCGTTCAAGATCCAAACCGGAAATCTCGCCTGCGTTCACAAGTTCAGTGGTGTGCTTAACTATTTCGGTAAACGTCGCTTCATTTTCCCTGGCGAGATTAAGCAACGATTGGTTTAGGACGACAGTGTAGAACTTGCGTTTTAGATCATTGGTCAGTTGCCATACGGCCATTTGAAACTGTCCGCGCGCCAGGTCGGAGTTTGCGTCAGCGAATTCGATTCTCTTGTTTCTTTTTCCGCCCAGTTCGATCGTGTGCGAGATGCCGTAAGAATAAGTTTGTTCTTTGATAAGTGGTCCACTGAGATCGATAGGTAGGTCGGATAGACCAACCGACAATTGCGGATTAGGACGCAGCCGCGCTGTCAGTTTCTCTGCGTCAGCCGTTTCGACGTCATAGCGAGCGGCCACTAACTCAAGATTTTGTCGCATGAAGATCTCGAGTGCGTCTGTCAGAGTGACTGACCGCTTTGACGTCGCCGGCGCTTGCGTTTGTGGCTGGGTGGCGAGGTTGTTTTGATCCTGTGCGTGAATACTGGAAACGGTTACTGCAAATAGAGTCAGTAGAGACTGAAAAAACATGCGCCACTGAGACATTCCCACCTCTCATTCATCTACAGAGTGATAAGCCGACCCGCGCTATTAGTCCGATGGCTGGCAAGGCAGGCTCACCCGAATCTGAGTCTTTAGAAATCGGTACTACGACAGACCAGTCAAGCTGATGATCTGCGATTCGCTAAATTGAGCTCAGATACGAGGCGGCGCACGACCGAATGTAGGAAAGGCTGAAGTTGAAAGGTAAGAAACTGTTTCTTTAGCCCGAAACGAGAATTGCTGCGCCGTGTGGGCGACGAGTATTACTTGAGCTAGACCGCCGAACAACTGCCGCTGAAATTGGCACAGCGAGCAGTCGTTATGATTCGAGTCACTCCGGTACGAGGATTGTGAATCACTGGCACCGGACACAGCCGTAAGCTGCGACGAGCGGGGCGAAGCAAATCCATGGCTATGCGCTGCCTCCACGATTGCGCCATAACCGATCGTAAGAAGCAGTAAACAAGCCACGGCAGAGTGAGCTCTTCTGCGCACGACGGAGCCTAACAAGTTAGAGGGAACGTTCACTTTGGTCCATGCTATGGGGTAGCGCACGATATCTTACTAAAAGGACGAGTGTTAAGCCACTTTTCAGGTGCAACTTAGGCTGCCCAAAAGCGGTGGAAGGAGTTCTGTGACGCGCTTGATGCGCCGCGAAAACGATCCCTGCACAGGGTGGGCTTTTGACCGAGCCGAGGCTATTTGATGCCAACCGCTGACACCTCAATCCTCTGGTCTGAGACTTTCAGATATTCTTTCAACTCTTCGATAGATGCAAATCACAGCCGCTATTCTCAGAACCTTAAAAGATTTCGAGACCATTAAGAAAATCCGAAAGCTCCTGCTCGTATTTCGCAAAGAGATCTCGGCCCGTAAACGTCAAAAGCTGGATAGCGCCCTGTTTCCCTCCATAATAGTAGCCGTAATAACTGAGGGGAATTCCCTTGACTGTGCCATCAAACCTCATGCACAGCACTTCCTTATTATTAACCGTCCTGGTTTCCTCCAACACGACCCGAACATCAGGTGCGGCATTTTTGGCGTTTTCGATGGCTATCTGTTTCAATGTAGCCAAAGGAATATTCAACTCCTCAATAATTGCGATTGCATAGGCATCCCCGCGCTTCAGTTTGAATTCAATCTCTGGCCTATTGTCTGACTGTGGCTTTAGCAACCATTTTGTGTCGTCATACCAGATCCCAAAACCTCCCTGCGGCGCTTTAAAAAGCGTAGTGGCTCCTACTGGTTTGTTCCGCAGGGTGGAAGTCGTTGGGCGTAATTCAGCTGCATACTTCCAAGTGCCATCAGAAGAGAGAATCACTTCCTTTCCCGACTCAGTCCGGGCCTTTATCGTGGTCTGACATAGACCAGCGCTGGCGGCCATCAAGACCAACAGTAAACTAAGTGGTAATGAGGTAATGATTTTCATTTGATTCTCCCCGTCCGTAAGTTGAGATCCTAGTGCCAGGCGTTTCCACCCCGCTTCATTATACAGTTCGAAGGCGACCATTTTGGGCCGCCTTTGTTATTGCGCTGGATTGTTGTACAAATTCGGATTACTTGGAGCCGGCTGCCGGAGTTGAACCGGCGACCTTCTAATTACGAATCAGACCAACGAGAAAAGAGCAAGTAAATTCAATTCAACAGGTTGCGGCCACCGCGGTTTTTCGAGCGTTTTTGATGATCTTATTTGAAGCTTTATCGCTTCCTCATGCGCCTATCTAAATTCGCGTCACAACTACGTCACAAAGTTAAGCGACTCGGTAGGATGAATTGTCATCCGAAATGCGAAGATTGTCATCGCTACTCGAAAATCTCATTTGGTCTTGGAAGCACTGAACAAGAAATTAGAGAATAAGCCGTTTTCCGAGGAAGAAGCAGATTCTAAAAGCAGCGAACGCCTCTACCTCCAGAGATTGCGTCAAAGTCCAATTGGACGCCTCAGGATCTCGTGTCTCGCACTGAGTCATGGCTATCAAATCCTTTAATGAACTGTGGACGATATGAAAAGGATTGGCACGGAGGGAATTGGCATTACTAACGATAGTGAGATTCATATAGATCTCCTCATCGGGATCGCGTTCGTAATGAATTCCTGCGGCACGTTAGCGATGAGAATCGCCTTTGCTTCCAGCTTCGTTAGAAGAGCATTGACGATGCGGTCATTTGATGCCCGGAAGTTGGCGACGAAGCTCCGCACGATTCAAGACATCCCGAAATTTCGGAATAATCGCCCCGCTCACAAAGATCGATATGTCTCCATCGAAACACAGCCTTAGCGCCTTGCGCGCTGGGCTGTTACGGTTTGCTATTCCTTGAACGAAGAGATTGCAGTTAAAGACGAGGCGGGGCGTAAAGTTCGGTCATCGCCTATTTGTTCTGGCGTCTCTCCTCGCGGATGGCCCTTTGGGTTTGCTTTACGATGTCGTCGAGTTCTTCTTCTGACATCCCACTTTCATCGAAGCTTCGCGCGATCGGCTCGACGGTTTGTTCAAACGGTTTCTGAGCGAGAACCGCCGTTTCGAGCAGTTCCAAAGCGGCGGCTTCAGGAGTGGTTCCCCGGCACTTCGCTGCCTCCGTGATGGCGCGGAGTGTTTCAGGGTTGGTTATCTTAACAACTAGGCTTTGCATAGTTTACGAAATACGGGTCGCTCAGTTTAGACCCCGGCTGCCGGAATTTGAACCGGCGGCCTTTTAATTACGCGATATGCTTTGACTTCCTGACATCGTTAAGGGTACTGTGCATCGTCTCCACCAGATGTAGGGTATTGGGATCTCGATCTCCGCAAGCCATTGATTAAATATGAGCCAGGCTGCAACAAGTTTCAAGGCGGTAGATTGGGATTTTGGCGATGCTAAGATAAGTACTGGTATACACGCAATCCACCCTTACCCAGCAAAATTTATTGCGCAGATTCCTCGACAACTATTCAAGCTGTACCCACCCCAGGATGGGTCGGTTTTGCTCGACCCATTTTGCGGCTCAGGTACGACTCTGGTTGAAGGCGTTGAAGCTGGTGTTGATGTCTGGGGCGTTGACCTCAATCCGATTGCTTGCTTGATATCCCGTGTCAAAACCAGATTACTTCCCTTACCACTGGGCGATCTCATCCTTTCTGTAATTAGTAACGCGAAGGCAAAACTTGCTTCGGGACACATTGAAATACCCCAGATTCCAAATGTAGACCACTGGTTCAAGCCGGATGTCAAGTGGGCGTTAGCGGCCTTGATAGCTGAAATTAACGCTGAACCGTCAGTTCCCGTGCGCGAGGCCTTGCAAGTGGCACTTTCCAGCATCATCGTGCGTGTATCAAATCAAGAGAGTGACACGCGTTATGCAGCCATTGAGAAAAAGAACATAGCCGCCGCCGACGTCATCGAAGCGTTTAAGCGTTCTGCTCTGAGTGTTAGCCGAGTATTAACTGACCATAGCTCGGGCTTGTTTACGCATCATGGTAAAGCCACCGTTCTGAATTGTAATTTGATGACCCTTTCACCATCAGAATTGCCGGACAATGTAGGTCTCGTGATAACGTCGCCGCCGTACCCGAACGCTTACGAGTATTGGCTCTACCACAAATACAGAATGTACTGGCTGGGCTTGGATCCGATTCGAGTCAAAGAAGTTGAGATAGGAGCTCGTCCACATTATTTTAAGAAGAACCATCAAGACGAGACAGACTTTGAACACCAGATGGGCAAGTGCTTCAAATTACTTTCGAAAGTCATGTTACCTAAAGCGAAGGCGTGCTTCTTGGTTGGTCGATCAATTATCCATGGCAGGACAATCGATAACGCTAAGATTCTTGAACGCTCGGCGGGGCGGAACGGATTTGCGGTTGAAGAATTAATTGAACGTCGGATTCCAACTACTCGGAAGGCGTTCAATCCTTCCAATAGTAAAATTAATCAAGAACAACTAATGGTCTTTTCACTCGAAGAAAAGAAATGAGAATAAAGTTTCACTGGCATAACTATCGGTACTTGCCATACGAAGAATCCCTGGCAACACAGGAACTAGCTGTTATGTCGGGCAACGAGCCAACCAAACAGCGTGATGGTCTAGAAATCGAGACGATGAAAAACTGGAAAGACTTCGCAATGCGAACGACGTACTTTCGCGCTGCTGTTTCTCCAAGTGGTGAATGCGTTGTACCTACCCAAGCAGTGTTTGAAGCTTCTGCGAATGGCGGAGTTAAAAAAAAGGGCGGTTCGTATGAGCCACCTAAGCTAAATAGACAAAGCACTCGTTATTCCGCGCATGGGATTCACGAATACAGAGGTAAGTTCAACCCGCAAATCGTGCGCGCAATTGGTAATATTTTGAATGTGAAACCCGGGCAGTGTGTGCTGGATCCGTTTTGCGGAAGCGGTACGACATTGTTGGAAGCCGCCCACATCGGCTGGAATGCCGTTGGAGTGGAGATCAACCCTTTAGGCGTCGAAATCTCCAATGCGAAGATTGCTTCGGTTCATATACCAGCACGAAAGCTTGAAACGAATTCTGAAGCTCTCATCGAGCGGCTAAGTCGGAAGTTGAACAACATTCCGTTCGATGTTCGGTTTAGCAAAGAAAGCGTAAAGACAGTAGGTGGCACTAGGTGGGCTGACACTTTACCTAACCTGGAGTATCTTCGAGCATGGTTTTCTGAGTCGGTGTTGGTCCAAATATCTGCAATTCTTCGTGAAGTCAACGAAGTCGCTGATCCTCGAGCCAGACTCATCTTTCGGGTAATCCTTAGTGATATTCTGCGCGGCGTGTCTTTACAAGACGTCGCGGACCTCAGGATCCGTCGCACTAAGACACCGGCCGAAAATGCGCCAGCCATTCCTGCGTTCTTGAAGGCTCTTTCATGCCAGGTTCGTACGATACTTAAGGCCCGACGCTTCTTGCGAAAAGTAAGAACACGACAAGCAGCCATCCTTGGTGATATTCGAGAATGTGCGAGTGTCGCTCGCAAGTTTAACGAGTCCCAGTTATTTGATGCGGCTATTACAAGTCCCCCGTATGTTGCGGCATTGCCTTACATTGACACGCAGCGTCTAAGTCTCGCCGCCTTAGGATTGATTGCATCCGGTGACTTGCGTGCGACGGAGCGCGCCTTAATCGGAAACAGAGAAATAACGAATACGGAACGAAAAAACTTAGTACAAGCGATCACACAAAACTCAGACAATCTGCCTGCTGTTTGTATTTCGCTCGTTCTCAAGATGAACGCAGCGTTGGACAGAGCGACCGATGGGTTTCGGCGGCAAAACATGCCCGCACTGACATACCAATATTGCCGAGATATGGGGCGTATGTTCTCTCAAACACATAGTCTACTCAAGCCGCATGCACCTTTCGCTCTTGTCGTTGGCATTAATAAGACTTCGTTAGGTGGCAAGGAATTCATTATAAACACCCCAGAGCTCTTAGCCTCGTTAGCAGAGCAGAACGGCTTCACGACGGATGAGGTGATCGAGTTAGACACCTATCACAGATTTGATATTCATCAAGCCAACTCTATCAGGTCTGAGGTTTTGCTAATTTTGCGAGCATAACGCATGAGGATTGAGGTCATCCCGCAAATTGAACTCGGGGCGGTACACCGTCTTCGAGTTGGGGACGTGCTAAACAATATTATCGCCTCCAATGCCTATGAGCGGCTGCGGTTCGCTGTCGCTTACATGCGCGTGTCAGGTCTCGACAGGTTATCCGTTTCGATAGAAGGCCTCATTAATCGTGGGGGCACCGTTTCGGGCGCGATAGGAATTTCTGACGCGATTACTTCAGCGGATGCGCTCGAAATATTGATGGGTTATTCCCAGACTAGCACTATTTTTCATACTGTGTCCGGTTACATTTATCATCCCAAGTTCTACTTGCTTAATGGTCCGGATGCGGCTGTAGCAGTAATCGGTAGTCCGAATTTAACCCGGGACGGCTTGTTTAGGAATGTAGAACTCGCGGTCGCCATTTATTTGGATTTTCAAATTCAACCAGATTTGGAAGCCTACAGGGGATTTGAGCAGTTTTTGTCGGAGCTCCTGAATCCGGCCAATCCGAACATCCAAATCCTCGATAATCCTCTTATTAATAGGCTGGTTGCAGAAGCCGCTATAAGGCGTGAATCGGAAACCATCGAGCCGGGTCCTGGTTTAGTTCGAGGCCGGCGCTCAAGAAGAACCTCGCCTCTGTCAGGACTATTTCCGCCGCTCATCGTACCCGCCGCGCCACCTGCGGCGGGAAAGGTTATTTCGACACTTCCTCGGCAGGCAGCGCCGGCTAGACGAGGGGTGCCTGCTGGTGCAGTGCCTGGTGGTGCTGCAGTGCCTGCTGGCATGTTTTTAATGCAACTCTCTCCTTTTGATTCGAGTCATCGCACGGGAGTGAGGGGAACTCCTGAAGTCTTGATTCCACACGGTGCGATAGGATTTTTCCCACCTCTAACAATGGGCGGCAGAATCTATCCCGATGCCTTCTTTAATGTAATTCTTAACACACCCACGGGTGCTGAGATACATCAGTATCGTCTTTGGTACTATGAGGAACGTGCTGTTGGAACTCGCATTGATGAATACCGATTGAGAATGGACAGAGACACTATCGATCTGAGCGCAGTTGCCGGCGGCGATTTATTGATTATAAGTAAACTTCCTGGAGTGAGTGATCCCGCGTACGACGTGACAATTCTTCCTCAGAGCGACCCGACATACTCTAATTATTTGGCACGCTGCACTCGTATGACACAGGGTAAGAGGTGGGGGCTCGAATGATCGATACGTGCTTCTGGCTCAAGTGTGCGTTGCAGGTGAGTTCGTCAAACATGCGGTTTCCTCACGAAAGCCACCCTCCGGTAGACGGCACTCGCTCTGGGTCTGTGACCAGTTCGACGAACGGGATCTCAACGCCTTCAGCCTTCGCTTTAGAGTACACCTCTTTCGCCGTCGGCCCGCTGGCAATCAAGCGGTCACCATCTAATGCGACCCACTGTCCCGAGTACTTTTCTCGGTTTTCGTCTAACCATCTGAGCGACTTTGCCGAGCGGTTAGCGTGTGGTTGTGAGGCATTTCTTTCTCGGTTTGGCGTGCCCTTCTCGTCCAGCCATCGACGAATTCTTTCCTGGTCTGGAGCCGACAGTTGTTCAATTGATTTGATGATTTGGTCTAAGCTTAGACTCATATTGGGATGCTACCATAACACCATAGAATGGCTGCGTAAGGTGTCAACCTTCACCGTCCCGTAAGGCACCCTTCGCAAGGACGTCATTAACGAGTTCGGACGTCCTGTTCTTGGCGTTAGCACGGATTTGTTTCCATTGTTCGCCCAGTAAATTGCGATCCGCGAGTAACTGAAATCCTTGTGTGAATAGGTACTGCGCGCGGACGAAATGCCAAAATAAAAGCCGCTGGCTTTTCGACAATCCCCAGTCTGCATTGAGTCTATCGAGGGCTGCTTTTCGGCACCATTCGTGTGGCGTCCGATTGCTTCCTTCGATCTGCTTTTGAATGCAACGCCATGTCTGATCTGTTACGCGAAAGCTAATGGTATGCGGGTAATCGGTTTCACGTTTTCCCATGTCATTGTTTCCTTTTCTTACTATAGAGTCGCGTGCACAAACGCAAACATGATGTTTGCGCTGCAAACGGTAAACCGCGATCTCCAGCATCCACGCAAGTAGACGCAGCAAACTTTAAGTTTGCTGCGTGTGCCCGCGAAGGGGTGACGTGTCAAATGAAATCAGGTGCATAGCACCTCCGTTAGAATTCATGGGCTCCTGATGTAATCAGAATTGATCGGGTTCTTCGACTGATTTTGCGCGGCTTTACTTCTGGCTTTCACGTTCGTCAGTTAGGTTTTCTCGGCGGAATGATCTCGATCCAGTCCGGCATTTTTACGTTGTCCAGGCTAAGCTTGCGATCGAGAATGATCTCTTGCGATTCGCTCGGATCGTAATCACGATCAAGGTTCGGCATTGTGATTTTGATTGTGCGGATCAAACCCGTTTCGTCATCTTCCCATTCCCATATAAACATCTTCGATTCGTCTTCCATGGGTGTTGGTCTCCCCTTCAATTTCGGCGTGCTTGGCGCATCCGTCAGCGTGGATTACGAGTCTGCAAAGGTGACGCCAGCGTGTTAGAGCGGTGTGTTGGAATACGGGCGAGGGAGTTGTGTGAGCGGGGTGCGATCCAGGTCTTTAGAACCGAAGAAGTAACGACCTAGACGCGCGAAGCGCGGTGCGCCGTTGGCCTTTGGACCGCAGCGAGGCCAACGAGCTAACGAGTGTCACAACCTGTCACACTTCGTCACAAAGTGTCACACTCTGTCACAACTGTGACACTCGCCCGGTTGCTGTCAAACGATTCAGATCTCTAGCGGTGTTAGTTGGGCCAACCAGAAATCGGCAGCATGGTATGACAAGTGCCGTGGCGGCTGTTGCTTCTGACAGCAGAAAGAATGCTACAAGAACAGAAACAAACTTTGAGAAGACCTCTTCAATCGTCAGTGTCATTGATGACGCCGGAGCAGTGCGCCGAATTTCTCGGCATCAAGATAAACACGCTTTACGTGATGAAGTCTCAAGGCCGTATCCCCTATCGCAAAGTTGGACACCTATTGCGCTTCGACTTTGATGAGATTGTCGAGTGGACAAAGGACAAAGAGAAATGATCGTTGGTACGGACCGCAAGCTCAGGTACTATTCGGTCACAACCTCTGTGGCTGCAACCGCCGAACGGAGGTGATGTCCTTTGACAGTTAAGAAGCGTGGTGGCCACTGGTATTTTGATTTTCAAATCAGAGGCGCCAGATATCGCGAAGCGATACCGGAAGCGCGTACTAAGTTTCAGGCAGAGCAAGCAGAAACTAAGGCGCGTGATCAGGTGTTTCAGGGCACGTACGGTACGTCACAACTTGGTACTCAGAGCCTTTGCGAGTTTGTGAGCGACACGTATTTGCCTTGGGCCAAAGCTAACAAACGGACCTGGCGCAATGACGAGATCATCGCAAACCAGTGGTCAGAAACATTCAGGGGCAAGATGTTGCGTGAAGTCTCACCCCTGGCGATTGAAAAGTGGAAACGGGATCGTGCTCAGTCTATTACGAGGCGGGGCACGACTCGCAGTCCGGCATCCGTGAACCTGGAGGTCGCTGTACTGTCTCGAATCTTCGCCCTTGCAGTGGAGTTGGAGCAGGCAGCATCAAATCCATGTCGCAAGGTGCGAAAGCTGCGAGTGGATAATCAACGCAACCGCTACTTATCGGCTGATGAGGAAACGCGATTGATGGATCAATTCAAAGGCAGACGCAGGCACCTGTACCCGCTAGTCGCGCTGGCGCTTGGTACGGGTATGCGTCGCGGTGAGTTGCTAAATCTATCGTGGCGGCATGTTGATTTTCTGCGTGGCGTGATTCACGTGGTCAATACAAAGACTGCACGCGATCGGATCATCCCGATGAGTCAAAGCGTGAGAGAAGTTTTAATAGAGCAACGCGAGACTCAAAAGGGCGATCTCGTATTCGCGTCGAGGCGGATCGCTAAGAGGCGCAGGGATGAAGGGTTGGTAGATGTGAAGAAGGGTTTCGTCGCGGCGTGCATTGATGCCGGGATCGCTGACTTTCACTTTCACGATCTACGCCACACGTTTGCAACCCGGTTAGGCGACGCGGGATGCAACGTGACAACGATCGCAAGGCTCTTGGGCCATTCAAACATTCAGATGTCCATGCGATACACGCACGCGTCTGATGACACTCTGAGAAATGCAGTTGAATACGCCCAAAACTGCCGCGTCACAAATATGTCGCAAACAACAGAACAGCCACTCACGCGAGTGGCTGTAAATACTTGATTCTATTGGAGCCGGCTGCCGGAGTTGAACCGGCGACCTTCTAATTACGAATCGAGTCCAGGAGAAAATTGGAAGTAATCTCCATTCAACAGGTTGCAGCCATAGCGGTTTTTCACGGGTTTTTGATGATTCTATAGATAGCTATACACAGTGCTCACGCTCTTATCTAAATTCGTGCCACAAGTTTGCCACAAAATTTTGGGGTGAACCCCTCGGTTGAGACAATTTCAATTAGCCACACTTGCGGTTAAGTAATTTTTGTTCTCAAACTAGCGATTTTGGTTCAGAATCTCCGTTGGCTGGTGAAGCGAAGGCGAGCTCTGCTCCCAAGGAACCTGCCGCTAGGAGTCACCACGCTGTCAGCAAAAAACTGGCACTAGATTGAAACCGAGCTCACGAGCTTGCGCGGAGAGCCGCTTCTTTGCTCGCTGCCGACACCGCTGCTCTGATCGAGCAAACACGC